>CAYOYK010000014.1:0-57477 GCA_964408185.1 uncultured Oscillospiraceae bacterium | reverse complement strand
CGAGCGCTTCCGTTACGTGCATGTGGACGAGTATCAGGACACCAACTTCGCCCAGTATTCGCTGGTCAAGCTGCTCACGCAAAAAAGCCGCAACCTGTGCGTCGTGGGCGACGACGACCAGAGTATTTACGGCTGGCGCGGCGCGGACGTGCGCAATATTCTGGATTTTGAGAAGGATTACCCCGAGGCGACCGTTGTAAAGCTGGAGCAGAACTACCGCAGCACCGCCAACATTCTGGATGCGGCCAATCAGGTCATCGCGCACAACGAGGGCCGCAAGGAAAAGGCGCTGTGGACGGAGGAGGCCGAGGGCGACCCCATCAAGCTGTTCTGCGCAGGCGATGAGCGCGAGGAAAGCGCATGGATTTGCGACCGCATGCAGCAGCTTACCCTTGCGGGCGAAAGCTACGGCGACATGGCGGTGCTGTACCGCACCAACGCTCAAAGCCGCGTGCTGGAAGAAATGCTGATGCGCGCAGGGATTCCCTACCGCATTTACGGCGGCCTGCGCTTCTACGACCGCAAGGAAATCAAGGATATTGTCGCTTATCTGCGCTGTGTTGTGAACCCCAGCGACGATGTGTCCCTGCGCCGGATCATCAACCAGCCCAAGCGATCCATTGGCGATAGCACCATACAGGAGCTGGTGCGCTACGCGCAGGAGCACGGCATGCCCCTGTACAGCGCGCTGATGGACGTGCCCGATACCCTCTCCGCCCGTCCCCGCAAGTGCGTGACCGAGTTTGGCGAGCTGATGAACGAGCTTGTGCTCTCCCGCGAGGACATGAGCGTGACAGACTTTGTAAAGCATCTGATTCAGAAAACCGGCCTGCTTGCGCAGTATGAAAAAGAAAACAACGACGAGAGCAAGGCCCGCATCGAGAACATGCAGGAGTTCATGGGCGCTGTCGCCGAATACGAGGCGGCCGCGGACGAGCCGACGCTGGACGACTACTTAGAGACCGTCGCGCTGATCTCCGATTTGGATCAGGCGGCCGAGGACTCCCATTACGTAACGCTCATGACTGTACACAGCGCCAAGGGCCTTGAGTTTCCCATCGTGTTTGTGGCGGGCTTGGAGGAGGGCATCTTTCCCAGCGGGCGCAGCCTGCAGGACGACAAGCGCCTTGAGGAAGAACGCCGCCTGTGCTACGTGGCCATTACGCGCGCCATGCGCAAGCTGTTTATCAGCTATGCCGCGCAGCGCATGCTGTACAACCAGCTTAACTACAACGCGCCCAGCCGCTTCTTGGCCGAGATCCCCAAGCGTCTGCTTGACGACGAGTGGATCAGCAAGCGCGAGGAGAGCTTCCCCGGCGCGATTGACTCCTACACAAGGCCCGCGCCGCGCCGGAGCACCCGCGCACAGCCCAGCGAATCGGTTACATTTGGCGTTCCCAAAATCGTGACCAACCACATTGGCAAGGGCGCGAACGCGCTGGGGATTGCGGGCGTGCAAAGGGGCTTTACGCCGTCGCTGGCCGCCAGCGTACCGCAAAGCGCGGTCGCGACGTTGTTTGCGCCCGGCGACCGCGTGATGCACAAAAAGTTTGGCGAGGGCAATGTGGTCGAGATTCGCGGCGCGGGCGCTGACGCTCGCATTGTCATTACATTTGCGGCCTATGGCGTGAAGGAGTTTGTGCTGTCCATCGCTCCGATCGTCAAAGTAAATCAATAGCTCCCCGAAGGAGGAATCCATATGGCCGACCCGCGCACGGAGGAAACCATGCGCTCTCTTGTAGCGCAGCTGAACAGCGCGTCTGTGGCTTATTACACGCGCGGCGATTCGCCCCTTTCGGACGCGCAATGGGACGCGCTGTACGATCAGCTGACAGCACTGGAAAAGCAGACAGGGCTTACCCTGCCGGATTCCCCCACCGTGCGCGTCGGGGCCGCGCCTCTTACCGGGTTTGCCGAGCATACGCACATCACGCGCCTTTGGAGCATGGACAAGGTACAAAGCAAGGCGGCGCTGGCTCAGTGGTTCCAGCGCTGCGAGAAGCTCTACGCGCAGGCGGACGCGAGCTTGCCGCCCCTGCGCTATGTGGTGGAGTATAAGCTGGACGGGCTGACCATCAACCTGACCTATCGGGACGGACAGCTTGTGCAGGCCGCCACGCGCGGCAACGGCGAGGTCGGCGAGGGCATCTTGCCGCAGGCGCGCACCATCCGCAGCGTACCGCTGAGCATCCGCTACCGCGGTCTGCTGGAGGTGCAGGGCGAGTGCATCATGCGTCTGTCCGTGCTGGATGAGTACAACCGCCGCGCCGCCGAGCCGCTCAAAAACGCGCGCAACGCCGCCGCAGGCGCGCTGCGCAACCTCGACCCCAACGTGACCGCAGCGCGCAGACTGGATGCGTTCTTTTATCAGGTGGGCACCATCGAGGCCCCGCCGTTTCATACGCACGAGGGCATGCTTGACTTTTTGCGCGAGAACGGCTTCCCCGTCAGCCCGTACATGGAGCTGGCGCCCGACGAGTCCTCCGCCGAGAAGCGCATTGACGAGATTGAGGCGGCGCGGGAATCCCTTGATTTTCTGATCGACGGCGCGGTGGTCAAGATCAGCGATTTTGATACGCGTCGCGTATTCGGCTTTACGGATAAGTTCCCGCGCTGGGCCGTCGCCTATAAATTTGTCGCCGAGGAGAACATCGCGCGGCTGCTGGACGTGACTTGGGAGCTGGGCCGTACCGGGAAGCTCACGCCGCTGGCGCACTTGAGCCCCGTGGACATCGGCGGCGTGCAGGTGCAGCGCGCCACCCTGAACAACTATGGCGACGTGCGGCGCAAGCGGGTCGCGCTGGGCTGCGACGTGTGGATTCGCCGCTCCAACGATGTGATTCCGGAGATCATGGGGCGCGTCGGCGAGCCGACGGAGGACGAAAAGCCCATTCTTCCTCCCGTTTTGTGCCCTGCCTGCGGCCAGCCGCTGATTGAGCGCGGCGCGCATCTCTTTTGCATGAATCGCCAAACCTGCAAGCCGCAGGCCGTGGCGCGCATCGCGCATTTCGCGGGGCGCAACGCAATGGACATCGACACGTTTTCCGAGAAAACGGCGGAGCTGCTGTACGACCAGCTTGGGGTGCGCGACCCCGCCGACCTGTACACGCTCACCGCAAACGACCTGCTCCCGCTGGACGGCTTCCAGCAGAAGCGCGCCGAAAACCTGATTGCGGCGCTTGAAAAGAGCAAGAGCTGTGCCTTTGACGCCTTCCTCTTTGCAATCGGCATCCCCAACATCGGGCGCAAAACCGCGCGGGATCTTGCGGCGCGGTATCAGACGCTGGATGCGTTACAGGCCGCGACGGTAGACGATCTGTGCCGGATCCCGGAGATTGGCGACGTTGTGGCCGGATGTGTGGCCGAGTTCTTCTCTTTTCAGGAGAACCGGGCGATGATCGACCGCCTGCTGGCCGCCGGCGTAGCACCCGTGCATGAGAGCGCCGCCGTATCCAGCCTGCTGGCCGGGCAGACAATCGTCGTTACGGGCACGCTGAACACGCTGTCCAGGCAGGAGGCCGAATCGCTGATCGCGCAGCATGGCGGGCGAGCGGCTTCCTCCGTGAGCAAGAAAACGAGCTTCGTCGTTGCCGGAGAGAGCGCCGGCAGCAAGCTGACCAAGGCGCAGGAGCTGCAAATCCCCGTTCTGACGGAAGCGGAATTTCTGGATAAGCTGCAAGCCGGACAATAGAAGGCGTTGCCCCCGCGCGGCAGGAGAAAGCCCCGATCTATCTGGTTTTCCGCTTGGCGTAGTTGAACGCCGCCTGACGGGTTCGGTTGACAGGCTGCATGGCCGCGGCTTGCCTCGCCTGCCCCATCGGCACGCGGGCGGTAGCGGCGATAGGGCTATCGCCGCTGCTTGGCGCGGCAGACGATGACGAAGCGCTGTCCGACGGCGCGCTTTGCGATGCGCCGCTGTCCGTGCTGCCTCGGCCGGGTGCAACCTGCTGGTTGGTCACGGTTCCCTCCCGCACCTGCGGGTAAGCGTCTAGGTTGACAAACGTGACAAACTTGATCGCAAAGATATCGCAAACCACATAGATATCATTGAGATAATCAAACAGCACGATAAAGCTGATTCCAACGGAATAGATAAAGCCCGTTCGCACCTCCACGCTGCTGGTGCCGATCAGGAATTCACAGCTGACGTACTTGCCCAGATTCTCGGATAGGATTTGCTGCATCGAGCCCTGTAACGCCACGGTGTTAAAGTCCTCCGCCGCCGGAACCTGAATGTCTGCGCTGCTTTGCTGGGTCTCGGACATACCGGGTCTCCCCCTCCCTTGACAAGATCTCAACCCAGCATATGCAAACAAAGGGGAGCGCATGAATTGCGCTCCCCAAAATCACTCCTTGTTCATATGGCCGCCCTGCCATACATACCAGCTTGCGCCGTCCGTAACGGCATACACAATTCCATCCGAGGCATACAAGGCGTTGAGGCCGTACTTCTCCATTTGCTTTACAAACTCCGGCACGCGCTTGGCCGAGCTGGTGCAGACCACGAGCGAGGGCTGCACCGCGTCCACAAGCTCCCGCACAAAAAGATTGATCCCGTGGTGCATGGATTTGACGATATCCGCGTGCAGCTGATCCCCATACTTCTCGGCGAAATACCGCTCCACGCGCCCGCCGATATCGGCCAGCAGCAGCACGGTGCGGTCGCCATAGCGCACGAGCATGACCAGCGAGTTGTCGTTGCGGTTGAGCAGCGCGTTCGCCTCCGTATCGCGGAAGAACGTGATCTCCGCGTCGCCCAGCATCATCGTATCGCCGTCCGCCACCGTGCGGTAGGCGATATTCAGCTTGCGCACCTGTTTGACAAACAGCGCGTGATGCTCCTCGGTCTTGGCAATTCGATACGGGCTGATCACCGTGTCGGCCGAAAAGCCCTTCTTGAGCAGGTAGGTCAGGCCGCCAATGTGATCGTCGTGGCTGTGCGTGTTGACAATGTAGGTAAAATGGTCGATCCCCAAATCGGTGAAATACTGCTTGAGGCGCGGCGCTTCCTGCTCTGTTCCGCCGTCGATGAGCATCGTCTCGCCGCCGCAGGTCATAAAGAAGCTGTCGCCCAGTCCAATATCCAGAAAACGGATTTCCAGCCCATTGATCGTCTCGGCGGGCTGCTCGTAGCAAATGACAGCCTCTTCGGCAAGCGCGGGCAGCGCGCAGCACAGCAGCGCCGCGAGGATCACGCAAACCACCTTTGTACGCATGAAAAAAATCATCCCTTCCTCACGCTGTCGCGTTCGATCATATCCCATGCCAGCACACGGCTGGCCGCGTGTCTGCCCTGCATCAGCTCCAGCAGCAGCTCCGCCGCCTGCTGGCCGAAGCTCTCCTTGGCATGGTTGAGCGTGGTCAGCTTGGGGTGGCAAACGGCGCTATACGCGCTGTTATCAAAGCTGACGACGGACACATCCTCCGGCACGCGCAGGCCTAGCGCGGAAAGCTCGTCCAGCAGGGCCATGGCGATCTCGTCGTTATAGCACACAAAGCCGTCAAGCTCGCGTCCGGCGCGCCGCAAAACGGCGCGGGCAGCCGCCTCCCGCCAGAAGGTACGCTTGCTGTCGGTATCAAACCAGCACAGGGCGTCCTCCGTCAGCTCGACCTGATGCTCGGCAAGCGCCTGTACAAAGCCCTCGCAGCGACGCCGCCCCTGAATATCGTCCCGTTTGAAGATTCCGCCCAAGCTCCGACAGCCGTTCGCCATGAGGTATTCCGCCGCCATGCGGCCCCCGGCCTTGTCGTTCATGGTCACGCTGACCGTGTTCTTCAGCTCCGGGTAACAGCCGTTGAGCACAACAAAGGGGATGTTGCGCTCGCGCAGCTTCTCGTACAAATCAAGGTTCGGGCTGGGCAGCGCGGTGCGCGTTCCCTCGATCATCAGGCCGTCCACGGGCGCCTGCAGCACGCGTTGCAGCAGAACGCGCTCCTGCGCCGGTCTGTTGTAGGTAGCGGACAGCGTCATTACGCAATCCGCGGCGGACAGCGCGCTCTCAATGCCGCGCACAATGGAGGGAAAAATATAGTCCGTGATGTACGTTGTGATCACGCCGACCGTGCATTCCCCCACCCTGCGTCTGGGCCGATGCGTCGTATAGGTCCCGCTGCCCTGACGGCGGTATACCAGCCCGTCGTTCTCCAGCTCCAGTATCGCTTGTCGAATGGTCTGGCGGCTCACGGCAAAGCGCTGGCCCAGCTCCGCCTCGGTAGGCAGAGCGGTTTCCAGCGGGTAACGCCCCGCGGCGATCTCCCGGCGCAGGACATCCGCCACGTCTTGGTATTTCGACATTCTTCCCCGCCTCCCCTATGGAATTATCATAACAAATTGTCGCAGGATATGCAAGCGCGCGGTCAAGCTGTCGCGCACAGTTTACAAGCTGTCATTACTGCGTACATGGTTTGTTCACAACTGCCTGCTATACTTGGGTTGGGATTTTATTGGAAAGGGTGGGTGTATGATGGATCAGCTTTATTTGGTTACCGGGGCGGCCGGGCATCTGGGGAATACCGTCTTGAACCTGCTGTCCCAAAACGGCTGCCATACGCGCGCGCTGGTGCTGGAGGCCGACCGCGACGCGGCGCAGCTGCCTGCCGACACCGAGGTTTTTGTGGGCGACGTGTGCGACCCATCCTCCATGGAGGGCTTTTTTGCCGCGCCGGAGGGGGCGCGGGTCATTGTGATCCATTGCGCTGGCATTGTCAGCATCGCCAGCAAATACCAGCAGATCGTATACGACGTCAACGTGCAGGGCACCAAAAACGTGGTGGATCTGTGCGTGGATAATCACGTGGACAAGCTGGTGCATGTCAGCTCCGTACACGCGATTCCAGAGCTGCCGTCCGGGCAGACCATCTCGGAGATCAGCCGGTTCAACCCGGACGATGTCATCGGTCTGTATGCCAAAACCAAGTCCGAAGCGACCGCCTATGTGCTGGACGCCGCGCGGAATGGGCTGGACGCGTCGGTCGTGCATCCGTCCGGCATATGCGGGCCCTACGACTACGGTCACGGTCACCTGACACAGCTGGTGATCGATTGGTACAAGGGCCACCTGACGGCCGGTGTGCGAGGCGGGTATGATTTTGTGGACGTGCGCGACGTAGCACAGGGCATCTTGGCCTGCTGCGACCGGGGCAAGCCCTGCGAGTGCTACATCCTGTCCGGGCATCTGGTCAGCATTCCGGAGCTGTTTGAGATGCTGCATCAAATTACGGGTCATAAGCGCGTAAAAGACTTTTTGCCCTTATGGTTTGTCAAGCTGACCGCGCCGCTTTGCGAATGCTACTACAAGCTGCTGCGTCAAACGCCGCTGTTTACCTCTTACTCGCTGTATACGCTGCAAAGCAACGCGCATTTTACGCACCAAAAAGCCACGGATGCGCTCGGATATACCTCCCGCCCGTTTGAGGAAACACTGCGGGATACCGTCGAGTGGCTCAAGGCGCAGGGTCGGCTGAAAAAGTGACCGCACCCGACCGAAGGCCCGGAGGCGCGGAAGGCGCTGCCTTTCGCCGGGATGCGGGTTAGCGTCCCCGTGCTGCGGCACATTCCGCAAGCAAATCGGCAACGCGCCTTTTCGTCGGTGCGGAAAAGGGTCGGTCAATGTACGAATACGGCTGTCGCACAAGCAATGCGACAGCCGTTTTCGCTTTTTTGCGTGTTTTTCGGACGGCATTCAGCCGCGCCGTCCGAGGTTCCCGGCGCTTACAGCCGCGCGATGGCCTGCCCGATGGGCGAGATATCCACGCCCTGCAAGCCCTGCATCGCTTGCAAGAGCGCCGTGAGGATCTCTTTGACGCCGCCGGGCACGTCGCTCTCCACATTCAGCGGCATGACCGGGTCATGCACCGAGAGACGCAGCAAGAACCAGCCGTTGTTCAGGCCGTTTTCCAAGTCGAAGGAAATGCGCACGCCCTCGCGGTTATCGGGCGCGATGTGCCACCCCGGCAAGCCCGAAGCGATATCCAGCATCTGCTCGATGGCCAGCCGTCCCGCCGTGTGAAAATCCTCATCTGTAACGGGGAGGCGCAGTTCGACGCTCTCCACCGGCTCCTTGAGGCCGTCGAGCAGCTTGCCGAGGGTCTCGCCCTGCTGCTTGAGCTGCATCGCTTTGATGAGCAGCTGCGTAACCAAATACATTCCGTCGTCCAAAAAGTGATTGTCGCGCAGCGCCGCGTGACCGCTGGTTTCTATGGCCAACGGGCAGTCGATGCCCGCCGCGTTGAGGCGAATCGCCTCGTCGATCACGTTGCGATAGCCGCGCTTGTAGCGGTAGTGTACGCCGCCCCACTCTTGGATAAACTCCGCGAGCCCGGAGGATGTCACCGAGTCCGTCACGATGGTCGCGCCGGGGTCGTCGTCCAGCAAGATCGCGCTGATCATTGCGATCAGGCGATTGCGGTTGATCTCCTTGCCCGTTTGATCGACGATGGCGGCGCGGTCGCAGTCCGCGTCAAAAATCACGCCGACGTCCGCGCCCACCCGAAGCACCGCCTTGGCCACGCTCTCCATGGCCTCGGCGTTTTCAGGATTGGGAACATGGTTGGGAAACATGCCGTCCGGCTCCAAAAACTGACTGCCCTCCACCCACGCGCCGAGGGACTCCAGCATGTCCGCATAGAAGCCGCCCGCTCCGTTGCCCGCATCCACGACGACATGAAGCCCCAGCAGCGGCATGGCGACCTCCGGGTTGACGCCCTCCACGATGAGCTTTTTCAGGTGCTCCTGATACGCGGGCAGGAAGGGCTTTTGCTCGATCGAGCCGACAGGGCACGCGCGCTGCGGCCTACTATTCTCCGTAGCCAACGCAAGCAGCTCGTCCAGCTCCTCAAAGGACAAGCCTCCTTCTTTGCCAAAAAACTTCATGCCGTTGAGCTGCCACGGATGATGGCTCGCGGTAATCATCACCGCGCCGTCCGGCCGGAAGCCCTCTGTGAGCACGCTCATATACATGGCGGGCGTCGTACACAAGCCATAGTCCAGCACATGCGCGCCTGCCAGCGCCATGCCCTGCGCGGCGGCCTCCAGCAGCGCCGGGCCGGAAACGCGGCTGTCGCGGCCTACGGCAAGCGTCAGCTCCTCCGGCTTTCGGGACGTGCTTTGCGCCAGAAACATCGCAAAGCACAGGCCCATCGTTTTGGCAACGTCCGCCGTCAGGGTCGCGTTGTCGCCTACGGCGACGCCCCGAAGATCCGATCCGCTTTTTAACGCACGGTAATTCATAAACTCTCCTTTATCAAATGTCCATTTGGGCCGCGCCCTCCTCGGACGCGCTGCGGAGATAAAGATACATGGGCTTCAAGCGCAGGATATCCTTTGCCACGCGGTCGGTGATATCGCTCTTGTACGCGTCCTGCACCGATGCGTTTACGCGCTGGATAAACAGCGACTTGAGCGGGTAGAGTGCTTGCAGGGACGGAGGCACCTCCTGCGGGCACTTCATCCGGGTGAAGCGGTCGCCCCCAAAGGCAAGGCCGTCCGCATCCGGCAGCTTGCACTGGCGGAGCACCTTTTCCACCTCGCGCGGCTTTTCGCGCATACGCTGGCGGAGCGTCTCCATGGCGGGGCGATTGTCGCCCCAAAAGCCAAGCCCCCAATTTATATGGTCCGGGCCAAGCTCAAACCAGTACATAACGCAATTCTCGCGCGGCTCCGCGGCGCGCCGGAACAGCAGCCACAAATGATCCCGATACGGCGATTTGTCCTTGGTAAAGCGCGTATCCCGATGAATCCGCGCAAGGCACTTGACGGGGCGAACCTCCATATCGTCCGCGACAAGCTGCACAGACGGCGCAAGCGAATCGATAAAGTCGTAAAACGGCTTTTTGACGTACTGCTCGTATTCCGCCTGATGCGCATGAAAAAAAGCTGTCTCGTTGTGAAAGCGCAGGTCTAGAAAAAACCGGACCGTTTCCTCTGGAAATCCTGAGAACATACGGATAATCATCCTTTCAGCAATATTATACAGGCTGGCGGGACGGATTTCAAGCCCGAAGCGCCCGTCAAATTTCGCACAGAAAAGCAGCCGCGGCAAACGCGGCTGCAAAAACAAAATGTTACACGTCCGTATTGGCGGGATATTCTCCGCGCGCGCGACGATGGCGGCCGCTGGTTTCCTGCGTGTTCGGATTGGTCGGCTCGGCGCCGGAGCCTTCCTGATCGCCGTAGGCATCGGCGCTTGCTTCGTTCTCCCAGCCCGGTATCGGCCCGGCTGCAACGGTTTCCTCGCCCCAGCCGTCGTTGGGATCATACGCCGCCGTCGCACCTTCCCCGCCGTCGTTGGCGGCGTCCGTGTAAGCGTCCGTGCTCCAATCGGCGGGCGCTTCCCCGTAGGATTGATCGTCGTAGGCGGTTGAATCGTAGGGCTGACCGCCGTACTGGCTGTCCCCGCCCGTAAGGCCCTGATCGTCATACGGCTGATAGCCGTCATTCTGCTGCTGCGCGTAGCCGTTCTGCGGCTCAGTATAGGAGCTTTCGTCTTGGGGATACTGCGCGTCCGCTTGCTGATAATCAGCGTAGCCGTCGTTTGCGCCATACGCGTCCGCGGGCTGCGCGGTCTCATCCGGCGACGCGGTTCCATAGCCGTCGTCCTCGAAGGAGGTGCCGTAATCGTCGGCATAGCTCTTGGCGGACTGGGCGTTGTGGCGGTAAATATCCGCAAAGGACGCGGAATTGAGATCAAACGGCTCGGTCTTTGCCGGGGTGCTTTCGCCGCCCGCCTCGCTCTTGAGCTCCAGCGCGTTGCGGACGTATTTCATATGGGGCAGTTCCTGCTCCTGAGCGCTTTCCTTTTTGAGCTCCTTCGCGGTCTTGCGGGACACACCCTCATAATTATCCGGGTCGTTCTGCGTGGAGCCAAGCGGCGCGACCTCTACCTCGTCCGGCTCTCCGGGCGTACGATAATCCCGGCGACGCACTCGCTCCAAATGATCGTAAGCCGCATCGGAGGCGCGCTGCTGTTCCTTGCGCTTGCTGGCGGCGACAATCTTCAGCGCAACGCCGCCCAGCAGGAGCAGCGCGCCGATGATGGTGAGCGCAAGCAGAATGCTGCGGGCGAGCTTTGCCCCGGAGCTGAACGTCGGATCCGTAATACTGGGCATGACGGAAGGCTGAAAGGTGGGAACCGCCGTGGGTACGGGCGGCGGCGTGGCCGTAGCCGGCGCGGGCGTGGGCACGTTAAAGGCGATGTTGATATCGTTGCTGTCAAAGGAGGTGGTGATGCCCGCCTCGTCTGTCGTGGTCGCGGTAAAGCGGTACTTCCCCGCTTGCGAAAGCGCCGCGTCGCGCGTCATCGATCGCGTCTCGCCCATCGGGATCGTCGCAAAGGTGTAGAGCTTCATCGAGCCGTAGGTTACATCCACATTGGTCACATCGACCGGGCCGTCGTTTTCGATTTTGATGGAGAACCGCACGAGCCCCGGCGACTCATATACGTCGGTTCGGTCGGGCGTGACGGTAACCGTCAGGTGCGCCTGCATGCTCGGATCGATAACCGTCACCTTGACAAGATCGGTCGCGGGTGAGACCTCGGTGCCCGTGTTATCCACCGCGTTTACCGTAAACTGGTACTCCGTGGTTGCGGTGACCGTGACCTCTTTGGAAAGCGAAATGGACTGACCGGCAGCAAGCTGCTGATTGCTGAACACCTCGCCGAGCGTGGGATCCGTCACGGTGATGCCTGTATAGTCGATATTTCCTTTATTGGTCATATCCAGCGTCAGGGTGACCTTTCCGTTTGCCTCCACACCCTTGGCGCTGGCGGTCAGCTTTACGCTCAGCTTCGGCTCGCCGTAGGTGATGGTGGCCGCCTCGATCTCCTGCGTTTGGGTCTTGGAGCTGCCCTCTGTTTTGTAGGTAACGGTGGCGGAGCTGGTCAAATCCTTGGTGCCCATGGTGACCTCAAACTTGACCTCGGCCTGCGCGCCGGGCGCGATGGAATCAATCGTTTGCTGCTTTTTGGAGATGGAGCTGTTTTCTTGAATGGTGATGCTCTGCATGGCGACGGTGCCGGTGTTCACGATATCATACTTGATGGTCACCTTCTGGCCCTCGCGCGCGGCGCTGGGGCTGATGGTGCGCTTTACCTCCGCGTCGGATACGGACGTCACCTTCGTAATGGAGGCGCGCAGCGCGCGGCGCTGCTCCTTGGTCTCGCCGGGCGCGGTATAGACCACATAGTAGTACACATAGCCTGTGTTCAGCTGCGTTTGCTGCACGTCCCACTTGCCCTGCCATGTTTTGCTCTCTCCACCCGCAAGCTGAACCTCGCCGCCCGTGCCAAAATCGGCTACCGGGTTGCTGGTGGGATCGTTGAGCACAACCGCAATCGGCGTTGCGTCGCTGCTGGTATTGGATATTTTAATGGTAACGTCGATCGTTTGCAGCCCCGTCACCTGATTCGGCGATATTTCCATTTCGCCGGTGATCAGATCATCCGCGGCAAGGGCTGCTGCCGATACGAGCAGCAGCGCCACGCCAAGGAGCAATGCGATAAATAACTTTCGTTTCATGTTTCGCGCGGGCGACAGGAGCGCCCTACCTCCCTTCGGCCTTGCGGCCGGGCAAATCCGCTGCAAACCACCATTCGTTAGCGTAACCGTCATGAATCCAAATATACGGGACAGCCAATTCTAACAGCTACCTCTTGGTATTGTAGAGCATTCGGCAGGTAGTGTCAAGCCGCCGTGAGGATTTACCCCTATATTCAACGAATCAAAGCATCGATTTTGTTCGCTTGCTACGGCAGCAGGTTGAGCATATCGTCCTGATTGTTTACATCCACAAAGGAATCCGGCACCAGCCCAACGATGATGCTCTCGGCGATGGGCACGTCCGTCACCACGCTGACGCGCTGCGTGCCCGTCGGCAAAACGAGCTGCACCGTTGTTTGGATATGCAGCGAGATCATATGCCGCGTTTGGTTGATGCCCGCCGCCTCAAACTCCGTATGAAACTCCGTGGCGACCGCGCCGACGGGAAGAACCTGCACCGTGAGTTGCGGCCCGGCGCCCGCCAAGAACCCTACGCCCAGCGCGGAGCCTATCGGGATGCGAACCTGACGGTTTGCCTCCGAGTTGAGGCTTGCCTGCGCATTGAGGGCCGTGCGCGTGGCAAGCTCGTTCATGCGCGTGGCGTTGGCTTGGAGCATGGTCACGCTGCCTTGCTCGTTCCGTGTGACGGTGATCAGATCCTCGTATGCCACGCCCTCCCGAAACGTATCAAAAACCGCTTGGTTGACGGTTCTAACGGCGGTAGAGTACGCCCGCGCGCAGGCCAGCTCCAGCAGCGTCTGCGACAGGTTGCGCGTAAGAATCAGCGACAGCAAAGCCAACGCGAGAATCGCCAGCAGCGCGCGACGGAGCGCCCTGCCGCGGCGGTTGGATCGGATTGCAGGCATTCGGTCGCCTCCCTCGTTGTTTTTGTGTCCAGCCGTTGCGCCGGATTGTAAACCATATGCTTCGCCGCTATGAAAAAACCGCCCGCTGTGTTATAATAATGCGTCATCAGGCCGTGTGGCCGAGTTTATACCCGAACGGAGGTCTTGCCCTTGTATCAGCCGCCGACCCGTCAGCCCTCAGCGCGTCCGGGCGACGATTACCCGGTTGAGCCGCAGGACTGGGAGCAGCCTCAGGAGCCCGTCGAGGACCCCGGCTCCTATTTGGACGACCCCTCCTATCAAACGCCCTACGACGACGGGAACGATCTCCGCCCGCCCAAGAAGCACACCATATTTAAGCCGCGCCTTGGCAAGCCGAACTTTATCCTATCCATACTGGTCAACGCGGTGCGTATTCTCGCGCTGTGCATCGTGCTGGGCGGACTTGCCGTAGGCGGCGCGATTGTCGGCATCGCAAAGGGCTATGTGGAGACCGCCCCGACGCTTGACCTCGCCATGCTCGACGATCAGGACAAGACGTCCTTCCTGTACGATTCCGAGGGCAACGTCATCACCGATTACAAGGGAACCGAAAACCGCGTGATGATCAATATCGCGCTCATGCCCATGAACCTGCGCAACGCCTTTGTGGCCGTTGAGGACGCCCGCTTCTACTCGCACAACGGCGTTGACATAAAGCGCATCATCGGCTCCTTTGTCAAAAATTTTATTTCCAACGCCAACCAAGGCGGCTCCACCATCACCCAGCAGCTTATCAAAAACACGGTGCTCAGCAATGAGCAGAGCTATAAGCGCAAAATACAAGAGGCCTTTTTGGCCATGCAGCTGGAAACCGTCTATACCAAGGATCAAATATTGGAGTGCTACCTGAACACCATCTATTTGGGCGAAAACTACTACGGCGTACAGGTCGCCGCGGAGGGCTACTTTGGCAAGAGCGTATCCGACCTGACGCTGCGGGAGTGCGCCATGCTGGCGGGTATGACCAACAATCCCTACTACTATAATCCGCGCAGAAATTTCTATATGCGTTCGTCCGAGGAGACCGACTATGCCGCCCTCACCAACGACCGCACGGACTACGTGCTGCGCTGCATGCTGGAAAACCAGTTTATTACGCAAGAGGAATACGACGCGGCGATGGTTCAAGCCTCCGCCCACGTGCTGGAAAGCTCCTCCACCGAGGGCGAGGGCATGTATCCCTATGCCCACTACGTGGAGTATGCCGTGCGCGAGATCGTGGACAAGTTCTTGGAGCTGGAGGGGCTGGAGGACACATCCGAAAACCGCGCTAAGATGGAAAACCAGCTTCGCACCGGCGGCTACCACGTCACGCTGGCCATCGACCCGGAGATACAGACCATCGTGGAGGATACCCTCGAAAACTGGACGAGCTATCCCGCGCTGCGAGACCCCAGCGATAAGGTGTACATGGCGCGCAACGCGGACGGCAGCTATACCGAGATCATCCAGCCGCAGGCGGCCGCCGTGGTGCTGGATTACCGCACGGGCGAGCTAAAGGCCATTGTGGGCGGACGCACGCGCCCGACGCAGCGCAAGACGCTCAACCGCGCCACCGATATGCAGATGCCGGTCGGCTCCTCCATTAAGCCGATCGCCGTGTACGCTCCCGCCATCGAGCTGGGCGCGTCGCCCGCCAGCGTAGTGTACAACATGCCTTTGCCCATCAGCGGTTGGCTGGACTCCGATTTGCAGGACAGCTTTCCCAAGAATTACGGCGGCGGCGGGTATGTCGGGCCCGAAACCCTGCGCGAGGCGCTCAAGCGCAGCCATAACGTGGCCGCCGCGCAGGTGATGATGACCATGGTGGGCGTGGATCGCTCTGTCGATTTTTTGCAGCGCATGGGCGTATCCCGCGATCATATCGACGCGACGCCGTTTGGCGTAACGCTGGGCTCCAGCGGCATTTCGCCCGTTGAAATGGCCGTGGCGTTCGGCGTGCTGGCCAACAGCGGCGTGTATCAGGAGCCGATATCCTTTATCGGCATTTCGGACAGCAGCGGCAACGTGGTCTATGACAGCCATTTGCAGCAGGATCGCAGGCAGGTGTTCCGTCCGGCCACGGCGTGGCTTATGGTCGATATGCTCAAGGGCGTGGTCTCCGGCGGAACGGGAACCTCGGCAAAGATATCCGGACAGACCATCGCCGGAAAAACGGGTACCAACAGCGACCAGCGCGGCGTTTTCTTTTGCGGCATGAGCGGGTGGTATGTATCCTCGGTGTGGATCGGGCATGACAACTACAAGCCGCTCTCCTCCAAGGCGACCGGCGGCGGCTCCGCCGCGCCGCTTTGGCAGAGCTACATGAAGAAAATCCACACCGCAAAAGGGCTGGCTGACCGCGATATCATCGAAAGCTCGCCGGAGTCGCTCGGTCTCGTGAAGGTGACGACCTGCGCCGTCAGCGGCCAGCTTGCCACCGACGCGTGCTATCACGATACCATGGGCTACGGAACGGTGACAGACTACTGGATCTCCGGCACAGAGCCAACCGTACAGTGCCAGATGCACAAGACGCTGACCGTCTGCACAGCCTCCGGCATGCTGGCCGGGCCCTATTGTCCAGCCGCTTATCAGCAGAGCAAGGGCGTTATTGTCATTCCGTCCGGGCATCCGCTGTATAAATTTATCGACAGCAAGTACTCCAACGTGCTCGCGCAGTATCTGGGCAGCTTTGCCACCTATCGCGGCTCCGGCGATATCAACGCGTCGGCGCTGACGGGCGGCGGCTACACCTGCACGCTCCATACCTCGGCGGGCGAAGCGACCTCCAACGATCCGCTGGTCAACAACACGCTGATTCCGGACGCAAATCTGCTGATTCAAACGGCGCAGGGCAAGCTGGCAGGCCTTGATCCCGCCTCGGCCGAATACCAGAACATATCCGCCGCCATTGGCACGCTGCAAGGGATCATCAACGGCGGCAGCCCGTCCTCCGCGGATATTGCCACGGCGATGAGCGTGCTCACGCAGGCCATGTCGGCCGTGCCGTGACGCTTGCGAGCAATCAAAAAACCGACCCTTCGATTCATCATCGGGGTCGGTTTTTTGGTTGATTGTTATCGCACACCCAGCATGGCCAGCGCGCGCGGCAGGTAAGCCATCATCGTGCCGGTGCGCTCCGCGCAGCCGCGGCGCTGCACCAGCGGGATCACCCAGTGGCACACCGCCGCGTCCGCAGCGCTGATAAACCCGCCGCGCAGCTTTTGCGACGCAGCGCTGACAAAGCTGCGCATATCGCGCAGGGTCGTATCGGATATCTCCAGATCGCTGTCGGCAAGCTGGTGCTTTAGCTCCTCAAACCAGCTTTCCTGCTCATCCAGCAGAGGCGCTACGATCTTTTGCAGCTCGTCCAGCGATTCCATGGAGATCGCAGGCATGACGGTCGCGGCGGTTCCGTTATCCGGGAGCGCGTTCGCCAGCGGCGGGATTCGCATCTTCGGGCAGGCCGGGCATTCCGGTGCCGCACCGGATAAGTACTCCGCCACGGTGGCGTACATCAGCGTTTTCATGCCGACGGAACGCTGCCCGCGCGCGGAGAGCTGCGTAATCAGCACGATCGGCGTACGGCAGGCGTTCTCGGCCAAAGCGTCCACCACGCGCACCTGACTGTCCTTGGGCGCGCAGGCGCAAACCTTGTCCAGACCAAGCGAATGAACAAACGCCTTGCAGAAGCGCAGCGCGTCCTGCTCGTTATCGCCGTACAGGCAAAGCTCGTCCGCCAAGGCAAAATGGATCAGCAGCTGATACGCGTCGTCCTCGCTGATGTCAAAGCCGACGGCGGTCAGGCCCGTGCGCAGCAAGCCGAGCAGCTCCTCGACGGTACGATGAACGCCGACCGTCGGGATGAGCAGCGCGATCGCGTCGCCATAGGGCTGGCCGTGCCATGTGTTGGCGCGCACAAAGTCCTCGGTTTCCTTTTGCGTCGCGTTGGAAAGCGCGACGGTAGCAGCCTCCAAGCTGTCCTTTTGCGCTTGCAGGTTGGAAACGGCCGTCTCAAGCTCCTTGAGCTGCGTCTTTTTTTGCTCGCTGATGGATTGCAGCGTTTCTTTTTCCATTTTACGGCGGTCGTCCCGGAGGCGTTCCAGTTGCATCAGCAGGCTCAGGCGCTCCGCCTCGATGTCCGCAAGCTGAGCCTGCGCTGCCGCCAGAATGCGCAGCTCCCGTCCGTTCGTCTGCATCGTTTTGAGGAAAGCAAAGCTGAAGTCCTCGTCGTCCGACAGCCCGCGCAGGATCTGCTCGTGCGTCTCCGGGTCGCGCCAGACGCTGAACAGGGCTTGGAGCACCTGTTCGGCCGACATGCCGGACGGATCGGCAGCCGATTGAGGCTGCGCCGCTTTGATCTGCCGCTCCACCACGTAATGGAGGGGCTTGGGGCGGCCGACAATCACAGGTTCGCGCACGCTTGCGCGCTCCAGCGGCGTTCCCGAATACTTGACCGCCTCGGCAGGCTCTTCCTCAAGGGCGAGCGTCTCCTCGTCAAATCGGTTTGCGTCTGCGGAGACCGTCTGGTTGAGGCGCTCCAAATGATCGCTGAAGGTCAGGCTGCTATCCAAGATTTGCAGCGGCTTGCCGAGCGGAAGGGCTTCGGGCGTTTTGGGCGCGTCGGTCGGCTTCGCAGTCGGCGTCTCGGTTTTCGGCTCGGAGATGGCGCTTGCGCAAGGCTCGTCATGCTTCTCCGGCGGCTTGGGCGACGGCGCGGGCGCTGCCTCGGACAGGGGCGCGGCAGCCTCCGCGGGCACAGCGGGCGCGGCAGACTCCGTGCAGGCGTCGCCGACGGGCTCCTCCTTTGCGGAGCGGGCAGCCTTGGACTTGCGGATCCGCTTGTTTTGCGTTGCGTCCGGGTTCCAGTACATCGTATGCTGCGTGCCGTCCGGCAGCTTGATCGTTTGCAGCAGATAATGGTCGTTTCCGTAGGGCTTGAGGGCGTCAACCGCCGCGTCGGCCAACTGCTCCCGATCCACCGGGCCGTACAGCACCTTTTGGGACAGCAGCAGCACCTGCGCGGTCAGCGGAGCCTGCGCCGTAGCCGTATTGCTCGCGTCGATTACCTCAAACAGCGCGTCCGGCTCAAAGCCGCAAACCACATCGGAGTAGATTGCAAACTGGTTATACTCGCCCTGCTGCGGCTGATAGTTCTTGTTTTGCCGTACTTTGCTGATCTCCTTGGCGTCGCCGCCCAGACAAATTGCGCACAGCGTGCCGATGCCGCGCATCCGCTCCTTAAAGGTGCTTTGCTCCCGCTTATCCGGCACCACGCGCAGGCTCCCCTGATCGGGATAACGCGTCTGCGCGTCGGCAAACAAATATCCATCGCGCGTGCAAAGCGGTACCACGCGAAAAAAGATACGCTGCTTGTTATCCTCGTCCAAATAAGCCAGCGTAACGGTACCATTGAGTTGATCCATATGAAATACGACCTCCAAGCATTTTGATGGCCTGAGAAACAGACGGCTGTGCTTTCCAATTGATAGTTTATCCAGAAGTTGCCTCCGCGTCAAGCGCGAAGTATGACAAATGCTCGCCGATTCGCGTAAATATTTTTGTAACATTTTGAAAACACATTGACATCTTAATAATTTTGTAATATATTATGAACGGAGATCATTTTGCTCTTAGTCAGGAGGAATTGTAATGACCGACGGAGCTTCTCAGTTTATCCGGCATATTCGTCGAGTCGGCTGCGCGCTGCTCGCCGTTGTTATGCTTTTGTCGTCTCTCTCAGCCGTTGCGGAGAAAATGGGCGTTGTGACCGTGAAGGTCATCCTGCGCAAATCCGCCGATGTGGAGAGCAAAGCCCTGCAAACGCTGCCTGAGGGCGAGGAGGTGCAGATCCTGAGCACCTCCGGCTCGTGGTACCGCGTGCAATACGGCCAGTTTACCGGCTATCTTATGAAAAAATATGTAAAGGTCGGCGGCTCCTCGTCGTCGTCCTCGTCGTCTTCGTCCTCATCCTCGTCGTCCGGCAGCGCCAAGGACCAGATCGCCGCGCTTGGCGACGCTCCCGGCCCGATGCGCGTGGGCAACAGCGGCGAGTATGTCGTCAAGCTGCAAAAGGCGCTGACCATTCTCGGCTTCTTTAACGGCAAGGTGGACGGCGATTATGGCGATATCACATCCGAGGCTGTAAAGGCATACCAAATGTCCAAAAAGCTGGAGGCTGACGGCGTTGCCGGCCCCGCCACGGTGAAAGCCATCTTTGGCTCCGTGGGCCCGGACCTGCGGGACAGCGATACGGCAGCCACCGCGAGCAGCAGCTCAACCAGCAGCGCCAGCAGCGCTAGCAGCAGCAAGTACAGCATGAGCGGGATCGACTCGATCTCCGATATTGGCACGGCCCCCAGCAAGTGCAGCGAGGGCGACAGCGGCGCGGACGTGGTCAAGCTCCAGCAGGCGCTTACGCTTCTGGGCTACTATTCCGGCACCATCGACGGCAGCTTTGGCGCGGGCACGCTGTCCGCCGTGAAGCGCTTCCAGCGCAACCGCGGCCTGACGCAGGACGGCGTAGCCGGAGCCGGCACCATTCGCATCCTGTTTAACACGGGCGATTCCGCCTCGTCCAGCTCATCCAGCGCGTCCTCCGGCTCGTCCAGCTCGTCGTCCTCTTCCTCCACCAAGACCTACACAACGGAGGTGCTGGATTGGTTTACCGGCGGCGGCTCAAGCGCCATCCCCAAGGGAGCGCGGTTTACCATCAAGGATGTGCGCACCGGAAAAACATTCGAGGCTGTGCGCTGGTCCGGCGTGAACCACTTGGACGCCGAGCCTCGCAACAGCGACGCGACCGCCACCATGAAATCCATCTACGGCGGCTCGTGGAGCTGGAACCGCCGCCCGATTCTTATTTTGTACAACGGGCATGTGTACGCGGCTTCCATGAACGGCATGCCTCACGGAACCTCCACCATCGACAACGGCTTTGACGGCCACTTCTGCATCCACTTTAAGAACAGCAAGACGCACGGTACCAAGCGCGTGGACGAGGATCATCAGAAATGTGTGACCGAGGCCTCCAAGGCAACTTGGTAACAGCACAACGGCAAGGCCCCGGAGCGAAACGCTCCGGGGCCTATTGTATTGCTTACAGCGTGCGGATGAAGTTGGCGTAGTGCGCGAACACAATGCCCGGCTCCTCCAGCGTGACGTCCCAGCGCTTGACCCATTCCAGCGAGTAGAAGCCGTCATACCCGCCTTCCTTGAGTACATTGATAATCTCGGCCAAAGGGATATCCCCAAAGCCGGGCAGCGTGTAATGGAAGCCGTCCGAGGTTGCGACGCTGTCCTTGAGGTGCGTATGGCGCAGCCACGGGCGCAGGTTGCGGTAGGTGTCCGCGGGCTTTTCGCCCATAAAGCGGTAGGGATGGTGCACGTCCCACAGCGCCGCCACGGAGTCCATCGAGATCGTGCTGAGCAGTCTCGCCAAGCGGGCGCTGTCCGACCAGACGCCGTTGGTCTCAATCAGCAGCGTAACGCCGTGCTCGGCCGCATAACGGCCCAATACGATGGCGCGCTCGCATACGTACTGCTCGTCCACGTCACCCACGGGCATGGGCACGGGCGCGGCGGCCATAATCCGCACATAGGGCACATGCAGCGCCTCGGCGAGGCGAACGTACGCCTGCACTTCCCTCTCCGTTTTTTGCTCGTTCTCCCGCAGGTGAATGCAGCAATCGCTGTCCAAGCACGGAATGGACAGATGCAGACGCTCCAGCTCCGACATGGTTTTGGGTAAATTCCCCTCCGAGAAGGCCGGCACGCTGGGAACGGAAATATCCTTGCCGACGCCGCGCACCTCAATGCCATCATACCCCAAATCGCAAGCGGTGGCCGTAATCTCCTGCCAGCTCCAGCGCGGGCAGCCGAGGGTGGAAAAGCTTATCTTCAAAAGGACACGCCCCTTTCCTGTTGCATTCGCACATATTGATATGATATCATTAGAGAGTCGGTTGGTCAAGTTTGTTTACTGTACCCGCGCAAAAGGAGGGATCGGCTTGGGTGGCTCTCGTAAGAGAAAAGGCGTTTCGTTTGGCACGGTTCTGATGCTGTGCGTAACGGCCCTTGTCATGCTGGGGTGCGGCCTGCTGCTGCCCAAGCTGCGCGGCAATGTAAACGTGCAGACCTCCGGCAGCGATATCGCCGTTTTGATTGAGGACCCCATGTCCGGCGTCGCGGCGGCCATCACCCCCAACACCTCCGCAGGCAGCGAGCTGCCGCAAGCGTCCGCCTCTTACTCCACGCAGGCTCCGGGCACAGCCGCCGACGCGTACGCCGGAAAAACCTACAGCTTCAGCCTGACCGCCGGAGGGACGCTGACGCTCTCCACCGAGATCCAAAAGTCTGTTTTGTCTGGCGATACGTACGATTTTGCCCCGCTCCTCGCATCGCTCCAGCCGGAAATCACGGGCGACATACGGCTCTTCACGCTGGAAAACACGGTCATCGACAGCATGAAGATCAGCGACGCCAACGTATCCCCCGCCGCGCTCGCCGCGCTGCGCGGCTTGGGCGTAACCACGCTCAGCGTCGGGTACTCCGGCATTTTCAACGGGGGGACCTCCGGCGCGGCCGATACGCTCGCGCAAATCTCCGCCAACGGCATGACGGGCTACGGCGTATACCCCACCGAAGCAAGCGCGCAGAGGCAGACGCTTGTCAGCGTCAACGGCGTTTCCATTGCTTTTCTGAGCTTTCAAGCCGATATCACCAGCCAAGGCAAAAAGCAGACGACCGCCGACGAGCGTGCCTACGCCTACTATCTGCCTACCATCGAGAACATCGCCGAGCGAATCCGCCTATCCCGGTCACAGGGCGCGCAGGTCGTGGTCGTTTCCCTGTACTGGGGGAAGGCCAACGCCACCGCGCCCACCGACGCGCAGCGCGAGCTTGCCCAGCAGGCCGCCGAGGCGGGGGCCGATATCATTCTGGGCACGCACAGCGACGCGGTGCAGCCCATTGAGTTTCTGTCCTCCACGCGCTCCGACGGCGTTGAGCACCAAACGCTCTGCGCGTACTCGCTTGGCTCCACGCTGTCCGCCAACCGGGACCGCCGCACTCAGCTTGCCGGCTTGCTGCTCCACGTGACTGCCACCTATCATTCCTCCGATAGCACGCTGACATTCGACACGCTGACCTACACGCCCACCTATATTTGGCGGGACCGCGACGGCGGGCGATCTGTGTACCGCGTGATCGTCAGCGATCAGCCAGCACCCGACGGCATGGATGAAAACCAGCAGGGCGTAATGCAGCGCTGCTTTAGCCTGATTCAAGAGGCCATGCAGGATTCCCCCGTATCCCTGCGAGGGCAGGAATAGCTGCCGCATAAATTTATTCGATTCCGTCGAAAAAACGCTTGCCAAACCAACAAAAGGGTGCTAGAATAGACAGGCTTTGAGATTGCAAACACCCACAAGGAGGTGTCAACATGGGTCATTTTTGTGAAGTATGCCAAAAGGGTACGATGAGCGGCCACAACGTCAGCCACTCCAACCGCAAGAGCAACCGCACTTGGGCGCCCAACGTGCAGAAGGTTCGCGTGCTTGTAAACGGACAGGCCAAGCGTCTGAACGTGTGCACCCGTTGCCTGCGTAGCGGCAACGTGCTGCGTGCTCTCCCCGCCAAGAGCGAGGAAGCCTGACACTCCTGTGGACAAACGCCCTGCCGATGATTCGGCAGGGCGTTTTTGTGTTGCTATCGCAGAGGAGCGGTCACAGTCCGGTTGCCCTCCACGCGCGTTACCCGGTAAAAGCCGATCAGGTTGGATGGCCTCAAGCGCTGATAGAGCGCATACACCTGCTCGAAATCCTCCATTTCATAGCGAATGGACAAACCGCACCCCACAGACACATCCCTAGGCGTTGTAATCACCGATACGCGAATTCCCTCGCGGCGGAGCGCAGTTTCAAACTTTAATACCTGCTGACGCGACCGAAAGGACGCGATACCAAAACTTTCCTGCATCAGTTCAACCTCCCCCTTCCCTCTCATACAGTATACGGCGGCGCGAAAAAAGCGTGTTGCGGCCGCGTGGAGGGAGCGACGCATGATCTATTTTGATAACGCGGCGACCAGCTATCCTAAGCCACCGATGGTCGTGCGCGCCATGGCCGGCACGCTGCAAAAGCTGGGCGGGAACCCCGGCCGATCCGGACACAGGCTGTCGCTTTGCGGCGGCAGGATCATCGAGGGCTGCCGCGCCATGCTTGCCGAGGCGTTTACACTCCCGGCGGAGCGCGTGATTTTTACGCCTAGCTGTACGGAAAGCCTCAACCTTGCGCTGCGCGGGCTGCTGCACGAGGGCGACGAGGTGCTTTGCTCGCACGCGGAGCATAACGCCGTAATGCGCGTCCTGATGGGCTATGAAGCGACGGGCAGCTTGCGCGTGCGCACGCTTGCCCCGGACGAGCGCGGGCTGCTGACGCGCCAGTCCATACGCGACGCGATCACGCCGAAAACCGCGCTGTGCGTGCTCAACCACGCCAGCAACGTGACGGGCGTCATCCAGCCGATCCGCGAGTTGTCCGAGGAGACGCGGGCGCACGGCATCCCCTTGGTTGTGGACGCGGCGCAAACCGCAGGCGTGCTGAACGTATCGCCGGAATCCTTAGGCGCGGATATCGTAGCGGCCGCGGGTCACAAGGGCCTGCTCGGCCCGCACGGCACGGGGCTGCTACTGCTTGGCAGCGAGGTGCTGCCGCGTCCGCTCCTTTTTGGCGGAACGGGCTCGCAAAGCGAAAGCATGCTGCAGCCCGCGCAGCCGCCCGACCGCTATGAAAGCGGAACGCTCAACCTGCCGGGTATCGCGGGGCTTTTTGTCGGCGCGAGATTCGCCCTGAAGCATCGCGCGGAGATCGCGCAGTACGAGTCGTATCTCGCCACAAGGCTGCGCGGCGGACTGGGCCGGATCGATCGCGTTCGGCTGCTGGGCGACGAACACGCACCCAAGGTTGGCGTCGTCAGCATTGTGATGGACGGCGTGGATTGCGGCGCGCTGGCAGACCAATTGTCCAAGCAGGGCTTTGCGCTGCGCGCCGGGCTGCATTGCGCCCCCAGCATCCATCAATGGCTGGGCACGCTTGCGTCAGGCGCGTGTCGGGCCAGCATCGGTCTGTATAACACCGAGCAGGAGATCGACGAGCTCTGCGAGGCCGTCGCGCGCATTGCCAAGGGCCGCGGATAGCGCGGCGCAGGCTCATTGGTGGCGGTCCAAGCGCGTCGCAGGCTCATTTACGGCGTTCCAAGCGCGCCGCATATACGCGGCTCGCCGCGCGCATTGCCAAGGGCCGTGGATAGCGCGGCGCAGGCTTATTTACGGCGTTCCAAGCGCGCCGCAGGCTCATTGGCGATGCTCCAAGCGCGCCGCATACACGCTGCTCGCCGCGCACATTGCCAAAGGGCCGCGGATAGCACAGCGCAGGCTCATTTACGGCGTTCCAAGCGCGCCGCATACACGCGGCTCGCCGCGCACAGCGTCAGGCAGGCCACCGCCGGAATCGGATAATATGGCTGCCCGGTCGCAAGAAACAACCCGGCCATGACCAGCCCATACAGGAAATATCGCTTCGAGCGTCCGGGCGAGAGCGCGTGACGGAGCCATTTGCGCCAGCCCACACGGCTCTTCTTGGGCCGAGCCATGGCCGCAAGCTGCTCGTTGGTGGCGGGCGAGGCCATCCCGGCAAGCTGCCTCAGCTCGTCCCGCTCCACCAAACGCACGCGCGGCTCGCCCGTATCCGCATACGCGGCGGCCTCCTTCGCAATGGGCGCGGTGACGCACAGCAGGCATTGGGTCGCTCCCGCGCGCAGCGTCTCCCGCCTAGCCTTCACAATTTCCTGTGCGGTGACGGGCAGGCTTTCGTGCTTGTTGATGAGGACAATCAGCGTGCTCTCCTCCTGCCAGCGGCATAGCACGCCGCTTTTTGTGGTGCGGACAAGCTCGCAGTCGTATCGCGCGTTGAGCCACATCGCCGCCTGAAACTGCGCTCTGTCCGCCGGCTCAAGCAGCAGCGCGCGCAGGGCCAGCTCTCCGCCCAGCGAACGCCTCATTTGCTGCTCGCGGGTGTGCAGCGTCATGCGGCGATACGCCCGCACGCAAAGGATCATCAGCAGCCCTAGCGAGAGGCCCGCGCCCAGCGCGCGAAGGTTCAGCCCCCACAGGAATGCAAACCACCCTACGCCGACAACCAGCAGCAGCGCGCGCAGCAGCGCGGCGTCCGACAGCTGCCCAAGCTTTGTTTTGGACTGATACCGTTCCATGCCCACGCCTCCTCTGTGAGGATTCTGTGAAAAGTCTTTCCCTTTTGCCGCTTTTTTAGTATAATACGGTGGAGGGGAGGCGCGGCTTTGGCAAGGGAACGCATCGGGATCATGGGCGGAAGCTTTAATCCCATTCACGAGAGGCACCTCGCGCTTGGCTCGTGCGCGCTGGCGCATTGCAAGCTGGACCGGGTGCTGTTTATCCCCACGGGAAATCCGCCGCACAAGCGCGCCGAGCTTGCGCCCGCCGAGCATCGCTACGAAATGACGCGCTTGGCTGTAATGCGCGCGCCGCATTGCGAGACCAGCCGTATAGAAATGGACCGCGAGGGCGTAATCTACACGCTGGATACCCTCCGCCTGCTGCACAAAAGCGAGCCTCAGGCCGAGTTGTTTTTTATCATCGGCGAGGACACACTGCTTGAGCTGCCAAACTGGCACGAGCCGGACAAGGTGTTTAAGCTCTGCACCTTTTTGGTGTGTCCGCGCGCCACGCCAAGCCCGGACGCCATCCCCCTGCGTGCGGAGCTGGAGCGCAGGGGCGCAAGGTTTATCTTTCTCCCGCTTGAGCCCAAGGACGTATCCTCCACAGAGATTCGTGCCAAGCTGCAAGCCGGGCAGTCTCCGCAGGAGGTGCCCATGCAGGTGCTGGAGTACATCCGCATTATGGGGCTGTACGGCGTGGCCGCGTCGCCGTCAGGCGCGGACGCGATGTACGGCAAGCTGCGCCAGCAGCTCTCCGACCGTCGGCTGCTCCATTCTCTTTTGGTGGCCGCAACCGCCCGCGAGCTGGCGCGTATCCATCACCTGAACGAGAATCAGGCCGCGCTGGCCGGGCTGCTGCACGACTGCGCCAAGTGCATGCCGCTCTCCGCCATGCAAAAGATCGCACGCGAGCAGCACCTGCTGGTGGACAAGCAGACCCTTGCCAGCGATAATCTGCTGCACAGCGCGGTTGGCGCGGCGCTGGCCGAGAGCGAATACGGCGTGACCGACGAAAGCGTTCTCTCCGCCATCCGCTGCCATACCGTGGGCAAGGTGGGCATGCTGCCGCTGGACATGGCCCTGTGCTTGGCTGATAAAATAGAGCCCTCGCGCAAGGTTTACCCGGCGCTGCTGGAAACCCGCCGACTTGCGCAGACCGACCTGATCGCCGCGATGAGCTACGCATCCCGCCAGACCATACAATACGTCAAGCAAAGCGGCTGCCCCGTCTACTCCGTCACCCTTCAGCTTACGGATTGGCTCGACCGCCTGATCCAAAACAGACAGCAAAAGGAGCGTGTGGAATGAACACAGACCTCGCCGTACAGATTGCCAAAATTCTCTATGACAAAAAAGCCACGCACATCGTCGCCTTGGACGTATCCAAACTGACCATCATCACGGACGCGATGGTCATTGCCAGCGGGCGCAACGCCATACAGGTGCGAACGCTGGCCGAGGACGTGGAGGATCGCCTCAGCGAGCTGGGCGTGGAGCCCATCCGCAAGGAGGGCCATCAGGACGGGCGCTGGATCGTGCTGGATTACGGCGATGTGCTCGTACACATCTTCCACACGCAGGAGCGCGATTTTTATCGGCTGGATAAGCTCTGGGAGGATGGCGACAACCTGATTCCCCTGCCGTTTGAGGACGACGGGGATTGATTGCGACAGACAAAAGCACCGCCCGCGGACAACCCGCGCGGCGGTGCTTTGTTGCAAGCAAAAAGGTGCAAGGCGCTCAGTTCTCCGGCGTAAGGGACTCCGCGTACGCGCGGGTTTCCGCGGCCCACGCGGTCGTCTGCCCCACCAGCGATTCATCCAAAATGTAAAAGCGCATGTAGCCGTCCTCCACGATTTGCTCGGACGGGAGGGACTGCAAATACTGCCCAAAGAAACTAAGCGGCAAATACCGCGTGTCCCAATAATCGATATTGGTCGCCACAACGGCTATGTTCATATCCTCCAGCAGGGTCGGCACTTCCTCCAGCGAAGCGCCCAGCAGCACGGCGTTTGCGTTCACTTGCACGGGATAGCCCTGCCCGCGCACAGCATATTGATCTCCCACATTCGTTAAGATGATCTTCTGATCGGGCTCCAACCGCGCGTTCAGCTCCATCAGCGTCAGGTATTTCGCCCTGAAGCCGGCATCCTGCCGATGCTCCTCCGCCTCGCTGAACCCGGAGGCCGCCAACGCTCCATAGACCGTATCGTCATAGAATGCGCCGCGCGCGCCGCGCCAAAGCGTGAACAGGCAAAGCACCGCGCACAGCAGCGCCGGCAGCCGCCTCCACACGGCATTCTGCGCAAGCCGTTTGACGCGGGGCACGCGGCTCGCCAGCCACGCGCTGCAGCACAACCAAGCCGTTTCCAGCGCGGCAAGCGCGGCGCAGATCATGCCGCAGCACAGCATAAACCACTGCTCCATATAGCGGGATATTGAGAGAAACGCGCCGGAAAAGCTGTAAATGGACGTATCGATCAGCCCGGTCATGGGCAGAAGGCACAGCAGCGTCGCGCAGGAGGCAAACAGCACCGTCTGCAGCGGATCCTGTGGCTGCGACAGGCACTCGGACGGCTCGCGCCCCTTGCGGCACACGCGGATCAGCGCGGCAACACATACCGCCAGCGACAGCGCGCCTACGCACGCGCCCCAAACGCCAAGGTTGGTTACAAAGCCCAGCATCACGTCATATCCATGCCGCCAAAAATCAACGCTGGTATGCAGCGCCTCCACCCGATACTCCATTGTGGCATACAGCTCGTACCACGGCTGCTCCGTCATGGCTTGCATCAGGCGCGGAGGCATCATTACCCCCCATTTAAGGTAGCAATAGATGTTCCCGGAAAACGCCGCCGCCACGCCGACCGCCGCACAAAGCGCCAGCAAAACACAGCGCAGCAGCGTCCGTCCGACCCTGCGGGGGCGCATGGCAAAAGACAGCGCAAAGCGCCAAAGCACCCACGCGATGACCAAGAACGGCAGAACGACGAAGCAGACCACATGCAGGCTCATGCAGACAAAGCCCAGCAGCGCCATTCCCAAGCACTTGCCAAGCAGCGTCTTTCCATTGCCCTCCGGGGTCAGCTCCAGCAGATAGATGCAGAACAGACAGATGCCGAGCATCCGCCAAATGTCGCGCGGAGCGTATAGGATGGAGGATCCCAGTCCCGGCACAAGGCCAAGCAGCAGCACGCCCAGCGCGACCCAGCGCGCTCTCCCCCGGCATAGCAAGATCAGCAATGCTGCAAACGCGCAAAAGAAGTAGACGTTCAATAAGCCAACGCCGGTAAACGCCGCCTTGTCGTTTGGATAGCCATAGTCACCGCCGGTGAACATGAGCCCGTGCGCAAAATACAGCTCCATGCTGGGAAAATGGCTATGCCCGCGGAAATGGCCGTCCGGATAATCCTTTGCCAGCAGGTATGACAGATCCCGATCCTCGCAATAGCGCAGACCCAGCGCCATGTATTCGCCCGCGTCGGAGGTGCCGTTATCATTGCGAGAGAGCAAAATCTTTGCGGCGGGAGACAGCACGATCAGCAGCGCGAGCGCAAGCGTCAGGCAAAGCACCGCCGCCTTATCCAGACTGCGGAGCGCGCGGAGCTTTGCCGCGTCTTCCTTCAGGCAGGGTAACAGCCTGCGGCGAAAGCGGATCAGCAAATAGAGCAGGTATCCGCCCGCCAGCAGCGGGAGCGCGCCAATGTAAAGATATCGGCTGGCTTTCGGCCAAACCAGCGCCAGCAGAAGCGTCCATAAATACTGCGCCAACGGGGTGGCGCTGACGCCAAACAGAAACGAAACCGCGCGCCGCTTGCTTGGCCATGCGTGCCTTGCGAACAGCGTGCCCAGTCCTACGGCTGTAATAAGGCTGCTCAGCAGATAAAGATTGCGCCACAGGCTGCCGATATCACTCCAAGAAAGCATGCTCCGTTCCCCCCTTATTGCGGCTTTGTGTCCGGCGGGGCGGACGCGCCGTCCTTCTGTATCACGCCCTGCCCGGAATCGCCGCTCACACCGTCCGGGCTCTTGGCCCTGCGCATGTTGCGGTAGACGGGGATGGCAAATATCAGCCCGAAAAAGAAGTAGACCAGCATTTGCACCACGCGCTGAAGCAGCGAGACCGTTACGCCATGGCTGAATACCGATCCCATCATGGTGGTGGCGGCGCCCATCACGCTTTCCTTGATGCCGATGTTTCCCGGTACAATCGCCACACAGGTGGCCAGCCACGAAATCGCCGCATAAAACAACGCCTGATATAGCGGAATGGGAAGCCCGATGGCGGAGAAGCAAACCAGCGTGGTAATCAGACGCAGCAGATTTCCGGTGGTCAGCACAAGCAGCAGCTGCCACAGCAGGCGACGGTTGCACAGCAGCTCGTTAAAGCCCTCGATGATCGTTCCAAGCCGCTTAAACCGTAGCAGAAGCCCCGGCGTCTTTTTGTGCAGGCGGAGCGAAAACAGCAGAAACAGCGTCACCAGCGCAATACCCAGCGCCAGCAGCAGCCATAGAACCGGCGGCCAGCTTCCGTCGATCATGCCCACGCAAAGCAGAGCGATCAGGATTTGCAGCAGCGACATGATCACCCCAAAGATGATGTTGCCCGCCGCCAGCGCAATGCTTTTGGTATAGCGCAGACCGCTGCGCTGCTTGTAATACGCGGCGGTAAAGACCAAATCGGCCCGCAGGGGGAGAAAGTACGAGATCGTGTTGGCAACGCACACCACGCCGAACCAGTCCGTAAATGTCAGCTTTAACCACAACGAGCGGAGCAGCACGCGGTGATACACACAGTTGTTCAGGCAGGAAAGCGCAGCCAGTCCAAACAGCAGGATAAGCGTGGGCGCGGCGATGCTCAAAAGAACCGCCATGTCCGACTGATTGCGGTAAATGTAGTAAACCAGCAGCGCCAGCAGAACCAAGAACAGCCCCAAGGATAGCCATTGCTTCAGCGATACCCTGCGCTTCCCCGGCTTTGTCCCCGGAGCGACACCGGAGGATGGATTCCGACTCACATGCACACCCCCGCTTAGCGCCCGCATAAATGGGGACGCGCGATCACGCGCCCGCGCGCGGCTGATGGGCGGCGTATTCCTCGTCCGCCAGCTTTATCAGGTATTGATTGATGTCCATCACGCCCTCCAGAACCGCGGCCTGCTTCCGCTTGCCCTTCGCGCGCAGCTCCGGATCAGCCAGCAGCTCCTGCGCCTTGACAAGCGCTCGCTCGTAGCGGTCCGCCCCGGTGGGAAACGCGTATAGGAGATCATACTTCTCCTCAAGCTCTTTTACATAGCCCAGCACAATGGGGTTGATATACACCGCGTGCGTGCCCAGCACCGCCGCCTCGGAGGCAACCGTGGCCCCCTCGCTGAAGATCAGCGCGGCAAACGCCAGCACATGATGGATCGCCTCGTAGGGCGTTGGCAGGCGATAGCTTTCCAGCTCGGCCGGAAGCGGCGCTTCGCTGGTCACGTAAACCGGGCCGTACTGCTCAAGCGCCTTGACGCAGCGGATCTTCCCCGCGTCGTCCAGCCCGTGCAGGCCCACGTCGTGGCTGGCGTTCCACGCGACAAAGCGCACCACGGTATAGGGCTGATCCGGGTTGAGGCCATAGCGGGCAGGCACGTCCCGATCCGGCGTAAACACGCTTGGGTGGAGATAGAACATCTCCTTGTAGGTATGCACGCGCTCCTGCTTGGGCCCCAGATCCCACAGAAAGCTCTCGGAGGTGATGATTCGCTGCGCAAACAGCTTACACACCCGCAGGCTGAATTTGCTGACCTCGGTGTCCTCAAACACGATCATGCGGCGGCCCCGCACCCACGCCGCGATGCAGAGCATCGGCGAAGCGCGGCCCATTACCACATCCGGGCGGTAGCGGAGCGCATACCAGATATCCTTCAGCGTCAGCCAAAAGAACAGCCAGCCCTTTTGCAGCACGCCCTTGCCCGTGGTGTGGGACAGCAGGATATAGGGAATCCCCATGGCGTCGAGCAGGTCGGTATTGCCATCCTTTTTGCAGACCATCACGTAGACCTGATCGCCGCGCGCGCGGAATTTCTCAATCAGGGGCCGGAACTGATGCACCCACGCCGGATGCTGAATCGGCAGCATGATTTTCATTCTTCCGACTCCTTTGCGGCGCGGTTTTGCCGGTACAGACCGTCGTATTCGAGCTTTTTAACGCGGTAGAGCGCGTCGTCCAGCACCTTGCGGTTGGACGCGAGCATATCGGCAAGGAAAGCGAACACAAACAGCACGACCGAGGCCATGATCAATATAGCGGACAGTATCAGCGATTGCACATGCCCACGCGCGCCTTCCGCCAAAAAGACGATGCCCGGAATGAGACCCGCCGCCAGAAAAAGAGCGGCAATGGTCAGGAACACACGGAAGCCGTTGCGCGCCACATAGTTGCGGATGATCGTGGCGGACGAACGGCCGATGTACTTGCCCATGCTCTTGAACAGGCGGCTCTCCCGCAGCTTGGGGTTGGTGCCGACCTGCACGTTTTGGATGGCCACCTTGCGATTGCCCGCGTCAATGATCGTCTCCAGCGTGTAGGTATACTCGGACAGCACGTTCAGGTGCATGGCCGCGTCCCGCGAATAGGCGCGGAAGCCGCTGGTGGTATCGCTCACATTGGTGCGGGAGGCGCGGCGTACCACGCCGCTACCGAGCTTTTGCAGCTTCTTTTTGAGGCCGGAGAATTCATCCACATGATCGGTGTCCCGATCCCCAACGACCATCTCGGCCTCGCCAAGCAAAATCGGCCGCACCAATCTGGCGATCGACGCGCCGTCATACTGGTTGTCGCCGTCCGTGTTCACAATGATATCCGCGCCCAAACGCAGGCACGCGTCAATACCGGCCATAAAGCCCTTGGCCAGCCCGCGGTTGTTTGGGAAAGAAACGATATGGTTCACGCCCAGCGTCCGGGCCGTCTCAACCGTCGCGTCCTGACTGCCGTCGTTGATGATGAGGGTTTCAATCACATCCACGCCGTCAATCTGCTTGGGCAAATCCGCATATGCCATGGGGAGCGTTTCTTCCTCGTTAAAGCAGGGAATCTGGATGATAAGCTTCATTCGCGCGGCCTTTCTGACGTACAAACAAGCTGGACACGCCGCGCAAAGCGCGTCGATCTGCGCTGGATAGTGTACCATATTGCACGCGAAAATGCAATCAGGGCTCGGCCTTTGCGCGCCGAAGGGCCTCTGCGGCCGACGGTTCCGCTTCGCCGCGCTGTGCGTGCGCCGCCAGCAGGAGCGCAAAGGGCGCGCCGTAGTAGATCGGCATTGCATACCGAATGTACGCGTTGACCGCCGAGCCAAACAGCCCAAACAGCGTCAGCAGCAGCGGAAGCATTGGCAGCAGATACCTGCGGCGCGTTCTGCCGACGCACAGCGCCACGGCAAACAGCAGCAGCCAGCCATACAGGCCGGGTGCCATCAGCAGCTTGCACAGCGGATTCTCCAGCGCCGTTTCCAGCGCGCTGTCCACCGCCTGCGCATGCTCGCTCAGCACGGGCGAATACTCCGGCCGGAGCTGCGACATCTCGGTAAGCGCAACAACGCTGAAGCGCGGTTTTTTCAGGGTGGTCACATAGCCCGGATACAGATAGCCATAGGTATTATGGTAGCTTGCGATCAGGCAGGTGTTTGGCCAGCGCTTCACAAAGCCGAGCCACAGCCGGAAGAACGCCGCCTTCTCCTCGGCGGACGCGTCGGCCTTCCAAAGTTTTTTTACGGGGTCGCTCAGCAGCGGATTGTAGGCGTCCGCTACCGCGTCCAAATCCAGCACGGCGTTCAGCGTCGCCGCCTCGGCCTCGGTCAGCTCGTCGCGGTGAACGGTCAGGCAGCGGGCCGTCTGCTGCAAGGGAATGGAGTAGACCTCGCTGTCCGGGGCCGGCGCATAGCCCAGCGCGTCGCTGGCCCAGCCCAAGCCGACATACGCCGCTACCGACAGCGCCAGCGAGCATACCGCCAGCAGCCTCGCTTTGCGGCGCGTACGCAGCAGCCAGATCAACACGATGGCAAGCGTAACGGCAGCAGCCCAGAACCCGGCGTTCCGCAGCAGCGTGGTCAGCAGCGACGCTGCCAAAAGCTGCGCCCACAAGCCCCTTGGCGGTTTTTTGCCCGGCGCGAGCCGAACCAGCCGGCACAGCGCGATCACCAGCAGCAGGATTGCCATGCCAAACGGGACGTCCTTGCAAAGCGTCATGCCGTAGGTGGCAAACACAGGCATCAGCGCATACAGCGCAAGCGCGCCAAGCGTAAGCTTGCGGCTGACGCCCATGCCGCGAAGAAGCGCCAGCGAATAGCCCAACAGAAGCGCCAGAAGAAGCATTTGCCCATAGCAGCACAGCGCCGTGGCCGCGTTCGCGCTGCCCGTCACCCGCGTCAGCCAAAGCGGAATTGCCAGCAGCCATGTCTGTACGACCGGATGCGCGGCGCTGAGCGGCTCTTTTCCCAACGACTGCGCCATTTGGGAAATCGCGTCCCGCGTCACACAGCCGGGATACAGCAGCACAGCGTATGCCAACCAGCAGAGCAGCAGCAGTCCGGCATACAGCGCAACGCCCTTCCAGCCGTGGAGCGCCGGGGAATCCTCCGGCAGCGCGGCCATGCGCTCGCGCAGAAAGGTCATGCAGGCATAGTACAGCAGCGTTCGGCCGACGATATACAAAAGCGACAGCATCAGCATGGACGTATTGAGCGTCAGCAGCCTTGGGTCCCCGTACAGCGCAAAGCTCGTGCCCAGCAGCTGCCAGAGCGCAAAAAAGAGCGACAGCACCCACAGAGCCGCTTGCTCGCGCCGCCGACGCTCCCCATATACCCTTGCATACAGCCAGACCAGCGCGGGCACGGCCAGCAGCCACACCGCGCCGTCCGGGGTTAAGGCGTGATCGTACCCGTTTGACCGAAAAGTAAGCATCAGCGAAACGACGCTCACGCACGCCAGCAGCCCCGGCTTAATCCATCGCCACATTCCGCGCACGGCTATGTCTCCTCTCTATGGGGTTGCCCAGCCCGACAAGGCTCATTCCGCGCGGCGCGCGATCCCCTCCGCCGGGTTGTTGAACGCCCGATGTCCCCGCGCTCGGCGGAGCGGACGCTGTAAACCGTAAAAAGCGCTTGATTTTACCATGCGTCGCACGGAGATGTCAAGCTGGCGCGGACATCACCGGATAACCAAAAGGAGCGGTGCATCCGCTCCTTTGAGGAAGCTCACGACCGTTCCGGCAGACCCAGTGCACGTTTGCGGCGGCTTTTTTCCGCGTACATAATGGCGTCGGCCTGCTTGTACAGGCCGTCAAACGTGTCGCCCGCTTCGGGCACCTTGACCAGCCCGCCCATGCTCAGCGACAGCGGATAGGGCTTGCCGCTCCGCACGGCGATGCTCTCCATAGCGGCCTGCGCCCGCGCGCACAGCCCCTGCAAAAATGCCTGATCATACCCCATGCCCAACAGCATAAACTCGTCGCCACTCATGTGGATGCACAGCAGGCCCTCCTCCTGCACGGAGCGAATGGCGTCCCCCGCCAGCTGAATCGCAATATCGCCTTCGTGATGCCCGTAGCGGTCGTTGATCATCTTTAGGCAGTCCATGTCCGCGCAGACAACCAAAAGGCTGTGTCCCCCGTCGCAGGCGGTCTCGAACATGCGCGCGCTTACCTGCGTCGCGCCCCGCCGGTTCATCAGCCCGGTGAGGGGATCGCGGATGGAGGCTTGCTCGATGGCCTGCGCGTAGGCGTGAATGGTCGTGCGCAGGGAGAGGCTTTCCAGCGCGCCGCCCAGCACGACAATCACGGCGTACAGCCAGAATCCGCTGGCCTGCTCCACATCAAAGGCCATATACCCAAAGTTATTATCCCGATGGTACAGCGGCGTAAACACCAAGTGACTGGGCGATACGCGGTTCTCGGCATAGATGGGCAGCAGATCGGCGGTGGGCAAATCCATCTCCTGATAGCTGCGGCCCTTGTAATAGCCAAAAATGAGGTGCATGCTCTTGCGGTAGCCGCTGAACGCCTGCCCCTGATCGGGATTCAGCGCAGGCTCCATTTTGAGTCGGTCGCTGTCGATGCAGATGTACAGCTCCTTGAGCCCGCACTCGGACAGAAAGCTGAGCAGGCGCGAGCGGAACTCATCAAAATTTTGCGCGTCCGCCAGCGAGTTGCTCAGGCACGAGGTCTTGATCATCTCGTTTTCCAGCGATTGATTGCGGCGGTACAGCTTGGAGATAAAGTTGGTGCGGTTGCTGCCATGCCGTGTGCATCCGCAGCTCTGGCCATACTTGACCTCCGTATGGAGCTTTACTTCCGTGGCCTCCTGCCCGCCATTCCAGATGGATTGCAGCACGGAAACCGCCATTTCACCGGCTTTCTCCAGCGGACGACGCGCCGTGGTAAGGCTTGGCTCGTGCATCAGGGCGGCGTCGGTCGCATCAAAGGCGGTCACCTTGATGTCCTCCGGCACGCGATAGCCGCGCTCGGCCAGCTCGTCCATCAAGCCAAGCGCCATATCATCGTTTGCGCACACCACGGCGTCCGGCCTCGGCTCGCAGCCCAAAAAGTAAGCCGCCGCCTCCTTGCCGCCCTCGTACTTAAAATCGCCGTAAAACACTCGGCTCGCGTCCGGCGTAATGCCAAGCTCTCGCAGCGTATCGTAATACACGTCCCGGCGCGCGTTGCCAATGCTGTTATCCTCCGGCCCGGCGATAAACGCGATGTTGCGCGCGTCATGCTCGCGGTACAGGTGTAGCACAAGCTCGCGCACGGCGGGCGCGTCGTCGCAGGTGATGTTGACCGCGCCGTCCTCGTGATAATCAAAGCTCACGCGCGGGATGTCGCCGGCCTGCGCAATCGCCTCTCGGATGATCTTACGGGCCGTGCTGTAATAAACCGTGCTGATCATTTCCACAACGCCGTCAAAGCTGTTGAGATCCGGCAGGCGGTAGATGTCCAGCTCCCCAAGCACATAGCGCTTGATCGTGGAATCCGTGCTGCCGAGACTGTGGAAAAAGCACAGGTCGATATTCAGAGCGTCGGCCTTCCGGGACAAGCCCTTAGCAAATTGCTTTTGAGTCGTATTCTCCAAGCCGGAGAGAAACACGGCAATCCGCTTTCTGGTCACATAATCTCCTCCGTCGCGCTGGCGTTGTGCTGGCGACCGCGTACCAGACCATCCGATTGGCAGCCCGGCGCAAGCCCTTGCACAAGGCATATTTTCCATCTCGTATCGTCTGTGTACATTATAACATAGTTACATGCCGGGCGCAAACATTATCGGGAAGTATACAATTCTATTTGATCCGCCCGCAATGAGTGTGTTTTATCCGCGCGCATGGTATAATACCCTGATGAGGGGGGAGACGCTTATGCTCAAACAGATACCCGGTTTGCTCGACCGTTTTGCCGCTTGGCTGGAGGCCGTGATGGACAGGCTGCATCTGGGCCGGCTTGCCCAGTTTGTCAAGTTTGGGTTGGTTGGCATATGTAACACATTTGTCCATCTGGCGATTTATTACCTGACGTACAACCTGTTGGGCTGGAACGAGCTGATTTGCAACGCGGTCGCCTTTGCTGTGAGCGTGACCAACGCGTACTGGCTCAACTGCGTCTACGTGTTCCGCAAGCAATACACGCGCAAGGAGCACGCGTGGGCATACCTGCGCACCGTCGCCTCCTACGGTATGACCGGGCTGGTGCTCAACTCGCTCCTGCTGCTGCTGTGGATCAATGTGTGCGGCATCTCCGCCAACATCGCGCCGCTGATCAACATGCTGTTCACCATTCCGCTCAACTTTGTGCTGAACAAATGGTTTGCCTTCCGCGCTCCGACGCGGGCAGCCGAATCAGCCGTGCGGGAGCCGCCTGCCGACGAGCCGCGCTCCCCTTTACAAAGCGGCGAGAACAAGGTAGAATAAACTTAGTATCAGCGGCATAGCCGCCGGACGGAGGCGTACCGATATGAAGGGAATCATACTGGCAGGCGGCGCGGGCACGCGCCTGTATCCGCTCACGATGGTTACCAGCAAACAGCTATTGCCCGTATACGACAAGCCGATGATCTACTATCCGCTCTCCACGCTGATGCTGGCGGGCATCCGCGATATTCTGATTATCTCCACGCCGACGGACACGCCGCAGTTTGAGCATCTGCTGGGCGATGGCAGCCAGTTTGGCATCCATCTGAGCTACGCGGTTCAGCCCTCGCCCGACGGCCTCGCGCAGGCGTTCCTGATCGGCGAGGAGTTTATCGGCGGCGAGCCCTGCGCGATGATCCTCGGCGACAACATCTTTTACGGCAACGGCCTGTCCGGCATGCTAAAGGAAGCCGTACAAAACGCGCAAAACGGCAGGGCGACGATCTTCGGCTATTACGTACCCGACCCTGAGCGCTTTGGGATTGTGGAGTTTGACGAGGCCGGCAGGGTGCTCTCCGTGGAGGAGAAGCCCGCGCATCCCAAGAGCAGCTACGCCATTACCGGCCTGTATTTTTACGACGGCCGCGTAAGCCAAATGGCCAAGGAGGTCAAGCCCAGCGCGCGCGGCGAGCTGGAGATCACCACGCTGAACGATATGTATTTGCAGGAGGATCGCTTGAATGTCAAGCTGCTGGGGCGCGGCTTTGCGTGGCTGGACACCGGCACCATGGACAGTCTGCTGGACGCAGCCAACTTTGTGCAGATCCTAGAAAAGCGCCAGTCCGTCAACTTCAGCGCCCCGGAGGAGATCGCGTTTTATATGGGCTGGGTGACCGCGGACGAGCTGCTGCAATCCGCCGCGAGGTACGGCAAATCGCCCTACGGCGAGCACCTGAAAACAACGGCGCAGGGCAAGATCATACACAGCTGACAAACGGAGGGAACGGATATGACCATTATCGTCACAGGCGGCGCCGGGTTTATCGGCGCGAACTTCATCTACTACGAGCTTGCGCGGCACCCAGAGGATCGCATCGTTTGCATGGACGCGCTGACCTATGCCGGCAACCTGGAAACGTTGGCCGAGGCGCAAAAAAGCCCGCGCTACCGCTTTGTCAAGGCGGATATCACCGACCGCGCGGCCGTTGACCAGCTTTTCGCCGCCGAAAAGCCGGATATCGTGGTCAACTTTGCGGCCGAGACGCACGTAGACCGCTGCATCCACGACCCCGGCCTCTTTCTGCGCACCAACATTCTGGGCACGCAAACGCTGCTGGACGCCTGCCGCGAGCACGGCGTGGGCCGTTTCCATCAGGTGAGCACGGACGAGGTCTACGGCGACCTGCCGCTGGATCGCCCCGATCTCTTCTTTACCGAGGAGACCCCTCTGCATACCTCCAGCCCTTACTCCGCCAGCAAGGCCTCTGCCGATCTGGTCGCTCTCGCCTACGCCCGCACCTACAAATCGCCTGTGAGCATCACGCGCTGCTCCAACAACTACGGGCCCTACCAATTCCCGGAAAAGCTGATTCCGCTGATGATCGACCGCGCCCTCAAGGACGAGAGCCTGCCCGTGTACGGCAAGGGCGAGAACGTGCGCGATTGGCTGTATGTGGACGATCACTGCGCCGCGATCGACTTGGTAATGCGCAAGGGCCGCGTCGGCGAGGTGTACAACGTAGGCGGGCATAACGAGCGCGCCAACATCGACGTGGTGCGCACCATTCTGCGGGAGCTGGACAAGCCTGAATCGCTGATCGCCTATGTGACCGACCGTCCCGGCCACGACCGCCGCTACGCCATCGATCCCGCCAAGATGCACAGCGAGCTGGGCTGGCTGCCGCAAACCTCGTTTGACGAGGGCATCCGCAAGACCATCCGCTGGTATGTGGATAACCGCGAGTGGCTTGCCCATGTGACCAGCGGGGATTATCAGGCGTATTACCAAAAGATGTACGGCGGGCGGGAAATTCAGTAAAGCGCTCAAAAAAGAGAAAAAAAGCGGCGCTGACTTCCCCCCGCATCTCTGCAAGGCGGCTGTACGCACGGCGGCCCGGTCGAAATCGACCGGGCCGCCGCTTTGTTACGCTTTGTTTTACCTGTTATCCGCGAATCGCCGCGCCCGCCTGCTCCGCACAGGCCTTCTGCACCTTGTCCATGGCCTTTTGCACGTCGGCCTCCTCCAAGGTACGGTCCGGCGCGCGGAACACAAGGCTGAAGGCCACGCTCTTGCGGCCGGGGCCGACCTGAAGCCCGCGATACACATCGAACATGTGAATGCTCTCCAGCAGGCTTCCGGCGGCCTTCTTCATGGCCTGCATCAGCGGGCCGACGGCCACGCCGTCGCTCATTACAAGCGCGAGGTCGCGGCTGACGGACGGGAAGCGCGGCAGCGGCTTCACCTCGCCCATCGGCGTGCCCAGTTCGATGACACTGCTCAGGTTCAGCTCCGCAATGAGAGCGCGCTTGGGCAGATCATACGCGGCGCGCACGTCCGGGTGCACCTCGCCCAGCTTGCAGATGGGCTGTCCGGCGGCGATCAGCGTGGCGCACCGCCCCGGATGATGGTAGGTCTCCGCGCCGGACACGATATCGCACGCGATCCCCTCGGCGCGCAGAAGCGCCTCGCACATTCCGCGCAGTGTGTAGAAATCCTCCTGCTCGCCATATACGCCGATGCAGAGCGTCTGCGTCTCGGTGGGCAAGCCCTCCTCTGTGGGATGGGTCGGATCGAACGTCGCGCCCATCTCGTACAGGCGAGCATTCTCCACGCCGTGGCTCATGTTGAAGGCCAGCGTGGTCAGCATGCCGGGGGCCATGGTAGGCCGCATGACCGAGGTGTCCTCGCCCAGCGGATTGCGGATGCAAAGCGGCTGGCGGCGCGCGTCGGCTGCCGGCAGCATCAGCTTATCCATCTGCTTGGGGTTGATGAAGGAGAAATTCATGATTTCCAGCCCGCCCATTCCGCACAGCAGCTCGGCCATGCGGTTTTTGATGCGCAGCATCGGGCTCAAGCCGCCTTGGGTGGTCTCGCCGCGCAGGGCCGTCGCGCCGATATGCTCGTACCCGTACAGGCGCAGAACCTCCTCGCACAGGTCGGCCTCGCCGTCCAGATCGCCGCGGAAAGCGGGCACGGTCACGGTGAGCATATCGCCGTCGAGCCGCACGCCGAAGTGCAGGCTTTCGAGGATGCGCTTCATATCGGCGGCAGGGATGTCCACGCCCGCGCGGTGCGCGATACGTTTGACGGAGGCGGTAATGACCTGCTGCTGCGGCGGCGCGGGGTACAGATCGACCACGCCGTTCAGCACGTCGCCCGCGTTCAGCTCGTCCACCAAATGGCATGCGCGGTCGAGCGCGTCCATCACCGTGGCCGCATATACGCCGCGCTCAAAGCGACCGCTGGACTCGGTGCGCACGCCCTGCGCGCGCGCGGTCAGCCGGATCGCCGTGCGATCAAAGCTGGCGCACTCAAACATGACGGTCTTGGTCCTGTCGGTGATCTCGCTCTCAAGGCCGCCCATCACGCCCGCGAGGCCCGTTGCGCCATCCCGATCGCAAATGACGAGATCGGCCGGAGTCAGCGTGCGCTCCACCTCGTCCAGCGTGCTGAGCTTCTCGCCGTCCTTGGCGCGGCGCACGATGATCTGCCGCCCGCGCACCTGATCCAAATCGAACGCGTGCATCGGATGGCCGTACTCAAGCATGACATAGTTGGTGATATCCACAATGTTGTTGATGCTGCGCAGGCCCGCCGCGTGCAGATACTGGCGCATCCACATGGGCGAGGGTGCGACGCGCACGTTGGCGATCACGCGGGCGGCATAGCGCGGGCAGAGATCGGGCGCGTCCACACGCACGGAAACCTCGGCGTTGATATCGCCCCCGGCGGTCTTGAACGCACGGTCCGGCTCGGCGAAGCCGCCGCCCAGCACCGCGGCGGTCTCCCGCGCAATGCCGACGGCGCTGAGGCAGTCCGGCCGGTTGGCGAGAATCTCAAAATCGACGGCGGTATCGTTGAGGCCGAAGATCGTGCGCACATCCGTGCCGGGCGCGTAGTCCTCGTTGAAAATCAACAGACCCGCGTCACCGATGGAGGGATACAGATCCTGCGGCACCTTGAGCTCGGTGGAGGCGCAGAGCATCCCGCAGCTCTCCACGCCGCGCATCTTCCCTTTTTTGATGTGTACGCCGCCCGGCAGGCGCGCCCCGGCCTTGGCGACGGGCACCAGCGCGCCCTCGGCGACGTTTGGCGCGCCGCAGACAATTTGCAGCGGGGCGTCCTCCCCCACGTCAACCATGCAAACGTGCAGGTGGTCGCTGCCCTCCACGGGCGCGACGCTGAGCACGCGCCCGACCACCACGTTTTCCAGCTCGGCGCCCATATCCTCCACGCCCTCGACGGCGGTGCCGCTCATGACCATGCGGCTCTCGTATTCGGCGGGGGTTACGTCAATCCGGGTATACTGCTTGAGCATGTTCATTGAAAGCTTCATATTTCGTCTCTCCCCTTCCTCAGCGCAGCTGCGAGAACAGCCGCGCGTCGCCCTCGTAAAGCAGGCGCATGTCCTTGATGCCGTAGCGCTGCATGGCGATGCGCTCCAAGCCGATGCCAAACGCGAAGCCGCTGTACACGCTGCTGTCGATGCCGCACATCTCCAGCACCTTGGGGTTCACCATGCCGCTGCCCAGCACCTCGATCCAGCCGGTGCCCTTGCAGATGCGGCAGCCCTTTCCGTGGCAGTTGACGCAGGTCAGATCGACCTCCGCGCTGGGCTCCGTGAACGGAAAGAAGCTCGGACGGAACCGCGTAGCGGTGCCCGGCCCGTACAGGCGCTTGGCAAACGCGTCCAGCGTCCCGCGCAGATCGGCCATTGTGACGTCCTTATCGACAACGAGGCCCTCCATTTGGTGGAACACGGGCGAGTGCGTCGCGTCCACCTCGTCGGCGCGATAGACCACGCCCGGACAGATGATGCGGATGGGCGGCTTGCGCGTCAGCATCGCACGGGCCTGCATGGGGCTGGTGTGCGTGCGCAGCACCACGTTGTCGTCCACGTAGAATGTATCCTGCGCGTCGCGCGCGGGATGGTTCTTGGGAATGTTCATCAGCTCAAAGTTGTAGTGATCCAGCTCCACCTCCGGGCCCTCCACCACCTCGAAGCCCATGCCGGTGAAGCAATCGATCACCTCGTTCATGGCCAGCGTCACGGGGTGGGCGCTGCCGACGGGGGGCAGCGCGCGGGGCTCGGTCACATCGATGGTTTCCAGCTTGAGGGCCAGCTCCTGATCGCGCTGCTTGATGAGCTCCAGCTTGCGGTTGAGCAGCTCCTCCAGCTGGGTGCGCGCCGCGTTGATCTGCGCGCCCATGACGGGCCGCTCCTCCGGGCTGAGCGTGCCCAGCATTCGCAGCAGCCCCATCAGCTCGCTCTTTTTGCCCAGCGCATGTACGCGGAAGGCTTCCAGCGCCGCGGCCTTATCCAGCTCGCTCATTTCCGCCTCGGCCTGCCTGCGGATCGCTTCCAAGTTCTCAATGATGCCCATAATGACTCCTCCTTTTGGTTATGAAAAAAGCCTCCGTTCCCTGCGTACGCATGGGACGGAGGCTTATATAGCCGCGTGGTACCACCCAACTTCCGTTCGGGCGACGAATCGCCGAAACGCTTGCGCCCGATCACGGAGGCAACCCGACTCCCTCTACTGCTTTCAAGGGAATAGCTCGTAAGTGAATTTCCCGCAGGCGGGCCGGACGGCTCACAGCAGGCGCAAGCGCCGCCATCCTCTCTGGGGCTGCCAAGACGCGGGCGTTGTACTTCGTCATCGCCACGCGTATTATAGCATGCCGACGGATGGTTTGCAAGCGCGGAGCGTTAATTGTCCTTTTTTTGTTTTTGCTTCTTTTGTTTTTGACGCTTCTTCTCCGCCTCTTCCGCGCGGCGCGTCAGCTCGGTTTCCTCCGCCTCGTACATGGCGGTGATAGAGCCTCTCAGCTCGTTGACCAAACGGAGCTTCTCGTCCGTGGCGGGCGCATCCGGGTTGTACACGATGCCCTTGCCCAGCGTGAGCGTGCGCAGGGCCTTGCTCGCGTAAACGGGGATAAACACCGCGCGCCGCTTTGTTTTGGCGTAATAGGCCGGCGCGATCATCGCAAAGCCGGTGTACAGCTTGCCGATCCCCTCCAGCACGTAGCCGCGCTCGTGCGGGGCGTGATCCTCGCCGTCCTCCGGGAAGAGCAAAATGTTATCCCCCGCCTGCATGGCCTCCACCGTCAGGCGGAATGTCTTCATGAGCTCGTGCGGATGCTTGCGATAGACCGGGATCGCCTCAAGCGATTTGAGGATCCACAGTAAAAAGTTGCAGCCCAGCTTGGTCAGCGGCATCTTGAGAAAATCGGGGCACCATTTCTGTCGCACCGCCATGCCGTCGTAGGTATACTGGGCCATGTTCTCCGCGTCCAGCAGCTCGCTGATTGTCCACGGCCGAAAGCTGATGGGCAGATACAGGTTGCACACGATCGGCCCGTAAAGCTCGCCATGGTTGCTGACCAGAATCATATCGCCGTCCCGATAGCCGGCAAGGTTCTCCCGGCCCAGCACCTTATGGTAGTAGAACGGACGGAGCAGGAAGATAATGAGCTTTACGCCGAAGCGGTTCTTATGGCGATGCACCACCACGTCGTCCAGCTGCCGCTTGAGCGCGGTGTTATCCTGCTCCAAGCCCAAAAAGCGGTTGAGCTTATCAAAGTAGCGGCTGTTCAGCGGAAAATGCAGCGCGCTGATGATGCTGGCCAGCACCAGCAGCAGCGCGGGCAGCACCAGCAGGGGCCGAACGCCCGTAAGCAGCTCGCCCAGATCATGGCTGCCGTAGAGGCCCTGCGTCACGCAAAGCAGCGCAAGCAGCAGCAGCGCGAGCATCTGCCCCACAACGATGGCAAGCTCGGTGGATACGGCGCGCAGGCGACCGTAGCCCTCCATGTGCTCCTTGAGCGTAAACTGGGCAACCTCCACCATCTTGCGCTCCAGCTCTGCCAAGCAGCTAACCGCGATGCTCAGTCCGCTGGTACACACGCCCAGCCCGATGTAGCTGATTACCAGCCCGGCCGTGTTGTCCTGCATCTGCCGATAGAGCAGGTACAGCCCGTATACCCACAGGAACAGCCCGATTATCAGCATCTGCGTCACGGCGGGACGGGACTTGAGCCTTTGCAACACGTAGTCCGTCACCTCGCGCATCAGCACGGTCGCGCCGCAGGTAAGAATCAGGCAGGTCAACAGCTCGCTCGATGTAAGACCGATCAGCGAGTAGGTAAGCACCAGCGTGACCTGAAGCGCAACCAGAATCAAGAGATTCATGCGTTGATACGCGCCATAGGCGCTTACGTTTTTCAGCTCCCGGCTGACGCTTCGCGCCGTCTCCGAGTCTACGGCCTGATCGCGTTCGTCGGATGCAAACAGCTTGCGCTCGCGCCAGAGCGAATAGGTCTCGATCACGCCGCTGAGCACAAAGCCCCAGAACATCTGCCATGCAGAATCATTGTGCAGGTTATAAAACAGCATGGCCGCCACCGCGCCGATAGGCACGAGCTGCAGCATCGCCATCCAAAACACAAACGCCGGCTTGCGTATGCGGCCGCGCATGACGCGCCGCACCAGCTTGCGAGCGCCCGCGTTGCGCACGTTGAGAAACCCGGCGATGGCAAACAGGCACCAGACCGCGCCGTTTTCCAGCTGAATGGGGTTGAGCGTGAGCAGCAGCAGGCAGCACAGAAGCATTACAACCAGCAGCACCGTGCCGATGACGCGCTGCGCCTTGCTGAGGAAGCAGCGGTTCGCGCCCGTGAACACGTGAAAATACGTCAACGTAATCTGTCCGCACATAAACAGCGCGCCGCCAAAAACAGGCAGCAGCGAAAACGCGCCGCTGGCCAGCATGCAGTACATATACGCATATAGCGTGCTTAGGGACATGAGCACCAGCATCGTCTTGGGATTGCTGGCGGTATTGGGCTTGGTTTGCAACCGGACACACTCCTTTGTGACGGCGAATAGACGACATAACGGTTTCTATGATACCACAATTTGAGCGAATTGTACACATTGCGCGCCGAGTCGGCGCGTTGACCGGGCATGGATTAATTGGTTCCGCTTTGCGGCAATGCCTCCCGCTGTTCCGCGCGCTCCACGCGCGCCATGCGGATGCAGGGCACAAGCGCCGCCGCAAACGCAACCAGAAGCAGCGCGCCGCACACGATAAACCCGCCCGCGATGCGCCATTGGTCTGCCAGCAGACCGCCCAGCAGGCCACCCACTACGCGGCTTGTGCCGCCGCTCAGCAGCGAGACCATCGTCTGCGCGGAGCTTTTTAGCTCCGGCGCGGCGCGGCTGTTGATATACACCATCGGGAAATACTCCGAGCAGGCCATCGCCAGCACGCTGGGGATCTGACACACGAGGATCATCGGCAGCGTGGTCGCCTGTCCCAGCCACAGCCAGCGCAAGCCGTTGAGCCCAAGCCCAATGAGAATCCAAATCCAAACCGAGAGCTTTTTCATCAGGCGATCGGCAATAAAGAGGAAGGGCACCTCCAGCACCGTGCTCAGTACGATGATCAGGCTGACCGTGCCGGGATCAAGCTGCAGATCCGCGCCGAGATACTTTGTGAAGAACGTGCAGTAAAACGTGTTGGTAATCGCGCAAAGCGTGGTGAACAGAAGCATCAGGCATATGCGGCGGTCCCTGAGAATCAAAAAAGGCGACAGGCGCTTTTCCGCGCGCTGGCGACCGGCCACAGGGGGCAGCAGCAGCGCAAGCCCCGCGCAGGCAAGCAACAGCGCGCCGGAAATCCGGAACATCCCGCGGTACGTGTCCGTCATCACCCAGCCCAGCATCGCCGCACCCAGCATATAGCCGATGGTGCCCATCATGCGCAGAGGGCCGAAGCGATGGCCGTTCTCCGCGGCGTACTCCATCGACAGCGAGGAAAGCACGGGCGACGCGGGCAGCAGCAGCGTGTTGATTGCCAGAATCAGCAATAAAAACGGCATAAACCCGGACACGCTGTCCATCAGCATGGAAACCACACCCGCCAGCGCGCAGAACAGCGCCAGCACATTGCGCTTGCGGCGCGAGCGGTCGGCCATCATCCCCCACAGCGGCTGGAGCAGCATGCCCAGCAAAACGGTGCCGTTGAGTATCAGCCCGATCTGCCCGTCGGTCATCCTCTGCTCGCCAAGGTACAAGCCATAGTAATTGCCAAAGCAGTTGGTGGCAAAGTAAACCAAGTAAAACACATACAGGCTAACGAGGTATTTCGTGCGATGCTGCATGGCGGTGCTTCCTTCCGGCGCGGCAGGCCGCGCATAGCTTGTGCCATCATACAGGAAACGCGTGGGAAAAGCAACCCGCTCCCGGTCTTGACGAGGCCGCGTCGGCTTGGTATACTGGCTGGGATTTGACGCAAAGCGCGTCGGGGAACGAGGTGCCTATGGACTGGTTTAATTTTTACGGCGTGGGCGCGATGCTGTGCCTGCTGCTGCCAAACGCAATCTACTCCGCAAAACCTCACGATACGCAGGAGCATTGCTCCACGCATTTGATCGTGCTGGAAACCATCCTCCGCTTTGGCTGTATGGCGCTGATGGTCGTCCGCTTTGACTTTGCGGACGTCGGGTTTGCAAACGACGCGGACAGACTGCGCTGGTTCTGGTGGGTCGGCTCCTTGATCGCGCTCTATTGGGCCTGCTGGCTCCTGTTCGCGCGCAAGGGCGCATGCCTGTGGACGACGCTGCCGCTCACGCTGCTTCCCTGCGCGGTGTTTATCCTGACCGGGGTATGGATGCAGTCTCCCGCTCTGATCGTATGCGGGGGCGCGTTCGCGGTCGTCCACCTGATCGTATCGCTCGTCAATACGCTGTACAAGCCGACGGAAGCGCCGCCGGAGGATGCGGCCGCGGCGGAAGCATCGCCCAAGAAGTGAGCACATTGGCAGCAGTTACAAAGGAGGCAGTAAAAAATGGTCAAACTGTTCAAGGAATTCAAGGCGTTCTGCTCTAAGGGAAACATCCTTGATCTGGCCGTCGGTGTGATGATCGGCGGCGCGTTCGGCAGCATCGTCACCTCGCTGGTCAACGATCTGTTTATGCCGATCATCGGGCTGGTGCTCGGCGGGCTGGACATCTCCGGGCTGTTCCTCGCGCTGGACGGAAAAGCCTATGCCTCGCTGGACGCGGCCAAGGCGGTCGGCGCGGCCACGCTGAACTACGGCGCGTTTTTGCAATCGGTCATCAACTTCTTCCTCATGGCGGTCTGCGTGTTTATGGTGGTCAAACTGATGAGCAAGCTGATGCCGCATAAGGCTGCTCCCGCGCCGCGCCTCTGCCCCTTCTGCAAGCAGCCGGTGGACGAGGGTGCGACCCGCTGCCCCCATTGCACGTCCGAGCTGCCCGCCGAGACGTCGGCCGATGCGGCCGCGCAGGCTTGACCGCAAAAGGCCGCTTCAATTGACACCGCTTCCCGCCGCATGCTATAATACAGGCACGGGAAGTCTTTTTTTTCGCCTTTCGGGCGGTACAGAGGAGGACGGGCTATGCGCTTTTTGGTTGGCGGCACCGGGTTCGTAGGCGGAAACCTGCTTCGAAGCGGCGCGTTTGACGCGGCCTTTCATTCGTCCGATATCGCCGCGGCATATGGCGCAAAGCCTGATTTGCTGGTATACGCCGGTGTTCGCGCCGAAAAGTATCTTGCCAACCAGCAGCCGGAAGCCGACGAGGCTCATATTCGGCAAGCCTTTGAGAACATCCTGCGCATTGCGCCCAAGCGTTTGGCGCTTATTTCCACCATCGACGTATACCCGTCTCCCATAGGCGTGGACGAGCATAGCCCGATCAACGAAGCCGAGCTCGCGCCCTATGGCCGCGATCGACTGCTGCTGGAGACCCTTGTGCGCGCGGAATATCCGGAGGCGACCGTGCTGCGCCTGCCCGGCCTCTACGGCGAGGGGATCAAAAAAAACTTTCTGTTTGATCTCATTCGGCTGGTGCCGCAAATGCTCCGTGAGGATAAATTTGACGAGCTGGCCGCACGGGAGCCTACCTTGCGCAACGCCTACGAGCGGCTGGACAACGGCTTTTACCGTCTGCGCAGCGATGCGGACAAGGCAAGCCTCGCCTCGCTGCGCGCACGCTTTGAGGCGCTGGACTTCACGGCGCTGCGGTTTACGGACAGCCGCTCGGTCTATCAGTTTTATCCGCTTGCGCGCCTTTGGAGCGACGTGCAGACCGCGCTGGAGCGCGAGCTGCCGCTGGTCAATCTGGCCACCGAGCCGCTCTCGGCGGCGGAGATCCATCTGGCGGTAACGGGCAAGCCGTTTGTCAACACGCTAAGCGCGCCGCCCGCGCGGTACGACTACCGCACGCGGTACGCGGCGGACTTTGGCGGCCATGAGGGCTACCTGTTGCAGCGGGACGCGCTGCTGGCGGATATCGTCGCCTTTGTGCGCGCGCAGCGGCAGGCATGGGAGGCGGACGTATGAGGCTCTCCGCCAGCAACATCGGCTGGCGCGCCGAGCAGGACGAGGCCATGTACGCGCGTTTGCGTCAGCTGGGCTTTGCGGGGCTGGAAATCGCCCCTACGCGGCTTTTCCCCGAAAACCCGTATGACCGCGCAAGCGAGGCTGCCGCGTACTTTGCGCGCCTGTACGAGCGGTACGGCCTGCGCGTGAGCAGCATGCAAAGCATCTGGTACGGCCGTACCGAGCGGCTTTTCGGCCCGGAAAGCGAACGCGCCGCGCTGCTGGACTACACGCGCCGGGCGATTGATTGGGCGGCGGCGATCGGATGTCCCAACATGGTCTTTGGCTGCCCGCGCAACCGCGCGTTGCCGGAGGGAGCCAATCCCGCGATTGGCGCAGAGTTCTTCCGCGCGCTGGGCGAGTATGCCGCCGCGCGCGGCGTGGTGGTGGCCATGGAGCCCAATCCCCCGGTCTACCACACCAATTACATCAACACGACCGAGCAGGCCGCGGCGCTGATTCGGCAGGTGGACAGCGCGGGATTTATGCTCAACTTGGATATTGGCACCTGCGTTGGGGAGGACACGCCGACCGCGCTGCTGCGGGAGAACGCGGCGCTCATCCACCACGTTCACCTGAGCGAGCTGGGCCTGCCGCCCGTGCCCGAACGCCCCTTCCACGGCAAGCTGGCCGCGCTGCTGCGCGAGGTCGGGTATGACGGATACGTCAGTCTGGAGATGGGCGCGGGCGCGTCCGTCGAGCCGCTGGACAAATGCCTGCAATACCTGCGGAGCGTTTTCTCCGCAAGCAAAGCACAGGAGGACTGAGCGCAATGAAGGCAGCGGTATTACAAAAGCGTTTGCTCGCGGTCGTGCCATGGGCTTGCTTTGCGATATGCTGCTTCGCCATCGGCTTTCAGTTCTACAAAAACTACACCTTTGTGCCGACGAACGGCGATTATCAGAACTACAACGCCATCCGCCGGATCTGGGCCGGTCAGGCGCCCTTTCGTGATTTTACGGCCTATTTAGGCGCTGGCGTAAGCTGGCTGTCATGGCTGGTCACTTTACCCTTGGGCAACACGCTCATGGACAGCAAAATCGCAACGCACGCGCTGACGTTTGCCATGTGCTGTCTCAGCGTGTGGATGCTTGTTCGCTGCGAAACCGGCAGCCCGCGCATCGCGCGCTGGGCGCTGGCCCTTTGCACGGGCTTGCTGACGATGAGCGCGCTGTTTTGGGGCGGACTGCCCGTGCTGAAGGAGCTGGGAATATCCGATTACTTTCTTGTCAGCAACTCCCTGCGTCAGGTGCGTGCGCTGCTGCCTGTGCTGCTGTGCATGCCGCTGTTTCTGCTGTGTCGCCTGCCGGAGCCAAAAACAAAGCGGCGGATGCGGCCTTATGCCCTGCCCGTCGTGTTGGGCTGTCTGGCTGGGTTTGCCCGCGTATGGTGCAACGACGGCGGCATGGCTGCAATGCTTGCCATGCTCGCGGCCTTTTTCCTGATGAGGGTACGCCTCAAAAAGCAATTCTGGCTGGAGCTGCTTGTGCTGCTGGCCTGTACCGCCCTGTTTGAGGCCCTGTGGGCTTTTGTGCTCACGGGAGGGGGCTTGGTTGAGTGGTTTCAGTACAACAGCATGTTTGGCAGCTGCGCCGGAGAGCAGCGCTGGCGATTTTTAAGCGGCCCCGAAAAGGCCTACTCCATTGACGATATCCTGCGTCTTCTCGCCTCGCAGACGCTCTCCTTCTGGCTGCTGCTGGGCTACGGCTTCTTTGCGAGCCTGCGTGCGCGCCGTCATGCGCGTTTTCGCAAACAGGCGGGCGAATACTGCGCGGCGGTGCTGGCGTTTTCGTTGATCCTGTGCAGGCTGATTAACCAGCTCAGCTCCGTTACGGTGTCGCTTGGCGGTCAGCCGCTGATCGACTTTGCCGTGCTGATTTTGGCCGTGATTTGGCTATTCAAGCTCGCGGGCTGGCTGCTCCGCCGCAGGGGCGGCACGCCCGCATGGTTGCCCCGCGCGGGAGTTTGTGCAGCGGCGCTGATCGTGCTTGTCTCCACAGGATCCGCCTGCGCCAAATCATTGGACACCTATCGCACGGCGGGGTATAATGGATATCTCTATGCGCATGCCAGCAGCTATCCAAGCGAAGGAGGCATGTTTTCTACCTACGCCACAGCCGCGGAGGATCGCGCGCAGGTGTTCCAGCCCACAGGCACGGACTACATCATCCACGTCATGGGCAAGGACATGCAGGATGAGTACCTGCGCATATTCCACGAGACAGCCCCCGCTCACGTCTACACCCAGAACCCCGCCAGCAACCTTTGGGAGTTGTGGGCCATGCGAAGCTACTGGTACTTCTACCGCGAGCTGCTTGCCGATTACGAGCCGACGGAGAGCCTCAACTGGGACTACCTTTACGCTTGGCAGCCCTGCGCCGCCTCACGGGCCGTCGCCGTGCCGCAGGAGGAAACGTCCTTCGCCTTCGACGGCTGCGCGCTGACGGTGCAGACCGTTCCCGGCGAGCCCCGCGTGATGGACGTGCGCATCGTCTACTCGGTGCTGCCTGTGTCCGCAAGCGCCAAGTGGCGGTACTTCGGCTCGCAGGTGGATATCAGCGACGCATGGAGCACGTACATACCGGCGGCTGCCGCAAGCGCCGACATGCAGGCGGTACCCACGCACGCGCTGCCGGGCGGCGAATCGCAAAGCGCCTACATTCCCGTTTACATTGACGAAGCGGGCCACGGAAGCGTTACGTTTACACAGTATCCGCAGGAGCTTACCGTGTTTACGCTGGAGCAGACCGAGGGGATCAGCCTGCTGCCGCTGCCGGAAGCCTATCGGCCATAGGAGGAAGCCATGCAATACGACAAGATCATCCTCGGCGCGGGCCTGTACGGCCTGTACGCAGCCCGTCTCTGCGGGCGGCGCGGCGAGCGCGTGCTGGTGCTGGAGCGGGACGAGGGGCCCTTCCGGCGGGCGACGTATATCAATCAGGCACGCGTTCACATGGGCTACCACTATCCGCGCAGCCTGTCCACAGCCAAGAAAAGCGCCGGGTATTTCCACCGCTTTATGGAGGAATTCGGCTTTTGCGTGCATACGGAGTTTGAGCAGGTGTACGCCACCTCGGCGGAATACTCGTGGACGGGCGCGGCCCAGTTTATGGATTTTTGCCGCGCGGCGGATATCCGCTGCGAGCGTGTGGACCCGGAGAAGTATTTCCACAAAGGGCTGTGCGACGGCGCGTTCCTGACGCAGGAGTATACCTACGACGCGGCGATATTACGGGACGCTTTGCTGGATGAGATTTCCGCCCTTCCCTCTGTTACGCTGCGGTACGGAGCGCGTACCGAGCGCGTTCTCCGGGACGGCGCGGAGGTTCGCGTCGAGCTGGATACCGGCGATGCGATGACGACGGGCTTTCTGCTCAACGCGACCTACGCGTCCTGCAATCAGGTGCTCAGCAGCCTGTACGGCAATACGCCGGAGCTGGCCGACGGTCGGCTGTTCCCTATCAAGTATGAGCTGTGCGAGATCATCCTGTGCAGCGTTAGCGGCCCGTTGCAGGGCGTTGGCCTTACGGTGATGGACGGCCCGTTTTTTTCCATTATGCCGTTTGGCAAGACCGGGATGCATTCGCTCACAGCCGTGGCCTTCACCCCGCACGAGACCTGCTACGACCCGCTGCCCGCCTTCCCCTGCCAGCAGCGCAGCGGCGGACGATGCTCGCCCGCGCAGCTTGCCAACTGCGATGACTGCCCGGCCAAGCCCCGGAGCGCATGGCCCTACATGAGCCATCTGGCCCGCAAATACATGAACGAGGACTACGGCTTTGCCTATCAGCGCTCGCTGTATTCCATGAAGCCGATCCTGCGCGCCTCGGAGCTGGACGACTCCCGCCCCACCGTGATCCGGGAGGCCTGCCACGAGCCGACCGTGCTCAGCGTGCTGAGCGGCAAAATCAACACCGTATATGACTTGGAGGAGGTACTGTAATGGAACGCGCACAGCAATTTGTCTCCGCCGTGGTCTATCTGCACAACGATTCGACCCGCGTAACCGGCTTTTTGCGAATGCTGGAGCAGACGCTCAGCCAAAGCTTTACCCATGTCGAGATTCTCTGCGTGGACGATCACAGCGACGACGCGACCTGCGAGGCTGTTCGGCTTGTCGCCGCAGACCTGACGGAATGCGAGCTGACGCTGATTCGGCTCAGCGCGCCGCAGGGTGTGGAGATCGCCATGCGCGCGGGCGTGGGCTTTTCCATCGGCGATTTTGTGTTTGAGTTTGACAGCGTGCTCGCGGACTATGACCCGGATTGGATTTTGCGCGTGTACCGCCGCGCCATGGAAGGCTATGATATGGTCGCCGCCGCGCCGCAGGGCCGCACGCGGCGCAGCTCCCGCTTGTTCTACCGCGTGTTCAACCGGGCGTACCACGGGGACTACGCCTTCCGGACGGAGCGCTTCCGCATTATCAGCCGCCGGCTGATCAACCGCGTCGCCGCGCAGAGCGCGCAGGTGCCCTACCGCAAGGTGGCCTACGCCGCCAGCGGCCTGAACTGCGATACGCTGCTGTACGCGCCCGTAGACAAACCGATGGAGCGCAAGGATCGGCAGATCGAAAGCATCCGCCGGGATACCGCCATCGACGCGCTGATGCTGTTTACCAACGTGGCCTATCGCTTTGCGGCGATCCTGTGCATGGTCATGGCAGGCGTGACGCTGTTCGCAGGCGTTTATACGCTGGTAGTGTTTTTGCTGGGCACGCCCGTATCCGGCTGGACGACGACCATGCTGCTGCTCTCCGGCGGGTTCTTTGGCGTGTTTGCCATATTGACCATGGTGCTCAAGTACCTGTCGATCGTGGTGGGGCTTCTGTTCCGCAAGCAGACCTACACCATTTCCTCCATTGAGAAGGTGAACGGATGAACGCAAAGCGTATCAATCCCGGCATCCCGCTGATGCTCCTGTCCGCCGTGTGCGCATGCTTTGGTCAGCTGCTGTGGAAGCTCTCGTCAGAGCAGGGCTTTTGGGTGATGATCGCGGGCTTTGCGGTATACGGCTTTGGCGCCGTGCTGATGCTGATTGCGTACCGCTTTGGCAAGCTAAGCGTATTGCAGCCGATGCTGGCGGCCAACTACGCGCTCAGCGCCGTGCTGGGCGTGCTGTGGCTGCACGAGGCTCTCACGCCCCTACGGATTGTCGGCGTCTGTGTGGTCACGCTTGGCGTGATATTGATTGGGGGCAGCGAAAAATGACGCTCGCTTGGATTCTGGTGCTGCCCATGACGATGATCGGCTCCTACGCCGGATACCTGTTCAAGCGCGCGTCCGGCGGCGACAGCCTCAAGGCCCTGCTGACCAACAAGTGGCTCTACGCGGGCACGCTGCTGTACGTGCTGGCCGCCCTGATGAACGTGTATGTGCTGAAATATCTGGATTACACCGTTGCCCTGCCGCTGACGAGCATCACCTACGTTTGGACCATGCTGCTCAGCCGTTGGCTGTTGGGCGAGGAAATCAAGCCGAAGCAATGGATCGGCACGGGCTGCATCATATTGGGCGCGGTGCTGCTGGTGCTGGGCTGAGGAGGTCGCATGGATTACAACGGCTTATCCGGCGTGCCGGATTTTACGGCGGATGCGTTTGCTCCCAAGCAAACCAAGTACTGCCTGCTCATCCCCATCATCAACGAGGGCGAGCGGATCCTGCGCGAGCTGGCGCGCGCGCAGGCGGCGGGTGTCGATCGGCAGACGGATATTCTGCTGTGCGACGGAGGCTCCACGGATGGCTCCATGGAGCCGGGGCGGCTCCAAGCGCTGGGCGTAAACACTTTGCTCACCAAGCGCGGCCCCGGCAAACAGGGCGCGCAGCTTCGCATGGGCCTGTGGTGGGCGCTGGAGCGCGGCTATGACGGCTGCCTGACCATTGACGGCAATGACAAGGATTCCATACAGGATGTTCCGCGCCTGATCGCCAAGCTGGACGAAGGCTGCGACCTGGTGCAGGGCAGCCGATTTGTCAAGGGCGGAAGGGCTATCAACACGCCCGCCCTGCGCTATTTGAGCGTGCGTCTGCTGCACGCCCCGATCATCAGCCTGACGGCACATCACCATTTTACCGATACCACCAACGCCTACCGGGCTTACTCGCGCAGGTACCTGACCCACCCGCGCGTGCAGCCCTTCCGGGATGTGTTTGCCGGGTACGAGCTGCTAGCGTACCTGTCCGTGCGCGCGACACAGCTGGGCCTCCGCGCGTGCGAGGTTCCCGTGACAAGAGCGTATCCCAAGGGTGAAAAGGCGCCGACCAAGATCAGCCCATGGAAGGGCAACCGCGACCTGCTGCGCATCCTGCTCGCCAATGCAAGGGGGAAGTACAATGCCTGATACGCGCCGATGGCTGCGCGTCGCGGTGTTCGCGGCGCTGTTTGTGCTGCTGTTCCTCTCCGCGCGCTTTGGACTGACAAGCAAAACCAACTACACCATGGATACATTCTCCAACGAGCTGGTCATCAGCGACATGCTGCACGATAAGCTCTATCCGGGTGCGGAGAAGGGCAACTGGATGCAGTTTGTGGGCGCGCTGCACACGGAGAGCTGCCCGGACGGCTATGTGACGGAGGTTTTTGAGTCGAACGGCAGTCTGCCGGAGGACGCGTTTGTGGAGTATTGCTCGCAGCTTGGGCTGCACAGCAAGGTCTACTCGCTGCTGGCGCAAGCGCTGCCCATCAGTCCTCGCCGCCTGATCCAGCTCCTGTATTCGCTCAACGCGCTGCTGTACGCGGCGGCGCTGACCGGGGTGCTGTGGTGGCTGTCCCGCGCGGCCAGCCTTCCGGCCGCCGTCGCGGTCGGTCTGCAATGCGCGCTGCTCTCCCCCAGCTTGCAGGGCTATGGCATGAACCTATACTGGGCGGGCTGGTCGCTCTTTTTGCCCATGGCCGCCATGGCGCTGCTGACGCAATCCAAGGCGTTTGTCGGCAAGCGCTCGCGGCTGTGGTGCTTTGCGGTCGCTTTTGGCGCGTGTCTGCTCAAGCTGTACGTCTATAACGAGTTCGTTTCCACCGTAATGGTGGCCATGATGATCCCGTGGTGCTACGCGCGCTTTGCGTCGCGTGCCCCCTTGCGGCAAATGCTGGCCGAGGTTTGGTTCCCGGTGCTGGGTGCGCTGGCCGCGTTTGCAATCGCGTGCGGAATGCGCGTCGTGCATATCCACGGCGTAACCGGAGATTGGGCCGAGGCGTGGCAGGTGTTTATGGAGCGCATCAGCGTGCGCGTAGGCGGCGCCGTCACCGAAATCACTACCGGCAGCGCTTTGACCGCCGCGCAGGCAAGCGTATGGCAAACGGTCTGGCTGATGCTGACCAACCCGCTCCTGTGGCTTGGCGGCGTCCCGATCACCGCGCTGGGCTTGAGCCTCGCCTTTTCGGCCTTTGCCGCCGCCGGGCTTGCGACGCTGCGTCATCTGCCCAAGGAGGCCGCCTCTCGCCTCCGGGCGCTGCTGGGCGCGGCCGCGCTGTCCGTGCTGGCTCCTTTGTCATGGTTTGTGCTGGCCAAGCCGCATACCTACGTCCATAGCACGCAGTGCTCGGCGCTGTGGTACCTGCCCTATTTGCTGATGACCACCGCGTTTGCCGTCGAACTGATTCTGCAATGGATTCTGCTGGCGCGAAGAAAGCCAAAGGCGATCAAGGCGTAAGTAAAAGAGGAGCCTGTCCGTTATGGACAAGCTCCCTTGTTTGACAGGGTAAATCAGGCTTTGCCGTTGCAGCCCAGCACGTCCACGATCTTATGGCGAACCATCTCGCGGATGCCGTTGCGCGCGTCGGTAAGGTACTGGCGGGGGTCAAAATGATCGGGATGCTCCGCAAAGTGCTTGCGGATCTCGCCCGTGAAGGCAAGGCGCAGGTCGCTGTCGATATTGATCTTGCAAACCGCCATGCTCGCGGCCTGACGTAGCATCGCTTCGGGCACGCCCTGCGCGCCGGGCATGTTGCCGCCGTACTTGTTGATCATATCCACATATTCGGGAATGACGCTGCTCGCGCCGTGCAGAACAATGGGGAAGCCGGGCAGACGACGGGCGACCTCCTCCAAAATATCAAAGCGGAGCTTGGGCTCGCCCTTGAACTTGAACGCGCCGTGGCTGGTGCCGATGGCAATGGCCAGGCTGTCGCAGCCGGTCCTGGTGACAAACTCCTCCACCTCGTCAGGCTGGGTGTAGCTGCTGTCCTCGGCCTTGACCTTCACATCGTCCTCCACGCCCGCCAGACGGCCCAGCTCGGCCTCGACGGTGACGTAATTCTTCTGGCCGTGGGCGTACTCCACAACCTTTTTGGTTACGGCGATGTTCTCCTCAAACGTGAG
>CAYOYK010000013.1:1692-62764 GCA_964408185.1 uncultured Oscillospiraceae bacterium | reverse complement strand
CCGGGTGCTCACTTTTCCGCGCCCTTTTGCACGGTTCCTATTTTACCGAAAACAACCCTGTTATCATAACAGAGTCAATAGGAGGGTGATCCTTGAATGAAAAAGAATTTTTTTACAATCAGCGAGTTTGCCGCTCTCAGAAATATCAACATCAACTCCTTGCGCTATTATGAAAGGATCGGTCTGCTGAGGCCCGCAAAAGTAGACCCCGAAACAAAATACCGCTATTACGAGGCGGAGCAGCTTCCTGCGTTGGATACCATTATGCTATGCGTTGATTTGGGAATCCCGCTCAAGGAATTGATACAGTATATAGACGCAAACGGCGTTTTGCAGAGCCAAAAAATGTTGGAACGCGGAAAGGCTCTTGCACAGAAGCAAATCCACAAGCTGCAAGCGGGGCTTGATAAAATCGAGTATGCTATTCGCTATACGGAGCTCTGTAATGAGTTTTCCGATCGAACAGGGCGATACATAAGAGCAATCCCCAAGCGCCGTTTCTTTTGCGCGGAATATATCGGTAAATTGTCTGACATGAAGCAAATACAAATCGAATCCACCAATCTGTTCCAAGCCGCCCAAAACGCCGAAGCAACGCCTGTCTTTCCGGCTGGCATCATGCTTCGGCTCAGCGGCTGCGAAGCGGTCTCCTGCCGCCTGTTCTTTGAGATCGCCGAGAAAGCGTTGTCCCATCGTCAAATCATGGAGATCCCTGAGGGCGATTATCGGTGTATTCAATCCGGCTTTCTCTCAGCCGACGCTTTGATCGATACGCTATACCAAAACTTTGCAGAAAACAAGCCAATCATCATTTCAAATATGTTGTTTGAAAAATACCATTTCAAGGATCGGAAATGTGAGATCCAGCAACTCATATAGCGGCAACTGCTTCAGGCGCTTCCAATGCTTAACAGCAAAACCCCGCCTGCAAGGCAAGCCGTCGCAGCTCGCTTTGCAGGCGGGGCGCTTCAACGTGCGTCGTCCCGCTTTTCAGCGGTCGTTACCGCGCGGAGAGCAGCAGGTCGAGATACTTCTGATAAATAGCGCAGTTCTTGTCGGGCGCGTACTTGCCGACCGCCTTGACGAAGGACTCCCAGTCGGCGTCGCTTTCCGGGCTCTTCGCGCCTGTGATAAAGGCGGGGACGTTCTTGGCGAGAAACTCGCGCACTCGCGTCTGCGTTTTGGAGAACGCCGTCGCGTCCTCGGAGGAAAGCTGCGAGGTAAACGAGCTGGTCAGCCAGCCGGTGTTCTCAAACGCGAGCCATTCCTGATATTTGAATTGATCGTAGTAGATGTCCTCGCCCTGCGCCTGCAAATCGACGCTGTCCAGCGCGAAGAGCCGCGTGGGGCGCAGCGCCTCCTCCAGCATGCTGTCGCTGGACATCGAGACGACCATGTACTTTACGCCGTCCGCCGTATCAATCGTCTTGTACAGGCCGTCCGTCAGGCCGTTCTTTTCATACAGGTTGCCCGCCGGAAGCGCGGCCACCTGCTCCGCGTCCAGCCCGAAGGTGAAGAGGATGGAGCCCTCCTTGGAATACATATAGTCAAAGAATGTGAACAGCGCCTCCAAATCCTTTTGGGCAGCCTTGTCCGTTACGGCGATGGAGGTCGCCTCCTTGCCGAGCTGATACATGGCGTAGGGCGTTTTCAGCTTTTCCGCGTCGCTGCCGTACAGATCGTTGATCGGCTGCCGCGCCGCAAAGGCGACAAGCCCCGATGTGTACGCGTCGCCGGTATCCATCTTGCTCATTTCCTGCGCCTCGGAGCCGTACCACAGCCCCACCTTGCCTTGGCGCACCTTCGCGTCGTCGATGGCGTAGAACATATCGGTGGAATGCTCCATAAACGCCTTGTCAATCCAGCCGTTGGCAAACCATTTGTTCATGCATTCCAGATAAACGCGGAAGCTGTCCGTCGTCGGGCCGAAGTCGATCTGGTTGTCGGGATCCTTGTACCAGCCCGCGCCGCCGCCGCCAAAGGCACACACAAGGTCGCCCGTCTCCGAGAAGCCCGGATAGTACAGGCTCATCGGATAGCCGTCGGCAATGCCCTGATCGCTGATCGCATCCGCAAAGATGGCGAGCATCCACTCCCAATCGCTGATGTACACGGGCGACGCGCCGCCGCTGGGGAACACCACGTTGTCCGACCACGAGTTGGTATCGGGCGAGCCGTCCTCGTTCCATTTTGCATAGCCGCCGGTAAAGGCCGAGCCATCCGCCGGGTTCCTGCCGTAGCGCACAATCCAGTCGCGGCGGTACATGTAGCCGCCCCAAGTATCGGGCACCGTCAGGTAATTATAAATGCGCAGATACTTCGCCTCGCCGTCTACCAGCGTCGTGGCGGTCAGCTTCATGTCGGGATTCGCGTCCAAGTACGCGAGGTAGTTGGGCATGTATTTCTCCACGTATTCCGTCAGGTCGAGGATCGTGCCGTCCTGATACAGGTCAACGACGCTGCCCGTGTAATAGCTCATGTTCATGATGTCCGTGTAGTCTCCGGTCGCCAGCAGGGTATTGAAGTTCTCCTGCTGCGTGCCGGTTACGGGCACGACGAAATCCAGCGCCAGCTTCGTGCCGTTGGCGCCGTAGGGCTTGCTCAGCACATATTGTACGCCGGGATGATCCTGATACTTCTCCATATAGGAGCTGTCCACAGAGACGGGAATCCACCAGCTGAAGCTCTCCGTTTTCTCGGCACTGGCCGCGCTGTCCGCCGATGGTTCGGAGCCGCCGCAGCCCGATACCGCCAGCAGGACGAGCGCCAGCAGCAGAGCCATGCAGACCGTTTTTTTGGATTTGTTCATTTTCTTTCCCTCCGCGTTGTTTTGATGGATTACACCATAAAGGGGCGAAGCAGGGCGATGTCCGTTTCCCGATCGCTGCGCAGCAGGAGCGGCGCGGACAGATCCAGCGTGTAGATGCCGAGCATTGATTTTGCGTCGATCACTTGGCGCCCGCAAACCAGCTCGAAGCGCCCCTCCTGCTGTGAGATACATTGAACGAACGCCTCGATTTTTTTCCGGCTGTTCAGCAGCACATACGCCTCCCGCATGAGATCACCTCGCTTGTTCTGATCGGTAGCAAGAGCATAGCAGGGAAACGGCGCGCGTTCTATCCGCCGATTTACTAATTTGTCCTGCGTATTGCTTTTTGCGCCGTTTCCATGATGTAAAGCAAAGAACAAAAAAGTCACCATCAGGATAGATGGCGCCCGCCCCGCCTGCTACAATCATGCTATCATTCCGACAGCCCCAAAGATGAAGGGAGGACAACGTCTTGTCTACCGCAAACGCAAAAAGATTGCCCCAGCCGGAGCGCGTGCCGTGGCGTATCGACATGAAGCGCAACTGGAAGCTCTACCTGCTGTTTCTGCCCGTGGCCGCATATTTCATCGTGTTCAACTATGTTCCCATGGGCGGCGTGCTCATCGCCTTTCAGGACTACAAAATGGCGCGGGGCATCGCGGGCAGCAGGTTCATTGGGCTGACGAACTTTGTGGATCTGTTCACGGGCGAAACCTTCGGGCTGGTGATGCGCAACACCTGCGCCATCGCGCTGCTGAACCTCACGGTCGGCTTCATCGCGCCGATTCTTTTGGCGATTCTTCTCTCCGAGGTCAAAAGCTCCGCCAAGCTGTACAAGCGTTCGGTGCAGACGGTATCCTACATGCCGTACTTTGTGGCGAGCGTCGTGGTAACGTACCTTGTGCGGGAATTTCTCGGTGCGTCGGGCGCGCTGACCAACCTGCTGACAGCGCTGGGCTGCGAACGGCAAAACTGGATCGCCAACGCGAACATGCCGGTGTTCTGGGTGATCGTCTGCCTGATGGAGATTTGGCAGGGCGCGGGCTATGGCGCGATCATCTACGTCGCTTCCATCGCCAACGTCAGCGGCGATCTCTACGAGGCGTGCGCCATCGACGGCGCGAACCGCTGGCAGCGGCTCTGGCGCATCACGCTGCCCAGCATCAAGCCCACCATCATCATGATGTTCACGCTCAAGGTCGGGCTGGTGTTTGCACAGGGCTTCGACAAGGTGCTGCTGCTTTACATGCCCTCCACCTACGATGTGTCCGACGTGCTGTATACCTACACCTATCGCATGGCCTTCGGCGGTCAGGCCAACTATGGGCTGTCCGCAGCGTCGGGCCTTTTCCAATCGGTCATTGCGACGGTTCTGCTGTTCGTATCGAACGCGCTGAGCCGCAAGGCAACCAAAACGTCGCTGTTCTGAGGAGGAAGCAAGAATGACGAACCTATCGTTACACGGCAAGCAGGCGCGGGAGCGCGACGGCATGGTGGAATCCAAGTCGATGGGGGATTTGATTGCCGATATATTGATCGGTCTGGTGCTGTTCGCTGTGATGTTCTGCTGCTTTATCCCGCTTTGGCATGTGCTCATGGCCTCCGTCTCCAACGGCAAGCTGCTGCTGGCGCACGAGGGGCTGCTGTGGGCGCCGATCGGCAACCTGAATTTGGAGGGCTATAAGCTGCTGTTCCGCGATTCCAGCATTTTGCAGGGCTATGGGAACACGCTGCTGTATGTGGTTTCGGCAACCGCGCTGGGCATGGGGCTAAACATACTGGGTGGATACGTTATGTACAGGGATACCCGGCTCAAGCCCTACCTGACGATCTTCGTCATGTTCACCATGATGTTCAGCGGCGGCCTGATACCAACCTACACCGTGATTCGGAGCCTCGGCATGATCGGCACGCGCTGGTCGCTGATCATACCCGGCTGCACGGCGGGCATCTTCGCCATCATGATGATGAACGCCTTTGCAAGCGTGCCGGAATCCACCGTGGAGGCCGCGCATCTCGACGGCGCGGGGCATATCCGCACCATGCTGCAAATCATGCTGCCGCAGACCGGCGGCGTCACCGTCGTCGTGCTGCTCAACTCGCTGATTATGAAATGGAACGCGTGGTTCGAGGCCTCCATTTACGTGCCCAACAGCCGCGACATGTGGCCGCTCCAATTATGGATCAAGCAGATCGTCGCGGACAACGAGGGCATTCTGCTCAACGCGAATCCCAACTACGACCGCTATCTGGTGCAGTATTGCGTCATCATCGCGGCGACGCTGCCGGTGCTCGTTGCGTTTCCGTTCTTCCAGAAGCATCTGGAGGCGGGCGTGATCTCCGGCGCCGTGAAGGGCTGAAAGCCCCGCCGCACAAAAGCCAGCCGCACAAAAGCCCTGAGTCGAAGCTGATTCAGGGCTTTTGTGCCGCCGCAGGCACAGCCGGGCTGCGCGGGGCTGCCTGCGGTGACGGAGGCGGCTCGGAGGCGCTGCGCCCTATCGCGTCGGGGAATTGCCGAAGGTCCCGGCGTATGACGTTTCCTTCCGGGGCGTGCCGCCGCAGGCACAGCCGGGCTGCGCGGGGCTGCCTGCGGTGACGGAGGCGGCTCGGAGGCGCTGCGCCCTATCGCGTCGGGGAATTGCCGAAGGTCCCGGCGTATGACGTTTCCTTCCGGGGCGTGCCGCCGCAGGCACAGCCGGGCTGCGCGGGGCTGCCTGCGGTGACGGAGGCGGCTCGGAGGCGCTGCGCCCTATCGCGTCGGGGAATTGCCGAGGGCCCCGGCGAATGACGGTTCCTTCCGGGGCGTGCCGCTGCGCCTCTGCGGGCTGCGCGGGGCTCCGCCGTATCGGAGCGAATGCCCCCAAGGGGGGCCCTCCAAAGAGCAAATAGGCCCGCGGCAGCGCCAGCCTCCCACCGCTCGCCGCCGAGCCTGATTCTCCATTTGCCAAAACAAAAAAGTGGCCGAAGCCACTTTTTTGTCGTCCCCCGGAGCGGGTCACGGATTCGCCGCCTGATAGTCCGCGAAGCTCAGCGCGAGCGTCTCCTCCATCTGGCCGCTGGCGTCCTTGAAGGTCAGGAAGAACTTTGTCGCGTAGTCCGTGTCCACGGTCACGGGCTGATTTTCAAAGGTGCTGTCCAGCGTGACCGTCCACGCGGGCAGCGGGCCGGCGGAGGTATCGGCGGACCACGTGCCGGCGGTTACAACGCCAAGCCCGTCGTAGATCACCTCGCACGCGCCGTCGGAGTAGAGGTCGAGGTGAACCGCCGCGTTGCTTTCGCCGAGGAAGCTGTACACCGTCGATACCTTGACCGCGCTGCTCATGGCGACCGTCACGTCCTTTTCGCCGTCGCCAAGCGTGATGTCAAACGCGAAGGAATGGTCGTCGGGATTGATCGGCGCGATATACTCCTGCCCGTTCACGCTCACGGTGACAGAATCGTAGGTATCCGCAAGGCTCCATGTGCCGTCGATGGACTGCTCCGCGCCGGAGTAGCCGACGATCAGCTTCGCGGTCGAATCCTCGTAGCAGGTCAGCGTCACGTCCATCGTGCCGTAGGCCGCGTCCGTTGTGCCTGTAAAGGTCAGCTTCGCCTCCGCCTCGCGCACGAGGGTCAGGGCTACGGCTTCGCCGTCCAGCCCGACGTATTCGGCGGTATAGCCGTCCTCGGAAAGCGTCATGGTATAGCTGCTGCCGGAATCTCCGTCCGTGAGAGTGTATACGCTGCCGTCCTGCGTCCAAGTGCCCTCCAGCAGCATGCCCACGGTATCCTCATAGGTGCCGTTGTGCTTGAGCGCGACCATGCTGTACGCGTCGTCCGCCATGACAAATTCTTGAATTGCCACCCCGTTTTCCAGCGATTTATCGGGGTCGGGCGCAAGGTCGTGCTGGAACTCCAGGTTGTACAGCACGGCGACGTCGCCCAGCTGATCGCGCTGCGTATCGTAAGCGATCGTGGCGTAGGCCGAGCCGTCCAGCTTGGTCAGGACCAATGTTTTGTCGGCGGTCGTCATGTCGGGGTTTTCGTCGTCGCCCAGATTGTATTCCATGGGCTCATCCTTGATCTCGTAACGACCGACGGTGTACTGCCCGCCGTTGTACTGCGAGGCGTAGAACAGCCCGTTCTCGTAGAAATGGAAGAAGTTGTAGTATTCGCCCCGGCCCTCTGCGGTGAATGTGTTGACGTATACGCCCTCCGTCAGATTGCCCTGCGCACACGCCGATGCGGCGACAAGCGCCAAGAAAAGAATCAGGACGACCCAGAATGCTTGCTTTTTCATATCCATTCTCCTTCTCGTTTGCTTTTTTGCCGGAGCGTAGGCCGTTCCGGCGCTGGCCTTAGTGTAGTCCGTCGGGCTGCGCGTCGCTATCCTTGCGGTGCGCTTTTTGTCCTTGCTTTGTGCTGTTGCCGCTCACAGGTCGGCCAGCTGCTTCATCTGCCTGTACCGGTGCGGGCTTACGCCGTATTTCTCCTTGAACACGCGCCCAAAATAGCTTTGCGAGGGAAATGTCAGGTACTGGGCGATGATCGCAATGTCCTCGTCCGAAAAGCGGAGCATGTTGGCGGCCGCCTCCAGCCGCTTTTGCCGTGTGTACATCTGGATGCCGACCCCCTCGGACTCGGCAAACCGGCGGGAGAGGTAGGACGGGTTGATGTTGATCTCCTTGGCGATGTCCTCCAGCGTGAAGTACTTGGTGAGATGGTTTTCAATGTAGACCTTGCATTTTTCCACATAGGAGACAATCCTGCGGCGCTCTCGCGTTTCCTTGACGCGCACGGCAAAGCCGTACATGATCTCGCGGCAGAGCGTGACGATCTGCTCCGCTTCCGTACATTTTTCCAGCCGCAGCGCGTACATATCGGACATGGCATACACCGTCGCCGCGTCCGCGCCGCCCTGAATCGCCGCGCGGGAGGCCAGCGCGATCAGCGAAACGCCCATGTACTCATACTGCTTCATATGGTTGAGGGCCAGCCTTCCGACCTTTTCCAGCTGGGATACGTCGTCCCGCGCCAGCACAGCGTCCGGGTCGCCCTCTAGGATCGCCTGAAAGAACGCCTGCTCCTCCCGATAGCTGTGGTGCTGCGTATCGTTTTCCGCCTCGTCCATCACATAGCTCTGGTATTCGCTCGTCCGCCGCTCAAAGGCCTCCTCACTGTAGGTGACGTGCCCTACGATCTCCGTTTCCGATACGGTTTTGCCCGTGATCGCGTAGAACGCCAGCGACGCGCCGACGGACAGCGTATCCAGCGAGCAAGCGCGCAGGGTAAAGGCCTCCGAGCGGATGCCGTGCCGCTTTTGGTAGGCGGAAGCCTGAAAGCCCGCGTCCCTTTGGAGGAGGACGGGGCCAAGAAGCACGTATCTGTCCGTTTCGCCGCCCTCCGGGCACACCGCGCAGGCGATGCAGCCGTCCTCGTACACGATGGCGGGAATGTCCCGCTTTTCGGCCTGCGCCACGAGCCGCGCGCCAAGCGACGGATCGCACCGGAACGGGTCCGCGTCGGTTTGACCGCCCCGCGAGAACAAAACGGTGTCCGTTTGCGCGTCGAGATACCGCAAAGGAATTTTGGACAGGCGGTAGACCCGCTCCAGCAGGTAGCGTGTGCTCTCCATAGCTTCCCCCCTCCGCTCAGGCTGTTCGTGTGGGACGATGGGCGGCGCTGCCCTTACCGCGATACGGATATCTCGGCGACGGCAGGCTCGTACCCTTCCGCTTCGGCGCGAAGGACGACCGTTCCCGCCGCCGTCGGACGCAGGATGGCCATCGCGCGCCCGCCGAACAGGGTTTGGCTGCCCGCAAACCAGCTTTCCGTGTTGTCGGGCTTCGCGCTGCCAAAGGCGAGCAGCTCCGCATCGCCCTCCGCGCGCAGCGTCACGGCAAGGCTGTCGCAGTTGACGGGCACGCCCGCCGCATCGCGCAGGGAAACCTCGGCGTAAATCAGCGCCTGCTCCGAGAGCGTGACCTGCTCCCGTTCGGGCGTTACGCACAGCAGCTTCTCCTCCGACGGCGTACATAGCGTATCGCGGCCAATCTCCACGCCGTCTTTCCATGCCGCGGCCTCCAGCGTACCGGGCTCATACGCCGTGTCAAACAGCGCCTTGAAGCGGTTTTCCTGTCCCGCCGGCTTTCGGCCCAGACTGCGACCGTTCACAAGCAGCTCCACCTCGTCCGCGTCCGCGTAGACCTCGACCTGTATCGGCTTGCCCTCAAAGCCCTGCCAGTCCCATGCGTGGCGCGTGTCCGACCAGCTCCACTGCATGTAGGTGGCCTCCTCGCCGTAATGCGCGGGGGAGAACACCGCGAGGTACGGCGCTTTGCGCAGCCCAAACACAATTTCCCGATAGTAGGAGATCGTGCGGCGGAAGCCCGTGATGTCCATATCGCCGCACCACGCCGTGAGCCACGGATAATCGGCCTTGTGCTCCATGCGGATCAGGGCGTTTTGGTTGTTGTACACCACGCGCCCGATGCCGACCTCACCCAGATAATCCCAGCCCGTCCATGTGAAATCGCCGATCACGTGGGGGAGCCTTGTCACCTGCCCCCAGTTGCGGTCAATGTTGGACGGGTGCGTTTCGCTGCCGCAGAGGATGCGGTTGGGGAACAGCTCCCTGTCGGTTTCGTAGCGGCCGTGCATGTAGTTGTAGCCCGCGATGTCCACGCAGGAGTAGGCTTCCTCGGTCGCCTCGCCGATCAGCGGCAGGCGCATGATCTGCGCGATTCGGTCGCCCACGTCGGTCATGGCCTGATTGATGTCCTTGTCCGCCATGTTTGCCGCGCGCTGCGCGAGGATCTCGCCCATGCGGTCCATCACCGACAGCATGCCGTTGACGGCGTTGAGGGTAAAGCGGGTCGCGTCCAGCGCGCGCACCTTCTGCGCGATTTTCCGCCCCCGCGCCGCGCCCTGCGGCTTGCCCGTCTCGGCGATCTCGTTGCCGATGGAATACAGCACCACGCAGGGATGGTTAAAGTCCTTGGCGACCATGCTTTCGACGTCCTTCTCCCACCACGATTCGAAATCGACGGCATAGTCCATGCTGTTCTTGCTGTCCGTCCACACGTCGAACGCCTCGTCCATCACCAGCATGCCCAAGCGGTCGCAGGCGTCCAGCAGCGCGCGTCCGGCGGGATGGTGCGCCATGCGGAGGGCGTTGAAGCCGGCCTCCTTCAGGATACGGACGCGTCGCGTTTCCGCGTCCCGGTACGTCGCCGCGCCCAGCAGACCGTTGTCGTGATGGATGCACGCGCCGCGCAGCTTGACGGTGCGCCCGTTGATTTGCAGTCCGTTTTCCCGGTCAAGCGCCAGATCCCGCACGCCGAAGGCGGTTTCCTCGCGGTCGATTTCCGCGTCGCCGTCCATCAGGCGCACAAGGCAGCCGTAGAGATAAGGACGCTCCACGTCCCAGCGGGAAGGGCTGTGCAGCGTGAGCGTCTGCTCGGCCGTGACCGTTTCGCCCCGATAGACCGTGACGGGCGCGCTGCCCTCCGCGACGGTCTGCCCCGCCTCATCCGTCAGCGCCACGAGCATGCGCGGCGTTTGCATGCCGCGCTTTCCTTCGCTGCACACCCTCGCGGCGACGCGGACGACGGCCAGCCCGTCGGTCACGCGCGGCGTGGAGACGCGAACGTCCCGCAGATAGGTCAAGCCGGATACGAGCAGCGAGACCGGGCGGTACAGCCCCGCGCCGCTGTACCACCGCGCGTCGTCCGTTGTGCGGACGATTACCTTGATTTCGTTTTCCGCGCCATAGCGTAGGAAGCGATCGCAGTCGATGCAAAACTCCGCGTAGCCGTTGGGCCGCTGCCCGGCGAACGCGTCGTTGATATAGACCGTCGCGCGGGCGTAAGCGCCCTCGAAGCGCAGCTCCACGTGTTTGTCCGCATAATCCTCCGGAATCGTGACCTTCTTTGCGTACTCCCACACGCCGCAGGGGAAGAAGCCGCGCTCCGCGCCCTTTTTCACGGCGGGATCGCGTTGCAAGCGAATCGCCGCGTCGTGCGGGAGCGTCACCTGCTCGGCGGCGGGCGCGCCGCCGAGGAAGCCCGTCGCCTGCTGCGGGCGAACCTCCCAGCCGTCGTTGAAAGACAATCCCTTCATAAGGCTCTCCCTTCTCCGCTTATTGCAGCGAATCCAGTAATTGCTGGTAGATGGCGGTCACGGCGTCGGGCTGGTACTTGCTCAGCGCCTTGACAAACGCCGTCCAGTCCTCGTCGCTGTACGGGTCCTTGCCACCGCGGATGAAGTTGGGAATGTTCTTGTTCATGAACTCGCGCACCTTGTTCTGCGTTTTGGAAATGGCGCTCTGATCCTCGGCGGCGAGCAGGTTGTTAAAATCGGCGCTGAATCGGCCCGTGTTGGCGTAGCGGATCCATTGATCGAGATTGTGGCGGTAGGTCGCCGTGGAGGATACATCCTTCTGACTGCCCGCGTCCAGCCCGAAGAACCAGATGGAGCGAACCGCGTCCGCGAGCTTCGCGTCCGAGGCGAGAATCGGGTTCACCCGGTAGCGCGTCTGTCCCGTCGCAGTCGTTCCGGCCTCGTAGTACGCGCCGTCGGTCAGCCCGTAGCGGAGATACAGCTCGTTCTGCGTTTCCTCCGTCTGCGCCTTGCTCAGCCCGAAGCTCGTCAGGTAGCTGCCCTCCTGCGTGTACATATAGTCCAGCAGCGAAAACAGCGCGGGAAGGTTCTTGTCCTTGGCCTTGTCGGAAATGACGATGCCGATGGGCGAGCCGTTGCTGGTGAGGAAGGTATAAGGCGCGACGTTCTTTTGCGCGTCGCCGCCGTACACGTCGTTGATCGGCATGGAGGCGCTGTACGCGACGATGCCGGAGGTGTAGTAGTCGCCCGTATCAAGACTGCCCACCAGCTGGCTCTGCGTGCCGAACCACAGCCCCACCTTGCCCTGCGCCACCTTGGTGGAATCGATCAGGTAGTACATGTCCGTGGAGTGCTCCGGGAAGGACGTGTCAATCCAGCCGTTCCGGTACCATTTGCTCATGCATTGCAGGTAGGTGCGGAAGCCGTCGCCCGTCGCGCCGAAAACCGCCTTGCCCTCCTGATTTTTGTACCAGTGGCCGCCACCCCCGCCAAAGGCGCTCACCAGCTCGCCGGTTTCCATGTAGCCGGGGTAGTACAGGCTCATGCAGTAGCCGTCCGCAATGCCCTCCGCCTGAATCGCCTTGGCAAAGATGTCCAGCATCCATTCCCAATCGCTGATGTAGATGGGGTCTGTGCCGCCGCTGGGGAACACCACGTTGTCGGACCACGTTTGCAGATTCGGCGTGCCATCGGCGTTCTTCTCGGCGTAATCGCCCGTAAACGCGGAGCCGTCTGTCGGGTTCGCGCCGTACTTGACAAGCCAGTCCCTGCGGTACATGTAGCCGCCCCACGCGTCCGGGGTTCCCGGCATGTAGCTGAACAGCTGCAAATAGACCTTCTTGCCGTCCACCGTGTTGGTGGCGGTCTGCGCGTATTCGGGATGCTCGGAGAGGAACCTCGTGTAGTTGGGCATGTACTTTTCCACGTAGTCGGTCAGGTCGAGAATCACGCCCTCGTCGTAGAGATCCATCACAGAGCCGTCGTAGTAGGTCAGCGTCATCACGTCGGCATAGTCGCCCGTGGAGAGCAGGGTGTTGAAGTTGTTGCGCTCCTCGCCCGACACGGGCACGATGAAGTCGAACCCCAGCGTGCTGCCCTCCTCGCCCCACTTCTTGGCGAGCGCGTAGCTGACGCCGGGGTTTTGCGAGTAGTCAGCGTAGTAGGAGGAATCCGCGCCTTCGGGAATCCAGTAGGAGAAGGTGTTGTCCGCCTCCGAGTAGGCGCTCGCGGTCGGCTGATCCGACGCGGCGGGCGAGGAACCGCTCTGGCATGCCGTCAGCGACAGCGCGAGCACCAGAAGCAGCGCGATGATTGCAATGCGTTTTTGGAACATGAATAACCCTCCTTCACGATTGGTCATTTGGATTGCGCCATCATATCGGCAAACGAAACCGAACGCATGATTTCGGTCAGCACCGCGGCCGCGTTTTGCTCCAGCACCTCGCGGGACAGCGTTTGCCCGCGCGATACGCCGGAGTAGGTCACGCGCTTGGAGCCGTCCGGGTTCCCGGCGACGACGGCGATGCCGTCCTTCTCCATTTGGCTGATCTTCGGGCTGAGCGTTACGCCGGCCGAGACCTCCGCCGTTACGTGATCCGCGCCGCCCTGAGCAGGCGCAAAGCTGTTCCAGTTTTCCACCTCCTCGGTCATAAAGCCGCCGTACACCTTGTATTTATCGATTCGGACATAGCCGTCCGCGGCAAATACGGGCGGCGCGCCGTCCAAGGCCGCGCGCAGATAAACGGAGCGGTAGCCGCCCATGATCAGGTTGTTGCCCGCCTTCAAGTCCTCCACCTTATCGCTTTGCGAGCCCCAATCGGTCATCACCAGCCCGTCAAAGCCCCATTCCGCGCGCAGGATGTCCGTCAAAAGCTCGCGCGAGGAGGACGTATGCTTGCCGTTCACCTGATTGTAGCTGCTCATCACGGTGCGCGGGGATGCCTCGCGCACGCAGATCTCAAAGCCGCGCAGGTAGATTTCGCGCAGCGCCCGCTGGGAGACCGTGTTGTTCTCCGTCGCGCGCTCCGCCTCCTGATTGTTGCAGCAGAAATGCTTGATGCTGACCGCCGCGCCGGGCACGCTCTGCACGCCGCGCGTGACGCCAGCCGCGATTTTGCCGGTGAGCAGCGGGTCCTCCGAAAAATACTCGAAGCAGCGCCCGCACAGCGGATCGCGGTGGATGTTCATGCCGGGGCCGAGAATCACGCTGTGGTGATAAAAGGCGATCTCCTTGCCGAGGTGCGCGCCCATTTCCTCCAAGACGGGCGGATCCCATGTCTGCGCGAGCACCATGCCCGCCGGCCAGCACGTCGCGCCGCAAAAGGGCAAATGCGCGCCTGCGGGGCCGTCCGTCACATACCACGCGGGAATGCCCAGCGAGGATGTGAACAGCGCCGTCGTCGCGCCGGAGGAGGACGGCGCCTTCACCTTCCTGTACCGCGCTTTTCCGCGCGGAGCGACCTTGCAGGGCGTTTCGCTGGCCGCGCCCGTCACTAGCCGGAACAGCACCTCGTCGTCCAGCGAGGAGACGAACGCGCTCATGCTCGCGCGCTTGGCCTGTACGTCCGGCAGCGTCACGGCTTGCGGCTTCTCGGGCGAAAACCGCGGCGGCAGGTCGCGCGTATCGTCCGCTGCCATGCAGTCCCTCGCGTCCAGCGTGACGACGGGCGCGTCCGGCGGCGCTTCCCGCCTTTGCGGCGGAGCGGAGAACAACTCCAGCGGATGATCGGGCGCGAGCGCGTCGTGAACCCGCCGCGTGACGGCGTTCCCGCTGACGCGCAGGACGGCGGCGACATTTGTTTGGCGGCTGTCGTGCCCGACGCGGATCAGATAATCGCCCGCCTCCATCCCAAAGGATGCGCTCAACGTGTCATAGCTCGCAAGGGATTCCGTCGGGATGGACACGGTCAGGGCTTGCTTTTCGCCGGGCTTGAGCGTCCTTGTTTTGGTAAAGCCCTTCAGCTCCTGGTACGGCTTGGGCAGGCGCGTCTCCGGCGCGGAAACGTAAACCTGCGCGACCTCCCGATCGTCATGCGCCCCTGTGTTTTGCACCACGATTTGCAGCTCGATGGTTTGCCAATCCGCACGAAAATCCGTAAGCGTCATAGAAAATTCGGAGTAGCCCAGCCCGTAGCCGAAGGGATAGAGCGCCTCGACGCCAAAGGAGTCAAAATAGCGGTAGCCCACGTAGATATCCTCGAAATAGTCCTGCTGCAAGGGATGCCCGCCGTTGCCGCCAAAGCTCGCGCTGGCCGGATTGTCCGCGTAGCGCTTTGCCCATGTGTCGGTCAGCCGTCCCGATGGCGACACATTGCCCGTCAGCACGTCCGCGAGCGCGTTGCCCGCCTCGTTGCCCGCGTAGCCCATCAGCAGCAGAGCGTCAGCCAGCTCCGATAGGTACGCCGCGTCCACCACGCAGGTGTTCAGCACCACCGCGAGGTGCGCAAAACGCCCCGCAAGCAGCTCGACATTCGCCTTTTCGCAATCGGTCAGCGCGTAATCGCCCGCCGCGTTTTGACGGTCGGCGCACTCGCCCGCGTTCCTTCGCAGAACGTAGACGGCGGTATCCGCCCGAAGCGCGTCGTCCAGCTCGTCTTGCGCAATCGGCAGATCGTCGATCAGGATGCTCAGGCCGCTCCACATTCTGTCCAGCTTCGACAGCGTGCGATCCGCCTTGTTTGCCGCCTTGCTCGCGCGCTCAAAGCGGTCCAGCCATTTCTCCGATGTGAGCGAAAAGCCCGCGTTCGTCAGCCCCTGACGGATGTTGACGGTGTAGGGCGCGTACACGTAGCCGCTGCCTGTGCCGCAGGAAATCGTATCCATCGCGCCCGCGCCAAACAGCGCGATTTTACGGGGGCTCAGCGGCAGCAAGCCGCCGTCGTTCTTCAGCAACACCATGCCCTCGGCGGCCAGCGCCCGCGCCAGCCGCATATGCTCAGGAAAGGGATGGCGGGAGGGCTTGCCGGTCAGCACGCCCAGTATCTGTTTTCCGTTCATAGTCAATGCCTCCGTGTTCTTACGCGTTCAGTTCGGTCAGCAAATCGCGCAGCTGCGCCCGCGTCATACGCCCAAATGTGACCAGCGAGATGAGCGGCATGCCCATCATGGTGTCCCGCATGGCGACGGCCGCCGCTTCGCCCATGTGCGCGGTCTGCTCCGCGCCGCCGCCCGCGTGGCTGGCGGAGGAGGCCATCATGCGCTGCACAAAGGCGCGCCCCTTCTCGGTTTGCATAATCTCGCCGATGGTCGAGCCTTCCGTGAGCACAACGGGCAGCGCCCTTGCGGCGGTCACCGTCACCGTCTCCGTCAGGCGAATATCGCGGCTAGACGCGCCGATTTCGATTCGGAACGCGCCCGTTTCCACATGCCAGTCGTGAATCTCCGTTTCGTAATACGCGAAGTCCCGCCTCGACAGCGCAAAGGCCACGGTCGTTTCCTGACCGGGCGCAAGCGCGACCTTTTCAAAGCTGCGAAGCTCCCGCACGGGTCTGCCCACGCTGCTTTCCACATCACCGACATAGAGCTGCACGACCTCCGCGCCCGCGCGGCTTCCCGTGTTTCGGACGCGGCAGGATACCGTGAGCGTGTCCGTGTCCGCCATGTCGGTTTGGCTGAGCGTCAGATCGCCGTAGCGAAAGTCCGTGTAGGACAGCCCGAAGCCGAAGGGAAACCGAACATCCAGCTTCTTCTTGTCGTACCAGCGGTAGCCGATGTAGACGCGCTCGCAGTAGCGAACCACGCCGCGCTCGTCGGGGAAGTTCAGGAACGCGGGCGTATCCTCCAAGCGGAGCGGCCACGTTTCGGCCAAACGGCCGGAGGGATTCTCCTCGCCCCAAAGCAGCCGCACGGCGGCTTCGCCCACCTGCTGGCCGCCAAGATACAGTGTCAGCAGTCCCTTGACGCGGTCAAGCCACGGCAGCGTGACCGGCGCGCCCTGATGCAGCACGACGATCGTGCGCGGGTTGGCCTGCGCCACCGCTTCGATCAGCGCGTTCTGGTTGGCGGGCAATTCGAGGGTCGTCCTGTCCGCGCCCTCGGTTTCCGCCGCGTCCGGCAGCCCCGCGAACACGACGGCGACCTCCGCGCTCCTCGCGGCCTCGACGGCCTCCGACAGCAGCGCCGCGTCCTCTTGCTCGCCCGCCGAGTGCGTGTCGTAGCCCCTCGCATAGGTGCAGGGCAGACCGCGCCGCTTTGCCGCCTCGCACGCGGAAACAACATGCGCGACGTTGATATGGCTGGAGCCTGCGCCCTGATAGCGCGGCGCGTCGGCAAACTCGCCGAGGAGGGCGACGGCGCTTTGAGCGGACAGCGGAAGGATGCCGTCCTCGTTTTTCAGCAGCACGGCGCTTTGGGCGGAGAGCTTCCCGCTCAGCTCGGCGCAGACGGTGCGGTCGATTACCGCGTTGTCCGTGCGCGCCGCCGCGTCGTCCAGCACCCATTGCAGCACGTTGCGCGCGGCGGCGTCCACGATGCTCTCGTCCAGCTTGCCGCTTTGCACGGCCTCCACAATATCCGCGTCCTGACAGCCCGCGCCGCCCGGCATTTCCAAGTCGAGCCCCGCGCGCAAGCCCTTCACGCGATCCTTCACCGCGCCCCAGTCGGTCACGACCATGCCGCGGTAGCCCCATTTATCCCGCAATATGTCCGTCAGCAGCGTTTTGTTCTCCGCCAAATACGTGCCGTTGATCGCGTTGTAGGCGCACATGACGGCGCGCGCGCCGCCCTGCTTGACGGCGGCTTCAAAGGCGGGCAGATAGATTTCGTGCAGCGTGCGCTCGTCCATATCCGAGGACGAGGACATGCGGCGCGTCTCCTGCGAGTTGGCGGCGTAGTGCTTCACGCACGCGGATACGCCCTGCGCCTGCAGCGCGCGAATGTACGCCGCGCCCAGCTCGCCCGCCAGATAGGGATCCTCCGAGAAGTACTCAAAGTTGCGGCCGCACAGCGGGCTGCGCTTCATGTTGACACCGGGGCCGAGCAGCATGCCCACATGCTCCGCCTGACACTCCTGCCCCAGCGACGCGCCAAGCGCCGCCAGCGCCTCACGGTCGAAGGAGCAGGCCAGCGCGGCGGCGGAGGGATAGCACACCGTCTGGATGCTCTCGTTGATGCCCAGATGATCGCCCTCGCCCACCTGCTTGCGCAGTCCGTGGGGGCCGTCGCACATCATCACGGCGGGGATACCCAGCCGCGGAATCGCCTTGCTTGTCCAGAAATCATGCCCGCTCAGCAGCGAAGCCTTTTCCTCCAGCGTCATCTCGCCGATGATTTGCTCTGCCGTCATGTTGGCAACCTCCCGTCTTAAACTTCCAGAATGGTTTCGCCCTGCGCAATGCCGCTTTCGTTCCACGCGTCCACGCGGAAGAACGCCTTTTCGCCCCGCAGGAGAGAGGTGACGCAAACGCTTTGCTCAAACGTTTCGCGGCAATGGTACAGCTTGTCCGGCGCGCTGCCCCACAGCACAAGATGACCCGTCGCGCCGTCCCCGGCCGCGATCTCCACCCTCGCGTCCAGCTCGCCTGTTCGCGCGGCGCGATAGATCGGCGCGGACGGCGCGTCGCCCTCCGCCGTTCCGAAGGCGCGCAGCCCTGATACGCAGGGCGCTGCGCCGAAGGGCACGGAATCGATCGTCAGGCGCAGATACCGCGTGCAAACGCCGTCCTCCGCGACGATCAGCTCGTGCGGGCGCGAACCGTCGCCGCCCCGCCTGTCTGCCAGCGTGTCATAGCGCAGGCCGTCTGTTGACGCTTCCAGCAGCCAGCGCGTCGCACGCTCCGCCTCGTCGATGTACCGTCCCGCCTCGCGGTTGATTTCTCCCGGCGTTGCCACCGCAAGCGTATCGTCCGCGAAATTGACCTGCACGGCGCGAACGTCCATCTCCCTGCCCAAGTCCAGCACCAGCCACGCTCCGGGCGCGTCGGAGGCCGCCTGCCACCAAGTGCGGATGTTTTCATCCGTGGCGAGCGCCGCGGCGTGTCCCTCCGCGGCGGAGCTTGCGGTCGCGTTGGCGCGATAGCTCAGCAGCATCCATTCCGGCTGCGCCCAAGGGTTTTCCCGCGCGCGCTCCACGTCAAGCGGCCAATCCCCATAGCGCTGATTGGCAAACAGCGCGCCGTCCTCGTCAAAGCCCGCGGGCCAAAGCCCGATTCTGCGCTCGAACACATGGTTGACGCTGACGCGCAGCGTCGCCGCCTTCCACCACGCGCCCTGCGCGTCCTCCAGCGTCGAGCCGTGCCCCGCGCCCTCGATGAAGCCGCCCAGCTTGAGCGAGTACGGGTTGTCCTTCGCCACGGCAAACGGCCCCAGCGGCGAATCCGCCGCCGCCACGCCATCCGCGTACACGTTGAACTGCGTGCCCGTTACGGCGTATTGCAGATAGTATTTTCCGCCGTGCTTGGTCATCCACGCGCCCTCGATGTAGGGCGTCTGCTTCAAAAAGCCCCTGCCCATCTCGATCATGTCCGGCGGCAGCGTCGCGGGGTCGATGTGCTTCTGCGCGCACACGGCGGCAAAGCGCGTTTCGACCTCCTCGTCGGTGAGCGGCGTGAGCGCGTTTTCCTCGCCGTTGCGCTCGTAGCCGAAGTCCAGCGGATGGCTCTCCAGCAGGACGCGCTTTTCGCCGAGCGGTCGGAGCGTCCGCGCATCCAGCTCCACGCCCCACAGCGGCGTCACGCTGCTGCAGCCCCAATAGAAGTACAGCCGCCCGTCGTCGTCCGCAAACAGGTTGGGGTCCCAGAAGGGGAAGCTGCCCTCGATGCGCTCGTAGGGGCCGTTCACAACATCCTGCGTCCGATAGAAGTCGCAGCTTCTGTTCAGCGCCGAGGCGCAGACGTACACCCAATCGCCCACCACGCGCGCGTCCGGCGCGTAGTCGTAGCCGGGCAGGCCGTCGGGCAGACGGTGATACGTCCAATGCGCCAGATCGTCCGATGCCCACACGCCCAGCGTCATGGAGGCGAACAGATAGTACCGCTCCCGAAAGAGGATCACCGAGGGGTCGGCGGCCTCCCGCGCCACGCTCTTTTGGCCCGTGCGCGGATCGTCGTAGAACTGGTAGCGATAGCCGATGTTCAAGGGGTTGCAGATGATGCTCCTCATGCGTTGGCCTTCCTTTCCGTTGCGCGCGGGCCGCTATGCCTCGTCGGCGACTTGCGATTGGTTTCGTTCTTGGATGTCCTCGTGAATGGACGGCAGCTCCCGATCGAGCCGATAGAAGCAGAACAGCAGCAGCATGACGGCGCAGCCGACCGCGTAGATCCCCACATAGCTCGTCACAAAGAACTGCCGCACCGCCTCGGACTGCGCCGTCAGCGACCCGTCCGCCGTAGGGGGAACGTAGCCGTTCAGGCTGTTGCCCAGATTGAAGAGCCCCTGCGAGATCCCCGCGCCGACCGTGAAAATGATGGAGTACAGCGAGGTCGTGAAGCCGTCGCAGCGAAAGCCCGCGCGCCATTCCACGTGATCCATCGTGTCCGCCATCATCGCCATCAGCGTGTAGGTCAGCGGCAGCGCGCCGAACGCGCGGATCATCAGCCCGGCCAGCACAACGGGCATGCTGGTCGGATTAATTAGGAAGATGGCCGAGCCGACAAGCTCCACCGCAAGCCCCGCAAGCATCACGTTGCGCTTGCCGAATTTGCGCACCAGCGGCAGCATTACAAAAATGCCGATGCCCAGCGGCGCGTTGCCGACGGCGGATACGAGCGTCTGCGTTACGCCGTCGTTGTAGCTGCCCAGCACCCAGTCGCAGTAGTACACGAGGCTCTGGTTCTGAAACCCCGCGCAGATCTGGTTGATCACCATCACAGCCATGATGATGAGCCAATACTTGCTTTTGACGCACGCGGCCGCCTGCTCGCGGATGCTTCGTCCCGCCGCGCATTGCGCCGACGGGGCTGTCTCCTCGCTGATGCGCTCCTTGGTGTAGAAATATTCCACGAACACGCAGGGAACCATGATCGCGCTGAAAATCGCCGCCATGGTGATCCATTTGGACTGATCCACGCCGATCAGCGGGCGAATCAGCAGCGGAAACAGCATGGCCACCACAAAGCCGGGGATCATGCCCGTCGCCATGTTGGAGAGCATCGCCAGCCCGTCGCGCTGCCTTACGTTGCGCGTGGACAGCGGCACAAGCATCGTGTGCCCGATGGAGTAGCAGGTGTACGCGACGCCGTAATACAGGTTGTAGCTGACGACGATCCAGATGATCTGCTCCTGCTCGGAGGCGCGCGGCACCAGAAACAGCAGCAGGCTGGATACGACCAGCATCGGCATGGACAGCAGCACCCATGGGCGCGCCTTGCCCTGCTTGGAGCGCGTCCGCTCCACAAGCGTGCCCATCAGCAGGTTTACGCCCGCGTCCAGCGCCTTGGAGACGATCGGGAAAACCAGCAGAAACAGCCCGTGCCAGACGTTGCCGACCCTCATCACGTCCGTGTAGAACAGGTTCAGGAAGGTCGAGATGATGCCGTTCATCAGCACGATGCCCGCCGGCCCGAAGAAGAAGCCAAGCCAGCGTTCCTTGCGCTGCACGTCGGGAGAGTGGATTTTGCTGTCCCAGCGCGCCTGATTCAGCTTCGGGAAAGAGATCGTTTCTGTCACCTCCCATGCGCCCTTCTTACAGGATTTATTATAGGGACAACGCGCTTTTTCACGTATCGGCGTTATCGGATATCTATTTGCTTTTTCATAACGTATGTGATAAGATGAACATGACGATATCAATCCGAACATAGCGCAACTTCCGCCGTGCTCTTTCCCTTATAATGAGTCTATTCCATACAAAAAGGAGGGGAGAGCGATGCGCCTGAAAAACAACGTCGATCTGGAGCGGTTCTTCGCCCGCGTCAGGGCGTGCGACGGCAACGTTATCTACCGCACGGAGGGGGACACCTCGCTTGATTTGAAAAGCCGGCTTTGCCTGTTCGTGCTGACGGCAAATTACGCGGGCGGACGGTGGAACACGCTGGACGGGGAGATTGTTTGCGAGAACAAAGCGGACGAGCAAAGGCTCAGGGAGTTCGTCGATGATTGAGCTGCAAACCAAGCTGGAGGTCTTTGGCGAATTCCTGAGCTGTTCGGGGCTGAGCCTGTGGCAGTTTGACGCGGACATGCGGCTCATCAGCGCCACATCGGAGAACGCGGAGCAGCTTGATACGCTGATGCGCACCAGCGGCAGTTTGGAATCGATCGGGCGCTATTGCGCCGCGAACAGCGCGCCCGGCTTCAACGCCGACCGCGCCGCCATGGTGACGCTCGCGGTGCCGCGCCATGCGGGCGACGCGTTGACGGGCGTGTATATAATCGGCCCCGCGTTCACCTCGCCCTTTTCGGAGCGCGCGCTGTCCGAGTCGCTTTCTGGGCTGCGGCTGCCCATTCAGTCCGTGCAAAACGCGCTGAAGCTGCTGGGCAGCGTGCCGGTCATCCAGCATACGCTGCTGCTGCAATACGGACGCATGCTGCACCGCATCGTCAGCGGCGAGCTGCTGGAGCTGGCGGATATTCAGATGATCGCCCCGCCGGAAAGCGCGGAGAAAAAGCTCACCCGCGCGCAGGAGGATCTCGACCATGAGCGGCCGGACGGCGGAAGCGTGTACGCGATGGAGTGTGAGATCTTCAAGGCGGTGGAGGAGGGCAATACCGCCTATACGCACCCGGACGGCGTCTATCAGCTCACGCCGGGCGTGCTCAGCCGCAAGGATCCCGTGCGGAGCGCGAAAAACGAGGTGGTATCCTGCGTCACGCTGATCACACGCGCCGCCATACGCGGCGGCATGCCGGAGGCCTCCGCCTACGCGCTGGCCGATTATTACATCTGCATGATGGAGGACGCGGACAACATCGCGCAGGTCTATCAGTACTCGCAGGACGCGTTTCGGGATTTCACGGAGCGCGTGCGCAAATACAAGCTGTCCGGCGGCCGCTCCAAGGAGGTGCAGGCCTGCGTCAGCTTTTTGGAGCTGCACCTCAATCGGCGCGTCACGCTGCGGGAGCTGTCCCACGCCGTGGGCTACAACAGCAACTATCTCTCCACCAAGTTCAGCCGCGAAATGGGCGTTTCCATCAGCGACTATCTTACGGCGCTCAAAATTGAGCGCGCCAAGGTGCTGCTGCAAAACACCTCCAAGTCGCTGCAGGACGTCTGCGAGGATTTGGGGCTGTCCAGCACCAGCTACTTTTGCGCCCTGTTCAAGCGCGAAACGGGCAAAACGCCCATGGCGTACAAAAATCAGGCGGGCGATCCCGACTGAACGGAATCGCCCGCGCTGCTCAGGATACCTTGACCGCGATCACGGCCATTCCCGTTTTGGCGGGAAGCGCGATGCGAACCCTGCCGCCGGCGTTTTCCGCCGCGGTTTCCTTGGTCATGGCCCACGTGTCGATCACCGTCACGCGATAGGCGGCGCTCTCCGGCAGCTCCAGCACATAGGAGGAATAGCCGTGCTGATCGAAGTACCACAGGAACGCATCGTCCCGCCCGCATTGGCCCTTGTAGTCCATATCGCCCAAGAGCACCTGCTCCAGCTCCTTGGGCGAGGTCGCCAGCAGCGCGTTCACAATCGGCATCAGCTCCTTGGGAAGCCTTGATACGGTCGCGGCGAGCATGGGCTTTTTGCTTGGGTCGAGCGCCGCCGCCATGTGATCCGGCACGGGATCGACCTGTCCGGGAATCTCCGCCATCACCTCGCGCAGAAACGCGATCCGCGGGACGCTTTCGCCGATCAGCCTTCCGCCCTTCGCCCACCAGACGATCTCGTTGCCCGTTTTGTCCAGAAAGGTTTCGCCGTGAGTCACGAAGCCGCCGGTAAAATACCCGCGATAGAACCGCGCGGTCATTTCCTGCCCCGAAAAGCAGCCAAACGCCTCCGGCAGGTTGCCCTCATAGCCACATTCGTCGATCAGTATCGGCTTGCGGTACGTCTCGCGCCATTCGGTCATGTAGCTGATGACCTTGCGCTGAAGCGAGGCGTGGGTGATGTTGGCGCGCGTCGCGTCATAGGGCTGGAAGCAGTTGTGGCAGGACAGCAGGTGGTGGAACGGGTCGTTATCCGCGATGAACTGCTCAATCGCCGCCCAATCCGCCATGGTTTTTGTCGCGCAGAAGTCATACTCGTTGGCCATGCTCCACCAGATGTTGGGGCGCGCGGCAAAACGGCGCAGGAGATAATCCAGATAGATCAGGTTTTCCTCCGGCGAAAGGCTGTCAAAGCCCCAGCGGTCGTAGGGATGGAACAGAATCAGATCGACCTCGACGCCTGCGCTCTCCAAACGGTCGAGGATGCGCTCGAAGCGCTCCCAGAAAACAAAGCAGGGGCGCTTTACGTCCCAGCGGCCGTCCTCGCCCTTCTCAAAGGGATAGCAGGGCGGCTCGTTGTGGTTGTACTCGTAGTGCTTGGGGAACACGCACATGCGCACCTTGTTGAAGGGCGAGGCGGCCAGCGTGGCGAGGGTTTCGTCCACCAGCGCGTCCGGTTGATGCGCCAGCGCGTACACCGTCGTACCGAACGGCACGTACCGCGATCCGTCCGCATAGCGGAAATGGCAATCCTCCGCGACGACCCTGCCGTGCTTATTGGCGCTCGCGGAGGCCGTCAGGGTAAACGGCGCGGGAGCATCGTCCATGCCGTGCAGCACGCAGCGGTATTCGCCCTTTTCCTCCGGCAGAAGCCGCATCCGATAGCTGCCGTCGCCCGCGTAAAACGCCTTGACGGCAATCGTCTTGCCGCTTGGGGCCGTCCACTCCGCCCATGCGGGGATTTGCGCGGCGTTTCCCTCCGGTGCGTCTCCGCGCCAGCCGTATTCATACGTCTGATGGCAAATCATAGCTACCGCCTCCTATCCTGTTCACGGCTCCATTGTAGCACAAGCGGCGGCTCTGCGCGATTGCTTTTGCTTCACATTCATAGCCGTGCCTTCATATTGTTCCTCATTTGCCGATGATGCAGGCATGAAAATGAAACGAGCGCTATCATCCGCCCGCTTTTCTCTTTTACACTATGCGCAGCATCTGCAAAGGAGAGAACCATATGAAATCAACCGATTGGAACGAGGGCTGGAGCTTTGGCAAAAAGGGTTGGGAGGAGCAGCCGATCGCGGTGACGCTTCCCCACGACGCGATGATTCACGAGCAACGCTTGCCCGATGCGCCCGGCGGCTCGGAGCACGGCTTTTTTCCGGGCGGCGTATATGTGTACGAAAAAGAGTTCGTCGCGCCCGAAACGTGGCGCGGGCAAACCGTCGCGGTGTATTTTGAGGGCGTGTACAGGAACGCGAGGGTCTTGCTGAACGGAAGGACGCTCGCGGAGCACGCCTACGGCTACGCGCCGTTCACGGTGGAGCTGACGGGTCAAATGGCGCTGGGCGAAAAGAATCTGCTTCGCGTCGAGGCGGACAACTCGCTTTTGCCAAACTCCCGCTGGTATTCCGGATCGGGCGTCTATCGGCCGGTCAAGTTGCTGACGGGCGGCGAGGCGCATATCGCTTGGCAGGGCGTTCGCGTCACGACCGTGTCCTATGCGCCGGCGGTCGTTCGGGTGCAAACGTCCGTCACACGCAAGGACGCGGCGCACACCGTGACGGTCGATCTGCTCGCGCAGGGCAAGGAACTGCTGCGCGGCACAGGCGACGACGTAACGCTGACGATCCCCGACGCGCGGCTGTGGAACGAGGATACGCCGTTCCTGTATCAATGTCGGGTGCGGCTGTGGCAGGGCGATACGCTGCTGGACGAGGACACGCAGGACTTCGGCGTTCGCGTCATCGAGTGGAGCAACGAGGGGCTGCGCGTCAACGGTCGGGAAACGCTGCTGCGCGGCGGCTGCGTGCATCACGACAACGGCATACTGGGCGCGTGCGCTTTCCCGGACGCGGAGGAGCGGCGCGTGCGCATCCTGAAGGAAAACGGCTTCAACGCGATTCGTTCGGCGCACAATCTCTGCTCCGAAAGCATGCTGCGCGCCTGCGACAAATACGGCGTGTTTCTGATGGACGAAGCCTTCGACATGTGGTACATGGGCAAGACGCGCTACGACTATCATCTGGATTTTGACGCGTGCTGGCAATCCGACGTTCGCGCGATGGTGGAGCGGGACTACAACCATCCCAGCGTGATCCTGCTGTCCATCGGCAACGAGGTGTCCGAGCCGAGCGAGGGCAAGGGCGTGGAGACGGGCAAGGCGATTGTCGATTTGATCCATTCGCTGGACGCGACCCGACCCGTCACCTGCGGCGCGAACCTGATGATTATCGCGCAGGCGGCCAAGGGAAAGGGCATCTACAAGGATGTGGACGGCAATCAGGCCAAGCAGGCGCGCGCCTCCAAAAACGAATCCAAGAACGTCAGCCTGATCTTCAACACGATCGCGTCCTTCCTAGGTACCGGCATGAACAAGGCGGCAAACTCCCGGCGCGCCGACCGTGTGAACTCGCCGTTTCTGGACTGTCTGGACATCGCGGGCTACAACTACGCGTCGGGACGCTACGTCATGGACGGCAAGCTGCACCCGAAGCGGGTGATCTTCGGCTCGGAGACGTTCCCGCAGGACATCGCAAAAAACTGGGCGATGGTAGAGAAGCTGCCGTATCTCGTCGGCGATTTTATGTGGGCGGGGTGGGACTACTTGGGCGAGGCGGGCATCGGCGCGTGGAGCTACGAGGGCGGGCTGCCCTTTGCACGGCCGTATCCGTGGCTGCTGGCAGGCTCCGGCGTGATCGACCTCCTTGGGCAGCCGGACGTGTCCTGCCGATTGGCGCAGCTGGTGTGGAAGCAGCTCGACCGCCCCGTGCTCGGCGTGCAGCCCGTCAACCATCCCGGCAAGCGGCCGACCCGCTCCGTCTGGCGCGGCACAAACGCGCTGGAAAGCTGGTCGTGGCGGCATTGCGAGGGCAACAGGGCCGTGGTGGAGGTTTACGCGCGCGGAACCCACGCGGAACTGCTGCTGAACGGCCAATCCCTCGGCAGGAAAAAGCTGAAGGGCTTCAAGGCGACCTTCCATGCTCCGTATCAGCCCGGCGTTTTGCAGGCCGTCGCGTGGAACGAGGGGCAGCGCATCGGTCAGACCGAGCTTGTATCCGCGCAAAAGGAGCTGCGCCTGCAAATCACGCCCGAAATCGGCGAGGACCTGATCTTCGCGCCGATTCGCATCACAGACGCAAACGGCGTCACGGAATCCGCCGCCGACCGCGACGTGACGGTGACGGTCGAGGGCGGCGAGCTGCTTGCACTGGGCAGCGCCAACCCGAAAACCGAACAGCGCTATGACCGCGGCACGTTTTCGACCTACTACGGAACGGCGATGGCCGTCGTCCGCAGGAGCAAAGAGAGCGACACGCGCATGATCGTGCGCGCGGAAGGGCTTGACGACGCAAGCTGCATCGTGCCGAGGGGCTGAACCAACCGTAGCGGCGTCCTCGAACAGCGTGAAATGGACGGGGGCGACGGCCACGCTGGACGGCGGGTCTTTCCGTCCGTCCATTTTTCCCTATTGACAAACCCAAGAGCTCGCGTTACAATTCCATCAACCTACTTGGTAGGTATACATTATGCAGGGAGGCGCTGACCTATGGCATCCGCTTTATCCGCAGGCATCCCGTTATCTATGCGGATCCCCTGCGCCCCCGTCAGGCGTCGCGCGGGCGTCAAACCGGCGGCAGCGCGCCGGTTCGCCGAGGCAAAGCGCGGCGAGCGCATCCCGGACGGCCTCGTGGCTGGCTTTGAAGCGGCGAGGCGACGCGTGACGAGGCGCGTTCCGGGAGCCGACTTTCGATGTTGACCGTCAACCCGAACCGCCGATAGCAAGTTTTCCAACTCAAACACAGGAAAAAGGGAGGCAAATCCAATGTCCGCAATTTACACTTCCGCCGATCAGCTCATTGGCAAGACCCCGCTGCTGGAGCTGACCCACATCGAAAAGGAACTGAACCTGCACGCCAAGCTCGTGGCCAAGCTGGAATCCTTCAATCCCGCCGGCTCCGCGAAGGATCGCATCGCCAAGCGGATTTTGGACGACGCGGAGAGGGCCGGCAAGCTGAACGCCGATTCCGTGATCATCGAGCCGACCAGCGGCAACACGGGCATCGGGCTTGCGTCCGTCGCGGCGGCGCGCGGCTACCGCATCATCATCGTCATGCCGGAAACCATGTCCGTGGAGCGCCGTCAGCTGATGAAGGCCTACGGCGCGGAGCTGGTGCTGTCCGAGGGCGCAAAGGGCATGAAGGGCGCAATCGCCAAGGCGGAGGAGCTTGCGGCGCAAACGCCGGGCAGCTTCATCCCCGGCCAGTTTGTCAATCCCTCCAATCCCGCCGCGCATCGGGATACCACCGGCCCAGAAATCTGGGACGATACCGACGGCAAGGTCGATATCTTTGTCGCGGGCGTAGGCACGGGCGGCACGATAACGGGCGTCGGCGAATACCTCAAAGCCAAGAACCCCGCCGTCAAGGTCGTCGCCGTGGAGCCTGCGTCCTCCGCCGTGCTATCCACGGGCGTGGCGGGGCCGCACAAGATTCAGGGTATCGGCGCGGGCTTTGTGCCCGATGTGCTGAACACCAAGATCTACGACGAGATCCTCCCCGTCGCCAACGAGGACGCCTTTGCCACGGGCAGGCTGATCGGCAAGCGCGAGGGCGTGCTGGTGGGCATTTCCTCCGGCGCGGCGGCGTGGGCGGCCATCGAGCTGGCCAAGCGCCCCGAAAACGCGGGCAAGACCATCGTCGCGCTCCTTCCCGATACGGGGGACAGGTACCTGTCCACGCCGCTTTTCGCGGACTAGGAAGCGCGGCTCCGGCCCGGCGTCTCACGCCGGGGCGGAGGGCCGCGCGCAGCGGACAGGGCACTTTTTTCGGTCGATCGGGCGCTTGAGCGCAATGAGGCTGATGGAGGCGATCGGATGATATCCACCCGCGGCAGATACGCCCTGCGCGTGCTGATTGATCTGGCGGAGCACCAAAACGGCAGCTATGTCCCCATGAAGGAGGTTGCCGAGCGGCAGGAAATCTCGCTGAAATACATCGAGAGGATCATGCCGCTGCTGACGAAGGCCAAGCTGGTCGAGGGACAGCATGGCAAGGGCGGCGGCTATCAGCTGAATGTCGAGCCCTCGGAGTGCCGGGTCGGCGACGTGCTGCGAGTGACGGAGGGCGACCTCGCGCCCGTCGCCTGCCTGAGCTGCGGCGCAAAGCCCTGCGGCCGCGCCGCGGAATGCCGCACGCTTCCCATGTGGGAAAGGTATCATCAATTGACCCATGCGTTCTTTGATGGGATCACGATTGCGGATCTGATGCGAACGGAGATTTCGCACGACTATGTGATTTAGACTGCGAATGAGCGCGCAAAAAGGCTGCCGCACAAACGGAAATGTGCGGCAGCCTTTCTTTGCGCGTTGGGGCAGGCGGCCTTACGCCGCGTCGTCCTGCGCTTCGGTTTCCTCCGTCGCGTCGTCGTAGCGCACAACGTCCTCAAACAGCTCCGCAACCTCGGTGGCAAACGAGGCCGTGCCGCTGGTTGAGAGCACGCCGTTTTGCTGCAGCGCGTCCATCTTGTCGGCAAAGGCGCGCACGTCCTCCACGGTCGTTGCCTTGGCTTCCCGCAGAGTCTGAAGCCGCGTTTCCTCAGTGATGCCGCACAGCTTGTTGCTGATCGCGGTCATCGCGCCGGACAGCGCGCCTTCGGGACGCGAAAGACCCGTGTAGGAGCCGATGATGTAGCGATCCACGACGTCCTGCGTAAGCTCCGCCGTGCGCAGGTAATCGGGCAGCTTGGCAAAGATGTCAAAGCTCTGCGCGCAGTTGGGATCGCGGTAGGTGTAAAGGACGCCGACGCGGAGGTCGTAGTTGGCGTACGCGCCATACGCGCCGTACATGTTGCGCAGCTGCGGCAGCATGTACATGTCGCTGATCAGCGAGCTGATTACGGCGTCCTTGCCGCTGTAATCCTCGCTTTTCGCCATGAGAATGTTCATGTGCACCGTCAGGTTGTTGACGAGCAGCTCGCTCTTGAAGCTGAGCTTCAGCGGCGAGTAGTCCACCTTGTCGCGCTGAACGTCCGCCATATCCTCGAAGATCGAGGGAACGACCGCTTGGCATGCCTCAATCGCGTCGCGGCCGCCGGCATACGTTGCAATGGCGCCGTGCCGGTTCATCACCAGCTCCTTCGCCTCCGCCATGCGCGCGGTAAAGGCGGCGGGGTCCGTATCGCACAGGGCGATCATCTCGCCAAGGTAGTCGTAGTAGAGCTTGCCGGAGCAATACTCTTTATACGCCAGCGTCGTGTAGAGGGTCGCGTAGCAGCGCGATACCTGCACGCTGATCGGGTTGCCGTCCAGAAGGTCGCGCGTAGCGTTGCGCTCGCGCGTCAGGATAGCGCGGATGGTATCCATGTCGTCAAAGTGCGTTTCGGTCAGGATTTCCCGAACCAGCCCGACGGTCGTGCCAAAATCCTCCGTCAGGCTCCTAAACTGGATTGCGGTATTGTACAGGTCCTCCGCGCCGTAGTAGCCGGTGGAGACGCTTACATAGGTGCCAAAGTTCGGCATGTAGCGCGTGATCAGCGTATCCAACTCCTCGCGGGTGTGCGCGTCCGTATCCAAGCTGCCCAGCAGCAGCAGGTAGGCGTTGACGTCGTGCAGCTTGTCGATGGGCAGTGTGGACGCGTCCAGCAGGAGCTTTACGCTGGCAACGCCCGCGAGATCGGCTTCCGCCGTCAGGTAGCGCACGCCGTCCACAGTATCGTCGGCGACCTCGTAATGCGGCACCTCCTCCGGCAGATTGTCCACGGCGACGCTGCACAGCTTTGCCACAAGCTCGGCGTCCGGCTCCTTGCCGCTCCAGTCCGTAAACTCCGTGTACTGCGCGACCAGCGCGTCAATCTCCTCGGCGCTCATACCCGCCTTGGTCTTGGCCAGCTCGTCATCCAGCAGGGCGGCGTTTTCCTCCGCCTTGCCCGCGACGGGCTTGGTCACGGATACGGCACGGTAGGCGTTGCCTGCCAGCATCGTCTGCACCAGCCCGTCTAGGTAGGCCTGATCGGCGCTGTTGAGCACGCGCTCGTAGGTGTTGTAATAGCTTAGGTCGTCAAAGTACGTCCAGCACAACGCAATGTTGGTGCTGGCGCTGTACCCAAGGTCTTGGTTCTCCGCCGTCAGCATGAGGCCGAGCTTGCTGGTTGACAGAGCGGAATCCAGCTCGTCGGCGGGGATGCCGCTCTCGCCGATCTGGCGGATGGCGTCGTCCACAAGGCTCACAAAGGTATCACGGTCGCTCTCGTTCACGCCGTCGGCATAGAAGGTGATCTTCGGCGTGGGCGAATCAAAGCTGGTATATACGCCGACAGAGGCGTTGGGCAGCTGCGCGCGGGCGTTTTGCATAAAGGGGAGCGCCTCGCTTCCCAGCACGCTGGTAAGCAGCCTCGCGCCGAACATGTCGGTCAGATCCGCGCCGTCCAAAGCAAAGCTGTAATTGAGGTAGCTGGCGTCGTCTGTCTGCGCGTCCGCCTCCACCGGCACCTCCCAAGTGGCGTAGCGCGTCTCGGTGTAAGGCTCGATGCGCCCCATTTCCACATAGACGTCCTTGCGGTCGTAGGCGGAAAGATACTCCGAGTCGATGAAGGACAAAAACTGCTCGTAGTCCAAATCGCCATAAAGGACGATGAGGGCGTTGGAGGGATGGTAGTAGGTATCGTGAAACGCGATCAGATCCTCGTAGGTGAGCGTGCGGATGTCGTCGGGCAGGCCGCCGCTCTCATAGGCGACGGGGCTTCCGGCGTAGAGCGTGCGCAGGTCGTTAAAGGTTGCGTAGCTTTGAGCGGTCATCGCGCCCTGCATCTCGCTGTACACCGTGCCCGTAATGGAGAGCGGAGCGTCCGCGCTGGCCAGCTCGTAGCGCCACGCCTCGCGCATTTGCAGGCGCGGCTCGGTGTAGAGCAGGGGCTGGAACACGCCGGAGAAGTAGTAGTCCATCATCGTCATCAGCTGTTCCTCGGACAGCGAGGCCACGGGGAAGGTGGTCATGCCGTGGTAGGTCATGGCGTTGACGAAGGTATTGTAGGTCTGGTTGGCAAAGGGGAAGAAAAGGTTGGCGTCCGGGTACTTTTGCGAGCCGCTGATCGTGATGTGCTCAAACACGTGCGGCTTGCCCGTGTTGTCCAGCGCGGGGGTGCGGAAGGTGATATCGAAGGAGCGGTTCGTATCGGCGCAGGCGAGGTAGAGCAGCTTCGCGCCCGACTTCTCATGCTCAAACAGCACGCTCGTCGCGCCCAGCACCTCCGTGGGCTCTACGGATATCACCTTGAAGCCGCTCACAACGTCGCCCGGCTGGGGAAGCGCCGCCGCTTCCTCTGCGGAGGCCGCAAAAGGCAGACACAGCGCGATCACCGCGCAAAGTAGAACGGGCAGCAGACGCTTAATCATCATCGTTCCTCCTTCAAATTGTGGCGTATCTCCGCGCCTTATCTGGCTGTATCATAACACGGCGAGGAATTATTTGCAAGAATATGTCGAAAGGCGCGGCAATGAAAAGCGCGGCGACGGAAGACCAAAGGCGCAAGGCCTGCCGGGCGCGCCCGGCAAGCCGCTCGCAGGCGCTGCATACGCGGCGTATCGCGCGAGGCAGGTACCAAGCCGCGCGGGTCGAAAACAAGAGAAGGAGCAGCCGCTCCGGGCGAGGCGGGGGAGCCGCATTGCCCGTGCGGGCGGCAAAATTTTCGCCTGCGCATACCTTTCGCCCCCGGCCGCCGTCTTGGTAGGTGAAACCGGTTATCACGGATAAAGGAGGCTCCCATGGACGTACAGGGCTTTACGGATGCGGTCAACCAGCAGCGGGACATGCTGTACCGCGTATCATATACCGTGCTGCACAGCAGCGAGGACTGCGCGGACGCGCTCCAGGACGCGCTGATGAAGGCATGGCAGCGGCTGGATACGCTGCGGGACGACGCGCTGTTTCGGGGCTGGATGACGCGCATCGTCGTCAATTGCAGCCGGGATATCCTGCGCAGGCGCAAGCTGCGCGTGGCCGAGCTGACGGAGGATATCCCCGCGCCGCAGGCCGAGGATACGCACTTGGACGAGGCGCTGCGCCTGCTGGACGAGCGCCTGCGCCTGCCCATCGCGCTGCATTACATGGAGGGCATGTCCATACGGGAAATTGCCGACGCGCTGCATCTGCCGCCGGGGACGATCAAAAACCGGATGCACCGAGGGCGGCAAAAGCTGGCTGAGATTCTGGGCGAGGAGGACGATATCATATGACGCTGAATAGAGAAACGATGCTGCGGGCCTATCCGGGCATGCCGTCGCAGGTGAACGGGCGCATGGACGCGACGCTTGCGGTCATCCGCCGGGACGCGGCGGCGCAAAACGCGCCCAAGCGGTATGCCGTGCGCCTGCGCTTTGCCACGGTGGTGATCGCGCTGGTTCTGCTGCTGGCGGCCATCGGCGTGGCGGCGGGCATTCACTTTGGCGTGTTTGATTTTATGGCCCGCATGTTTGGGCAAAGCGACGTGCTGCCGCAGGCGAGCGAGCTGGTGCAGAGCGACTTGGCTACGCTGGAAACCGAGCATACGTCCATTGCGCTTACGCAGGCCGTGTACGACGGCGGCAACCTGCGCGTGGTATACAGCGTGCGCGTGAAGGGCGCGGACGCGCCGATTACCGACGCGGAATTGGCGGATGAAGCCAGCGCCTTCCGGCAGGCCCTTGCCGCCGACGGCGTCAGCCCGTGGGGCTGCGATTGGTTCTGTCTGGACGGCGAGGAGCACTCCATGACGGGCGGCTCCACCGGCGATACCATCCCCGGCGCGGAGAACGGCGAGGCGCTGTGCTACCTAGATATCTACCTTGCGTCGTCCGGCATCGTGCCGCAGGGCGACTTTGCGGTCAGCCTGCCGATTATCCGGCGCGGGCGCGGCGAGATCACCACGCTGGACTTTACCGTGAGGGCCGCCGCCGCGCCGACCCTGCCGCCCACGCTGAGCGCGAACGGCGCTGCGGTCACGGTGCTGAGCGCCTCCCTCTCGCCGGTGCGCGCGTATATCAGCCTGCGCATTGAGAGAAACGCGGATACGTCCGCGCGCGACTTTGAGCTGCTGCTGGCCGATTGGCGGGACGCGGTGCTGGCGGACGCGCGGGGCGAGGCGCTGTGCGCGCTGTCCGAGTGGATGGTCAACTCCGCCGATGAGAACGCCGCCGAGTACACATTCATCTTTTTGCCAACCGACGCGGCGGAGGCGTACCTTGCGCCGACGATTCTCGACGACAACGACGAGTGGCTTGTGGACATGTCGCAGGCGATTCGGGTCAAATAGGAGGACGGAACGATGAAAAAACGGTTGATTTCCTTGCTGCTGGCGCTGGCGCTCACCCCGCTTTGCGCCCGTGCGGAAACGGAGTATGTCACATTGCCCGCGCTGCGCGAGCAGGCGCAGACGCGCTGGACGCAAACCTACCAAACCAAGTGGCGAGATGTGCAAATCGACGCGCAGGTGAGGGTGCCGGACGGCGACGCGATGCCCCTGCTGCTGCTGGGCAACGGCGCGGACAAGCCTTTGCCCGCCGCCGCGGATGTGGGCTGGGAGAAACTGGACAGCACGCCCTTTTGGGTCTACTTTTATAATGAGCGGCCGACGTATCCCCGCAAGCTGGACGGAGAGCGCCTTAACAGGGACGCCGAGCCCAGAGAGGTGTACAACAGCGGCTTTGCCCCCCAGAATACCTATATTCCGATGAGCGACCTCACATTTGGCGAGATCTGCGACATGACGGAGGCTTTTATCACCTCCGCGGGCTACGACGCCTCCGGCTTTGACTTCCGCACTCCCACGCGGCTGAGCGTGAGCCATTTGTTCTACTACGGCTACAAGAAGGACGCGCTTCCCGGCGGCATCTGCTTTGATTTCCGCACCTGCGTTTCGGGCGTGCCGGTGCTCTCGCACATCTACGAGGCCGTGACGGACCACGTCCACGGCGAAAGCCGCGCGGATGAAATCCTTGACTTTCCACGCTGCATGGCCACTTACGACGCCTACGACGGCAAGATGCACAACCTGCACCTGTGGTGTGCACAGCCCGTGGAAACCATTGCGGCGGACGTGCCCCTGTGTCCGCTGGATACGGTGATCGCCGCCATCGAGCCGGAAATCACGGCGGGGCATATCCGCAAGATCTACGAGGTGGAGCTTGGCTATGTGCTCTATAACGAGCCGGGCGTATACCACTCCCGCAAGGAGGCGATGGTGGAGGGCCGCGACAGTCGGGACGCAATGGAGGATGCCGCCGTGGTGAGAAGGGCTGAATGCGCCGCCGCGCGCTACTATGCCCGCCCCATGTGGCAGATCAACTGCCTGTATGTCGGCAATCCCGGCGGCAGCCTGCGCGAGACCGCCAGCTATACCATGGATGAGCGCAACTCGCTGGATTATCGCCAGCTGCTGGTGGACGCGCAAACCGGCGAGCTTGTGCAGGAAAGCCAAGCGCAGGATCGCTGCGAATTTACAGGCTTTGTTTCGTGGGACGACGTAAAGTAAGGAGAGATGAAGATGAAACGGTTATTTGGCTTGCTGCTGGCGCTTTGCATGGCGCTCGCGTCGATCCCCTGCCTTGCGGAGGGCGATTTCTCCGCGTCCGATTACGTGTCCCTGCCGGAGCTGTCCGCGCAGGCGGCGGCCGGCTGGAACGAAACCTTCTCCGCGCAGGGCCGCGAGGTGACCGTCGCCGTGGACGTCATCCGCATGCCGGAGACCGACGCGTGCCCCGTGCTCGAAATTGCGGGCATGGGCGAGGGCGACGTCGCGTCCGGCTCGCTGGACAGGTATCAGGGCGTGAAGGGCGTGACGGTCTATTCCTTCAGCAGCTCGCTCAGCGTGGATTATCTCGCGGAGAGCATCATGGCGCCCGGCGCAAAGGGCAGCTATGCCGGCAAGCTGGCGAACAGCCAGCCCTACACCGAGTGGTTCTACGGCGATGCGCCGACGTTCCAGCCGGAGAATGTCGATTTGACCTACGAACAGTATCTGCAAAAGATCGATACGGAGATCGAGCCGATTTTCGGCCTGACGCTGGCGGACTTTCGCATCCGGCGGGTGACCGCCGACGGCGTGGAGTACATGGCAAAGGAGAACAAAAAGGGCGAGCTGATTCTGGGCAAGCAGTTCTCCCGCTGGGGCAGCTTTTATCTGGAGGCCGAGCAGCTTTTCCACGGCATCCCCGTGGTGGGATACTCCGGCGAGTGGACGGTCACGCCCAAGGGCACGCTGTATTTCTTCTATGCCAACGCCGGGTACTATCACTTCACGGTGTCCTGCTCCCGCGAAACCGGCGTGCGCGAGGCCGACGTGCCGCTGCTCTCGCTTGACGCGATGAAGCGCGTGCTCACGGCGCAAATCGAGTCCGGCCATCTGCGCGGCGTGGACGAGCTGGAGTTCGGCTATCTGGCCATGTACGAGGGCAAACGCAGCGAGGGCCGCTGGCTGCTGGCGCCCGTGTGGCGCATGCACGGCGGCTACACCCAAAACGCCAAGCAGGAGCATGTAATGCCCTATTACAGCGAGCGGGACGGCGGCGAGGTGGTGCCGCAGGAATACGGCGATTTCTATTACAGCGCGCAGACGGGCGAGCTGCTGCCCACGGACATTCTGCTGCAAAACGGGATCGACAACCCCCTGCAAGCGGGGAGCCTTCTCACGTGGGCCGACGTGGGCGGCAAGCGGTGAAAACAGGCGGGCGGGAGCTGTACTCCCGCCCGCCGACCCTTGGGAAGAATCCGCCGTTCCCGGTCGTTTGATTGGGCGAAACGGGTTATTTTGCCATGGGAGGAATCGCCAATGCTGAAACGACTTGCTTGCTTGGCTGCCGCGCTTGCGCTGCTGGCCTGCGCCGCGCCCGCCGCCCGCGCGGAAAACCAAAACCTGCTCCTGATGGACGAATACGATCAGACCGCCGCTTTTGCGGCGGTCTGCGGCGTGGGCGAAACGCTGTACGTGCACGACGGGTATCACTCGGCGGCGCTGCGGCGCTATACGCTTGGCGAGGACGGGCTTGCCGATTTTGCCACGCTGGACGTGCTGCGGACGCCCGACGGCGAGGAGGCGTGGATCGCGCGGCTTTTTACCGACGGCGAATGCCTGTATGGCCTGTCCGATATGACGGGCGACGTGTGGCTGCTGGTGGACGCGGAGGGCCGCTTTGCGCCGGAGCATCGGCTGCGGCTGGACTTCTCCGCCCTCCGGGAGGACGAGGAGATGACCATTCTTGGCGCGGCGTGTACCAAGGACGCGCTTTGCCTGTGCGGCAGCATGCAAATGTCCGATTCCGGCGATACGCTCCAAGCGTGGAGCCTCGATACGGGCGAGCCGCTGCAAACCGTTGAGGACGTTCTGTTTGTAGCGCCCTATGACGACACGCGCGCGCTGATTCTTACGCAGGATGACGGGGAGGAGCCCACCGCGCATCTGCTGACGTTCGACCCGCAAACCGGTGTGATGGAGCCGCTTGCCTCGGTCGATCTGCCCATCGTGACCGGCGCGCTGTACGACGGCGCGAGCGGCAGCCTGTACGTGCTTGCGGCTGGCGAGGTGTACGCCGTCGAGGGAGAAGCGCCGGTACTGTGCGCCTACCTGCCGTGGATGCTGGGCGGAGGGATCAGCGCGGGCATGCTGGGCAGGGGTTGTCTCTACGTTGCGGACGAATGGCGCGGCATCGCCGTGCGGGAGCTGAACCGCGACGCCGCGCGGCAGGGCGCGCTGGTGGTGATGAACGCTCCGTGGGCCATGCAGCACAACGCCTTTTTGCGCGAGCATCCCGATGTGAGCGTTACGGTAACGGACGACGCGCTCTACACATGGGAGGAGCTGACCAATCAGCTGTTCATGCAAACCGCGGGCTTCGACCTGCTGGGCGTGGATTTGCAAAACATCCCGTTTGAAAAGCTGGCGCGCAAGGGCTATCTGGCGCGGATCACCGATCCCGCGCTGCTTGCCGTTGCCGATACCATGGAGCCGTCTGTCATCGACGCGTGCAGGGTGGACGGCGATCTCTACGCCATGCCCGTCTCCTACGAGGATTTTCCGCTGAGCTACGACAGCGTCATGGCGGAGGAAATGGGCCTTGACAAGCTGCCATCCAGCTTTATGGAGCTGCTGGATTTCATCGAGGCTTGGCCGGGAGCCTATGCGGAGGCGTGGCCGGAGTACGCGCCGATGATCGACGACAGTCTGGACGTGACGCTGTACCAGATGATGTACCAGCACTACGTGGCTACGCTGCAACAGGAAAATCAGCCGCTTCGGTTTGATACGCCGCTGTTCCGCAAGCTGATCGCGCGGCTGGGCGAGATTGATTTTGACGCGCTGGAGAGCGCGCTGGAGTTGGATACCGAGGCGCGCTGGGATAAGCAGGCGCTTTTCAACACGAATATGGCCACCGATTTTGATGACCCGGACAGTTCGTGTAAGCGACTGATCCTGTCGCTGGACGCGGACACGGAGCCGGTTTTTCCCACCACCCTGCGCGTGATGACGGTAAACGCCTCCAGCGCTCGATTGGGCGAGGCGATGCAGTACCTGCTGACCATGGCGCAAAACTACGCGCCCGCCGCGGAGGGCGTGCAGTTTTTCCCAAGCCATACCCAAAGCGTTGAGCGCCCCAACTGGGACGAGGACTTGGCTGCGACCGAGGGAAAGCTGGCGCAGTGCAAGGCGGACTTGCCCGGCGCGGAAAACGCCGCCGAGCTCCGTGAGGAGATAGAGCGTCTGGAGTGGTACATCGGCGTGATTCACTCGGAGCGGTACCTGATGACCGATCAGATGATCGCCGCCTACCGCGCGAACGTAACGCCCTACTTGGTGTTTGCGCGCTATCGGCCCGTGGACGAGGATTGCCTGACGCTGCTGTGGCGCTACCTCGGCGGCGCGATGGACGCGGAGCGCCTGATCGCGGAGCTGGATAACCGCGTCCGGCTTGCGACGCTGGAGGAATAAGCGAAAAGGCACGGCCCCGCGGCGTACGCTGCGGGGCCGTTTGAGCCGCTCATATCCGCTCCGGCTCAGTAGATATCCGCGTAGCCCGCCAGATCATCCGGCAGGTAGCGCATGCTCAGCGTGCGAAGCACCTCGCCCGTGCGGGCGTCCAGCTCCGCCTTGTAAAAACGGTCGTACTCCGTGTCCACGCCGTACAGCACCTTGACGCGCGCGACGACCGCGTCGTCCGAGTCGTAGACGCTTGGCATACTAAGGAAGAACTTCCACAGCGGGCGTTCGGGGTCGGTCACATCGTAAAACAGGCACGGCTCATAGAAAGCGCCCTTGAGATCGAACAGCAGGGCCAGCTCCTCGTCGGACAGGCCGTAGGCCGAGCGCAGCGCCTCCCGCGCGATATCCAGCGCCCGCTCCTGCGGGATCGCCTTGTCGTCCGGCAGGCCGTAGGTGTACAGCATGGCGGCCTTCATCGTGTAGCCAAGCAGCAGCTCGTTGTCGTCGCCGTTCTCGGCAAAGTATTGCTTGATCTGCGGGGCCATCTCCGCCGACCAGCGGGCCTTATGCTCCAGCGTCCAGGTACGGAACGCCTTGGGTTCGTTGACGGATTGCTCAAACGCCCGAAGGGCGACATAGAGCGGATGCTCCGAGCGCGCCCTCGCCGCGTCCCACGCCTTCACCTTTTCCTCGATGGGCTCCAGCAGCTCGCCCGTATCGGGATCGACAAACACGTCGATGGCGTTGAAGGGCAGGCCCTCCTGCCCGTCCAGCTCGGTATGCCACGTATCCATGGCGACGTACCAGTAGGCCTTGGTGTCGCCAGGCTCGGCGAATTCCGGCACCTGATAGCTCACCTCGAACACCCGGTACTTATCCAGCAGAGCCTCGTCCATGCCGAAGCCGCGCGCGATCTCTCGCTTGGCTATGGCGACGGCCTCCTGCCCGGTCATCGGCCCGGTGGGCGTAACGTAGTAGGTCTTGCCGTCCGTCTCCGCGCCCACGTCCGTCATCACCTGCGAGTACCACGCCTTCTGCTCGTCCGACCAATCCTCAAACGGGCCCCACACGGCGTTCATAATGCCCAGAAAGCTCGCGTAGCGCGCGTCCTCGCCGGTCAGCTCGGCAATGGCCTCGTCCGCCACGCGCGCCAGCTCGTCCTGCGCCAGCGCGCCGTCCCTCAGCCGCCCGCGTTCGGGCGTATCGGCAATATAGCCCTCGTCTATCAGCTCGCGCACAACCGCCGCCTTCTTTTCGGCCGGCCAGTCGATATAGTCGCCGAGCTCCTGCTCGTTCTGCGCGATAATGCGCCCGGTTTCCTGAATGGTCACCACCGCCAGCGCGGCGGCGGCAAGCAGCACCAGCGTCATCGCCAGCACAAAAGCCACGGATAGCTTTTTCTTCACCTTGTGTCCCTCCAATGCGTTCGTCAATATCACGGCGCGCTCTCGCTCCGTGGTGCGCAGGCGGGAAAGATCAACGTCGATTGCGCGCTTGAGGTTATTCGCCATCAAAATTCCTCCCCTCCAGCCTGCCGCGAAGCAGCCTTTGCGCCTTGGTCAGCCGTTTGTGTACGGCGGAGCGGCTTATGCCCAGACAATCCGCCGTCTCCTGAAGCGTCATTTCCTGATAGTAATAGAGCAGGATCGCCTGCTTTTCTTTTTCCGGCAGGTCGTACACATCCATCAGCAGCTCGTGATCCTCCGGCGGCACAGCCATTGTCTGCGGCGGCAGCTCGTCCAGCTCCCGCGTCATATCCGTATGCCGGAACCACTTGGAGCGGTGATAGTCATGGCAGGTGTTCACCGCGATGCGCATCAGCCACGCCTTTTCGGACTGCCCGTTCCATTGGCCGATGTGCCGCCACGCCTTGATGAATGTATCCTGCATGGCGTCCTCCGCCTGCGCGCGGTCGCGCAGGTAGATAAAGCATACGCGAAGGATCGCGTCCGCGTATCGATCGATCCATGCTTCCAGCTGATGGTCGGCGCCGGGTACCTCGGCGTTTCCCATGCGATCACCTCCTCGCCTGTATAACGCGGTTCGAGGGGCGGTTTTCCACCCACGGCCTCTACAAATTTGCGGGCATAGAAAAGGAACGGCGCAAATCAGCGCCGCCCTTTTGATCCGCCGTGGCATGCGCCCGCTATGGACGGACGCAAAGGTACGCCTCGCCCGTGATCGCGTCCACATAGACCGTCGCCACGGGGCTGCGCAGCACGGTGGTCACAAGCACCTTGTACGTCTCCTGCGGGTAGTCCGCGCCGCCCGCGTCGTAGTGCGTCACCCCGCAGGAGAAAAGCCCGCCGGCAAAAAGGCCCATGAGCTCCGGCTGATCCTGCACATATCGCTTTGCGATCTGGTACGCCTCCTCCTCGGAGATGGCCCCGGCGGACGGCAGCGTCCATACGCCGGGCAGCATGGCGGCCTTGCGCTCCAGCGTGTCAAAGCAGGCGGCGGCCGCGCTGCCCGGCAGGGCGGCGGGAACACAGCAGAACGGGCAATAGCTGGCGGACGCGTCCACCTCCGCGGCGGAAACGACGCCTTGCAGCGGCAGGTATGCGGAGGCGACGGATCGGCAGTTCGGGTCGGCGTGCAGCCGCTGTCCGCCGTCCGGGTTGTAATAGTATACCTCGGAGGCGTACGGCGCGGCCGTGAACGAATCGGCGCAGCAGTCCGCACACGGCAGATAGCCCTCCGGGGCGGCATACAGCTCGTCCCAAGAGGAAAACGTGACCGTCCTGCCGTAGAGCGACGCTTCCGACGGCGCGAGCCGCACGCAAAGCGGGTCGCGGTGGATGATCGGCCCGTCGTCCTCCACAAAAAATGTGTCGGCGCACGCCGGGGCGGCAAGCGCCATCAGGCAGGCGCTCAGCAGCAAAAGCAAGGCTCGTTTCATCGGTGCATCCATCCTTTCCAGCATATGGGATACCCATACAACGCGCCGTCGCGCAAAAACCCTGCCGATGCGGCAGGGCTTTTGCAATCTGGTGGGGTCGTCCTCGCCGATTACGGCTCGTCGGTCGGGGGCGTGAGCCGCTGGTAGTGCGCGTCCATCCGCACCTCGCTGTCGGCGACGGCCTGCACCCAAAGCCCGCCCTGCCAAGAGAAGGGCAGGATGCCCCGGTAGCTGATAAAGCCGGGCGCGGGCTCCGTCCATGCCGCGGTGAGTCGACCCTGCTTGTCCAGCGTGACGCAGCAGAAGGCATGCTCGTCCAAGATGAAATTGACAATGGCGTAGCCGGTCGGGGTCGCTGTCGCGCTCGCGCGAATGCGCATGTGCGTTTCCGTATCCGGGTGGGACTCCTGCCAGAGCGCCTCTCCGCTTTGCGGGTCCAGGCAGGCGAGAATCTGCCACGTGGTCGCATCGGGGGCCTCCCGCCTTGCGCGGCCCCAGCCGAACACGACCAGATTGCCGTCCTCGTTCCGCCAGACGCTTTGCAGCTCGCCGTACTGCACATCGGGAGCGAGATAGCTCCACAGCAGCTCGCCCTCAAACGACAGCTTGACCGCCACGGGAATCCCGTCCGCGTTGCCGTTCCACTCGCCCGTGCGGCCCAGCAGCAGGATGCCGTCCTCCAGCTGGAGCAGGCTCGAAACGTTGCGAATCACGCACTCCCGCTGGTTCTTCTTCCACAGCTCGCGTCCGTCCGCCGTTTGCAGGCGGAAATAGCGCGGCTCCGTGGTCGCCTCCGGGTCGTGTATTTCCTCGATCAGCACATAATCCGGCAGCACGCGGGAGCTGAGGGTCGGGTCGTCGCCCACGCGCCACGCGCACAGCTTCGCGGGCTCTCGCTGCGCAAGCGGCTCGCCGGTCTCGGCGCTGTACGCGCCAAGCTGGGCATAGGACTGTCCATCCTCGGTGTAGTAGCGGTACGCGCGGATCGCGCCCGCCTCGTCCAGCCCGTCCAGCAGGAGCATTCCGGCGTACACCCGCTCCCACACGGCGCTGCCCTCCGCGTCCAAGCAGGCCAAGTAGGTCATGCGCGCGCCCTTGGCATCCAGCGGCGTATCGGCCAGCCCGCCCTGCGTAAGCACGGCCACCACCAAGCCGCCGTTGGGCAGGGCGATCGGCGCGGAGGTGGGCGAGTCCTTCCCGCCGCCGCCAATGCGAAAGCTGCCCTCCGGGCGCGGCGAGGCGCAGGCCCCGCACGCGTACAGCAGGCACGTCAGCGCGCAGAGCAGCGCGAGCAGTCGCTTGCTCATGGCTGCACACCTCCGTCCTGATCGGACGGAGCCAGCGATAGCAGCACCGCGTCGATCTCCGCCCCGAACACGTCCTCCGGCGTTTTGCCGCCGAACGCGCGGAACTCCAGCGACAGAAAGTACCCCTCCCCCAGCTCCGCAATGGCCGTAAACACCTGCGTTTCGTCCCATGTCTGGCGATGGGTCAGCCATGTGCGCCCGTCCAGCACGCGCTCCTCAATATCCGTTACGCTGTTGCGTGCGCTGGCGGCGATCAGCTCCGCCTTCAGCTCGTCATACGTCCATTGGGGGAAACGGGACAGCTGCACCAGCAGCTTCCCCTCGCCGTCCGGCGTGGCAAACGCCGCGAGAGCGGCGCCGAGCTCCTCCTCCGTCCACTCGGCGGGATAGGTGATCTGGCAGCCCGTGCCCTCCACGGCGCAGGGCAGGCGGGGCGCTTCCTGCGCCCGCGCGCCCGCGCAGACGGCGCACAGCAGCGCGAGCGCAAGGCAACCAATGCTTGTCATTCGTTTCATCGTCACAACCTCCTTGTTTTGCGTTTCCGGCCGATCAGCCCAATCCCTCGCCGGGCGCGGAGCATACCGTGTCGGCCGCCTCCGGCTCGGCCACGTCCGGGAAGCTGACCCAGTAGCGGTTGGAATCGTCGGAGTCGATCCGCCACTCAAAGCGCCACTCGCTGAACGCGCCGTTATAGTAGGCCCGGTCGTAATAGCCGTATCGCAGCGACAGGCCGCATATCTCCGCGCCAGACAGGCCGCTGCGCTCCAGCATCACGCCCACGGCATAATCGTAGGCCTGCCGCACGGTCAGCGTCGCGTCCGGCGAGACCGTCATTTGGCTGTCCGTCAGCCCCATGCAGACCGCGTCCTGCGTGATGGACGCGTCCCCGGTATAGGTCAGCGTTTCGGCTGCCGCCGTGATGGGCGGGGCGGCCTCCTCGCTGGCGGACGTTCCGGCCATGGGGTAGGAATACACCCCCGTCAGTTGGAAGGTCGGCGCGATGCGCACGGTAACGGATGCCATATCGGATTTGTTCGCGTCGTTGTACAGGTCGCACACCACATAGCGCGCCTGATCCGTTTCCGTATCCCCGTGGATGACGGCCGTGTCCAGCCTCATGCCCTGAAGCGCCGTATCGCTGATGGCCTGCGCGTAGGGCAGCAGCACGTCCGTCAGGTTGTCGGGCAAAACGGACGGGAGATTCTCCCGCTCGTCCCCGTTGGAATAAGCGATGCTGCTCATGGAGATCAGGCCTCCGGCGCTGTTCAGCTCCATATAAAAGAGGGACTCCTCCGCGCCCGCCTCCGGCCACACGATGACCTCCCAGCGCTTTTGCCCGGACTGACGCACCTCAAGGCGGTACTGCCCGTCGATGGCCGCCTGATCGTCCGGGTACAGCGCGCAAAGGTACCGCTTGGCCTGCGCCTCCGCCGCAGCGACGTCGGGCAGGGGCGCGAGGGCCACGGGCGCGCCGAAGTTGGCCTCCGGCGCGGGGTACGCGTCGGTCTTTTGGAAGGGAAAGGCGGATTGGCTGGTGGTCAGCCGCGTCGTCTGCCGCGTGGATTCCGCCGTGGAGAACGCCGCGACCGTAAGCACAAGGAGGAACGCCGCCACCAGCGCCGCCGCGGCCCTGCGCACGGCCTGCGCGTGCAAAATCGCGTTCACGCGCCGCTTGAGGCGCTTGCCCGTCATGGTCATGCCGGTGGCCAGCACGCCCGCCTTGGGGATGTAGGCCAGCTTGGCGGTGGTCACCAGCGTGCCGGCGTAGTGCAGGCGCTCCTCCGGGGTCAGCCCCGCGATGACGCGCTCGTCGCAGGCCAGCTCGCAATCCGTTTTGCTGATCCGCCCCGCCAGCCACACCAACGGGTTGAACCAATGCACGGCGCAGCACAGGCAGCGCAGCAGCGCCCACCAGTTGTCCAGCGCCCGGTAGTGGCACAGCTCGTGCGCGAGCGCCTCGCCCAGCGCGTCCGGCGGCAGCGTGAGCGGCAGCGCGATGACGGGCCGCAGCACCCCCACCAGACAGGGCGACGGCAGCGGGTCGACCAGCGCGACGGGGAGCTGCTTCACATTCATCCGCTGGCACAGCGCCTGATACAGCGCAAGCTGCTCGCCCTCCAGCGTTCCCACGGCGCTCTTTTTCAGCCTGCGGCGGAAGCGCGCGTGCTGCGCGCCAAACACGGCCAGCACCGCAACGCCGCCCGCGACGTACAGCAGCAGGTACGCCTTGCCCAGCCAGCCGTACTCGGTATAGGCGGCCATTTCGTGCATAAGCATGGCAAGGTTCTGCGCCGCCTGAGAGTCGCTCTCGTACGCGGCGGAGGACAGGCGGTAGGAGGCCTCCGACATCGCGTCCTGAACCCGCACGCGGATCTGATCGGCGACGGGGCGCGCCTCCGCGTCCGTGGAGTAGGTGGGGCGCAGCCCGTCCATCAGCGGGTTGGGGATGGCGACGGGCAGCAGCAGCCGCACCGCCACTAGCGCCCACGCCAGATACACCAGCTTGCTGCCGATCTTTTGGCGGAATACCCGGCGCAGGATCAGCACGACCACAATCAGCACGCTGCCCGCCAAGGTTGCCTCCAGCAGAAAGTTGAAGTACGACATGCTGCGGAAGGGCAGCGATTTGCCCTCGTAAAAGAAATTGAGGATGCTCTGCGGTATCATTTGCGTTCCTCCTTTGCTTTTTGGAGCAGGCGGATCATCTCGTCCAGCTCCTCGTCGCTGACGCTGCCGGTCTCCACCAAGTTGGATACGAACGTGGTCGGGCTGCCTTTGAACAGGCGCTTCAGGAGGCCCTGCGCCTCCTGCCGCTCAATCGCCTGCCGCGTCACCAGCGGGGCGTAGGTCTTGGGAAAAACCGCCTCGTCCACGCTGACCGTGCCCTTGACGATCATTCGCTTGAGCAGCGTGATGACCGTGTTTTTGGTCCACGCGGTCTCGTCAAAGAGCGCGCGCGTGATCTCCGCCATGGTGCGCGGGCTGCGCACCCAGAGCACCTGCATAATTTTGAGCTCCGCCTCGGAAAGCTGAATGGACTGTCTCATGCGCACCTCCGTACTACGTTTGTCTATTGAATTCTACAACCGTCTACCGCTTGCGTCAAGTCCGCACTTGTAACAAAAACGGGTTTGATTGTCCGGCCTTTTTCCGGCGCAAGGGGATTGCCTTTTTGCCGCGCCTGTGGTACGATAGCCTCACGGAGGGTTTAACGTTTAACCTATCAAATCAGGAAAGGGATATCGCTTATGTCCATCCACCAGACCGCGCGGGAGCTCACGGAGCTGCGCCTCGTAACGAACAGCACGGAGGCCCTCCCGGATACGGGCAATCGGTTCCTTGTGGGCAACGGGTACATGGGCGTGCGCGGCGCGCTGGAGGAGCACGGCAAGGACGAGCTGGCCGCCGTCAACCTTGCGGGAATCTATGACCGTTGCGGAGCCGGCTGGCGCGAGCCCCTCAACGCGCCCAATCCCTTCTCGCTGCGGCTGTATCGAGGCGAAACGCCGCTTGCGCTGCCGGACGCGCCCGTGCGCGGCCACGAGCAGGCGCTGGACGCGCGGCACGGGCTGCACAGCCGGCGCACGGTCTTTGCGGACGGCACGGCGCTGGCCGTGGAGCGCTTTGCGCACATGGAGCAGGTGCATCGGCTTTGCCTGCGCGCGCGGGTGAGCGCGGGCGCGGACGGCGAGTATGCGCTGGAAGCCGCGCTGGACGGCGACGTGTGGGATATCCACGGCCCGCACTATGCGCGCATGACGCTCTCCGGCACGGACGATTTCTCCGCCGCCGTGGGCGTGAGCAACGAGGGCGACGGCGTCGCGGTGGCGGCGCGGTACGCGGTTGATCCGCCCCAATCCGCCGTGGCGCGCGTCGAGGGCCGTCGGCGCGTCGTCCGTTATGTCTTTCGGCTCAGGGCAGGGCAGACCGTCACGCTGACGCTGCTGGCCGCCGTATACACCGGCAAGGACGGCCCTGATCCCCTTGCGGCCGCGCGCGAGCTGCTGGACGAGCCTGCCGATTACGATCGGCTGCGCGAGCGTCACATCGCCTGCTGGGATGGCCTCTGGCGGCGCGCCAACGTAGCCATCGGCGGGGACAAGGCCGCCGAGGACGCGCTCAACTACTCCGCGTACCACCTGCTGTCCATCGCGCCGCGTCACGCGGCCAGCCTGAGCGTGCCCGCGCGCGGCCTGAGCGGCCAAACCTACAAGGGCGCGATCTTTTGGGACACCGAGATGTTTATGCTGGACTTCTATCTGGCCGTGCTGCCGGAGGTTGCCAAAACGCTGCTGCGCTATCGGGTGGACACGCTCTCCGGCGCGCGGGACAAGGCGCGCCGGTATGGCTTCCGCGGCGCGTTCTACGCGTGGGAGAGTCAGGAGGGCGGCTTTGACGCGTGCTCGGACTACAACGTGACCGATGTGTTCACGGGCCGTCCGATGCGCACGTATTTTCGGGACAAGCAGATCCACATCACCGCGGCGGTGGTGTACGGCCTGTGCAAGTACGCGGTCTGGACGGGGGATGATTCCCTCTGGCTGGAGGGCGGCGCGGAGGTGCTGGTCGAGGCCGCGCGGTTCTATCACAGCCGAATGATCCGCGCGCTGGAAAGCGACGAGTACGAGCTGCGGGACGTGATCGGCCCGGATGAATACCACGAGCGCGTGGACAACAACGCCTACACCAACGAGCTGGCGCGCTTTACGCTGCAAAAGGCCTGCGAGGTGCTGCCGCGCCTGCGCGCCGAGCATCCGGCGCAGGTCGCCGCGCTGGAGGCCAAGCTCGGCTTTGAGCGCGAGCTGGACGCCTTTGCGGACGCGGCCGCGCGCCTCAAGCGGCAGGAGCCGAACGCGGACGGCGTGATCGAGCAGTTTGACGGCTACTTTGCGCTGGAGGACGCCACCGTGGACGCGGTGCGCGCGCGCCTCAAGGATCCGCGCGAGTATTGGGGCGGGGCCTACGGCGTGGCGGCGCAGACGCAGGTGATCAAGCAGGCGGACGTCATCACGCTGCTGTACATGCTGCGCGACCGCTATGACAGCGAGACGCTGCGCGCCAATTACAATTACTACCTGCCCCGCACCGAGCACGGCAGCAGCCTGAGCGCGTGCATGTACGCGCTGGCGGCCTGCGGCGTGGGCCGCCCGGACGAGGCCTACCCGCTCTTCCTCAAGAGCGCGCAGGCGGACTGGCTGGGCGGAGGCAAGCAATGGGCGGGGCTGGTGTACATCGGCGGCACGCATCCGGCGGCGGCGGGCGGCGCGTACATGGCGCTGCTGTGGGGCTTTATGGGGCTTACGCTGACGGGCGGGCGGCCGACGCTCTCGCCGCGCCTGCCCGCCGGGTGGACAGACGCGCGTTGCGCCGTCTGCTGGCACGGCGAGGAGATCGAGCTGGCCGCTAGGGCTTGATTGTCGCCGCTGCACGGCGGCGCAGGGGGCGGCCCTGCGGGGCTGCGCGCTTCGGCCTGCGCGGGCGCGGGCGGCGCAGGGGGCGGCCCTGCGGGGCCGCGGTGCCTCAGCCTGCGGGCTGAGGTTCGTCACTTTTCTTTTCAGCTGAAAAGAAAAGTAACCAAAAGAAACAGCGTGTTTGAGGCCGATCGATGGGCCAGCACGCCCAGCTTGTGCTACAAGCGATCGCCCAGAGGGCTTGGCTTAGGCTGTTAGCACGCCTGCGGTGCCCAGCTTGGCCGAACTGCTGCCCCGCGTTTGTTGATTTGCTCCCGTGCAAGGGACGGCATGCAGGCAGGGTGGCCCTGCGGGGCCCTCGATTGGTTGGCCGCGCCTGCGGGCGCGGGGGCACATCCCCCCCCGCAAACGTCACAAAGGCCGTGCTTCCGGTGAAGCACGGCCTCGGATGGTTTGTCCCCGTGAGGGGCATGGGGAGCCGCGCTCCCCAATGAATTACTTCTCAGGCCCGCCCAGCACGGCGGTCTGGTTGGGGCTGGAACGGCCCTCCAGATCGGCCTGCCGGCGCTCCAGCGTCGCCATGGCGATCTCCACGTCCTCGTGGACCTCGGCGGGGTTGAACGCGCCCAGCGTAACCATATCGCAGGGGCGCAGGGTGGCGTAGCTGAACGTCAGGCCCACAAAGGGACTCACGCGGCCCGCCGCCATGCTCTTGATGGTCATTACAGGCTTTTTGGCGTTCCAAATGATCTTGTTTACGTACTCCACCTCCACCTGCATCAGAAAGCCCATGCAGTTGTAGAGCTGGATGTAGGTTTGGAAATCGTACCCGTTCTCATCGCTGAACAGGATGATCTCCGGCATGTGGGCCGAGCTGCCCGGAATCATGCCCGCTTGGCGGATCATATCGGTATAATCGCCGATACGCTCGATGGTGTGGGTGTTCTTGCACACAAGCTGCTCGGTGCTGCTGTGGTGGATGAGGCAGAAGGCACTGCCGTTCTTCTTGCAGTTCTCGATGGTCTGGCGGGCCTCGCGGCGGCCCTTCTCGTTATCGTCCACGTTGAGGATGGGCGTGTCGATGCGGATGATCGGGCGGCCGCGCTTCTGCTCGGTCTCCTTAACCGCGTCCAGCAGCGGGCCGGGGCCGAAGGGGGCCATCACCGCGTCGATATCGTAGGCGAGGTACGCGTCCAGCAGGGCCATGATGCTCTCCTTGTGGGCGTGACGGGCGCGAATCATCTCATCGGCGGAAACGCTGGTGTGGCTGTACCCAAGGATCCAGTTGCTGCCAATCAGCATGCGGGGCAGGGAAATTCCGGCAACCTCTGTGCGGGGAAACGTCATACAAAAAGCCTCCAATCCAAATGTAGGGATGGGTTAGAACGATTGGTTCGTCTCGGCGCGGTAGCGATCGGGCGGATACATGGGGGTATCCAGCTTGGTCTGCGTCTCGCTGCCGATGCGGCCGTCGCGGGCAAACTCCGCGCCCGCCTGACGCGCCAGCGCGAGGTACGCGTCGGCCAGCGGGGCGGCCTGCGGGATGCCAAGCAGCGGAGCCTCCGCGCAGAGAATGCGCGGGAAGTCCGCGCCGAACTCGCGCTCAAACTCAAACAGCAGCCCGTCGTAATTCCCCTTGAGGTTGGGGAAGCCGCAGCCGGAGATCAGCATCATGCGCACGGGGTGCTCCTCGCGCACGGGATGGTAGGTGGAGCCGTCCTCGCAGGTCTCCTGACGGGGCGTGGCGAGGGGCAGCGTGCGGTCGATGATCGCCTTCATGGGCGCGGGAAAGCTGTAGCAGTACAGCGGGAACGACCAGATCACCAGATCGCTGCTCATCATTTTGTCCAGCAGCGCGGGCATATCGTCCCGGTGCACGCACACGCCGGGGGTCTGGCGCCAGCAGGAAAAGCAGCCCAAGCAAGGCTTCACGTCGAGCTTGCTCGCCTGCACGTACTCGGCCGATTGGCTCATGCCGTCCAAAAAGGCCCGCGTCAGCCGCAGGGTATCGCTTCCCTCGCCCTTGGGCGAGCCGTTGAGGACGAGAATTTTCATCCGGATACTCTCCTTTGGTTCATGCTGCGGTTTACTTCTGCAAAAAGGCCGCGATCTCCTGCCAAGCCTCCTCGCATTCCGGAATTGCATACGGCGAGGCCTGAAACACATGGTACATGCCGGGGAAGACGTGCAGTGTGCAGTCCGTGCCCGCCGCGTCGCACGCGTCCTTGACCATCTGGCTGTCGCTGAGCAGCAGCTCGTCGCCGCCCACCTGCACCAGCAGCGGCGGGCAGCCGGCATAATCGCCAAACGAGGGCGACACGTCCGGAGCCTGCGGGTCGAGCGCGTCCGCGTAGGTGCTGTCCACACCGAGGGGCGAGCCGTCGTAGCCCTCGTCGTCCCCAATGCCAAACATTACGTCCACGCGGGCGTTCTCCACATGCGAGGGCCCGGAGTTGCTCAAATCGGCCCATGGGCTGAGGCAAACCACGCTGCGGGGGAGCGCCCCGCCCCGATCGCGCAGGCGCAGGCAGAGCGAAAGCGCTAGGTTGCCGCCCGCGCTGTCCCCGACGACGCTGATGTTCTGGGGCTGATAGCCCAGCGTGTTCACCGCGCAGTCCCACGCGGCGAGCGCGTCGTCCTGCTGGGCGGGGTAGGCGTATTCCGGCCAGAGCCGATACTCCACGGTCAGCACATCCGCGCCGCCCGCCGCCTTGCTGTACCGCACCGCCATGGTGCGGTACATATCGTAGATACCCAGCTCAAACGCGCCGCCGTGAAGCTGCAGGATCAGCCGATCCCTCGCGCCCGCGTCCGCGCGCAGCCACTCGGCGGTGCAGTTTTGCATCCGCACGCCTTGCAGGGTATAGCCCTCCGGCACCTTCCACAGCGCGCCGCCGGTCTCGGCGGAATCGAGGGTGAACACCTTGTTGGCGACCTTGCTCTGCCCGAAGATGCGAACCGTCCCGCTGGCGATCTGTCCGGTCAGCGAGACCTGCCGCGTCGGCTGCGCGGCATACACGCCCAGAAACGCCGATACCACGGCGGCCGTCATGCACAGCGGGATGCGCCACGATCGCCACGCGCGGCTGCGCCGCATGGCAAGCAGCAGCCCAAAGCTGAGCGCGACGGCCACAAAGCCGTACCACCGGGCCTGTATGCTGGCCAGCACGTACAGCGCGGGCAGGTAGATGAGCAGCGTCAGCAAATAGAAGCGCCGAGTGCCGCGCTTGCGGCGCTTTTGCACGGTGTAGTCCGGGTGCTCGCCGGGCTTGCCGTTCGTCGGGGACGCAGCCGCCGTTTCCTCCGGCGGGGCGGAGGACGGATGCTCGTTGGGAGACGCGGGAATCGGCGTTGCAGAGGGCGTCGTCGTCATGGCCATCTCCTTTGGGTCAGCCCAGAATGCGAATGAGAGATGCGTTGCGCTTGAGCCAATCCCGCTGCTCGCGGTAGCCGGGCAAAGCCTGCGCGACGGCCAGCCAGAACGCGGGGGAGTGGTTGGGGTGCGGGATGTGGCACAACTCGTGTACGAGCACGTAATCGACCACGTCCGTCGGGCAGAACACCAGCGGGATGCTCAGGCGCAGCACGCCGTCGGCGCTCATGCTGCCCCAGCGGCTTTTGGCCGTGGAGAGCTTGAACAGTCCGGGCCGCAGGCCCAGCCGGGCGCATTGCGCATCCAAGCGCGGCGTCAGCTCCTTTTCCGCCTGCGCCTTGGCCCAGCGCTTGAGGGGGGCCGTGGTGGTCATGGCGGCGGGCAAAAGCAGCTCGTCTCCCCGCAGCGTTACGCCGCGCACCGCCGCGCGCCGGAGCGTCAGCGGTCGGCCCAGCAGCGGCAGGGTCTCGCCGTCCGATAGCGTCAGCGGCGCGTAGGCGGGCGGGTTCGCGGCCAGCCGCGCGCGCTGCCGCTCAATCCACCCCTGCTGCGCGGCGACAAAGCGGTCTATCTCCCAGCGCGGCGTGCGCAGGGGCGCGCGCACGGTAAGCGCGCCGTCGCGGGAAACGACGAGCGCCAGCGTTTTGCGCTTGCCGCGCACCAGCGCGTAAGGCTCCATGCCATCGCCTCCCCGTGAGTTTGTTCCTATTATAGCAGATTTGCGCCCCGCGCCACAACCCGTCGGATTGCAAATTATGCCCCGCTGTGCTATCCTGTGCGGGGAGGGGATTCGCATGCTGAAAAACATCATCAGCACCGTGACCGACGCGGCCGGCAAGGTGGCCGGCGCCGCCGAAAAGCTCGTTGCCGAGATACTGCCCCCGGTTGAGGACAAGCAGCGGATGATCGACCAGCTGATATCCGCGCAGGCGGTTTGCTTTTTGGGCTCCGTGAGCGAGGACGGCTATCCCTGCGTCAAGGCCATGCTGTTCCCGCGCGGCCACGAGGGCGTCAAACGCTTTTACTTTACGACGCGCGCATCCAGCCTGCGCGCGGAGCAATATCGGCAAAACCCAAAGGCCAGCGTGTATTTTTGCGATGAACAGAACTTTCGCGGCGTGATGCTGCTGGGCGAAATGTCCGTGCTCACCGACCCCGGCATCAAGCAGCTCTACTGGCGGGACGGCGACACGCGGTACTATCCGCAGGGCCCGACCGACCCGGACTACTGCGTGCTGGCCTTCACGGCGAGCAAGGCGCGTTATAGCGGGAACCTCCGCAAGGAGGAATTCCAGCTCTGACCCGCCGCGCGGCTCGCGGCGGCATTGCGCGAAAAAGCGTTATAGATAGGCAAAAAGCGGCTGTGCCGCTTTTGTGCATTTCAGTCGTAGTTCAGCCCCGGATACAGGCAGAGCGTGCGCACAAACGTGGCGTTGCAGGCCTGCGCAAAACGGCACTGGGGAATGTTGCGGCGCACCAGATCGACCTCGTACTCGGTCACGCCGCGCTCGGCCAGCGCGCTCATCGAGGCGGCCACGAGCGATTTGCCAAGCCCCATCCGCCGGTAGTTGGGCAGTATGTACAGGCCCATCAGCTTGGCCAGCGGGCCCTGCCCCGTCCAGAGGATTTCGCCCACGATTTCCTGCCCGCGGCTCATGTACAGGGCCAAAAAGCGGGGCATCGCCATGTATCGCTGCAGCATGTCCGGCTGGAGCACATCCATGCGGAATGTGTTCATGCGCATCACAAAGCCGCCAAACTCCATCGGCGTGGAAAGCGGCACCTGTCCCAAGTCGTACCCCATCGGCGCGGCGGGGCGCGCGGCGGGCGGGGTAATGCGCACCACGTCCAGCGCGTCGTCGGCCTGAAAGCCCGCGTCCGTATAGAAGGAGAGCATCTCGCCGTCGGTCATGGGCACCTGAGCGAACACATGCGCCTTGAGGTACGGCGTTTGCATGCGCAGCTGATACGCCCGCGCCAGCAGCGCGCCCAGCAGCATATCGCGTCCGGGCCCGCGCGAGCTGACGTTGACAAACATGTTGATGGGCCGTTCGGGGTACAGATACGGGTGATACGTGTGGATGAGGAAGCCCTCGCCCACCGTGATATTGGAGCTGTCCGCGGCAAAAAACACGTTTTCGGGCGGTATCCCCTGATACGCCTGCGCGGGATGGAAAACATTCATGCGCGCGATCGTCCTTTCCGGTGGATGGTTGATAACAACTTATTGTACCTTATTTTGCCGCGGGATGCAAGCCGAGGGGCGGAACCCTCGTTCTCGCGCGGTTTTCGCCGCCGATGTTTGTATTTGCCGAGCGGTTGTGGTATGATAAGCTGCTAAGTAAGGAGGGTTTGCATGGACAATACGCTGTACGTGCTGGGCGGGTCGCCCTGCGCGGGAAAGAGCGCCGTCGCCGAGGAGCTTGTCAGGCGCTACGGATGCGCATATTTTAAGTTTGACGATTATTTGGACGATTTTATCCGCCGGGGCGCGGCGCGCGGCAACGCGCTGCTCAAGCGCGTGCTGGCGATGACGCCGGAGCAGACGTGGATGCGCGACCCGCAGACCCAGTGCGACGAGGAATGGGCCATCTACGAGGCGATCTTTCCCTTTGCGCTCAACGAGCTCCAACGCATGGGGAGCAAGCGTCCCGTGCTGGCCGAGGGCGCGGGCCTGCTGCCGCCGCTTGTCAAGGGGAAAGGGCTGGACGCCCGTCACGCCTGCTATGTAACGCCCAGCAAGGGCTTTCAGATCAGCCATTACCGGGAGCGCAACTTTGTAAAGTACGTGCTGGAGGGCTGCTCCGATACCGAGGCGGCTTTTGAGCGCTGGATGGAGCGGGACGCGCTCTTCGCGCTGCGCGTGCAGCAGGAGGCCGCCGCGCTGGGTTACGAGAGCTTCGCGGTGGACGGGACCCGCCCGCTGGGCGATACCGTCGCGTTTGTGGAGGGCTGCTTCGGGCTGGAGCCGCCCCCGCGTCAGGCCGCGCCCGCGGAGGAACAGGAGTAAGCAAGGCGCGCGGGCCGGTCGAAAGGTCGGCCCGTTTTTGCGCTTGGAAAGGAGACCCCATGGCGCGGATCACCCTGCTGGATACCACCCTGCGGGACGGCGCGCAGGCCGAGGGCGTGGATTTTTCCATCGAGGATAAAATCAAGATCGCGCAAGCCCTTGAGGGCCTCGGTCTGCCCTATCTGGAGGGCGGCAGCCCCGCCGCCAACCCCAAGGACGCGGAGCTGTTTGCCCTGCAACGCGAGAAGCCCTTTTTGCGCGAGGCCGCGCTGGTCCCCTTCGGGCCGACCTGCCGCGCGGGCGAGGCCCCGGAGGACGACCCCGGCCTGCGCGCGCTGCTGGCGACCGAGGCGCGCGTCGTCAGCCTGTTTGGCAAGGCCGATCTGCTGCACGTCACCGATGTGCTGCGCGTCTCGCCGGAGGAAAACCTGCGCATCGTGGAGCGCTCCGTGCGCTTTCTCACGGACGCGGGGCGGCACGTGTTCTTTGACGCGGAGCATTACTTTGACGGCTGCCTGCACGATGCGGACTATGCCCGGCGGGTGCTTTCGGCGGCGCTTCGCGGCGGCGCGGAGCTGCTGGTGCTGTGCGATACCAACGGCGGGGCCATGCCCGCGCAGATATCGGCGCAGGTGGAGGCCGCGCGCGCCGCGCTGCCGGACGCGGCCCTCGGCGTGCATTGCCATAACGATTGCGGGCTGGCGGCGGCCAACACGCTGCTGGCCGTTCAGGCCGGGTGCGTCCACGCGCAGGGCACCCTTGGCGGCATAGGCGAGCGCTGCGGAAACGCGGACCTGTGCACCGTTCTGCCCGATTTGCAGCTCAAGCTGGGATACGACGTCCTCCCGCCGGAAAAACTGACGCTGCTCACCTCCGCCTACCGGCTGGTCAGCGAGGTGATGAATCTCGCGCCCAATCGTCGCGCGCCCTACGTGGGCCTGAGCGCCTTTACGCACAAGGGCGGCATGCACATCGACGGCATGGTCAAGAACGAGCGCAGCTTTGAACACGTCCCGCCGGAGAGCGTGGGCAATCAGCGCCGGTATCTGCTCAGCGATCAGGCGGGTCGCAGCGGCGTACATGAGCGCCTCAAGCGCTTTCTGCCCGATATCGACCGCGACGACGCGCGCGTGCAGCAGGTGGTGGATCGCCTCAAGCGCCGCGAAAGCCGGGGTTACGCCTACGAGAGCGCCTTTGGCAGCTTCGACCTGATGGCGCTGGATACCCTCGGCCTGCGCAAGCGCTTTTTTGAGGTCGCCGATATCCATGTGCTGTCCGGCGCGACGCGGGAAAACCAGACCGCGCAGGCGTATATCAAGATCCGCGTCGGCGACCGGGAGGAGATCAACGCCGCGGAGGGCGAGGGCCCCGTGGACGCGCTGGACGGCGCGCTGCGCAAGGCCCTGCGCGTGTTCTACCCCGATCTCAGCCGTATGCGCCTGCGCGATTTTAAGGTGCGCGTGCTGGACCGCGGCGGCACCGCCAGCGTGGTGCGCGTGCTTATCGATTCCACGGACGGCGAGCATGTGTGGAGCACGATCGGCGTGAGCATCAACATTATCGAGGCGAGCTTCCGCGCGCTGTGCGACAGCGTGGAGTATTACCTCACATTCCTCTCCGAAGAAAAAACCGTCAAAAATATTTCCCCCGATGCAACAAAACCGAAGGGAGGCGCGTTAGATGGATGAACACACCCCTCAGGAGGCGAAAGCTACGACGGCCCTTACCGCGGAAGACCTGTACCAGCGCTACGCCACCGATGTGCTGCGCGTGAGCTACTTCTATTTGGGCGACCGGCAAAAGGCCGAGGACGTCTGTCAGGATGTGTTTGTGCGGCTGATGGTCAATGCGCCGGCGCTGGAGCCGGGCCGCGAGAAGGCGTGGCTGCTCAAGGTGGCGCTCAATCGCTGCCGGGATCTGTGGCGCGGCGCGTGGCTCAAGCGCGTGGTGCTCGGCTCCCCGACGTTCGAGAGCATCCCCGCGCCGGACGACAGCGAAAAGCGCGAGGATGAGGAGGCCATGATGGTCGCCATCCACGAACTGCCGGAGAGCTTCCGCGAGGTGATCCTGCTCCATTACTATCAGGGCTACGGCATCACCGAGATCAGCGAAATGATGAACCTGCCTGAGGGCACCATATCCAGCCGCCTGTCCAGAGGGCGCAAAAAGCTGGAAAGCATACTGCAAGGAGGGCATGCCGAGTGAATACCGATCCGCGTCTCACCAACCTGCCAGATATCGCCGCTCGGCAGCTTGGCGGACTGAACGCCGACGCGCGCCTGCTGGCGAGCATCCGTGCGAGCGCCAACCAATCAAAGAAAAAAACGTTTTCCTTCCAGTTTAAGCCTGCGCTGGCCTGCGCGGCCGCCGCGCTCTGCCTTGTGGTGGGGCTGGTCGCCGTGCTCCGTCAGCCCGGCGATGGAGCCAACGTTGGCGAGCGCGCTGCCACCGTGCTGGACAGCAAGTCCGCCGGGGATAACGCAAGCAGCTTTGGCATGCCGGACAGCGGCGAGCTGCTCGGCGGGAGCATCGCCATTTCCGGCGGCGCGGACGCCCCGGCCAGAGCCACGCTTTTCGCGGCGGAGACGGACAGCGGCTTTCCGCTGCTGATGGTGGACGGCAAGACCTATCGCCTGCTGTCCGAGCCTCACGGCCTTGACGCGTCCCTGATTGGCGCGGAAATCGGCGTGGTGAGCGAGTTTACGCTGGAGCCCGCGCTGAGCAGCGGGCGCGGCATCACAAGCAACGCAATCCCCGCGGGCGCGTCGGTCTGCGAGGTGGACGGCCTGTCCGGCGCGCTGCTCTGCGCCGATTTGGGCGGCGAGACCCGCGTGTTCCAGCGCGTGAGCTTTGCGGGCACAGCCACCGTCGGCGGCGAAAGCCTTGCGGATACGCTCGCGCCCGCCGCGCAGGTCGTCTCGATTGAGCTGTCCGGCGTCGGCACGGTGACGGACGCGCAGACGGCCCAGCGCCTGATGGAGGTGCTGTACCAGAACGCCAGCTTTGCCGGAGCCAGCGCCAACGCGGGCGCGGGCAGCAGCCTGCGGCTTCGCCTGCAAAACGGCCTGTGCCTGCAGCTCCTCGTCAGCGACGACGCGCTGAGCGCCTGCGGTACATGGAGCTGCCCGGAGTTCTTCGAGGCGTTTGCCGTCGCGGTCAGCGGCAGCTGAGGGATCCAATCGCAAAGCGGCCTGCGGGCCGCTTTTGCCTATCGACGACCCGGCGGCTGACAGAATGCGGCAAGGAACGAGATAAGGGAGACGAATCAAAGGCGCGGCAAGGAGGAGAAGGGATGGCTCTTTTTATGGGTACGGAGGCCGTAACCGAGGCAGTGGCGGTGAACGAGACAGGCGGTATTCTTGCGATGCTGTTTCCTCTGTTGCTGCTCCTGCTGCTGTATGTCATTCTGCCCGCTATCATCATCCCAACCTGCATAGCATCCGGCAGGCGCAAGCGGGCGGCGGCCCAGCGCGCCGCGGAGGCGACGCGGGGCTGGAACGCGCAAAGCGGTTCGATGGCTGCGCCGACAGACGACGCGACGGTCATCGAGCAGCTTGTCAGGCTTCACGAGCAAGGGCTGCTGACGGACGCGGAATTCTCCGCCAAAAAGGCCGAGGTACTGGCGCGAATGTAGGTGGACAGCCTCCATCGCGCACCTCGGCCGCGTTACTTTTCCGCCTCCACCCAGCCCTTCCATACGGCTTCGTCCGCCCCAACGGTCACGGCGCTGCCGTTGCGCACAATCGGGCTGACTAGCGCGGCGGGATCGGCCAGCAGCTCGCCCAAGATGAGGCTGTCGGTGGTCATGTGCGCCACGGGGCGCTCCAGCGCGGCCTTGCCGCCGCGCTCCACCAGCGCTTTCGCGCCGCCGGGATTGCGCGCGAAGAGCTGCAGCTCCCGCTCGCCCAGACGGTGCTTTTTTAAGTCCACAAGCTGATAGGGGACTTTGCGCTCCTTAAAAAAACGCTCGGCCTTGAGCACGTCCGGGTTCTTTTTGCTGTGATAAATCATAATGTTCATGCGTCGCCCTCCTGCTTGCGCTTAGCAAGGCCGGGCCGCACGTCGTCGCCGATGAACGTGAGCCGCTTCCATTGGCTGGGGTCCAGCAGGCGGGACGCGACGCGCTCGGTGTAACGGGTCTTGAGCTCGCTGATCTCCAGATTGGTGGAGATCACCGTGTGCAGCCCGGCGGACTGCCGCTCGTTGAGCAGGCTGAAAATCTGCGTGACGGTGACGTTTTCCCACAGGGGCTCGGTGCCCAGATCGTCGATGAGCAGCAGCTCCGCGTGCAAAAAGCTGCCCGCCTCCGCGCCGGAGCCGCCAAAGTACGCCTTGCGCAGGCCGTCCAGCAGCCGGTATGCCGTCTGGTATACCGCCTCGTGCCCGCGCTCGGCCACGCGATGGGCGATGCAATGCATCAGGAATGTCTTGCCCAGCCCGCTTTTGCCAATGAGGATCAGGTTGGGGATCTCGCCGTCCGGGAAGGCGTCCGCGTAGGCCTCGCATACGTCGCGGTTGCGGCGCATGGCCGTGCGCTGGCTGACGGGCGCGTCGACCTCGGCGGCGAACACCTCGTCACGGAAGCACTCAAACGTCTGCTCCTCGCCCGCAGCGCCGCCGCTCTGGGCCAGCAGACGGCGGGTCAGCTCCTTCTCAAAGCAGTCGCAGGGACGGCGCATGGGGTCGTACACCACGCCCTCGTCCTTGCACAGCGGGCAGGCATATACGGGCGCGAGCGCGTCAGCGGGTAGGCCGGCCTTGGCCAGCGCGTCCGCAATGCGGCGGTTGCAGCCGTCCAGCTGGTTGGGCAGCGCCTCGTTGGCGCGCTCGTCCTTGCGCACGGTGAGCAGCGCGCTGCGGATGCCCCCCAGCACGGCGGCGTGGCGCGCGTCCAGCAGCGCGCGCAGGCCGGGACAGCGCGCGCACGCGGCGGCCTCGTTTTGGCGGTAGCGGCGCAGGTTCTCCTCCCGGCGCAGGGCGTATTCCTGCGCAAGCTGCGCGGATAGCTGTTCACGCGTCATAGCGCTTCATCTCCTCCAACTCCTCGGCGGACAGGCCGTCATACTTGGCGGGATCGTACTCGCGCTGTCCGTACCGCTGCTCCACGACCGTCCTGCCGGGCTTGCCGCCCTTGGCGGCCGCCTGCTCCTTGGCCCCAAGCTGAAACTTTTCGATTTCCTTCTGCGCCAGCGCGACCGTGACCGCGCCCGCGTTCTTCCAGCCCTGCAATATTTTATCCATATAGGGGATGGGCTTCTCGATGTTGGAGGCCGTGTCGGCCGCGAGCATCAGCAGGTCGGTCGAGGCCCACGTCTGCCATTGCGCGAGGGCCTCGCGGTCCTTGACGGTGGGCGCGCCGGGCTTGCCGCAGTGCTTGTAGATCTCGCGCAGCAGATCGCCCGCCTCGCGGTAGCCGTCCAAGTACGCGCGCACGGCGGCCGCGTCGGTCAGGCCCTTCGATTGCCAGCTTTGCAGCAGCTCAAGCAGCAGGTCAAGGCTCTTTTTGCCGTGATGCTTCATTTCTCCGGCCGCCAGCAGCACCACCTCCGGCGACGCGACCGCGAGCATCTCGTGGTAGACGCTGATCACGCCCGCGTCCGGCTCGATACTGCTCGCGCCGAAGGCCTTGAGCATCGCCTTGGCGGCCTCCTCGTCGGTAAGCTGCTTTTCCACCTGTTCGGCGGTAACGGGCGCTTTGCCGCCGCGCCTGCGCATGCCCTCCAATATGCCGTCGATGTACTTGAAGCTGGGGTTCTTGGCGTTGGCGGTGGTTTCGTTTTTGCACACGGCCTCGATGGAAGACGGGGTGTAGCCCCACTCGCCCGTCCACTTGAGGAACAGGTCCAGCTCGGCCACGGTAGGCTCGCGGTACAGGTTAAAGCAGCGGAGCACCTTGGCCGCGCCCTTGCGCGCCGCCTCGGAGCGGGAGAACACCGTCTCCGCGTCCTCGATGGTGCGCACGCCCCGGTCGCTCAGCTCCACGGCGAGCTTTTGCGCCTCCTTAAAGCTGAACTGCATGCCGCGCGTGCGGCTGAGGTGCTGCACCATCATCAGCACGACCTCGGCGGGCAGGCCGAGCTGCTCCACCCACTCGTACGCCAGCGAGGTCTCCCCGCCGTGCAGCCTGCGCTTCTCGCCAAAAATGGCGTACAGCGCCTGTGCAAAGGCCATGTAGCCCTCGTCCGGCGGGGCGCTCTGCTTGCCGGTAAGTGCGGAGGTCACGCTTTGCAGCAGATACTCCGGCGGGCTGTCCTTGGTGCGCACCAGCAGCCGGCAGCGCTCCCAATAGGCGAGCGCCGCGCGCACGTCGGCCTCGTCCATCAGCAGGGCCTTGGCAAAATCGGCCAGCAGCGGCACGCTCAGCCCCGCCCGCTGGCACAGCAGCGCGTACAGGTATACCTTGGTGTAGCCCTCCGGCGCGGCGGGCATGTACTCGATCAAAAAGCCGTTGGACACGGCGGTGGAATCCCACAAAACATCCTTTGGGTCTTGCGTAAACAGGGCCATCGGCGCGCCTCCCATGCGATACATCGCTGATCGTCAGTATAGCATAACCGCGCAAATTATGCTATACTGGGCATACTCGTCCGTTGTCTGCGGCTGCATCCCCCGCCCGCCGCCAGTGGTTGCGGGCGCGGATGTGCCATCCCCGCCGACACGCCCACGGAGCGCGGGCGTGCGCTCCCCCAGCCACCAGCGAGCG
>CAYOYK010000013.1:0-1592 GCA_964408185.1 uncultured Oscillospiraceae bacterium | reverse complement strand
GGGCGTGCGCTCCCCCAGCCACCAGCGAGCGAAGGGTTGGGCAGGGCCCCGACCCACAGCGAGCGTTACCCCTACGCAGCAAAACAGCGCAGACGCGCCCGCAGGCGCGGATGTGCAATCCCGCCGACACGCCCACGGAGCGCGGGCGTGCGCTCCCCCAGCCACCAGCGAGCGAAGGGTTGGGCAGGGCCCCGACCCGTAGCGAGCGTTACCCCTACGCAGCAAAACAGCGCAGACGCGCCCGCAGGGCGCGGATGTGCCATCCCCGTAGCGAGCGTTACCCCTACGCAGCAAAACAGCGCAGACGCGCCCGCAGGCGCGGATGTGCAACCCCCAAGGAGGACTCACGCATGCCATTCGCGCACCTGCACCTGCATACCGAGTACAGCCTGCTGGACGGGGCCAACCGCATCGCGCCGCTGGTCAGCCGTGTGAAGGAGCTGGGCATGACGCATTGCGCCGTTACCGATCACGGCGTGATGTACGGCTGCGTGGAGTTTTACAGCGAGTGCAAAAAGCAGGGCGTCCACCCGATTTTGGGGTGCGAGATGTACGTCTCCCCCGACCGATTTGATAAATCCGTGGTCAACCGCGAGTACAGCCACCTGATTTTGCTCTGCGAAAACCAGACCGGGTACCAAAACCTTGTCAAGCTGGTCAGCGCGGGCTTTACCGAGGGCTTTTACTACCGCCCCCGCATCGATTACAAGCTGCTCCGCCAGCATGCCGAGGGCCTCATCTGCCTGAGCGCGTGCCTGAGCGGGGATCTGCCCAAGCTGCTCCTGCAGGGCCGCTACGATGAGGCCCGCGCCTACGCGCTGAGCATGCGGGAGATGTTCGGCCCCGACCGTTACTACATCGAGATCATGGATCACGGCATCCCGGAGGAGCGCACGGTTGTGCCGCGCCTTGTGCGGCTGGCGCAGGAGCTGGATATTCCCCTTGCCGCCACCAACGACTGCCACTACCTTTTGCGCAAGGACGCGCCCGCGCAGGAGGTGCTCATGTGCATCCAGACCGGCAAGACGCTGGACGACGAGAGCCGCATGCGCATGGACACCGAGGAGCTGTACGTCAAAAGCGAGGCGGAAATGCGGCAGGTGTTCCCCTCGTGGCCAGAGGCCATCGACAATACCGTCAAAATTGCGGAGCGCTGCAATGTGGAGTTTGATTTTTCCACCGTCCACCTGCCCGCCTATCCCGTGCCGACCCAAGAAACGCCGCTGGAAATGCTTACCCGCCTGTGCATGGAGGGCCTCGCGCAGCTTTACCCCGATCAGGCCGCCGATCCCGCCAGCGCCCCGCGCCAGCGCTTGGCCTACGAGCTGGGCACCATCGCCCAAATGGGCTATGTGGACTACTTTCTCATCGTATGGGATTTTATCAACTATGCCAAGAGTCAAAACATCATGGTCGGGCCGGGGCGAGGCAGCGGCGCGGGCAGCATCGTGGCGTACACGCTGCACATCACCCTGCTGGATCCCCTCAAGTATCAGCTGCTGTTCGAGCGCTTTCTCAACCCGGAGCGCGTGAGCATGCCGGACTTGGATATCGACTTTTGCTACGAGCGCCGGCAGGAGGTCATCGACTAT
>CAYOYK010000012.1:0-65927 GCA_964408185.1 uncultured Oscillospiraceae bacterium | reverse complement strand
ACCGCGGCGGCAAGGGCGTAAGCGCCATGACCACGCGGGACGAGGATTACGCCACTTGGCTCATCATCGTCAACACGCATCAGGACGTGATGTTCTTTACCAACATGGGCCGCGTGTACACGCTCAAGTGCTACCAAATCCCGGAGGCGGGGCGCACGGCGCGCGGCACGGCCATCGTCAACCTGCTGGCCATCGGCGGCGAGGAAAAGGTGACCGCCATGATTCCCGTGCCCGCCGATATCGACGATCATTACCTCGTGCTGATGACGCGGCAGGGAATGATCAAAAAAACGCCGTTCAGCGAGTTTACCAACCTGCGCAAGAGCGGCCTGATCGCCATTACGCTCAAGGAGGACGATCAGCTGGTCGGCGTGGCGCTCACGGACGGCAGCCAAAGCCTGCTGCTGGGCAGCCGCATGGGCAAGGCCCTGCGCATCAGCGAGGAGACCATCCGCCTGATCGGCCGCACGGGCATGGGCGTACACGCCATGCGCCTGCGCGACGGCGACGAGATGATTGACATGTCCGTGATCCGCGAGGGGCAAATGGTGCTGGCCATCACCCAAAACGGCTACGGCAAGCGCACCGATCCCGACGCGTACCGCGAGCAGGGCCGCAACGGCATGGGCGTGACCGCCATGAACCTGACCGACAAGACCGGCCTCATGGCCGCGCAGCTTGCCGTGGATGAGAACGAGGATATCCTGCTCATCACCGACGACGGCACCATCATCCGCATGGCGGTGGGCGATATCCGCACGGCGGGCCGCAACACGCAGGGCGTGCGGCTGATGCGCATCGGCGAGGGCGCGCGCATCGTGGCCGTGGCCCGCGCCGAGCAGGAGCAGGAGGAGGACGCGGAGGCCGACGCGGCCGAGGCCGCCATCGAGGCCCTCACGGCGGCTGACGACGACGCGTCGGGCGCGGCCAACGACCCGCTGGAAAGCGAGCTGGAGGGCCACACCGCGGACGATCTGTCCGGCGGCGACGGCGATATCTGATCAATTAGCCCATACATCCGAAGGGAGCGCCTCCATATGATGTGGAGGCGCTCCCTTTTGCGACGCCGTCCCCAATATGCAGAAGCTGGAAACCAAATGAAGAATTTTCGGAGGAGGTGTGTTATACTAGCAGCAAAAGGGGTTCTCCCCAGCACAAGTGTCTTGCGCCTCGACGCGCGGGAGGGAGCGAACGGTATGAAGAGGAATTGGTTGTGGCTGCTGTGCTTCGCGCTTTGCCTGGCGCTGGCCGGCTGCTCGGCGGATGGATACATCGTCAGCGGCGAATACATGTATTACAAATGCGAATACTACCAAGCGCTGGAAGGCTATCAGGGCGACGCGAGCGAGCTGACGCTGCCAACCGAGCTGAACGGCGTCCAGATGAAAATAGTTTCTGGCAACAAAAAAGCGCGCGAGCAGGGCTACACATGGGATGGCCTCACGTCTGTGGTGATCCCGGAGGGCTATACGGAAATATGGAGCGCGTTCGAGGGCTGCGGGGAGCTTGCCTCCGTTACGCTGCCCAGCACCCTGCAGGCCATAAAATCCAATGCGTTTGCGGACTGCTCCAGCTTGACCCAGATTCAGCTGCCCGAAGGGCTGATGATGCTGGATCGTGGGGCGTTCCGCAATGCGGGGCTTACGGCCGTCCACATTCCGGACAGCGTAAGCATATTGGGAGAATACTACCCCACCAACCCCTTTGTAGGCTGCGCGGCCCTGAAGGAGATCACGTTTTCCGCTGCGCACCCATCCCTCAGGTGGGAGGACGGCGCGATCGTGCGTCGCTCTTATGACGTGGACACGCTGATCGTCTACCCCGGCTATGCCGAGGCGCGGGATGAGTACGTGGTTCCGGCTTCGGTCAAGAGGATTGCTGAATACGCGTTCTCCGATGCGACGATCCGCCGCATCGTACTGCCGGAGGGACTGACCGATGTATATAAAGGCGCCTTTACAGGATGTACAGGGCTGGAGGAGGTTGTGGTTCCGGCTAGCGTTGAATCTATTGACGGCGACGCTTTTTTGGATTGCGAGCAGGTGATGCTCGTGGTGCCCTATGGCTCTTACGCGGAGGAGTACGCAAAAGGGAAAGGAATGACCTATCGCTATTCGGATCGGGACTTCTTGCCGGGGCAGGAGCCTACCGCCACGCCGACGATCGAGCCCGCCGCCACGCCGACGACCGACGGAACCAATGCCGTCGAGACCAAGGCTCCGTCCGCCCAGCCCAGCGACGCCATCGCCGCGCCAACACGCGAGGAGCTGCTGGACGCGGGGCTTGAGCTGCCCGAAATGAGCGCGGGGGAGACACTGTATCTGGGCGCGGCGGCCATACCGGAGGCGGAGCATACCTACGTGGCCATCGTGGCCTCCGCGGACGGCAAAACGCTCAGCAGCGTTACGATCTATATAAAAAACCTGAACCTGCAAACCAAGAACGGGAGCGCGCTGTATATCCTGAAATACAGTTCGTTGCAGAACACCTACAACGGGCCCATCACGCGTTATGATGTGATGGAGCTCACCCTTGGAGAGAGCGCGCTGACAAACCTTAGCCTTTCGGGTGACAGCGGCGAGGGCCTGCTGATGTACGTGCTGAACCACAAGCCGTCCGGCGCGTCGGCCGTCCAAGTTCCGCTGACTCCGGCGCGGGTCGCGTTTGTGAAGCGGTAAATGGGGAGCGCGGCTCCCCAAGCCCCTCACGGGGGTTTCCGATAGACTGAGGGCCGCTGCATAGGCAGCGGCCCTCAGTAGGGGATGGCGGAGACAATGGGGTTATTCCTTGTCCTCGGTGGGCAGGGACGGTTCCTCTCCCGCCTGCGCGGGCGCGGCCGCGCCGCCCTTGGCCAGCCACGCGGAGAGCGCAAAGCCTGCCGCGAATGTTACCAGACTGACCAGAATCGTGATCCATGTTACGCCGGCCATGTTTGTTTTCATCAGGATGGCGACGGGGGAGGCGATCACCAGCCCCAGCACGGCGCAGTAGGTCGGCGTAGGGAAGCGCTCCAACAGGAACTCGATCAGCTTGGCCACCGCAAAAATGCCAATCAGCACGCCCAAGCCGAAGGGCAGCAGCAGCAATAGCGGCTGCGCCATGGCGGAGAAGTTGAGCGCCAGCGCCGCGTCCTTGAGGGCGCTTACCGCGTTCAGTACGGGGTAATAGTACCCCAAGAGCATCAGCATCATGCTGCCGGATACGCCGGGGATCACCATGGTGGCGGCGGCGACGACCCCCATCACCAGCAGGATGCCCATGTTTCCGGCCGTGGCGGCCATCAGCTCCGGTGCGGACGCAACGGCCTGCGTCGCGGCCTCGGCAGCTCTCGCGGCCTCCTGCGCGTCAAGCGAGCGGCCGACGAAGGCCAGCGCGATAATGCCCGCAAAAAAGACCACGAACAACAGCACGCCTATCCCGTGGATATCCTTGCGGCTCACCTTCCGAAACAGGATCGGCAGCCCGCCCAAGATCAGCCCGATAAAGCAGGTGGTGGTGGGCAGCGCGTAATGATCAAACAGGAACTTGAGCAGGCTGGCCAGCGCAAAAATGCCTACCAGCATGCCGATGGCATACGGCAGCAGCGTTTTGACGCTCTTTTTGAAATCCGAAAACAGGTGGGTGATGCTGTGGATCAGCGTGTCGTAGATGCCCATGCTGACCATCATCGTGCCGCCGGACACGCCGGGAATGATGTTTGCGATGCCGATGACCATGCCGCGCAAAATCTTGTTGATGAATTGCAAAGAATTCGCCTCCCTAATTTAATGGCGGAAAACAACAAAAACCAGTCTACCATTTCCTGCCGATGAAGTCAATTCCTTCGGCCCTGCGAGCATGTAAATTCGGCGCACGGCAAGGCTTTACATCGCGGCGAAATCCTGCTATGATGCGCGGGTGGGAGGGGTTGGAATGAAAACCACGCTGGGCTGCATCCGCCGCGCGGATGAGGATTTTGGAATGATCGCGCCGGGAGACCGGGTGGCGGTGGGCGTGAGCGGCGGCAAGGACAGCCTGCTGCTGCTGCGCGCGCTGTCGCTGTACAGGTTTGTTCGGCATCAGGATTTTTCGCTCTGCGCCGTGATGCTGACCACGGGCAAAACCGCGCCGGATACCAGCCGCATTGAGGCGCTGTGCGCGGAGCTGGACGTGCCCATCACCGTGCGGTATACGGACCTGTACCAGATCCTGTTTGAGCAGCGCAAGGAGGATAACCCCTGCGCGCTGTGCGCCAAAATGCGGCGCGGCATGCTGTGCGACTTGGCAAAGGAGCTGGGCTGCCAAAAGCTCGCGCTGGGGCATCACCGGGAGGACGCGTTGGAAACGCTGATGATGAGCCTGCTGTTTGAGGGCCGATTCCATACCTTCCACCCCGTGACCCACATGAGCCGTAGCGGCGTAACGGTCATCCGTCCGATGGTGTACCTGCCGGAAAAGCACGTCCTTCACATGCGCAGGGTGCTCGACCTGCCCGTTTTGGAGAACCCCTGCCCCGCAAACGGCTACACCAAGCGGCAGGAGATGAAGGAGCTGCTGGCCGAGCTGTGCAGGCGCTATCCCAACGCCAAGGACAACATGCTCCACGCCCTGTGGGACGACCGCGAGTATTCGCTTTGGGAGCGCGCGCATCAGCCCGGCGAGAAGGAGCCCTCCGTGGCAGCGTGCTTTCGGCACAAAAAAAGCCGCTCTGACTGACGACGCAAAGCGCCCGCCCAAACGATTGCTGGGCGGGCGCTTTGAGGCTCGTCGGTCAGGGCTGCGGCGCAGGCGGTTCGGTCGGCACATCGGCGTCGGCCGGAAGCTCGTAGCGGCCCAGCGTGCGCATGATGTTCTCGGCAAGCGTGTAGCCGTCGTCCGTGTCCATGGGGTAGGCGAATTGGAGCTGGCAGATCTCCCCGGCGCGGGCGACCCACAACAGGGCAAAAAAACCCTCGTTGGAATCCTGCGGCGTGAGGCGGAAGCAATCCACGTTTTGAACGCGCAGGCTCTCGGCTGCGAAGCCCTCCTGCCCGCAGAGCTGCTCCGCGTAATCGGCCAGCGTCAGGCCCTCGTCGGGGTCGCAGCGGTAGGCGATATCCAGCAGGCCGTCGCTGATCTCCCAGCGGTACCCGTCGTCGCCCTCCGCGTCGGCCTCTCGCAAGGCCATATCGGCAAGCACAAACAGATAGTGCCCTTCGTCGGTTAGCCGGATGGCTTGAAAGTCAGATTCGTCGGTTGGCCGGATAGCCTGAAAGACGGCCTCGTCCATTGCGGGGAAGGGCAGAACCGCGGTTTCCTCGGCCATGGCGCAGGGTGCGAGGACAACCATGCAGAGCAGCAGCGCGATCCATTTTTTCATCACAATCACTCCCTCTCGTTGCCTTTATTCTATCATCAAAGGTCGCGCGCGGCAAGGCTTCGGCAAAGATTTGCATTCTTTGCGCGCGGGGTTGACAAGCGTGCCCCGCTATGCTACCATGTTTTTGACAACCGAATACCTTATAAAGAGCGGTCGAGGGAACGGGCCCGATGACACCCGCCAACCTGCGCGAGGAGCGTGAGGTGGCTCATCCCGCAGCGTGCATGCGCTGGCAGATAAGGTCGATATACCGCCTCTTCGCGCCTGCAAATGCCGCAGGCGCTTTCGTTTGCGCCTGCATTCCCCAATTGGTCGGGCGCGGTTGTCCGCCCGCCGGATGCGCTTTGGCGCGGAAAGGAACCCCATGCGTAAAGTCTTTACCTCGGAATCCGTCACGGAGGGACACCCGGACAAGCTGTGCGACCAGATCAGCGACGCGGTGCTGGACGCAATCCTCGAAAACGACCCCATGGCGCGCGTCGCCTGCGAGACATTCGCCACCACCGGCCTTGTGCAGGTGATGGGCGAGGTGACCACCTCGGCGTATGTCTCCATCGACGACATCGCGCGTCAGGTGGTGCTGGACGTCGGCTACAATTCCAGCGACCTGTGCTTCGATGGCAACTCCTGCGCCGTGCTTACCTCGCTGCACAGCCAGAGCCCTGACATCGCCATGGGGGTCAATCAGGCGCTTGAGGTTCGCGGCAGCGGGGAGGAATCCGCCGGCGCGGGCGATCAGGGCATGATGTTCGGCTATGCCTGCGATGAGACCCCCGAACTGATGCCCCTGCCCATCTCGCTGGCGCACAAGCTGACCCGCCGCCTGAGCGCGCTGCGCAAGGACGGCACGCTGCCTTGGCTGCGGCCCGACGGCAAGAGCCAAGTTACCGTGATCTATGAGGACGGCGTTCCCGTGGCCGTGGACACGGTGGTCATTTCCACGCAGCACGCCGCGGACGTGGATCAGCAGACCATCCGCCGCGAGGTGATTGCGCAGGTCATCAAGCCGATCATCCCGGCCGAGCTGCTGAGCGACGCGACCAAGATCTACGTCAACCCCACCGGACGCTTTGTGCTGGGCGGCCCCGCCGGGGATACCGGCCTGACCGGCCGCAAGATCATTGTGGATACCTACGGCGGCTACGCGCGCCACGGCGGCGGCTGCTTCAGCGGCAAGGACCCGACCAAGGTAGACCGCTCCGCGAGCTACGCCGCGCGCCATGTGGCAAAAAACATCGTGGCCGCCGGACTGGCCAAGCGCTGTGAGGTTCAGCTCGCCTACGCCATCGGCGTGGCCCAGCCCGTGAGCCTGTACGTGGATACCGACGGCACCGGGCTCATCCCGGACGACAAGCTGGGCGAGGAGGTCCTCAAGCGCTTCGACCTGAGCCCCTCCGGCATCATCCGCACGCTCGACCTGCGCCGCCCCATCTATCGGCAGACGGCCGCCTACGGTCACTTCGGCCGCACGGATATCGACCTGCCTTGGGAGCATACCGATCGCGCCGAGGAGCTGCGCCAGCTCGCCAAGTAAAGTAAGCCTATTATACGCCAAAGCGCCGCGCGGAGCAGCGTGTCAAAAAAGTGGCTTTGCCACTTTTTTGAGTCTTGCGCTTTTCGCCTGCAACCTGTTCGGTCGGCAAAGGGCCTCCCTCACAGAACGCGGCCGGCGAAAAGCGTAGGGAAGCGTTGCTACGCAACGCCGCCGCCTTCACCGCACATGTCGCTGAAGGCGGAATCCATTTGGGGAGCGCGGCTCCCCAAGCCCCTTATGGGGTTATACGACAGCCAAAGCGCCGCGCGGATTCTCTCCGCGCGGCGCTTTGTATGCTGCGTTAATTGTTGTTGGGTACCGCCAGACTGCTGTACAGCCGCTGCTGGGTCTGCTGGCCCGCGCTGCCGTCCACGGCTAACCCGTTCACGTTCTGGAAGATCTTGACGGCATTCTCGGTAGCGTAGTCAAATGTGCCCGTGATATCGCCGTCGTAGTAGCACAGCTCGTAGAGGGCATATTGCAGGTTCTTTACATCGGTGCCGCTGGAACCCAGCGACAGCGAGGTGTAGGTTCCGCTCGCGGCCGTGGTGCCGTACAGCATGCGCTGCGTCGCGGGCCCGGCCACGCCGGTCGCGCGCAGACCCATGGCGGTCTGATAGTTCTTAATAGAGCTCTCGGTGCCGGAGCCATAAGAGCCGTCCACCGTGCCGGAGTAGTACCCGCGCGAGGCAAGCGCCGTTTGGATGGCCTGCACCGTGGCGGTATTGCCGGAGTTGCTCTTGCTTACGGTAGTGTAGCCGCTGGAGGTGGAGATGTAGGTGCTGGGGTTGGTGCCGCCGCTTCCGCTGCTGCTGCCGCTGCTGCCGCTGCCGGAGGCGCCGTAGATGGCGTTCAGCGTCGCCTTGCCGGCTACGCCGTCCTGCGTAAGGCCGTTGGCGGCTTGGAAGGCGATAACGGCCGCCTTGGTGCCCGCGCCGAACGAGCCGTCCACGGAGCCTGTGTAGTAGCCAAGGGTCTTGAGCTGCTGCTGCAGGGCGCGCACGCCGCTGCCCTCCATGCCCTCCTTGAGGGAGCCAATGTTGGCGACCACCGAGGAGGCCTTTTTGGCGGAGGAGGAGTAGAGCTTGGTAAGCGTGGTGGGGCCGGCAACGCCGTCCGCATACAGGCTGTTGCGGGTCTGGAAAGCGATGACGGCTTGCTGCGTGGTGCTCTCAAACTCGCCGTCAGCGGTTCCGCTCAAATAGCCGAGCACGATCAGACGGTTTTGCAGAATCTTCACCTGCGATCCGGAAGAGCCAAGCTGCAGGTAAATATCCGTCTTGCCGTTGGTATAGCTGCTGGAGGTGCTGGACGAGCTGGACGAGCTGCTGGAGCTGGAACTGCTGGAGCTTGAGGAGCTGCCGCTGGAGGGCTTTGCCGTGGCGGCGGTACTCGCGTTGTCCTTGGAGATGGCGTAGTAGCTGTACAGCTTTTCCTGCGTGCTCTTGCCGGCTACGCCGTCCGCCGTGAGGTTGTTGGCGGCTTGGAACGCCTTTACGGCGCTCACGGTACCCGCGCCATAGCTGCCGTCCACGGTGCCGCTGTAATACTTGAGCTCCTTCAGGCGGGTTTGCAGGCGCTTGACCTCCTCGCCCGTGCTGCCGCTCTTGAGCGTGGTATACTCGCCGCTGCCGGTCGTCGCGGTGGGAGTGGCGGTCGCCAGACCCACGGTGGCCGCCCCGGCGGTGGTCGTGCCAGCCGTAGCGGCATTGCTGGGCGGGTTGGTGGCGGAGCCGTCGCCAAAGTTCCACTGGCTCCAATCCACCTGCTGCCCGTCCTGCGTCGGCGCGGGCGTATCGGTGGGGACAGGGGTGTTGGTGATGACCGCGTCGAACTGCTGCGTTTCGCCGCCGACAGTCAGGCCGGTCTGGTCGTCCACGATGCGGTCGGGCTCCATATAGCAAGCGCTGAGCACAAGAGCCGCAGCGATTAGCAGGCACAGCAGCAAAACCGGCTTTATCCGGCTGCGGGTGGTAGACTCGTTGCTGTTGCGCGGGATGTTGTTCTTCATACTCTTCTCTCCCTTGCGGATATGGTTACGGGATTCTAGGGGGAAGCGGACAGCGTAGGCTGCCAATCTTCATTGTACTAGGAAGCTACTGGAAAAGCAAGCACAAATTGATTCTCCGCTTACACTGATATGGACGAATCGGCAAACGGTTTTGTTCCCGATTTTGACAAAATGTCGGGCGGCGCGATCAAAAGCGCCCCGACACGCTTTTGCATGCCGGGGCCGAGGATAAATCGATCAGGCGTCCGGGGAACGGCCCGCGCCGCTGTCGCGCGCGGAGCGAGGTCTGCGCTGCGCGCTGCCGCCGCTCTGGCTGTCCTGCGTGGGACGGTATGCGCCGCCGCTCTGGCTGTCCTGCGTGGGACGGTATGCGCCGCCGCTCTGGCTGTCCTGCGTGGGACGGTATGCGCCGCCGCTCTGGCCGTCCTGCGCGGGACGGTACGCGCCGCCGCTTTGGCTGCTGCTGTCGGCCGAGCGATAGCCGCTCTGCTGGCTGTCGGGGCTTTGCGGGCGCGCATACGGGTTGTAGCCGTTATCGCCGTTCGCGCCGCCGTAGCGGCTTTGGCTGTCGTAGGGGGCTTGGCGCGTGCCGCTCAGCGGGGGCGCTGCGCGGAGGCCGTCGCCTGCGCCGCGCTGGGCGCTGCTTGACACGGGGCGCTGTTGGCCGCCGCTCTGCTGGCTACCGCTCTGCGTGGAGCGCTGCTGACCGTAGGGAGTCGGCTGCGCGGAGCCGTTGCGGTACTGTCCCTGCTGGTAGGGCGAGCGATTGCCGTCCTGCCGCTGCTGGCTGCCCGCATAAGGGGGAGCCGCCACCGCGCGCCGCTGGTAGGGGTTCTGGGGCTGCCCGCCCTGCCCGCCTTGTCCGTTGCGGCGCTGCGCGGCCGCACGGGCCGCCGCCGCGCGGCGCTTCTTGTTTTGCGAGGCCGCGTAGGCATACACGCCGCCCGCGCCGCCCAGCACCAGGACGCCGATGCCGGCGATCAAGACCCAAGGCGTGCTGGTCTGGGATTCCTCATTATCGTTCGAGTAGGAAATCGGGATCATGGTGCCGAGAACGAAGGTAGGCGAGGGCTCCGGGGTGTCGGTGGAGTTGGCGAGGCCGCCAACGCCGTTTGCGCTGGGCGTTGCGCTTGCATTGGGATTAAAGGGCTCGTAGGAGGCCGTTACGGCGGGGGTCGCGTTGGGGTCAAAGGGCGCATAGGTGGTGGAGGCGCCTGCGTTGGGGTTTTTCCACACGCCGACGTTCCAGTCCTCCACGCTGCTTACGGTGCCAGAGGTGGCGCTGCCCGTGGAGCTGCTGGTGCCGCTGGACGTGCTGCCGGAGGAAGTGCCCGTGCCCGAATTGTTGGCGATGCCCTGATAGTATTCCGAGCTGGTCAGGAAGCCCTCCATCTCGGCGAGGCTCATCACATGGAAGAAGTTGCCGTTCACCCAGCCGACGGTGCCGTTTTGGTTGATGTTGTACCACGTCACGCCGTTGACCACGCGCGTGCCCAGCACAAGAGAGAACGCATAGCGGTTCAGGAATTTCATGCTGGCGCCGGTGCCCGGCGTTACGCGGAAATTGACGCTGTTGGTGGTCACGTAGCCGTAGCTGCTGTTGGCGTTGGGGTTGTAGGGCTGCGGGGTGACGGCGGGGGTGGGGGTGGCGGTGCTGATGCTTTGCTTGTAGGTCTCGACCTCGGAGTCGCTCAGCTTGCGCAACTGGTCGGCGCGCACATAGCCCACCAGCGTGCCGTAGGTGGTAATGTGCCAGCCGTAGCCCTCGTTGTAGAGCTGCCCGGACACGTAGACCACGGTGTTGTAGGCCAAGTAGGTGCGCACCTCGCTGTATTGGCTGTTCACCATGCGCAGGGGCACGTTGCTGCCGATGGTGACATAGTAGCCGCTCAGCTGCGCGGGAACCGCCGTGGGCGCGGGGGTCGGGGACGGCGTGGCGGTCGCGTGCGCGGCCTTGTACGCGTCGATGTAGGGCTGGGCCTCCGCGTCGGTAATGCGGGTAACGGAGGAATCGAGCACAAGGCCGATCTTGCTGTCAAGCGTCTGCACGCCGGCCCAAGTAACGCCGTTCACGGTCGGCTGGCCGTTTACGATGACCAGCGTGCCCTGCTCCAGCGTGCCGATGAGGGAGCTGTCGGCGGTGGTCGCGTCGTTGCGCAGCGCGGTGCGGGTGTTGATAAGGCCGTAGCCCATGTACTGCGGCGTGTTTTTGCTGTAATAGAAGGTCACAGTGGCCGGGTTGGCGAGGCCGTTTTCATCCACCCTGACGGTATAGCTGGCGGGGCAGTCCAGCGCGAGCTGATACCCGCTGGGGATGGCCGCCTCCGGGGAGATCACGGTATCGCCCTGCGGCAGCGTTTTCACCTGCTCGGTGGCGATGGGCGAGCCTTGCTGATCGACGTACTGAACCGTCACCTTGCCGGTGATCTCGCCCCTGTGATAGGTAAATGTCACGGTGTCGGGGCTGGTCTTGCCGGTGCTGTCCACGGTGACGGTCACGCTCGCGGCGGAGGTCAGCGTGTAGTTGGCGGCAATGCTTGCCGAGGGGGTCACCACGGTCTGGCCGACTTGGAGCGCAACCGTCTGCGCCGCGGCAAGCGTCGCGCCCTGATCGTCCACGTAGGTTATGGTTACGCTGCCCTGCACCACAGGGGCGGTCACCGGCGCGTAGGTGAATGTGATCTCGGCGGGCGAGGCCGCGCCGGAGGCGTCCACCTTTACGTTATAGGAGGACGGTTCGCTCAGCTGGTAGCCGTCCGGGGTGGCAATGGTGGGGCCGACGTCGTTGTCGCCCTCGGTCACGGCGGCGGAAACGTCCGGGAGGGCGAGCGAGCTGTCGGAAGCGACATAGTGGATGATCACCGTGCCCGTGGCGGGCGTTACGGTGATGGGCGCGAATGTGAAGGTGACCTCGGCGGGCGTGACCACGCCGTTGCTGTCCACGGTCACGTCGTAGGCGGCTTGCGTTCCCTCGGCGATCTGGTAGCCCTCCGGCGTGGCCACGCCGGGAACGACGGTGTTGCTGCCCTCCGCAACAGAGGCGCTGCCGTCCGGCAGGGAGAGCGAGTTGTCGGTGGAGGCGTAGTGAATGACCACCGTGCCCGTGGCGGGCGTTACGGTGATGGGCGCGAAGGTAAATGTGACCTCGGCGGGCGTGACCACGCCGTTGCTGTCCACGGTCACCTCATAGGAGGTCGGCTCGCCTTGGGCAAGCTGATAGCCGTCCGGCGTGGCGACGCCGGGAACGACGGTGTTGCTGCCCTCCGTAACAGAGGCGCTGCCGTCCGGCAGGGAGAGCGAGTTGTCGGAAGCGACATAGTGGATGATCACCGTGCCCGTGGCGGGGGCCACGTAAACGGGCGCGAATGTGAATGTGACCTCGCTCAGCGAGGCGGCCCCGGTGGAATCCACCGTAATCTCATACGAGGCGGGGGTGCCCTCGGCGATCTGGTAGCCGTCCGGCGTGGCGATATCGGGCACGACGGTGTTGGAGCCCTCCGCGGCGGTCACGAAGCCATCCGGCAAGGAAAGCGAGCCGTCGGTGGAGGTGTAATGGAGGATGATCGTCGCGGTGGCGGGGGCCACGTACACGGGCTCGTAGTAGAACACGACCTCGGACGGGCTGGCCACGTCCTGCGAGAGGACGGTTACCTCCACGCTTGACGGATACGAGGCGGAGAGCTGATAGTCCGCGCTCACGTTGGCGGTTGGCGTAACGGTCGTGACGGTCTGCGTCAGCGTGAGCGTTTGCGTATCGGCGACGGGATCGCCGTTCTCCAGCACGTAATGCACGTTGATCGTCGCGGTCGGCGTGGCGGGAGGCTCGGTTTCCGTGCCGGGGAAGGGCACGTGGCCGGGCGCGTAGTTGTAGGTATCACTTTCCGCTTGGCTGAGCTCGCTGATGAACTCCGCCATCACATAGCAGTCCGTGCCGTTGTAGCTGACGCTCGCCCACGTGTTGTCCGGCGAAAGGTAGCCGTACAGCCAAATGTAGGTGTTGGCGTCCACGGTGGTAACGACGTTGCCGTTCTTTTTCTCCGGGGCGCTGCGCAGGTTGACGCTGCTCTTTGTGTAGCAGTAGCGGCCGACCGCGGTCAGCGTCGGCGTAGTCGCGCCGGAATCGCCGGAGTCGCCCGTGCCGTCGCCTGTTCCGCTGCTGTCGCCTGTTCCGCTGCCGTCGCCGGAGCCGCCCGCGCCGCCGCCGTCGCCCGCGCCCGAATCGGGCTCGGTGGAGCTTTCGCTGTACTCAAAGCGAATCTCGGCCGGCGAGGTGGTGCCGTCCGCCAAAACGCTGACGGTATAGCTGCTTTGCGAGTTGGGGCTCAGCGTGTAGCCGCCGATCTCCGGCGCGGTGACCACCTGCCCGTCGGTCGGCTCCATCCACAGCGAGTTGAGCAGCTCAACGCCACCCAGATCGGTGTAGTATACGGTCAGGCTGCCCTTCGCGGCCTCTACGGGCGCGGAGGCCATGGTGTAATAAAAGGTGAGCGAGGGCTGATCGGGGTTGCCCTGCGCGTCCACGTTGACGGTGTACTCCGTGGCGGTGCCCGCCGTGGGGGCGTAGCCCTCCGGCATGCTCTTGGTGGGGTACACGGTATGCGAGCCCGCCTCCAGCGAGAGCGTATCGCTGTCGAGCGTGGCGTTGGTATCCGCGTCCACGTAATACACGTACACGGAGGCCAAGACGGTCTCAACCGGAACCGGCAGGCTGCTGATGTACACGTTGTACTGATCGACGGGCGTGCCGTCCTGATACACGGTGACCAGCGCGGCGGCGGCGGAGGTATAATCCGCGCTGCTGGCAAAGCCGGTCAGGTCGTAGGCGGACGCGTCGCAGGTATAACTGACTCCCTCCGGCGCGGCCGGGGGCGCGACGCTCAGCGTCAGGGAGCCGGTAAACGCGTCCGTGGGCAGCTGAACCCATAATCTGCGCGTCATTCCGTCCGTGGCGTAGGAGGCGTAATACGCGTTGCTGTTCCCGTTTGCATCCTGCCAAGTGACCGTTACGGACGGCAGGGTGGCGGGCGGCGTTTGATCGACGCCGCTGGCGAGGGACGCTGCGGGCAGCGCGAGCTGGCTCAGCAGCAGGAGCGCGCTGGCGAGGATGGCCGCCAGGCGGCGGATGTTGCGGCGGTGGATCATGTGGATTCCTCCTTATATTTTAGCCTGTGCGGCGTGGTTTCATCGCATATATTGTAGCGTTCCCATAAGGCGTTGTCAAGGAAAGGCGCGTCCTCGGCCGGCAGGAATTCGCGCGTCGGCGGCGAATGTCATACAGGCGTGTTCGCCGTATGGCGGGACGCTTGAGCCGAAGGGAGCTGGAACCATGGATTACGAGGCGCTGCGCGAGACCCCTCTGTCCCGCGAGAAGGTTTTTTTGGGCAAGCTGATCGATGTGAGCCACATGCAGGTGCGTCTGCCCAACGGGGAGACCGCCTTGCGCGAGATCGTGGAGCACAAGGGCGCGGCGGCGATCGTCCCGGTGGATGAGAACGGCGTGGTCACGCTGGTGCGCCAGCATCGCGTGGTGGTGGATCTGTTCACGCTGGAGATCCCCGCCGGGAAGGTGGATTTTGTCGGCGAGGACCCGCTGGCCTGCGCGCACCGCGAGCTGCGCGAGGAGACCGGCCTCAACGCCGAGCGCATGGAGCTGCTCACGCCCATGGTGACCACCCCCGGCTTTTGCACCGAGCGGGTGAGCATCTTTTTGGCGACCGGGCTGAGCCAGCACGAGGCGCATCTGGACGCGGACGAGTTTCTGGGCGTAGAGCGCATGCCGCTCAAGGAAGCCGTAGCCCGCGTGATGAGCGGCGAGCTGTGCGACGGCAAAACCGCACTCGGTCTGCTGATGGCTTGGCAGCGCCTGCGCGGGGACGAGGGATCCCCGTCATGGATGTAACGAATGAGCGAGGGAACACCATCCCCACAGAGCGCGCTTTTTGCGCGCGGCAAGGAGGCATGTGCGATGCGTGAAACCCCAACCCCCTGCGTCCGCCCCAAGCGAAGAGGCCCGACGCTCTTTGTCTGGCTGATGATCGCCCTGCTGGCGCTTGCGCTGATGGGCGCGGTTCTGCTGCTGCTGGGCGTTACGCGCTACGACGCGCCGCCCGTGTGGGATGGCTTTGGCATGGCGGAACGTTGGATACTGTAATCATCCGAGGGGAGCGCGGAGCTGATGGAACCGTACCTTGAGATTTTTTCGCATCTGCCTTCTTTGGTCACCAAAAGGCTGATTGTACGCCCGGTGCGCATCGGCGACGCGCAAGACCTGTTTGATTATTCCCGCGACCCGGAGGTCGCCCGGCACGTGCTGTGGGAGGCGCACAAGTCCGTGCATCAAACCCGGCAGTACGTGCGCTTTCTGCTCCGGCAGTACCGCCTGTGCGCGCCCAGCTCGTTTGTCATCGAGCTGCGACAGACGGGCCGGGTGATCGGCACCATCGGGTACATGTGGGTGCAGCCGGAAAACCGCAGCGCGGAGGTGGGCTACAGCCTCAGCCGCGCGTACTGGAACCAAGGGATCATGAGCGAGGCGCTTTCGGCGGTGGTGGAGTTTGGGTTTGAATCGCTGCACCTCAACCGCGTGGAGGCCCAGCACGAGAGCGATAACCCGGCCAGCGGACGCGTGATGGAGCATGTGGGCATGCGTCACGAGGGGCATCTGCGCCAGCGGCTGTACAACAAGGGCCGCTTTGTGGACGTGGAGCTTTACGCCGTGCTCAAGGCGGATTTTCACAGCGGCGGACTCGATAGCGTATCGGGCCGCGAGAGCTTTGCTTGATCGGAGGCGAACGCATGACCAAGCGATGGGGGACGGTACTGCTGTGCGTGGCGCTGTGCGCGACGCTCTCCGGCTGCGCCGTCAACAAGCCCAGCGCGTACAAGAAGGCCGTTGCGGCCTTTGCGAGCGGCGACTATGAGGAGGCGGCCGAGGGCTTTGAGCGCGCAGGCGACTATGAGCAGGCCGAGACCTACGCCGCCTACGCGCGCGGGCTGACCTACTATGAGCGCGGAGAGTATATCGAGGCGGAGCCGTACTTTGAAAAAGCGCAGGACTTTATGTATGGCAAGGATCGCTATGCCTATTGCCACGCGTATGTTCTGGAAACGCAGGGCGATTTTTCCGGCGCGCTGGCGATCTATCGGGAAATGGCGGATCGGGACGAGCCTTACGAGGAGGCGGCCATCCACGCCGCGTACTGCGAGGCCCGCTATGCCGAGGCCAACGCGGACTACGAAACGGCGCTCTACCGCTTTGAGGACGCAGGCGATTACACCGATGCCGCCTCCCGCCTAGACAACCTGCAAAAGCAGGTGTACGCGAAGGCCGTGGAGCTGATGGACGCGGGGCAGTACGGGTCGGCGCTCAGCCTGTTTACCATGCTGGGCTCCTACCGCGAGAGCCAGTCGCTCGCGCGCTCCTGCAAGGATGTGTTCCGCAAGGAGGACTACGAGCAGGCCGAGGCGCTGCTGGCGCAGGGCGATTTGCAGGGCGCTTACGAGGCGTTCAAGGGCCTGACCGGGTACAACGACGCGGAGACCCGCGCGCTGGAGATCGGCGAGCAGCTTGGCATCGAGGAGGAGCCTGCGGAGTGATCGGCGCGCGGTTCCCCAAACCCCTCGTTGTAATTGGATGCCTGACATGGGTGAGGACGCCGAGAGTGACTGGCGCGCGGCTCCCCAAGCCCCTCGCGGGTTTTTCGGCAGGCCGGCGCGGACGATAGCCCGCGCATGGGCTTCTTTGGCGTAAGAGCGACGGCCGACAGCCGTGCGCGGGATCTCCGTCGGGTGTGCTTGGCAGGGCCAACGGGTCTGTTTCCAAACCGAGGGCACGTTGGGAAGCGCTTGGCGACATCAACGCGCGGATGAAACCGGGAAATGCGGACAAATCCGGGAAAGGCAGACGAGCAAAAACCGCGGCGCTCCTTGCGGAGGCCGCGGTTTTGCTTGCAAGCGGATCAGTCCACCTGATAGGGCATCAACGCGATGGCACGCGCGCGCTTGATGGCCTCGGACAGCTGACGCTGATGTTTTGCGCAGTTGCCGCTCATGCGGCGGGGAAGGATCTTGCCGCGCTCGTTCACGAAGCGGCGAAGACGGTTCACATCTTTATAGTCGATGTATTCGATTTTGTCCACGCAGAAGCTGCACACCTTGCGGCGGGGCTTGCGACCACGGGGACGGGCTTTTCTATCGCCACGATCCTCAGACATGGAACGTTCCTCCTTTATTCAGCGGTGGGGCGTAGGTTAGAAGGGCAGGTCGTCGTCGTCCACCTCGGTGAAGCCCGCCGCGTTGGCGGAGGCCTTTTGCGCGGGCGCCGGGGCGCTCTGGCCGCCGGAATACCCGCCGTCCTCGCCGCGGGGAGAAAGAAACTCCACGTCGTCGGCGCTCACTTCCATGTTGAAGCGAGTGCCGCTGCCATCCTTGGCCTCATACGTGGACACCGACACGGAGCCGATGACGCATACCTTTCGTCCCTTGGCAAGATACCTTTGGCAATTTTCGCCCAACTGCCGCCATGCCGATACGCGGAAGAAGTCCGCCTCCGGCTGGTTGGCGTTTTGGGATTTCCTGCGCCGGTTGACCGCGACAGTAAAGCTGCACACGGTATCCCCGGTTGAAATGGTGCGTGTTTCAGGATCGCGCACCAGATTGCCGATGATGGTCAACTTATTCATTCCTGCACCCGTCCTTTACTCGTTGGTGGGCTCGGCGGCGGGGGTCTCGACGACGGCTTCCTCCGCCTTCACGGCGACGGGGGTCTCGACGGGAGCTGCCGCAGCCTCGGCGGCGGGAGCCGCTTCCTCAGCGGGCGGGGCCACAGGGGTCACCACGCGCACAGGACGGGGCTTCACGCTCTGCTTCTTTTCCACCAGCTTGATGGTGAGGTAGCGCAGGATGTTTTCGTTGATGCCCAGATTGCGCTCCACCTCGCGGGGCAGCTCGCTTTCGCTCTGGAACGTAACGAGAACGTAGTAGCCTTCCAGCAGATCGTTGATGGGGTACGCCAGACGGCGCTTGCCCCACGTTTCGTCTACCTTTTCCACCGTGCCGCCGTTTTGCTGGATGAGCTCGGAGAATTTCTCAATCAGCTCTTTGCGAGCCGTCTCCTCCAGGTTGGGGTTGACGATGTAAGTGAGTTCGTACCGATTCATACCTTTCACCTCCTCTTGGACTTATGGCGCCGCGTCAACGCGCGGCGCAAGGATGTGCCAAGAAAGAATTATAGCAGATAGTTGCAAGAAACGCAAGCACGAATTGCCTGCGCTCGCATGAAATTTTGCCTTAACGGCCGTCCGCGGCATAGGTGTTCATTTCCGCCAACAAAACCGGGTAGCGCTGCCGCATCCGCTCGTACTCGCGCAGCACGGGGTCGCTCTGGTCGTTTGCGATCGCCATTATATCGTCGTAGTGCTCCGTCAGCGTCTGGCAGGCCGCGCCGCAGAGCTGGCCGTCCCTGCGCATGCCGTCGATGATCGCCAGCACCTTTTCCTTGGGGAAAACGTCCTTGTAGGAGCGCTTGCTGACCAGCGCGCTCACAATGTCCGCCACGGCCAGAATGCGCTGCGGCAGCGTGAGCGCGCCGCCCGACAGCCCGCGCGGATATCGGCTGCCGTCGCATTTTTCGTGGTGACGCGCCGCGATATCGCACACCTCGTCGCTCACCAGCCCGCGGATGATCTCTTCGGTCAGCGCCGCGTGCGTGCGCATCAGCGCCATTTCCTCATCGTTCAGCCTGCCGGGCTTCTCCAGCACCTCCACGGGAATGCCGATCTTGCCGATATCGTGCAGAAACGCGCCGCTCTCCAGCGCCTCCATCTCGTGCGGGCTCAGGCGCAGCCAGCGCCCCAGCGCACGGCTGATGGCGACGGTCTTTGCGGTGTGCGTTACGGTGAAGGGACTGCGGAAATCGATCGCGTACACGATCATGCGCAGATCCTGCACGGCGGCCTCGTCATCGATTTGCAGCCCGCGCAGCGTTTTGTCCAGCGCCTCGGCGTAGGAGCCGTCCCGCAGACGGTCGACAACGCGAAGTCGCTCGTTCGCCGCAAAGAACAGCTCGACCCACTCCGGCTTGAACAGGCGGCCGGCGCTTTCGCGCAGCTCGGCAAAATCCTCGTCCGGCCGCTTAGCCAGCACATCTACGCGGTCCGCCAGATGAATCAGCGCCGCCCAGTCCTTCCAGCGGGTATCCAGCTTGGCCAGCACGGACCACGGCGTGTGATGGTGCAGGACCGCCTCCGTGCAGTCGCCCATATTGGTGGAGCTTTTGAGGAACAGATAGCCGAAGATGGCGTGCGGGTACACATTGCCCGTCTCAAACCGCATCAGCTGGTCGATCTCCTCGGTCTTGTAAGCGCCGATGTCATGCAGCAGCGACAGCATCGTAAGCCGCGTGCCATCGATATCCGCCGTCGGGGCGCAGCGGAGCATCTCTCCGGCGATGTAGGCCACGCGCTCGCCGTGACGCATCAGCCGCCCGTCCATATAGGAAAGCGTGCGTCGGATCATATTAGCGACGCGGTACGCGTAGGAGCTCCCTGTATCGGCTTCGTAGACCATGCCGTCATCGTCCTCCTTGCGGCGTTGCGGATTTGGCAGTCAAGGCCCTTCGGCATGCCCTCCCGTTGATGATTCGGAGCGTTGGCAAGCCCGAACAGCGCGTCTGAAAACGGATTGCGATAAGCCGCCGATCTCGGCAAAGGAGGCGCGACGCGGTATACTTGTTGTCCGATCACAAATGCGGCTTATTATAGCACAAGCCGGGGCAAGCCGTCTATCCCCGGCGATTTTTTGCGGAAGCGCGGCTGTTTGTCCTCTGTTTTTGTATGCTTCACCTGCGCTTTGCTCTTTACAAACCCAGCGCCGTGGTGTATCATCAACATGTTTGCATCCTACTTCCCTACCCATTACATTAGGAGGAAAACGTCATGAAGAAGATCCTTGCGCTTGCTCTCGTTCTTTCCATGGTCGTGGGCTTGGTAGCCGTTTCCGCCGTCGCGGAGGGCATCCCCGCCTCCGAAATCAAGGTTGGCTACATTCTGGTTGGCGATGAGAACGACGCGTTCTCCAACGGCCACGTCATTGCCGTGGACGAAATGAAGGCCGCCCTCGGCCTTACTGACGCGCAGATCATCTACAAGAAGAACATCCCTGAGACCGAGGAGTGCTACTACGCCGCGATCGATCTGGCCGAGCAGGGCTGCGATATCATCTTCGGCAACAGCTACAGCTTTGGCGATTACATGCTGCAGGCCGCCGAGGAATATCCGGACATCCAGTTCTGCCACGCCACGGGCGACAAGGCCGCTTCCTGCGGGCTGAGCAACTTCCACAACTTCTTTGGCAAAATCCACGAGGCGCGCTTTGTGGCTGGCGTCGCGGCCGGCATGAAGCTCAACCAGATGATCGAGGACGGCAAGATCACCGCCGAGGAAGCCAAGATCGGCTACGTTGGCGCGAAGCCCTTCGCCGAGGTCATCAGCGGCTTTACGGCGTTCTATCTTGGCGCTCGCTACGTGTGCCCCTCCGTGACCATGGAAGTCAAGTACACCGGCGAGTGGAACGACCTTGCGCTTGAAAAAGAGGCCACCGACGCTCTGATCGCCGACAAGTGCGTGCTGCTGAGCCAGCATTCCGACAGCACCGGCCCCTCCACCGCCTGCGAGGCCGCCGGAGTTGCGTTTGTAGGCTACAACGCCTCCATGATTGCCACCGCGCCCACACAGGCGCTCGTTTCCTCCGGTGTGAACTGGGGCCCCTACGTCACCATGGCGGTGAAGGCCATGATCGACGGCGACCCGATCCCCGTTGACTGGTGCGAGGGCTTTGCCGGCGAGGGCGTGCACATCCTTGGCCTGAACGACGCGGCTGTGGCTCCGGGCACCGCCGACAAGCTGGCCGAGGTTGAGGCCATGCTGCGGGATGGCAGCCTGCAAGTGTTTGATATCGAGACCTTCACCGTAGGCGGAGCGAAGCTGGAGAGCTTCAACACCGCGTATGGCATGGACGGCGTGGAGCTGGTGAGCGACGGCTACTTCCATGAGGGAGAATACCGCAGCGCGCCCTGCTTCGAGTCCATCATCGACGGCATCACCATCATCTGATTGCGCACCGAGCCCTGCCGCGTGTTCCGCGCGGCAGGGCTTTCTCATTTTGGTCATCCGATCGCCCCGACAGGAGGATTACAATGGACACGCAAGATATCATCTCCATGCGAGGCATTACCAAGCGCTTTGGCTCCGTCGTTGCGCTGGACGGCGTGAATTTGGACGTCCGCAAGGGCGAGATCCTCTCCGTGCTGGGCGAGAACGGCAGCGGCAAAACAACGCTGATGAACATGCTGGCCGGCATTTACTTTCCCGACGCGGGAAAGGTTTTTTTGAACGGAGAGCCAATCGTTATCAAATCCCCTAAAGACGCGTTTGACCACGGCATCGGGATGATCCATCAGCATTTTAAGCTGGTGGACGTGCTGACGGCCGCTGAAAATATCATTCTCGGTCTCCCCGGCAAGCTGAGCCTTAACATGAAGGCCGTGACGGCGGACATCCAAAAGGTCGTGGACAACTACGGCTTTGAGATTGACCTGAACCGAAAGATCTACGAGATGTCGGTCAGCCAGAAGCAGACCGTCGAGATCGTTAAAATGCTGTACCGCGGCGCGCATGTGCTGATACTGGACGAGCCCACCGCCGTGCTCACCCCGCAGGAAACCGACAAGCTCTTCGCCGTGCTGCGCAACATGCGCGCGCAGGGGCACAGCATCATTATCATTACGCACAAGCTCTACGAGGTGCTGGAGCTATCCGACCGCGTGGCGGTGCTGCGCAAGGGCGAATACATTGGCACGGTGAACACCTGCGACGCGACCGAGGAGTCCCTGACCGAGATGATGGTGGGCAAGCGCATCAGCTTGGATATCGAGCGCCCCGATCCCGTAGGGCGTTGCCCGGTGCTGGAGCTCAAGGGGGTATCCTGCCTCAACCGCGAGGGGCATAAGGCGCTCGACAGCGTGAGCTTTGTGGCCTTTTCGGGCGAAATCCTCGGCATCGCGGGCATTTCCGGCAGCGGACAGAAGGAGCTGCTGGAGAGCATCGCGGGGCTTCAGCCGATCACCGCCGGGCAGATTGCCTACACGGACCCGGAGACCGGCAGGCAGAGCGAGCTGAGCCGCATGGACGCGTCCGCGATTCGCTCGCTGGGCGTGCGCCTTGCCTTTGTGCCGGAGGACAGGCTTGGCATGGGCTTGGTGGCCTCCATGGGCATGACGGGGAACATGATGCTGCGCACCTACAAGCGCGGCAAATCGGTATTCAGCAACCGCAAGCAGCCGCGCGGGCTGGCCGAGCGCATTGCGGAGGAGCTGCAGGTGGTCACGCCCGGCGTGGAATGGCCGGTGGGCCGGATGAGCGGCGGCAACGTGCAAAAGGTGCTGGTCGGGCGCGAGATCGCCTCCTCGCCCAAGGTGCTGATGGCCGCCTATCCCGTGCGCGGGCTGGATATCAACTCCTCCTACGTGATTTATCACCTGCTCAACGAGCAAAAGAAGGCGGGTGTGGCCGTGATATGCGTCGGGGAGGATTTGGATGTGCTGCTCGCCCTGTGCGACCGCATACTGGTGCTGAGCGGCGGGGCCGTATCCGGCGTGGTGGACGGCCGCACCGCCGCCAAGACGGAGATCGGTCTGCTGATGACCAAAGCTGCAAAGGAGGGAGCACAGGCATGAGCGCAGCCAGAGAACCCCTCATCCATGTGGTCAAGCGGGATCAGATTCCGCTGTGGAGGGCCATGCTCATCCGTGTCGCCGCCGTTTTGCTCTCGCTGATTGCCTGCGCCGCGATCATCTACTCCATTACGGGGCAAAACCCGGTGGAGGTGTACGGCAGCATTCTCGACGGCGCGTTCGGCACGAGCCGCCGCATGTGGGTAACGTTTCAGGAGACGGCCATTCTGCTTTGCGTCGGGCTGGCCGTTACCCCCGCCTTCAAGATGAAATTCTGGAACATCGGCGCGGAAGGTCAGGTACTGATTGGCGCGCTTGCTACCGCCGCCGTGATGCTGAGCTGCGCCGGGCTTCCCGCGTGGCTGCTGTACACGCTCATGGTGCTGGCGGCGGTTGGCGCGGGCATTGTGTGGGCGGTGATCCCCGGCGTGTTCAAGGCGTTTTGGAACACCAACGAGACGCTCTTTACCCTGATGATGAACTACGTCGCCATCCAGCTCATCAACTTTTGCGTGCTGTACTGGGAGAACCCCAAGGGCTCGAACACGGTCGGCTTTATCAACAAAACGGGCAAGCTGGGCTGGCTGCCGACGATCTTTGGCAACAGCTACCTGCTCACCATTCTGATTATTCTGGCGCTGATGGTGCTGCTGTACGTGTACCTGCGGTACAGCAAGCAGGGCTATGAGATCGCCGTGGTTGGCGAGAGCGAGCGAACCGCGCGCTACGCGGGCATCAACGTGCGCAAGGTCATCATCCGCACGATGGCGATATCGGGCGCGCTGTGCGGGATTACAGGGCTGCTGCTGGTCAGCGGCTCGGCGCACACCATCTCCACCAACTTGGCGGGCGGGCGCGGCTTTACGGCCATCATCGTGGCTTGGCTGGGCAAGCTGAACCCCTTTATCATGCTGGTTGTGGCGCTGCTGCTGGTCGTCATGGAGCGCGGCAGCATCCAAATCGCCTCCGCCTTCAACCTCAACGAGAGCGCGAGCGATATCGTGCTGGGGGTCATCCTGTTTTTTGTGCTTGGGTGTGAGTTCTTTATCAACTACAAGCTGGAGCTCTGCCAAAAGAAAACGGAGGTGAGCAAGGCGTGAGCACCCTGTTGATATTTCTCCAAAAGGCGATTGTGCAGGGCGTTGCCATTCTGTTTGGCGCCAACGGCGAGATCATGACGGAGAAGTCCGGCAACCTGAACCTCGGCATTCCGGGCATGATGTACATGGGCGGCATCTGCGGGCTGATGGGCGCGTTTTTTTACGAGCGGGCCGTCGAAACGCCCGTGCCCGTTGTGGGCATGCTGATCTCAATGCTGTGCGCGCTGCTGGGCGCGGGCCTCGGCGGGCTGATTTACAGCGTGCTCACCATCACGCTGCGCGCCAACCAGAACGTGACGGGCCTTGCGCTGACGACCTTTGGCGTAGGCTTCGGCAACTTTTTCGGCGGCTCGCTGTACAAGCTCGCGGGCGGCGTGGGGCAGATATCCACCGATGTGACCGCGAGCGCCTACTGCGCCAAGATCCCATACCTGAGCAAGCTGCCCGTGGTGGGAGATCTGATCTTCGGCTATGGCATGCTGACGTACCTCAGCATTGCGCTGACGATCCTGCTAAGCTGGTTTTTGTACCACACGCGCAAGGGCCTCAACCTGCGCGCTGTGGGCGAAAGCGCCGCCACAGCCGACGCGGCGGGCGTCAACGTGACGCGGTATAAGTATCTGGCCACCTGCATCGGCGGAGCGATCGCGGGCCTTGGCGGCCTGTACTTTGTAATGGAGTACACGGGCGGCACGTGGACGAACAACGGCTTTGGCGACCGCGGCTGGCTTGCGATCGCGCTGGTCATCTTCGCCCGCTGGAAGCCGCTCAACGCGCTGTGGGGCTCGCTGCTGTTCGGCGCGCTGTACATCCTGTACCTGTACATCCCCGGATTGGGCCGCGATGCGCAGGAGATATTCAAGGCGTTCCCGTATCTTGTGACGATTGTGGTGCTGGTGTTCACCAGCCTGCGCAAGAAGCGCGAGGATCAGCCGCCCGCGAGCCTTGGGCTGGCGTATTTCCGGGAGGACAGATAGCATAAGCCCCGCTGCGGTCAACCGCGGCGGGGCTTTTCGTATGCTTGTCAGGTTGGGCCGGAGGTGCCGTACAGCGGCAGCACGTTCGCGGGCGCGAGTCCAAGCGTTACTTGCTCGCTCTGCGGCCTGCGCTCCTTGGGCAGCCGCCACCACAGCGCCTCCGCGTCCGGCGCTTGGTCGGCATACCGGAATTGTACAATGTCCTCGAACGGCTCCTCCATCATGCCGACGATCTGTACGGGATACGCGTTCTGTGCGCAGCGCTCGCTGAAATAATGCGCGCGGATACCGACTGCGCACAGGCCGTCCCGAACGCGCTGCGCCGTGTGCAGACGCACGCCCCAATCAGGCGCGTCGATTTCGTACTCGCCCACGCGGACGGCGCGGGTGATGTTCTTGCAGCCGGTCATGCGCGCGCCCGCGATGGTTTGCGGGTCGGCAAACAGCGCCTTGGTGCCTTGGTGCGTGTGGATCGCGCCTTCGTCCATCAGGGCGAGGGTATCGCACAGGTGGTAGGCCTCGTCCCGGCTGTGCGTCACCAGCAGCGATACCCCGCCGTATTGCCGGAGCACGCGCTTCATTTCCACCTGCAGCTTGTCCCGCAGGTGCGTATCCAGCGCGGAGAAGGGCTCGTCCAGCATCAGCAGCTTGGGCTGGCTGACCAGAATGCGTGCCAGCGCGACGCGCTGCTGCTGCCCGCCGGATAGCTGCGCGGGGTAGCGCCGCTCCAGCCCGCACAGCTGCATCAGCGCGACGGCCTCGTCGCAGAGGCGCACGCGCTCCCGCCTGTCCCGCTGGCGGCGCAGGCCGCACAGGATGTTCTGGCGCACCGTCATATTGGGGAACAGCGCGTAGCTCTGGAACAGGTAGCCGACCTGCCGCGCCTGCGGCTTCAGGTTGACGTGCCGGGCGCTGTCAAACAGCGTTACGCCGCCCAACGAGATAAACCCCTCGTCCGGCTCCTCTATGCCCGCGATGCACTTGAGCGTCATGCTTTTGCCGCAGCCGGACGCGCCCAGAATGCCCATCACGCCGTCCTCGGCCGTAAACTGCGCATCCAAGCGGAAGCTCCCCGCGCGCTTGCGGATATCGACCGTCAGGCTCATGCGCGAACGCCTCCTTTGCGGCGCTTGCGCTCCAGCATATTGACTGTGAGCAGCACCACCGCCGAGATCGCCAAGTTGATCATCACCCACAGAAAGGCGCTTTTCTCGTCGTTCGTGCGCCAAAACTGGTACACGGAGGTGGAGATGGTCGCCGTTCGGCCCGGCGTGTAGCCGATGAGCATGCTGGTCGCGCCGTACTCGCCCAGCGCGCGCGCGAAGGCCAGCACGGTGCCCGCCAAAATGCCCTGTCGGCAGTACGGCATGCGGATGCGCCAAAAGATGAATGTGTTGCTCAGACCCAGCGTCTGCCCGGAGTAAGCCAGCGTATCGTCAAAGCTCTCAAACGCGCCGCGCGCGGTGCGGTACATCAGCGGAAACGCGACCACGCTGGCCGCGAGCACGCCGCCGTACCATGTCATGACAAACCGAAAGCCGATGGAATCCAGCAGCATGCCAAGCGGGCGCTTGATCCCGAAGATCAGCAGCAAAAAATAGCCCACCACCGTGGGCGGCAGCACCATGGGCAGCGTGAGCGCCACATCCAGAATGCCCTTGATGATGCGGGGCAGCCGCGCTACATAGTAGGCGGCAAAAACGCCAACAAAAAACACCGCCACGCTGCTGATGGCCGCGATGCGCAGCGAGTTCCAAAGCGGGTACCAATCCACGAGCGTCCACTCCCAGCTAATGCAAAACGGGCAGGCGGAACGCTGCCGCTCGGCCTGCCCGTTCATGGCTTTATTGCACGGCGGAGAAGCCAACCGCCTCGAACACGGCCATGGCCTCCGGGGTTTGCAGGTAGTCAAGGAACGCCTGCGCCGCCTCGGCCTGCTTGCTGTCCTTCATCACGGCGGCGGGGTAGATCACCTGACCGCACATCTCGGCGGTGGCGGAATCCACAACCGTCAGCCCGGCGCTGTACGCGTCGGTGCAGTACACAACGCCGCAATCCACGCTGCTCTCGCTGATTTGCGTGGTGACCTCCTTGACGTTGGTGCCGTAGGTGATTTTTCCGCCGGCGGCGAGGGCTTCCTCGTCGAGAGCGTAGAAAGCGAGGATCTTTTGCGTGTATTGGCCGACGGGCACATCGCTGTTGCCCATGGCCATCAGCAGCTCCTCGCCGCCGATACGCGCGGCCAGATCGTCAAAGCTGAGAATGGCCTTGGGATTGCCCTCCGGCACGCAGAGTGTCACCTTGTTTTCCAGCAGGTTGACGCGGCTTCCCTCCAGCACAAAATCGAGGCCGTCCGGGTTGCTCTCGGCGCTCGCGGCGATATCGAGCTGGTTCATCTGCTTCTGCCCGGCGGAGATGAACAAATCGCACTCCGCGCCCTCCTGAATTTGGGTTTTGAGTGTGCCGGACGAGTCAAAGTTGAATACCAGCGTCACGCCGGGGTTCGCGGCCTCGTACAGATCCTTGATCTGCGTGAGGGTCTCGGTCATGGAGGCGGCGGCGAACACCACCAGCTCCGTCTTTTCGGTCGCTTCGGCCACGGCGCTTACCGCGCACAGGCACATCACAACGGCCAGTACCAGAGAAAGGGCTTTTTTCATACGGGTCTCCTAGCTGTCCCCTGTTCGGGGGCTTTTATTTCACAAGCGTGGATTTACACGCCCTGTGACGGTGGTATGCGGCGGACGCCGGAGCATGAGATATATCCGACATTCGTCAATCGCATAGGGAAATCCTTTTTGTGCCGATTTGCTCATACGCCCTTGCCAAAGCCGCAATTTGGGAAGCGGCAGGTCTCGCAGTTCAGGCACAGGCCGCCGTTGCCCAGCCCCGCCAGATATTCCGGCGTGACCCGCTCGCCAGCCAGCAGACGGGGCAGGGCGAGATCAAACACGGTGCGCTTGGCGTACATCACGCAGCCCGGCAAGCCGCACACGGGGCGGCCGTCCGGCATGTAGCCGACGAGGAACATCGCGCCCGGCAGCACGGGCGCGCCGTAGGAGACGACCTCCGCTCCGCTCTCCCGAATGGCAAGGGGGGTGCGGTCGTCCGGGTCCACGCTCATGCCGCCGGTGCACAGCACCAGCTCGCAGCCCTTTTGCAGCATCTCGCGGATGGCCTCCGCAATGCGGGTGGGGTCATCGTCGCAGACAGCGTGCGCGGCCAGCGTGCAGCGATACTCCGCCATCTTCCCGATAACGACGGGGCTGAACGTATCTTCGATTCGGCCGCGATAGACCTCGCTGCCGGTGGTAATCAGGCCATACCGCTTCGGGGAGATTGGCAAAAGCCGGAGCAGGGGACGTTCGCCCGCCGCGCGCTTGGCAGCCTCCATTTTGGCCTTGCCGATCACCAGCGGGATGACGCGCGCGCCGCACAGCTTATCGCCCTTTTGGACCACAAAGCCGGAGGGCCGCGTGGCGATCATCAGCTCGCCAAGGCTGTTCACGGCGCGCAGGCGGTCGGTATCGACCAGAAAAAGCCCGTCGCAGTCCGCAATCAGCTCGATTTTGCCCTCCTTGGGGCCGGAGGCATGCATGTGCCCGCTCTGGCAGAGCGCGCGCAGGATCTCGGCCGCGTCGTTCTCGTGCAGGGAGAGCTCGTCGCATTCCCAAATGTACACATGCTCCTTGCCGACGCTCAGCAGCACGGGCACGTCCTCCTCGCGGATGATGTGCCCCTTGCGAAACACGGCGTCCTTGGTCACGCCCCGGATGATCTGCGTCACGTCGTGGCAAAGCACCTGCCCCACGGCGTCCTCCGTTCGCAGCAGCTTCATGCGATCGTCCTCCCGCTTGCAGTAGATGCCCCTATGATAGCGTTGACGGCCGGAAACTGCAAGAGGAAATGCGGACGCGCCGCCGCCGATGAGGGCGACCCAGTAACCCTTCGTTTCAACGTGCGGAGGCGTATCCAAGCCGATTGACACGCAAAGTCAAGCGTGCTATAATTTTACAAACAAAAAACTGAACTGAAGATGGGTGGTAGAAGCCAATATGAATACACGGCGTTTCGGATTCCATCCCCTCGCGCGTGCGGCGTTGGCCGTCTTGCTGCTGCTCGCGCTCCTGATCGCGCCCGTTCGCGTATCGCGCGCGGAGGAGCCTTTCGCGGTCCCGGACGAGTGGACCGTCCAAGGTCTGCAGGGATACCTGAAGGGCAAGAGCATTGGGATCGTTACGGGCACGATCTTTGACGCGATCGCGGACGAACAGTTCCCGGATAGCAAAAAGGTTTACTATGCCAGCGTGACCGACCTCATCGCGGCGCTGAAGGCAAAAAAGATCGACGCGTTCCTTTCGGACCAGCCGGTGGCGCGCAACGCCATGGCTCAAAGCAGCGAGCTGTACATGCCCGACTGCGTGGTGGTGGAGGACTGCTACGGGTTTGCAATGCCAAAAACCGACACGGCGCTTTGCGAACAGCTGAACCAGACCCTCGCAAGGCTGAAGAGCGACGGCACGCTGGATCAGATCGACGCGCGCTGGTTTTCGGGCGATGAAAGCCAGTATGCGCTGGGGGACTATGCGCTGACCGGCGAGAACGGCACGCTGCGCGTCGCCGTAGACGCCTCGCAGGTTCCCTTTGCCATGCTGAAGGACAACACCGTTATGGGGTACGAGATCGAGATCCTCTACCATGTCGCGGCCGATTTCGGGTACGATCTGGAATTTACCGTAACCGACTTCGCGTCGATCATCCCCGGCGTGCTGTCCGGCAAGTACGACTTGGGCTGCTGCTGCATTTCCATCACCGAGGAACGCGCAAAGAGCGTGCTGTTCAGCGACCCGGACTATATCGGCGGCGTGGTGATGGTGCTGCCCGCGGCTTTGAAGCCCGCAGAGAAAGCGACTGACCTAAACACGCTGGAGGGCGCGAAAGCCTTTCTGGAGGGGGAAAGCATCGGCGTACTGGAGGGCTCCACGCATGAAGGAACCGCGCAGCGCCTGTTCCCGGACAGCCCGATCCTGCACTTTAACTCCAATGCCGACGCCGTGCTGGCCGTGCTGCAAGATAAGGTTCGCGCACAGATTACGGACTGGGCCAACTACGCCGAATATCTGCGGCAGGGGCTGGACGTATACGCGCCCCCCTTGCTGACGCTGGATACCAACCAATATGCCTTTGCGCTCAGCAAAAGCAGCGAGGCGCTGCGCGACCGGCTGAACCAGTTCCTTGCGGATCTGAAGGCGGACGGCACGCTGGACGCCCTCAAGACCGCGTATGGCACGGGCAAGGCGGAGAGCTTTCCCTCAATGACGGCGCTGAGCGGCTCCGGCGAAGCCGGTCAGATCATCATCGCAATCACGGGCGACCACTATCCCTTCTGCTACAACCAGGGCGGAGAGCAAATGGGCTACGAGATCGAGCTGCTGATTCGTTTTGCCAACCAATACGGCTATTCGCTCAGGTTTGATAGCTACAACTTCTCCGGCATGATCGCCGCGGTTTCAAGCGGCAAGGCGGACATCGCCGCCTCCACCATTTCCGTTACCGAGGAACGCAAGGAGAGCATGCTGTTCTCCGACCCCACCTTCGATAACCGCGTCGTGCTAATTATGAAGGGCGAGTACGCCCCGGCGGAGACGACAAAATCCATTGCGGATTATAACCAGCCCGGCGTGCGCATCGCGCTGCCGCAAGGCTCGGCGTCGCAAAGCTATGCCGAAAGGTATTTTGACAAGGCGGAGCTGGTTTACTTTACCAACAACTCCGACCTGACGGCCGCCCTGAAAGCCGGCAAGGTGGACGCTATCGCGCATGACAACCTCACGTGCGTCTTCGCGCAGGACGAGGTGGAGGGCAGCGAGGTCTTGCAGGATTCCTTTGGCGACATCAGCATTTGCGTGGGCCTGCCCAAGAACAGAGCCGACCTTCAGGCGCAGATTAACGAGCTGATAAAGGGCTGGAAAAGCGACGGCACGCTGGATGAAATGTACGCCTACTGGATTGACGGGCGAAACACCGCAATGCCGACCATCGCTTTGCCCACAGCCCCCACCGGTACGCTGCGCATCGGCACGTCCGCTCAGATTGACGGCAGAACCTTCTATGCGGACGGCGTGCTGACCGGCTACGATATCGAGCTGAGCGAGCGCATCGGGCTGGCGCTGAACATGAGCGTGGAATTTTCGGTGATGGATTACGGCTCGCTGATCGCCGGGCTCAGCGGGGGCCGCTTGGACCTTGTGGTGGCCAACCTGAACATCACGCCGGAACGGCAGGAAGCCATTCTGTTTTCCGACAGCTATATGGATTGCTATTCCACGCTGTTGGTTCTTTCGGAGGATGCCGCCGCGCAAGGCGGCGCGACATTCTTTGAGGGCGTAGCCGCCAGCTTCGAGCGCACCTTCCTCCGCGAGGATCGCTGGAAGATGATGGCGCAGGGACTGTGGACGACGCTGGTCATCTCGGTGCTTTCGGCGCTGGCGGGGACGCTGATTGGGTTTGGCATATGCATGGCGCGGCGCTCGCGGCACGCTTGGCTGTGCGTGCCCGCCAAGGTGCTCATCCGCGTGATACAGGGCACGCCCATCGTGGTCATTTTGATGATCCTGTACTTCATTGTCTTTGGCGACGTCGATCCCGTGCTGGTCGCCGTGATCGGCTTCTCCATCAACTTTGGCGTGTACGCGTCCGAGATGATGCGGACCGGCATAGACGCGGTGGATCGCGGGCAGATCGAGGCGGCCTCGGCGCTTGGCTACACGCGCGCGCAGGCCTTCCTGTACATCACGCTGCCGCAGGCCGCGCGGCATTTCCTGCCGGTGTACAAGGGCGAGTTCATCTCCATGGTCAAAATGACCTCGGTGGTCGGCTATATCTCCATTATGGATTTGACCAAGATGTCCGATCTCATCCGAAGCCGCACCTATGAGGCGTTCTTCCCGCTGATTACGACGGCCGTCATCTACTTTGTGATCACGTGGCTGCTTACCCTCGCGCTGTCGGCCATTGAAATCCGCATTGATCCCAAGCGCAAGAGACGCCTGCCCTACGGCATACCGCAGGCCGCGCTTTACGCGAAGGAGGAGAAGGCGCAATGAGCAATGCAATATTGGATGTTCGCCACCTTACAAAGAAATTCGGCGATCTGGAGGTGCTGCGCGACGTCAACGCCGTGGTCAATCAGGGCGACATCATCTCCATCATAGGACCCTCCGGCACGGGCAAGAGCACGTTCCTACGCTGCATCAACCGGCTGGAAACGCCCACGAGCGGCCAGATTTTCTTCCACGATGTGGACGTCTGCCAAAAAAAGGCCGACCTGCCCGCGCTACGCGAAAAGGTGGGTATGGTGTTCCAAAGCTTTAACCTGTTTTCCAACATGAGCGTGCTTGGCAACGTGATGAGCGCGCCCATCAAGCTGCTTGGGCTTACGCCCACCGACGCCGCGCGCCGCGCAATGGAGCTGCTGAGCATTGTGGGGCTTCAGGACAAAGCGCAGAGCTTCCCGGATGAGCTTTCCGGCGGCCAGAAGCAGCGCGTGGCCATCGCGCGCACGCTGGCGATGAAACCCGAAATCGTGCTGTTTGACGAGCCAACCTCGGCGCTTGACCCCACCATGGTTTCCGAGGTGCTGGGCGTGATCCGCCGCCTTGCGTCCGAGGGGCTGACCATGCTCGTGGTCACGCACGAGATGAAGTTCGCGCACGACGTGTCCTCGCGCGTGTTCTATATGGACACGGGCGTCATCTACGAGGAAGGCACGCCCGCCCAGATCTTCGACGCGCCGGAAAAACCGCTGACGCGCGTATTTGTGCAGCGCATTCGCACTCTTGAGGCCGAGTATGTGCCCGATGCGTTTGACCTGTACGGCTTCTTTACCAAAACCGAGGAGTTCGCGCGCCGCCAAGGCATCCCAAATCGTCAGCTGATGAGCGCGCAATTGGTCACGGAGGAGCTGCTTTATCACGCGCTGCCCAAGGACGTTCAGCGCGCGAAGCTGCGCATGGAGTACTCCGAGGTATCCGGCGAGATCTCCCTTTGCTTTGAGTTTGGCGGCGAGAACCGCGATCTGCTCGCGCATGAGGATACGGACGAGGTGACCAGAAGCATCCTCGCGCACGAGACGGTGCGCCACACGCACGCCTATGAGGACGGCGTAAACATCCTCACCCTCATATTGAAGCCCAAGGCGTAAGCGCCGAAATGCAAAGCGGCTCTGCCTGACAAGCCAACACGGGATGTATGGCAAGAAACAACGGGCGCACAATTCCACTTGGGCCTCGGCGAGAGCCAAGGCTTACTGCGCCAAAGGGAGGCGTCACAATGCCCAGCGAGCCCCTGTTTGAGAACGTTGACTGCATATCCATGTTTGTGGATGACGTTGAAAAGGGACTGGATTTCTATCAGAAGGCTCTGGGGCTGAAGCTGCTCTGGCGAACCGAGGGGTCGTGCGGTCTCGGTATGCCCAATGGCATTGCGGAAATTGTGCTGGTAACGGCGCACAACCCCATGGTGGACCTAAAGGTCGCGTCTGTCGAGGAGGCGCTGCCGCGCTTCACGCAAGCGGGCGGGACGGTTGAATACGGGCCCTTCGACATTGACATCGGCAAATGCGCCGTGGTGGTTGACCTTTGGGGAAACCGTTACTGTATCCTTGATATGACGAAGGGCGCCTACGATGTGGACGGCTCAGGCTCCGTAAACGGTGTTTCGCAGAAGTAACGGACGAAATCGTTATATACGGGAACATAGGAAGCATTTGAGCTTCGGACTGCGCTGTCTCCGCACTTGCCCGCGCAGCCCGGAGCTTTCTTTCGGGCGGCCGCGTTGCAGGCCGCGCCTCCTTTTTGCGCGGCGCGCGGCGCTGATCGCGGAAGGCCACGCAGACGGCGAAAGTTTCCCGTGGTTTGTTGACTTGGTTGCCCTTTTCGCTTATATTATGAAAGCCTACGAACCGTCCGCGCGCGCTTGCGAGGGTCTGCCCGACCCGCGCGTTACCGGGCCGGCGGCGGGGCATACGTTGCTGCTGCGCAAAGCGGCGCGCAAGGGAGCGGTATACACATGAAAAAACAATTGCCTGCAATGATCCTATTGATCGGCCTGCTGCTTTTCGCCCAGTCTGCGGTTGCGGAAGCGGCCTATTTCAGCCCGGAGGATCTGCACGGGCAAAAGCTGCTGGTGACGGTGGGAACGGTTTACGACGATTTTTCCCAGAAGCTGTTCCCGGATTGCGAGCTGGTGTACGCAAACTCTGCGCTGGATATGACGCTCATGCTGGAAAAGGGTGAGGCGGAGGGCTTTTTGTACAGCGATACGCTCGCGCGGGAGCTGCTGAAGGAGCATCCGAAGCTGGCTGCCCTTCCGGACGCTGTGGGGCAGTATGTCGCCTCCTTCTGCACGCAGAAGAATGACGCGGGCAGAGCGCTTGCGGACGAGCTGAATGCGTATTTGGCGAAAATCATGGCAGACGGCCAATGGGAGGATATGAACGAGCGCTGGGAGGCGGATGGGCTGACGGATTACAGCCTGCCCGATGTGAGCTTTGGCGAGAAAGAGCTTCGCGTTGCGTGCGGCTCCGATATCTTTCCGTATGTCTTTCGGGATGAAAACCAAAACATGACGGGCCTGCATATCGAGCTGGTATACCGCTTTTGCGCCGAATACGGATACACGCCCGTGATTTCCGACGTGCCTTTTTCGTCGGGCATGGCGGGGCTTGCTTCGGGGAAATACGACCTGTTGGCCGAGAAAACGGTGCAAACGGAGGAGCGGGCGGAAAGCGTCTGCTTTACGAATCCGCTCGGCACAGGGGACGTCATCATGGTGGTTCGCGCCGAGGACGCGGGCAGCACGGCGGTTCCTTCGGACGTCCGCACCATGGCGCGGGACGCGGACAATGCCGACGGGACGGGCGACGGGCTGATCCGTTCGCTTGACGACCTGTCCGCCAAAACGGTGGCTGTCATGACGGGAGCCTACCCCGAAAACATTGCCCTTGAGTTTTTTCCCCAAGCCCCGATCTCTTATTTCAACAGCATTGAGGAAAGCGTTATCAGCGTGGTGATGGGAAAAACCGACTTCACCATCCAAAATGAAGAAATGTCAAAGGAGATCCTGCAAGCCTATCCGTCGCTTGTCATGCTGCCGCTTGTGATCACAGAGGCGGACTCTTGCTTTGCCACGCAAAAGAGCGATCAGGGCGTGGCGCTGGCGGCGCAGTTCAATGCGTTTTTGGCCAAGAGCAAGGGAAACGGCACGTTTGAGGCGTTGAATGACAAGTGGCTGGTGAAGGACCCGCAGGTGCAGGAGCTGGACGAGCAGGTGTTTACCGGCGAGAACGGCACGCTGCGCATTGTGCCGACCTCGCTTTACCCCTTTGGGTTTTATCGAAACGGCGATTTTGTCGGCTTCAGCGTGGATCTCACCAACGCCTTCTGCGCCGAGTACGGATATACGCCGGAGTACTACGACGTCGCCTTGTCCGCGGCGATTGCGGGGTTGGCCACCGATAAATACGATATGTTTGCGGGCGAGCTGAAAAAAACGACGGAGCGCGAGGAACAGGTTACATTTACGGATCGACTTCGCGTCGTGCCGTTTTACGCGATCGTGCGCCGATCGGACGTGGCCTCCGCATTGCTTGCCGAATCGGAAAGTCCGACCGTGCCGGAAAGCTGGGGAACAAAGGGAGAAAGCGCCGGGTTTGCGGCCTTTTGGAACGACCTGTGCCTCAGCTTTGAAAAAAACTTCATTCGAGAGAATCGCTGGAAAATGCTGCTGGAAGGGCTTTGGACGACGATCAAGCTGGCGCTGCTCTCGGCGGTGTTTGGAACGCTGCTGGGCGCTTTGATCTGCTGGCTCAGAAAAAAGAAAAACCCGCTGGCTCGCGGCTTTGCGGCAGCCTATGTGAAGGTTTTTCAAGGGACTCCGATTGTGGTGCTGCTTCTGGTGCTGTATTACATCGTGTTTGGCGCAAGCAATCTTTCGGCGTTCGTCGTATCGGTAATCGGCTTCTCCCTTGACCTTTCCGCTTACGTATCGGAGATGATCCGCACGGGTGTGGACGCCGTTCCCGTAGGTCAGACGCGGGCCGCGCTGGCGCTTGGGTACGGAAAGAAAAAGGCGTTTTTCAGAATCGTGCTTCCGCAGGCGATCCGGCACATCCTTCCGGTCTATCGGGGACAGCTTGTGTCGATGGTAAAAATGACCTCCGTAGCCGGTTACATCTCCGTAGAGGACTTGACGAAGGTCTCGGATATCATCCGCAGCCGTACCTACGAGGCGTTCTTTCCGCTGATCTCAACGGCGATCATCTACTTTCTGCTTGCCAATCTGCTGACGTCCGCTTTGCGGGCGATACGCTTGGAGCCCAAGCCGACGGCCGATCGCAAGCTGAAGGGCGTAAAATCGCGAGCCGCGTAGGGGCAGGAGGATTCCGCGCGGCGATCTGCGCGCTTTCCGCCGGTGAGGTGCGAACCGACACCCGGATCCGCTTGCGCAAAACAGAAGGAGGACTGCGGACGATGCTGCTGACAGTCAATCATTTATCAAAGGATTATGGCGATGTACAGCCCCTCAGGGATGTGAGCTGCGAAATTGACCGGGGCGAGGTCATCTCGATCATTGGGCCGTCCGGAACGGGCAAATCCACCTTCATCAACTGCCTGAACCAGTTGGAAAAGCCTGATGCCGGGGAGGTGTGGCTGGACGGTGAAAACATGCTCAAAAAGGGCGTGGATTTGCGGACGCTGCGCCGCCGCATGGGCATGGTGTTCCAGAATTTTAACCTGTTCGGACACCTTACGGTGGTAGAAAATATCATGTCCGCGCCCGTTGACCTGTTGGGCGTGTCCAAGCAGGCGGCCTATGAGCAAGCCCTTGACCTGCTGGAAACCGTGGGGCTCTCCGGCAAGGCGCTGGCTTATCCGAGCGAGCTGTCGGGCGGGCAGCAGCAGCGCGTGGCCATCGTGCGGGCGCTGGCCATGAAGCCGGAAATCATGCTCTTTGACGAGCCGACAAGCGCGCTCGACCCCACCATGGTGGACGAGGTGCTCACCGTCATTCGCAATCTCGCCCATGAAGGGCTGACGATGCTCATTGTCACCCACGAAATGCGCTTTGCCCGTGAAATCTCCTCGCGTGTTTTTTACATGGATGAAGGGGTCATTTACGAGCAAGGCAAGCCGCAGCAAATATTCGACGCCCCCCAAAGAACGAAAACGCGCTATTTTGTAAAACGCCTGAAGGTGTTTGAGCGGGAAATCCCTTTGTCGGGCTTCGATTTTCCCGGCTTCCAGGGCGAACTGGCCGCTTTTGCATATCGTCAGATGATCCCAACGAAGGTGGTCCATCAGCTGACATTGGTTTTTGAGGAGCTGTGCCTGCAGCTTCTCGCAAAGAGAACCAGCTTGCCGATTCGCTTCGCCGCCGCCTATGAGGAACAAACCGGCAGCGTGGAAATTACGGTATTGTATACAGGCGAAGCGTGGAATCCTTTGCAGGAGCACACCGACGCGGACGAGATATCGCTGGCTTTGGTGAAGCGAAACCTGACAAACACCCGCTATGCCCATATCGAGGGAACCAATTCGATTGTAGCGCAGCTAGTCAAATAAGCCGCAAATCCGAGAAGCGCTTCGGGCCTATCCGTTACGGGGCCCGCCAAATTGACAGGCGGGGGAAACGAATGGTATGATATGGATATGTTTACGCGTGCGTGGGTCAGGGCGACGCCGGAGGGCGACCTGAACGGCATGCGAGGTTGCGGGCGAGAGAACCCATGACGGCGTCAGAAAGGACCATGAGGCATGAAAAACAATCTGGCAATCCGGGTCTGTTCCGTTCTTCTCACGGTGGCTTTCCTGCTTGCGGGAACGGCGGCGGCCGAAACGACTCCCGACGACGCTGCGAGCGCGACCGACCGCGTGATTGAGTTGTTTGTCGCCTTGAGCGCCATTCCGAGAGGCTCCATGAAGGAGCAAAAGGCCGCGGCCTATCTGTCGGAGTGGGCGACGGATCACGGCTTTTCCAGCGAGATCGACGCTGTGGGCAACCTGAGAGTCGACGCGCCTGCAACCGCAGGATATGAGGACGCTCCGCTCGTCGTCCTGCAAGGGCACATGGACATGGTGCAGGTCGCGCTGGACGGGGTCGATTTCGACTTTGACAACGACCCGATTCGAGTCGTCATGGGGGAAAAAACGATCACAGCCGACGGGACCACACTCGGCGCCGACGACGGCATCGGCGTTGCGGTCATCCAGTATTGCATGACGGATCCGTCCGTCACGCACGGGCCGCTGCGCGCCATCTTCACCATCGACGAGGAACAAACGTTTACGGGCGCGCTGAACGTATCCGCCGATTGGGTATCCGACGCAAAATACATGATCAACGTGGACAGCGAGGACAGCACGACCGTGACGGTTTCCAGTGCGGGCGGCGAAACGTTTTTCCTGCACAAAGCGCTCTCCCCGGAAGCGCCGACGGAGGTCGCGGCTTATCGCGTATCGCTTTCCGGCCTGCTGGGAGGCCATTCGGGCGTGGAGATCAATACCGGCCACGCCAACGCGATCATCACCGTCGCTTCCTTCCTGAGTCGGCTGGAGCTATCAGGCGTTACCGTCCGGCTTGCGTCCTTTGAGGGCGGCTCAGCCTCCAACGCGATTCCCGCTAACGCAAGCGCCGTGTTCACTGCGGACGGAGATCCAGAGACGATCGAGAAGATTTTCGGCGAGTGCAAAGCCGATTTTGCCTATGCCTATGGCGCTGTGGAGACGGACGCGTCCTTTGTGCTGGAACAGGTAGAAACGCTGCCGGACAGCGCCTTTGCGGCGGCCGACAGCCATTCGGTCATCGCTCTGTGCAGCGTTGTGCCAAACGGCGTTTTCTCCATGAGCTGCGATTACGAGAATCTGGTCGAAAGCTCGTCCAACCTTGGAGTGCTGTCCACAAGCAGCGGCGATTGTTCTATTACGCTCCTCTCGCGTTCCTCCAATATCGGCAGGCAGAACAGCATTCATTATGCCTTTGAGCTGCTTGCCCAAACGTATGGATTCTCGTTCGAGTCGCGCTCCGGTTTCAGCGGCTGGAGCTGCATACCCGACAGCCGCCTGCTCAGCGTGTGGGAAGCGTCGTACCGCAATATCAACGGCACGGATTGCACGGAGTTCTTCGTGCATGCCGGTCTTGAATGCGGCGTATTCTCCGCGCTCAATCCAGACTTGGATATCATCTCGGTCGGGCCGACGCTCAGCGGCGTACATTCGCCCGATGAAACGCTGTATACCGATACGATCGCGTCGCTCGTAGGCACACTTGGCGAGACGCTTGCGCAGCTCGCCCAGCCCGAATGATGCGAATGAACCTCCGCGCAAGCGGCGACGTCTTGGGAAGCCGCCAACAGCCTGCAATGGCAAAGAACGATTGCAGGCTGTTTTGCTTTTTGGAATTGCGCGGGGGATTAGGGAACGGCGGGCAGTGTTGGAGCGGCTTGCTATGCTTGAAGCGGGGTGCCTGATTTGCGGCAAGGGCATGAACGCTCAACCGTAATCAAACCAAGGGCCACGCGACCTTGGAGAGATGGATTTGTGGCAGATTTTGTGGCAAAACGGGTATTTTGCCGCTTTTAGGTCGGTTTTGGAGGGGGAATGTGGGTATTGCAAAACCCCTCAAGCCTTTGTGGCTCAAGGGGTTGCGGTTTGGTGGGATTAGTAGGGCTCGAACCTATGACCTCCACGATGTCAACGTGGCGCTCTAACCAACTGAGCTATAATCCCGCAGGTGACTTGGCTATTCTAGCATATTTCTCTCGCAAACGCAATCCCCTGCGCGCACTTTTTTGGATTTGCGCTTGTTCGGGTGTCAATGATCAGTGAAAAAGACAGCGAGGAATTGGTCGGGAGAGAGGAAACCAAGACACACCTTGATTCGAGAGTTGCTCCAAGCGTTGTAAATCGCGAGTTTGCTTCTTGCGTCATCCAGTGACGAGAACCGTTGATGATCGTAGAAACGGTGCGTGTCTAGCCCGTGCTGGCGCTCGACACGGCCGCTGCCGAGCCGAGCCCTTCCGGATCGACGGCAGGCCGTCTCTGCGGCGGCCGCGCAAAGCGCCGAGGCATGCGGAGCGTCCCCCGCGCCTTGTGAGGGAGGCAAGTCTCACGTCAGCGACTGCCTGCGCCGATTGTCCGCCTCGCGGATAACGCGCACCACGCTGTCCACGTCAATGGGCTTGGGAATGTGACCATTCATGCCGACGTCTATGCTCTTGCGCACGTCCTCGTCGAATGTATCGGCGGTCATGGCGTAGATCGGGACGGAGGCCTTGGCGGGATCGTCCAGCGCGCGAATGGCGGCCGTCGCTTGATAGCCGTTCATCACCGGCATTTGGATGTCCATAAAGATCAAATCGTAGGGCTTGTCGCTGGCCTTGACCATCTCCACGGCCTCCGCGCCGTTTTGCGCGTGATCCGCCGTAACGCTGTGGAAGGACAGGAGGCGGCTGAGCACCCTCCAGTTGACGCTGTTGTCCTCGGCGGCCAGTATGCGGATATCCGGGAAGGTATCCGTAACGGTGGGCTTTTTGTTCTTTGCACCGGACAGCGTCGTTTGGATCAGCTCGGTCAGCTGGGAGCGGAACAGCGGCTTGGTTACAAACGCCGTTGCGCCCGCCTCGCGCGCCGCCTGCTCCACCTCCACAATGTTGTAGGCCGTCATGACCACAAGCGCCGTACCGGGCCCCAACGCGCGGCGCAGCTCGCGCAGCACGGCCGAGCCCGACATCTGCGTCATGCGCCAGTCCACAAAGATGATTTTGTAATCCGCTTTCCGCGCGTGCGCGTCCGTCGCCATGCGGATGCCCTCGCTGGCGTTCAGCGTCATATCGACGGCGAGACCCATCTCGGTAAGCAGCGTCCGCGCGGCGTCCAGCAGCAGCGGGTCGTCGTCGATCAGCAATACGGAAACGCCGTTGAACGTGCGCTGATTGGGCTCGCTTTTGGAGATGGGCAGATCAAAAACCAGCGTGAAGGCAGAGCCTTTGTTGATCTCGGAGTCGATTTGGATGGAGCCGCCAAACAGATCGACCAGCTGCTTCACGATGGCCAGCCCCAGCCCGGAGCCCTGCACGTTGTTGACGCGCGTGTCTACCGCGCGGGAGAACGGGTCGTATATCTTCTTGATAAAATCCTTGCTCATGCCGATGCCGGTATCCCGCACGCTGAAAATATAGCGCGCCACCCCCTCGTGGTTGGGGAACGGCGCCTCCGATAGGTCCACGTCGATTTTGCCGCCGTCGTTGGTGTACTTCACAGCGTTGGATAGAATGTTGATGAAGATTTGGTTGATGCGCAGCTCGTCCGTGCACACAAACTCGTGCACGATGCCGCGCGCGTGCGCGGTGAACGCAAAGTCCTTTTCCTTGAGCTTGGGCTGAAGAATCTCGATGGTCTTGGACAGCGCGTTGGTGATGGAAAAATCGTTGGAGTGCAGCACCACCTTGCCGCTCTCAATCTTGGAGATATCCAAAATGTCGTTGATGAGCGTAAGCAGGTGATTGCTGGATAGCTCTATGGTTTTCATGCCGTCCTTGAGGATCTCGCGGTCGAGGTTCTCCTCCTCCAAATGCTTGTTGACCACGACCGTCATGCCGATGATGGCGTTCATCGGCGTGCGGATATCGTGCGACATGGAGGATAGGAACTGGCTTTTCGCCTCGTTGGCTTCCTCGGCCTCGCGCGTTTTGACGCGCAGCCGACGGTTGATGAGCTGCATGTACAGGATATCCACCAAGAACAGCAGCAGGAACGCGATAAAAAAGACGTAGTAGTCCCAGCCGATCCCATTGGAGTTGTGGAAGGAATTGATGGGCACAAGGCTGAGGACAAACCAATCCGTCCCCGGAATGATGGACAGCGTATACAGGCTGTCCGCCTCACGGTTGTTCCGGTAGCGGAGGGGCTCGCCGATATCATTCGTCGCCAGTCTGTCCAGCAGCGCGGCTTTCTCCGCGCCGGTAAAGGAGGAATCGAATGTCTCGATGTACGTGAGAAAGTTGGTGCCCTGAAAGAAGCGGTTGGAGATAACGTAGTTGCCCTCCGCGTCCACGATGATGCTGGCGTAGTTGTAATAGCTCAGCGCGTCCGTCGTGCTGTTGCTCGCCAGCACGCTGTTGACCGCGTCGCTTGTGATCACCAGCATCAGCGTCCTGTACTCGTAGACGCCGTCCTCGGTCAGCAGACGGACGGCCGTCGCCACCGCGAAGGACTTTTTGAGCGAGTAGATATCGGTAAATTCGTTGATGTAGTACACGTCGCCGACCGTCAGCGCGGAGGGAAGCGCAAGAATCTGCGCCAGCGCGGGGTAGGCGTAGTAGCTGTACATCTTCCGGCCCGCGCCGTTTTGGAAGCGATCGCTCCAAAAGCCTTGCTCGGACGTTCGTTCCGAGACGTTGTCCGGCACGCTGTCCACAAGCTGCCAGTTGTACAGGGCGGGGTCGTAGTATACGCGCATGTACGCGCTCAGCTGAGCCTTCGTCATGCCGACGCCCCTGTAGCCGTTGATATAGGAGGCCGCGTTGCGCACCGTCTCGGTATAGCCGCTGACGGCCATTTGAACCATATTGGCCGAGGAATCCGTCAGCGTGCGGATGTTCTCTACATTTTGCGCAAAGGAGAGAGCGTTGGCGTTGTTGATGGCGGAAACAACAGAATAGATGATTGTGAAAATCAATATGAAATTCAGCGCAATCGCGATTGCGACAGACAGCTTTTTCCTGATTTTCTCTTTCCGCATCTGCCATTTCCTCCGTTGATAGGTTTAGTTGATGGCTTTTCGCCTATTCCCGGTATTTCTCAAAGCGAGCTTCCAGCTTGTTCATATAATATTCAAACGAGCAGAAAGCATAACCGGGCCGGAGGGGATCCTCCTCGCCGATGGACTCCTTTTCGATTTTGGTTTCTCCGTCGCCTGCCAGCAGGTACTCCCTGCCCTCGTCGTCCCACAAGTACTGCACGGCGCCGCTTTCATCCTTGACAAGCTCCACCATGTACTTGGGCGCGCTGCACTTGAACACATCCACCATTCCGCTGGAGAGAGGGGAATAGCCGTTGTACGCATCGGAGAACCTGATGGTGCCGCAGAAAATACAGTCCTTCTCCGCGTCCACGCCGTACTGATCGGCGATCATTTGGATGGCGTTGGCGACGTTGGGGGCGAGCTGCGCGTTCTCCGCATAGCGGAGGTTATTTTCCTCGTCAAATACAAAGTTGAAGAACTCGCGGATCCAGATCAGGTTGTCGCTGTTTTTATTGGCGCAAAGGCCGTAGTAGGGGGTCAGGTAGACGGCGCTCTTTTCGCCCTCGTTGTTAAGCGGCGCGGGAACAAACTCAAACTCCGTGTCGAGCTTGTATTGCTCGATCAGCAGCTTGATGGTCGCGCTGGCGGAGCTGAGATAGGGAAAGAACGCTACGGTGCCGGAGTTGTTTGCCGGCGTGGAGACGACAAATGTATCGGGATCGCTGGACAGGCCGAGGAAGCTCATGGACTGGCCATATTCGCCGGAGGCCTTAAACTGGCCCTCGTTCTCCTCGATCGCCTTGTAATCGTAGTAGCGCAGGCTCGCCAGCTCGTAGAGCTTGCTCATTGAATCCTCAAAGAGCGCGCTCACGCCCGGAGAGGCGCTGCGCATGATTTCCAGCGAGGCCGCGTCGTTTGCGACGGCGCGAGCGGCCGTCGGGATCGCAAGCGATACGGCGGCCGTGGAGGGATTGCCCTGTATGGGGGTGTAGCCCGCGTCGCGCAGCGCCTCGCAGCAGCGCAGCAGCTCCGGATAGTTGGCGGGGACGGTCAGACCAAGCGAGGCGAGCAGCGTTTTGTTGACAAACAGGCCGCGCACCTCGCCGCCAAGCGGCACCGCGTACAGATAGGTGATCGCGTCGCCGTTCTCATCCGTGCGGGTATGCGTGTAGTTGCCGGTGATGAGCGGGTTTGTATCGGAAAGATCAACCTCCGCGTCGGCGTAGAAATCATAAAAATAGTCGGAGGTCATGGCCTTGCTGCCGTCGTCGTTCTCCAGCTCCTTATAGGTAATATCCCGCAGGAGAATGATATCGACCTCGCCCTCCTGCATCAGGCGGATCGCGTTGTCGCTGTAGTTTTCCATGTACTCCAGCGTCACGTTGACGTTGGGATACTTGGCCATAAAGTCGTTGGCCAGCAGCGTGAGCGCGCGGTCAGTCTCGTTGGGAATGACGATCTTCAGCGTGACCTGCTTGCCGGTATCCAAACCGGGAATCGGCGTGTAGCTGCTTTTTTCCTGCGGCGTACAGCCGGTAAAGGCAATCAGCAGGGCGACCATCAGGAGCGTTGCAGTGAGCAGCCTAAACGTTGTCTTCATCGGCCTTTTCCTCCAGCATCCATTCGCTTTGTACGGGTTCCTTCTCCGTAGAAGCATACCATATATAGAAAGAGTTCGTCGCAAACGGACAATTCCCTGCCTGAACCGACAAATCTTGCGCAGGGAAGTCCCCGACGTGCTTGCCGCTGCCGGGTTGATATGCTATAATGCCGCTGTCAACGGGTTCGCCCGGCAAGCCGGGTGACGGGAGGAGACTATGGAGGCCCTGAACGCGAACGCCTGCGTGCTGGAGGCGCTGCATTTGGCGGGCAGCATCATATTGGAAAACGGCGGCGAGACCTACCGTGTGGAGGATACCGTCGCGCGCATGGGCAACGCCTTTGGCGTGCCCAAGGTAGAGGTGTTTGCCGTGACCAGCGGCTTATTTTTAACGCTGCATTTTGCGGACGGGACGGTGGAGACGGCCGTGCATCGCGCGCACAGCGGCCCGACCAACCTCGCCAAGGTGGACGCTGTCAACCAGATCAGCCGCCGGGCGGCGGCGGGCGAGGTGAGCCCGGAGGAAGCCCTGCGTCGGCTGCGGGTTGTCCAGCAGGCGGGGCCGGGGTATCGGTTGGGCTGGGTGCTGCTGGCGGCGGCGATTTCCTCGGCGGGCTTTTCGCTGCTGTTTGGCGGCGCGTGGGTGGATTTTCTCGTGTCGCTGGGCGTAGGCACGCTGATCGAGCTGATGATCTACGGGCTGGCGAAGCTGGCGTACTCGCAGGTGATCCAAAGCCTGCTGGGCGGGCTGCTGTGTACGCTGCTGCCGCTTGCCTTCCATGGAGTAACGGGCCTTGGCGCGCCGGAGGCCATGGTCGCCGGCGCGCTGATGCCGCTTTTGCCGGGATTGGCCATGACCAACGCGGTGCAGGACGCCATGCGCGGAGACATGCTCTCCGGCGTGGGCCACGCCATGCAGGCGCTGCTGTCCGCCGCGTGCATCGCGGGCGGCGCGGTGCTGGGCAACCGGTTGTTTCTGCTGCTGGGAGGGATGCTGTGATGTGGCTTGAGCTGGGTCGGACGCTGCTGGCCAGCTATCTGGGAAGCCTTGGCTTCGCGGTGATCCTGCAAGCGCCTCGGCGCTCGCTGCTTTCCGCGTCGGCCATCGGCAGCGTGAGCTATCTGTGCTACTGGGCTCTGATGCGCGCCTTTGGCGTAGAGGGCCTTGCGATGTTTGGCGGCGCGCTGATCGGATCGGTGCTGGCGCAGCTTGCGGCGCGGCGGCAGCACCGCGTCGCCACGATCTACGTCACAATCGCGATCATCCCGCTGGTGCCGGGCCTCGGCCTGTACCGCTGCATGCAGTATCTGGCGCAGGGAAATATCGGGCTGGGCGGCCGGGTGGGCGCGCAGGCGATGGGGAGCATCCTCATGCTTGCGCTGGGCATTACGCTGGGCTCGTTTGTCAGCCGCACCCATGCCCGCGGACGCGAGATCCTTTAGCGGCCGCGCGCCTTGCCAAAAGGGGTCGGGCTCGGCCAGCTTTTTTGGGCAGGCGGAGCGGCGCTCCGTATCCCGCTAAGATTTGGCAAGGGCTTGCATTCGCCGCCGGATTCTGCTAGGATGGGCCAATAGCGCAAACGCGTATACGCTGCATGCAAAGGAGTCCTATGAACATCGTCATTGTTGGCGCGGGCAAGGTGGGCTACACGCTTGCCGCGCATCTGCTGGCGGAGGGGAACGACATTACCGTCATTGATAACGACGAGCAGGTGCTCTCGCAGGTGGGCAACACGCTGGATGTGATCTGCTACCGCGGCAACGGCGCGTCCTACGCCGCGCTGGCGGATGCGGGCGTAGCCAAGAGCGAGATGATTATCGCCGCCACCGCCTCGGACGAGATCAACATGCTCTGCTGCCTGACGGCCCACAAGCTGGGCGTGCCGTACACGGTCGCGCGCGTGCGCAATCCCGAATACTATGAGGGCTCCGGCTTCCTGCAAAAGGAAATGGGCCTGTCCATGATTATCAACCCGGAGCTGGCGGCCGCGCAGGAAATTGCGCGGATCCTGCGCTTCCCCTCCGCCATCAAGGTGGAAATGTTCGTCAACGGCCGCGTGGAGCTGGTGGGCTATCGCGTGCGCGAGGACAGCCCTTTGGTGGGCGTGGCCCTGCACGACATGTCCCGCAAGACCGGCATCAAGGCGCTGATCTGCGCCGCGGAGCGGAACGGCGACGTGGTGATTCCCACGGGCGATTTTGTGCCGCGGACGGACGATGTGCTCTATGTCATCGGCGCGCCGTCCGACATGGTGCGCACATTTAAGAAGATCAACCTGTCCACGCTGCGCGCCCGCACGGTGATGATCGTGGGCGGCAGCCGCCTGTCGTTCTATTTGGCTTCCGCGCTGGAAAAGGACGGCGTGGACGTGAAGATTATCGAGCGCGATCCGGACCGCGCCGAGGAGCTGGGCCAGCAGCTCTCGCATTCCGTGGTGCTGGTGGGCGACTCCTCCAACCACGAGCTGCTGCTTGAGGAAGGGCTGGGCAAGGTGGATGCGTTCGTCGCCCTGACGGGGCTGGACGAGGGCAACATCCTCACGGCGCTGTACGCCGCGCGGCTTCAGGTGCGCAAGGTCATCACCAAGGTCAACAACGAGGATTTGGTTTCGCTGATGCACGATACGGCGCTGGAAACGATCATATCGCCCAAGATGATCGTGGTCAACATGATCTCGCGGTACGTGCGCGCGCTGATCGCGGGCGGGAGCAGCAGCAACGTGCGCGCGCTGTACAAGCTGATCGGCAGCCGGGTGGAGGTGCTGGAGTTCCGCGCCGAGACGCCCGGCCCGTACTTGGACACGCCGCTGATGGATCTGCCCATCAAAAAGCAGGTGCTGATCGCCTGCATCGTGCGCGACGGCCGCGTGATCATCCCCGGCGGGCAGGATGAGATCCGCCTGCGCGACGGGCTGCTTGTGGTTACTTCCGGGCAGCAGCTCCGCTCCCTGAACGACATGATGGAGTGACCGCATGAACAAAAGGATGATCACCTATGTTTTAGGGCGCGTGCTTCTGGTGGTCGCCCTGCTGATGCTTGTGCCCGTGCTGGTGGGGCTGCTGTACCGCGAGCGGGCGAGCATGGCGTTTTTCCCGTCCGTTCTGCTGGCGGCGCTCGGCGGCGCGGCGATGTTCCGCCGCAAGCCGGAGAACGCGGCCATTTATGCCCGCGAGGGCTTTTGCATCGTAGCGGCCTCCTGGGTGCTGATCTCTCTGCTGGGGGCCCTGCCGTTCTGCTTTGCGGGGCTGGGCATCTCGTTCTGGGATAGCGTATTTGAGACGGTGTCCGGCTTTACCACAACGGGCGCATCCATCCTTGCGCGGGTGGAGTGGCTACCCAAATGCCTGCTGTTCTGGCGTAGCTTTACGCACTGGATCGGCGGCATGGGCGTGCTGGTGTTTATTCTTGCCGTCGCGCCGCTGGAGGACAACCGCTCGCTCCTTCTCATGCGGGCGGAGGTGCCCGGCCCCGAAGTGGGCAAGCTGGTGCCCCGCATGCGGGATACGGCCAAAATACTATACGGCGTGTACTCCGTTATGACGGTGATACTGATCGCGCTGCTGCTGCTGGGCGGGATGGATCCGTTTGACGCGTGCTGCAACGCGTTCGGCACGGCGGGCACGGGCGGCTTCTCCGTGCGGGACGCTGGAATCGCGTATTACGACAGCGCCTACGTCGAGGTGGTGCTGTCGGTGTTTATGCTGCTGTTCGGCGTAAACTTCAACCTGTACCACCTTATCCTTATCGGTCGGGGCCGAGCCGCCCTGCGCAATGAGGAGCTGCGCTGGTACGTGTGCATCGTGGCGGCGGCGGTCGCTGTGGTTGCGGCTTTCATCCTGCGCCAATACGGCACGGTGGGCGAGGCGCTGCGGTACTCGCTGTTCCAAGTCAGCTCCATCATCACCACAACGGGCTTTGCCACGGCGGATTACGCCGGCCAATGGCCGCAAATCACGCAGCACGTGCTGGTGCTGCTGATGATCATCGGCGCGTGCGCGGGCTCCACGGGCGGCGGGGTGAAGGTATCGCGTGTGATCATCCTGGTGAAGGGCTTCCGAACCGAGGTGCGCAGGATGATCCACCCGCGCATGGTGTCCTCCATTCAGGTGGACGGCAAGGCGGTGTCCCGCGAGACCATTCAGAGCGTGCGCGTGTATTTTTCGATCTATATGCTCATTGTGCTTGTGTCCACCCTGCTGCTCTCTTTGGACGGCATGGATTTGACCACCAACCTCACCGCCGAGCTGTCGTGCTTTAACAACATCGGGCCGGGACTTGGCGCGGTGGGGCCGATGGGCAACTTTTCGGCTTATTCTCCCTTTAGCAAGATGCTGCTCTCGCTCAACATGCTGCTGGGGCGGCTGGAGATTTTTCCCATGCTGGTGCTGCTCTCGCCCAGCATTTGGCGGAAAACCTCGGCTTGAGCTATCCGCGAAGCATTCTCCCGGATGATTGCGCGGTGAAACGGTATTTGGTATAATCAACGCGGTCTCATTTCGTATCTTCGACTACAAAGGAGGGTTCTTTATGTCCTTGACGCTCAAAAAGATGTTGGCGGAGTTTATCGGGACGGCGGTGTTGGTCGTATTTGCCTGCGGGGCGGCTGTTGCGGTCACTAACCCGGATGTGTCCATCCAGATGGTCGCGTCGGTCGCGGCCGACTCCGGGACGGTTGCCACAGCGACTGTTTTGCCCTCCGCTGTGATGCTCAGCCGCAACACGCTGCTGATCGCCTTGGCCTTCGGTCTGGCCATCGTGGCCATGGCGTACTCCATCGGTAATATTTCCGGCTGCCACATCAACCCCGCCGTCAGCTTTGGCATGTGGGTCGCGGGGCGGATGTCCCTCAAGGACATGCTGCTCTACTGGGCCGCGCAGTTCGCGGGCGGCATCGCGGGGGCCGGCGTACTCTGCGCGCTGTTTGGCTCCAACGCGGCGCTGGGGCAGAACGGCTTCGGCCCGTCCATGCCCGTGGACGTGGGCTGGAAGGGCGCGCTTGTGGTGGAGGTCATCCTCACGTTCGTATTTGTCATCGCAATTCTGGGCGTGACCAGCAAGCCGGAATACAGCTCCGTGGCGGGCCTTGTGATCGGCCTGACGCTGACGCTGGTGCACATCTTTGGCATTCCCTTTACCGGCACGTCGGTCAACCCGGCGCGCAGCCTTGGCCCGGCGCTGCTTGCGGGCGGCGAGGCTCTCTCGCAGGTATGGGTGTTCCTTGTCGCGCCCCTCGTCGGCGCGGCGCTTGCGGCGCTGGTGTACAAGCTGCTGTCGTCCGGCAAGGAGACGCTGGCGCGGTAAGCGCTATTGCCGGACGGCTGCGCGCCTTTCTTTTGGGGGGGCGTTGGACGGACGGCTGACAAAAAGCTGCCCAAGGCAATCGCCATGAACAATGAAAACAGCAAAAGCAGGTGTTGGCTATGGAGCGCATCACGGTAACCCCCGCACGCAGCCGGGGCACGATCAACAGGAACCTGTACGGGCACTTTTCGGAGCATCTGGGCCGCTGCGTCTATCAGGGGCTGTTTGTCGGCAAGGACAGCGCCATCCCCAATGTCAACGGCATGCGCACCGATGTGGTGCAGGCGCTCAAGCGCCTGCACGTGCCCGTGCTGCGCTGGCCCGGCGGCTGCTTTGCCGACGAATACCACTGGCGCGACGGCATCGGCCCGCTGGAGGGCCGCCGACGCATGGTCAATTCCACGTGGGGCGGCGGCGTAGAGGATAATTCCTTTGGTACACACGAGTTTATGGAGCTCTGCCGTCAGGTGGGGTGCGAGCCGTATTTCAACGCCAACGCAGGCTCCGGCACCGTGCGGGAGATGGCGGAGTGGGTGGAGTACCTCAACTGCGAGGGCGACTCCACCCTCGCGCGGGAGCGTCGGCAAAACGGCCGCAGCGAGCCGTTTGGGGTGCGGTACTGGGGCGTCGGCAACGAGACGTGGGGCTGCGGCGGCAATATGCGCGCCGAGTACTACGCGGACGTATACCGCCGCTACCAGACATTTTGCCGCGATTACGGCGCGAACCGCCTGTTCCGCATCGCCAGCGGCCCTAACGAGGCCGACTGGCACTGGACGGAAACGCTCATGCAAAGCGCGGCCTCCATGATGGACGGGCTGACGCTGCATTACTACACCGTGCCCGGCACATGGCAGGATAAGGGCAGCGCCACGGAGTTTTCGCCGGACGCGTACGAGACCACCCTGCGCAAGGCGGATCGCATTGGCGAGATCATGGACGGGCACATCGCCGTGATGGATCGCTACGACCCGGAGCGCCGCGTCGCGCTGATTGTGGACGAATGGGGCTGCTGGCACAACGTGGAGCCGGATACCAACCCCGGCTACCTCTACCAGCAAAACACCATGCGGGACGCGATGGTCGCCGCGCTGACGCTCAATCACTTCAACCGCCGCTGCGACCGGGTGGCGATGGCCAACATCGCGCAGATGGTCAACGTGCTGCAAGCCGTGATTCTCACGGACGGCGCGGACATGCTGCTTACGCCCACATATCACGTGTTTGAGATGTACCGCCCGCACATGGACGCGCGGGAGGCGGACTGCTATGTGGAGTGCGGCCGTCTGGGCAACGGGCTGGCGCAGCTGAGCGCGTCCGCGTCCGTAAAGGACGGCGAGCTGACGGTGACATTGGCGAACCTTTCCGCCGACGCGAGGGCCGACGTTCTCCTGCGCGCGCCTGAGCTGACCGACGGCGTGCGCGTCGAGGCCCGCGTGCTGAGCGGCGACCCGCACGCGCACAACACGTTCGACAGCCCCGAAGCCGTTGCTCCCGTTGCGTTTGATCGCTATGCGCGCGAGGACGGCGGCCTCCGGCTCGCGCTGCCCGCCTGCTCGCTGCTGGCGCTGACGGTCAAGCCGTGAGCCCCTGCCGCTGCCTCCTGCGGGAGGACGCGGACAGCCGCCCGCTCTATCGCGTTGTGGAGGATGCGCTTGCGGCGCTTCCGGAGGAACAGCGCGTCCCCGATGCGGTCTACGCCGAGCGGCTGGATGTGTGCAGGCAATGCGACCGCCTGTATTCCGGGACATGCGCGCTGTGCGGCTGCTATGTGGAGCTGCGCTGTGCCAAGCGCCGCATGGCCTGCGCCGACACGCCGCCCAAATGGAAGGCAGAGCCGCGCGGAGACTCGGCTTGAGCCAAGATTCATCACAAGCCCCCGGCTGACGTGTATGCGTCAACCGGGGGCTTGCTTAAAAAGGAGGAGGAATCCGTTAGATGGAATCTCTAAGCACCAGCTCGGTTTTGAGCAGCACCTGCTTGGGTTCTGCCGAGGGGTTTTGCATCCGTTCCGCCAGCACCTCGCAGGCCATGTAGCCCAACTGGAACTGCGGCATGTTGACCGCCGTAACGCTGGGGTGACTGACGATGGAAACGAACGTGTTGTCAAAGCCGATCACCGAAAGCTCCTGCGGCACCGCCACGCCCTCCTGACAGGCGACCTTGATGACGGCGGAGGCGATCATATCGCTGGTGGCCAAAATGGCGTCCGGGCGTTCTCTGGAGAGGATCAGCTGCCGCGCCACGGCCAACGAGGTGTCAAAGCCGCGCTCGGTCACATGGAATACCAACGTCGGGTCGAGGGCGACGCCCGCCTGCTTGAGCGCGGCCTCATAGCCCAGCGCGCGCTGGCGCGCGTACTTGTACTTGATCGGCCCGTTGATCAGCGCGATGCGGCGGCGGCCGCGCTGCAGCAGCGTCTCCACGGCGCTCTTGGCGGCGGCGTAGTCATCCACCCCCACGTAGCTGACGGTGTGCTGGTCGTTGTACTCGGCGCATTGTACCATAGGCGCCGCCTTTTGCAGCCCGTCCAGCGTAACCGCCTCGTTGATGGGGGAAAGCACGATCAGGCCGCCCGCGTTCATCGCGCCGAGGAGCGCGGCAAGCCTGCGCCAGTTGGCGTCCACGTTATCCTCAGGAACGATGACCGCCTCCAGCCCGTAGCCCTTGGCGGAAACCTGTATGCCTTTGATAATCTTTGCATAGAAAGGATTGTCCAAGTTGGGCAGCACGACCGCGATCAACCGGCTGCGCGCGGCGGCGGACCCGGCCGCATAGCCAAGCTCGTCGATGGCGGCCTGCACGCGCTCCGCGGTGGCGGGGCTGACCTTGCTGCGATCGTTGAGCACGCGGGAGACGGTGGCAATGGATACGCCCGAATGCGTTGCCACATCAAGCAGGGTAGGCTCCGTGCTTTTCTTTTTCATGCCTCGTTCTCCCTTCAATGCTTATTTTGCTTATTATAACACGAGATGGCAAGCGTGTAAATAAAAAATCATCAGAGTGAAATGTTTACATCCGGCGCGAGGGACGTCCTTTGGAAATTACGAGCCGGTACAACTATTTTTGCCAAAATGAAAAGTTATGAAAAAGAAACTGTAAGATTGACAGATGAAAAAGAATGTGCTATGCTTCACCTAAGCAAAAAGAACGGCGGATATCCGGCCAAACAATAGTCAGCCCCCGCGGTTCTTCAGCGTTACGACCGCCGCAATGCGGCGATAACACGATTGGAGGAGTGTCCCATGAAAAAGGTATTGGCAATCGTCTTGGCCCTGGCGCTGTGCCTGAGCGTGTTCTCTCTGGCTGCCGCCGAAACCACCACGTATAAGGTTGGCATTCTGGTTCCCGCTGTCACCCACGGCTGGGTTGGCGGCATCGCTTACCAGGCGGAGCAGTACGCCAAGACGCTTGCCGAGGAAGGCAAAATCGAGTACAAGTTCAGCACCAGCAGCAACGCTGAAGAAATGACCACTCAGATCGACGAAATGCTGCTCTGGGGCGCGCAGGCGCTAATCATTGCTCCGCAGTGGACCGGCATGGAAGGCCCCGTTCAGACCGCGATTGATCAGGGCGTCGTCGTTGTTGCGTTCGATATGGATATCGACGCGACCGGCATCTACAAGGTGACCGGCGATAACGAGAGCATGGGCGTTGCCGGCGCAAAGTACATTGTCGAGAAGATCGGCACCGAAGGCACCGTGGTTGCGATGCCCGTCCCGACCGCCGGCTCCGTAAACGAGCTGCGCATGAAGGGCTTCACCGAGACCATGGCCGAAATCGCCCCCAATGTCAAGATCATCGAAGCCGCTAACGATACCTTCTCCCGTGAGGTGGGTCTGTCCGTGATGGCCGACGTGCTGACCGCGAACCCGCAGATCGACGCCGTGTTCTCCCTGGATGACGAGACCTCTATCGGCGCGATTCAGGCTATCCAAGAGGCTGGCCGTACCGACATCAAAGCCATCACCGGCGGCGGCGGCGCGCAGGCGTACTTTGCCGTGATCGCCGAGACCCCCGACATCGCCGCTTCCTCCGCGCTGTACAGCCCGCTGATGATCCGCGATTGCCTGGATGTGGCGCTGGCCGTTCTGAGCGGCGAGACCGTTGACGCTGTGAAGGTGATCCCCACCACCATCGTGGACGCCTCCAACGTTGCCGATTACCTCGACGCTGCGAACACCATCTACTAAGCAAAGCTTTTCCCCGCTGGCCGACCGAGTGCGTCGGCCTGGCAAAGGGGCCGTGGCGAAGCCATGGCCCCTTTGCCGTAAAGGGACAAGAAACGCACAGAACGGATGTGAAGCCGTATGGAAATACAGATGCGGGGCATCTGCAAGAGCTTTGACGCGAACATAGTGCTGCAAAACGTTGATTTTCAAGTGCGCGGCGGAGAGATATGCGCCCTGTTGGGCGAGAACGGCGCGGGGAAATCCACGCTGATGAACATCCTCGGCGGCGTGCTGACGGCGGATGAGGGGACGATCCTCATTGACGGGGAGCCTCATCGCTTTACCAAGCCTACGCAATCCTTGAACGCCGGGATCGCGTTTATCCATCAGGAGCTCAACCTCATCAACGATCTGCCGATTTACGAGAACATGTTTATCGGCAGAGAGCTCAAAAAAGCCGGCCTGCTTGACCACAAAAAAATGATTGACGAGGCTCGGCGCGTTTTTGAGCGCATGGGCATTGATATCGACCCCCGGCAGTTGGTCAGCAAGCTGGACGCCTCCTATAAGCAAATTGTTGAGATTTCCCGCGCGCTTCTGATGAACGCACGGTTGATTATCATGGACGAGCCCACCACGTCGCTTACCGATACGGAGATCGAGCGCGTGTTCGCCATGCTGCGCACACTGCGCGAGCAGAATGTGGGCGTTGTGTTTATCTCCCATAAGCTCCGCGAGGTCGCGGAGATTTGCGATTGCTACACCGTGCTCCGCAATGGGAGCAAGGTCGCCGAGGGAAACGTCGCGGACGTGACCACCGCCGATCTGGCGCAGATGATGGTGGGGCACGAGGTGCGCACCGATCTGCTGCACCGTGAGCATGAGCGCGGCGAGGAGCGCCTTTCGCTGGAGCGTTTGACCCGCGAGCCGTACTTCCGCGATATCACCCTGCAAGCCTACGCGGGCGAGGTGCTGGGCGTGACGGGCTTGCTGGGCGACGGACGCAGCGAGCTGTTTCGCACGGTGTTTGGGGCCGAGGGCGCCTATCAGGGGCACGTAACGGTAAACGGGAAGGCTGTGGTCATCCGGAGCACCAAGCAGGCCATTCGCCTCGGCATCGGCTATATCCCCCGCAACCGCAAGGAAAATGGGATCGTGAAGGATCTATCCATCTTGGAAAACGGAACCATCGTCACGTGGCCCAAGCTCGGCAGGCGCGGCTTTATCAATCGCAGGCTGCAAAACGAGCAGTTTGGCGAGCAGGAGCGGGAGCTGCATATCAAGCTGGGCAAGCGTGACGATTTGATCACCAGCCTGTCGGGCGGCAACCAGCAAAAGGTTGTGCTGGCCAAATGGCTGTGCAGCAGCCCCAAGGTGCTTGTGATGGATAACCCCACGCAGGGCGTGGACGTAGGCGCAAAGGAAGAAATATACGATATCATACTGCGCTTGGCCAAGCAGGGCGTTTCCATCATCGTGCTCAGCTCCGAGGCGCAGGAGATCATCCGCGTATGCGACAGAGCGCTGGTGATGTACCACGGAAGCATTGCGGGCGAGGTCAGCGGCGAGCGGATGACCGAGCGGGAGATCATGCGCTTGGCTACGGGAGCCGACGCGCCGACCCAAACCGCGCTTTAACAAGAAAGGATGAGAGGCATGGAGCAGAACAACCTGCTACTCAATCAGCATAACGATCCAACGCCGGGCGGCACGAAACCCGACGCCCACGCAAATGTCCTGAAGTGGTTCTCTTACAGCTGGAAGAACAAGCCCCTGTTCTCCACCGTATGCGCGCTGCTTGTGATGGTGATTTTGCAAACCATCGCGCTGGGGTTTGATTTTCCTACCTTCGGCGATTGGCTGAGCACTTGGTTCAGAAACTGGATCAACCTGCTGCGCAACAACGCGGGCATCGGCATTGTGGCGCTGGGCATGACGTTCGTGATCCTGTCCGGCGGCATCGATCTTTCGGTCGGCTCCACCTATGTGGCCACCGGCGCGATTATGATGGTGTTCGCCAACAGCAACGAGAACGGACTGCTGATGTCGCTTGGCTTGAACGAGGTTGTGATTGTGATCATCGCAATCGCGGTCGGCATGATCGCCGGGATGCTGATGGGCGAGGGCACCGGCCTGCTGATCACCAAGAGCAAGCTGCCGCCGTTTATCGCCACGCTTGGCATGATGAAAATTCTGCGCAGCGTGACCCAGCAGTGCATGACGGGCGGCGTCGCGCCCAAGGTGCCCGCGGCGTTCAAGGCGATTTCCAGCACGCTGATCGGCGGGCAGATCGTGCTCCCGATTTTCTATTGGCTGCTGATCGCCGCGGCGCTGTATGCGGTGAGCAAGTATACCGCGTTTGGTCGACAGGTCTTTGCGGTCGGCTCCAACGAGCGGACCAGCCGCCTGTCCGGCATCAACGTGGATAGCGTCAAGCGCCGTGTGTATGCGCTGACCAGCGTGCTGGTTGCGTTTGCTGCGGTCATCAACATCTCCCGCATTGGCAGCATGGACTACGCCAACGCCGGCAGCGGCTACGAGATGGACGCTATCGCGGCGGTCATCGTCGGCGGCACGAGCATGAGCGGCGGCAAAGGCTCCGTGCTGGGCACCGTGCTCGGCATGCTGATTATCGCCGTGATGAACAACCTGCTCAATTTGCTGGGCGTGCCTCCGTTCCTGCGCGAGGCGTTTAAGGGCGTTATCGTCATCGGGGCGGTGATGCTGCAAAAGAAGGAAGCCACGAACTGACATAAGAAGGGAGTAAGCCGCATGCTGCACGTAGGAGTGATTGGTTGCGGAAAAATTGCGCAGGTACGCCATTTGCCTGAATATACAGCCTGCCCGGACGCCACGGTGGACGGCGTGTTTGATCTGAACGCGGAGCGCGCCGCCGCGCTGGCCGCACAGTATCATGCGCGCGTGTACGCCAGCTATCAGGAAATGCTGGCCGATCCGGCCATCGAGGCGGTGAGCGTCTGCACGGCCAATGCCTACCACGCGGACATCGCCTGCGCGGCGCTGGAGGCCGGCAAGCATGTCCTGTGCGAGAAGCCCATGGCGACGACGCTTGCGGACTGCGAGCGCATGGTGGCCGCCGCGCGCAAGAGCGGCCGCTACCTGATGATCGGGCAAAACCAGCGGCTTGCGCCCGCGCACCGCAAGGCGAGGGAGCTGCTGCGGGCCGGGGCCATCGGCCGCGTGCTTACCTTCCGCACGTGCTTTGGGCACGGCGGGCCGGAGAGCTGGTCCGTGGACGGCACGCGCGACCTCTGGTTTTTTGATAAAAACCGCGCGGTTTTCGGCGCGCTGGCGGACTTGGGCCTGCATAAGGTCGATCTGATCCAGTATCTTACCGGGCAGACCATCGTGGAGGTCACGGCCAAGCTGTGCACGCTGGACAAGAAGGATAGCAACGGCGTGCCCATCAGCGTGGAAGACAACGCGTTTGCGATTTTTCGCATGGACGGCGGCGCAACCGGAACGCTGGCGGCCTCGTGGACGCACTACGGGCAGGAGGAGAACTCCACCGTGCTCTACGGCACAGGGGGGCTGCTGCGCATCTACGATGATCCCCGTCACGCGATCACGCTGATCAAGCCGGACGGCACGGAGACGTATTACGATACGGGCGAGATCCAGACCAACGATAACCAAACCAACTCCGGCGTGATTGAGCGCTTTGTGGCCTGCGTGGCCGACCCGACGCTGGACGAGCTGTCCGGCGAAAGCGTCCTGAAGACCATGCGCGCCGTCTTCGCCTGCATGGAGTCCTCGCAAAGCGGGCGCACAGTGACCATCTCGGCATAAAACACGAAGGAAGATGGACGCATGAACGTCGGCCTCGTCGGTTTGGGCGGCATGGGTACTGTCCATTACCATAACTATCTGCACATTCCCGACGCTCGCGTGGCCGCCGTGGTCGGCACGGCCGACGCAGACCGCGCGCGCGCCGCGGAGTGGGGCGTGCCCATCTACGAGAGCATCCAGCGGATGGTCGAAAGCCAAACGATCGATTTGGTGGATATCTGCACGCCGACCTACCTGCACAAGCAGCTGACGCTGCAAAGCCTCGCGCTGGGCAAGCCGACCATCACCGAGAAGCCTGTCGCGCTGACGCTGGACGACGCGCTGGAAATGTACGCGGCGGCGGATCGCGCGGGCGTGCCCCTCTATGTGGCGCAGGTGATGCAGTTCAGCAAGGAGATCCAAACCCTTCGGCAGGCCGTGCGCGAGGAGTGGTACGGCAAGCCCCTTGACGCGAGCTTTACGCGCCTGTCCGCGCGCCCGCAATGGACGCAGGGCAACTGGCTGCTGGATAAGGCCAAGAGCGGCTTGGTTCCCTTTGATCTGCACATCCACGATCTGGACGTGATGGTCAGCCTGTTTGGCAAGCCGCTTGATTTGCGCTATGTAAGCTGCGGCGGCGAGGGCAGGCCGTACCGCGAGCATTATCGCTTTGATTACGCCTTCAAGGGTCTGCACGCCAACGCGGAGGCCGCGTGGCTCAACGCGGCCATTCCGTTTACGGTAGGCTGGCGCGTATACTTTGAGCGGGGGATGCTCATCCGGGATGACCGCGGCCTGTCCGGCTATGACGAGCATGGTCGCAACACGTATTACAACATCGAGGACGAGGTCAAAATCCCGACGGGCATCAACATTGCGCCCACCGGCTGGTTTTTGCGGGAGCTGTCGCACTTTTTGGATTGCGCGCGAAGGGGCGAGCCGTCGCCGTTGGTGCCGCGGGAACAGGTGCTGACGGTGCTGGAAACGCTGCAACAGATCGACTGACAAACCGGGAAAGGCCGCCGCGAAGGCGGCCTTTTGCGTTGCGTCCGCGCGCGCGGCATGGTATAATGCTTGCAATAGGCACGGGTCGCAGACGCAACAAAGGGGGACGAATGCAATGGATATTTTGGCGCAGATATCGGAGCTGCTGCAAAAGGGCAAGGCCAAGGATGTGAAGGCGCTGGTTCAGCAGGCTGTGGACGAGGGCGCGTCCGCCAAGGACATCCTTGAAAAAGGGCTGCTCAGCGGCATGAACGTGGTGGGGGAACGGTTTAAGAACAACGAGATCTTTGTGCCGGAGGTGCTTGTCGCCGCCCGCGCCATGAACATGGGCGCGGCGCTGCTCAAGCCGCTGCTGGCCGCCGAGGGCGTACAGGCGACCGGGCGCGTGTGCATTGGCACGGTGAAGGGCGACCTGCACGATATCGGCAAGAACCTTGTGCGCATGATGCTGGAGGGCAAGGGGCTTGAGGTCATTGATCTGGGCACCGACGTTGCCCCGGAAACCTTCGTGCAGACCGCCAAGGAGCAGAATTGCCGGATCATTTGCTGCTCCGCGCTGCTCACCACGACCATGAACGTCATGGCCGATGTGGTCAAGCAGGCGGAGGCGGCCGGGATCCGCGATCAGGTAAAGATCATGGTCGGCGGCGCGCCGGTAACGGAGGCCTTCTGCCAACAGATCGGCGCGGACGCCTACACCCCGGATGCGGCCAGCGCCGCCGATATGGCCGTGCGCTTCTGCGCCTGATATGCCTCGTCTGCTGATTTGTCAGGGAGAGCGCCGCACGGAGGCGGTCTATGCCGGACAGCCGCTGCTGGCCGATGTGCTTGCGCTGCACGGGTTTGCCATTGGCAAGCCCTGCGGCGGACGCGGCGTATGCGGCAAGTGCGCCGTGCGGCTTGTCGGCAATGTCTCCGCGCCGACCGCGAGGGAGCGCGAGCTGGGCGTGCGGCTGGCCTGCCAAAGCAGGCTGCTGGGCGACTGCGAGGTCGTGCTGCCCGACGCGGCGGAAATGCGGCAGATCGAGCTGCACAGCGGTGCGCGCGATCTGCCGCGGGACGAGCTTCACCCGATGCCCGGACGGTTTGGCGCGGCAATCGACATCGGCACCACCACGCTGGCCGTAAAGCGCTACGATCTGCGCACGGGTCGGTGCGTGGGCGAGGCGGCTGCGCTCAACCCACAAACGTCCGTAGCGGCGGACGTGATGGGCCGCATCGGCGCGGCGATGGACGGGCGCGCGGAGCTGCTGCAGGCGCAGATCGTGGACGCGCTGAGCGGGCTGCTCGCGCGGGCGGCGCAGGGCGGGCCTGCCGCCGAGGCTCTGGTCGTCACAGGGAATACGACCATGCTCTATCTCTTGACCGGGCGCGACCCGACGGCGCTGTCGCACGCGCCGTTTGAGGCCGACTGCCTCTTTGGCGAGGCCCTGCCGCTGCTGGGCGCTCAGGCCTATCTTCCGCGCTGCATGAACGCCTTCGTCGGCGCGGATATCACCTGCGCCGCGCTGGCCTGCGGCCTGTGCGATGCGAGCGAGACCGCCTTGCTTTGCGATATCGGCACCAACGGAGAGATTGCCCTGTGGAAGGACGGCCGCCTGTATGTGACCTCCACGGCGGCGGGCCCGGCCTTTGAGGGCGCGGGCATCAGCTGCGGCTGCGGCAGCGTGCGCGGGGCCATCGACCGCGTGTGGATTGAGAATGGGCGGCTGGGCGTGCATACCATCGGGGACGCGCCCGCCGTGGGCGTGTGCGGCTCCGGCCTGATTGACGCGATCGCGGCGCTGCTGGCGCTTGGCGAGATCGACGAGACGGGCGCGACGGACTGCGAGCGACTGCCGCTGGCCGGAGAGATCGCCCTGCTGCCGCGCGACGTGCGCGCGGTACAGCTTGCCAAGGCGGCCATCGCGGCGGGCCTGCAAACGCTGCTGGAAACCGTGGGCGTATCGGCGGAGGAGGTGCGCGCGGTGCATCTGGCGGGTGGCTTTGGCAGCCACCTGCGGCTGGATGGCGCGGCGGGCATCGGGCTGATCCCGCGCGCGCTTGCGGGGCGCGTGCGGGTGGCGGGAAACGCCGCGCTGGCGGGCGCGGGCCTGCTGCTGCTGGACGAGCGCCGCGTCGCGGACGCGAACCGCATCGCGGCGGCCTCCAAGCATGTCAGCCTTGGCGGGAACCCTCGGTTTAACGAGCATTATATGGAGCAGATGCTGTTCCCAACGGAGGATTGCTGATGAAAACTGTTTTGCTGGACGGCGCGGTGGGGACCAGCCTATGGGAAAAGGCGGCGGACAGGGTGCCCGTGTGGCGCTACAACATTGAGAATCCCGCGATTGTGCGCCAGCTCCACACCGAGATGGCGGACGCAGGCGCGCAGATTATCCTTGCCAACACCTTCGGGGCCAACGGCGGCGCGGTATCCAAATCGCCCTACACGGTGGAGCGGGTGGTGCGCGAGGGCGTGCGCCTGTGCAAGGAGACCGTGGGCGGACGCGCCAAGGTGGCGCTGTCGGCAGGCCCGCTGACGGGCTTGCTGGAGCCCTACGGCGAGATCACCGAGGACGAAGCGGAGGCCCTTTATGCCGAGATGCTGGCAGACGGCATGGCGGAGGGCCCGGACTTGATCTTCCTGCAAACATTTATTGATCTGGAAATGCTCAAAATCGCCGCGCGCTGTGCCCGGCGATACGATGTGCCTCTGTTTTGCGCCATGAGCTTTGAGAAGGTGGGCAAGACGATCATGGGCAATTCCGTGGCGGATATGGTCGCGGAGCTTGCGCCCTATCGGCCGGACGCAATCGGGCTCAACTGCTCGCTGGGGCCGGAGGGGGCGCTGCCGGTGCTGCAAGCGTTCCGGGAGCAGACCGACGCTCCGCTGATCTTCAAGCCCAACGCGGGCCGGACGACGCTGGTGGACGGCAAGGAGGTCAGCGAGTACACCCGCGAGGAGTTTGTCGCCGACATGCTGCCCGCCGTGGACGCGGGCGCGACCTATCTGGGCGGCTGCTGCGGCGCGAACGCGGGGCACATCGCCCTGCTGGGCGAGCGATTGCGGGCGCTTCAGGCAAGCCGATAGACGAATCATGTGCCGCTGCCGCGGCAAAACAAAAGCGGGAGGGAAGCGCTGAGCTTTCCTCCCGCCGTATTTTTTCGGGTTACTTGCAGCGGAGCTTGAACACGGCTTTTCGGCCGACGCCCTCGCCGATGCCGGGCTTGTGCGCGTCCTGCGGCAGAAAGAGCGCCCAGCGTCCCGCGCTCAGCGGCAGGCGAACGCCGATGGCCGCGTCTGCGGATTTATACACGTCCGGCTTATGGGGCGCCCATGCCTGCACGCTTTCGCGCGGGAGATACGCGATGGTCTCGCCGCCCGCGAGGCCAAGCTGAACGTCGGCGTACTCGTCGTGGCATTCCCAGCGCGCGTCGGCTTCGGGCTTGAGCGCGGGTTCCTGCATCAGCACATAGGCGCTGTCGCCGTCGATCTCCGTGCGGCCGAGCGGCAGCGCGGACAAATCGTGCGTGAGCGCAAAGTCGATCGCCGCGTCCAGACTGGGCAGCATGCCCCGGTAGTCGGCAGATTCTCCAAGGTATCGTAAATCAAAGCTCTTCCTCCCCGTGCGCGTCAGCGCGCGTTTGTTTATTTCCGCGCGGCGGGAGCGACGGCGCATTCAAGCGCGGCGGGCCCGCCACAAACAAAGTGCAAGTGCTGATTTGGCTTGGAGCGCCCTTTCTCCTGCAAGCGCGAAGCGTCCCGCATGAAGATTCTCGCAAGAGCCTGCGTGCCGCCGCCTTTTGCTTGCGCGGCTACCGTTTGCTCTCAAGAGCGGGACCGATTTTGAGCGCTCTCATGGCGTTCAGCACGGCGAGGACGGTCACGCCCACGTCCGCAAACACCGCCAGCCACATGGACGCGAGGCCAAGGCCCGCCAGAATCAGCACAAGGATTTTGATAAAGAGCGCAAACACGATGTTCTGTCTGGCGATTTGGAGGGTGCCCTGCGAGATCCGGATGGCGAGCGCGATCTTGGAGGGCTTGTCGTCCATCAGCACCACATCGGCCGCCTCGATGGCCGCGTCCGAGCCGACCGCGCCCATGGCGATGCCCACGTCGGCGCGCGCCAGCACAGGCGCGTCGTTGATGCCGTCGCCCACAAAGACAAGCGCGCGTCCGGCGGGCCTTTGGGCGAGCAGCCGCTCCACGTTTTCCACCTTGTCGGCGGGCAGCAGCTCGGCGCGGTACTCATCCAGCCCGATCTCGCGGGCGACGCTCTCGCCGACCTCCTTGCGGTCGCCTGTGAGCATGACGGTTTTGGATACGCCCGCCGCCTTGAGCGCGGCGACGGCCTGCCCGGCGTCCTCCTTGATCTGATCGGAGATGACGATGTGCCCGGCATACTCGCCGTTGATGGAAACATGGATGATGGTGCCCACGTTCTCGCAGGGCTGCCATTTTGCGCCGACGGACTCCATCATGCGGGTGTTGCCGACGCAGACGGTATCGCCGTTGACATTGGCGCGGATGCCGTGCCCCGCGAGCTCCTGCGCGTCGGTGATGGCGCAGTCGTCCGCCTCGTTCGGGTAGGCTTGGCGCAGCGAGAGCGCGATGGGATGGGTGGAAAAGCGCTCCACGTGCGCGGCAAGGTGCAGCAGGCGGTTCTGATCGCAGTGCTCCGGGTGTACGGCGGTTACGGCAAACACGCCCTTGGTCAGCGTGCCGGTTTTATCAAACACGACGACATCCGTTTTTGCCAGCGTATCCATGTAGTTGGAGCCCTTGATCAGGATGCCGTTCTTGGACGCGCCGCCGATGCCGCCAAAGAATGTGAGCGGCACGGAGATGACCAGCGCGCAGGGGCAGGATACCACCAGAAAGGTCAGCGCGCGGCCCAGCCACAGCGCGATGCTGCCGGAAAAATCGCCCGATAGGAGCGGCGGCGCAAACGCGAGCAGCAGGGCGCAGATCACCACGGCGGGCGTGTAAATTCTGGCAAATTTGGAGATGAAGGCCTCGCTGCGGGATTTGTTCTCGCCCGCGTTTTCCACCAGCTCCAAGATCTTGGCGGCGGTGGACTCGCCAAACACCTTCGTCACCCGCACGCGGAGCACGCCGGAAAGGTTGACGCAGCCGGAGACGACATCGTCCTCGACGTTCACGTCCCTCGGCGCGCTCTCCCCGGTCAGCGCGACGGTGTTCAGGCTCGACGCGCCCTCGATGATCACGCCGTCCATGGGGACTTTTTCGCCCGGCTTGATCACGATCACCTCGCCAACCCGCACATCGTCCGGCGCGACGACGGCGACCGCGCCGTCACGCTCCACATTGGCGCTGTCGGGACGGATGTCCATCAGCTGGGAGATCGACTTGCGGCTGTTGCCCTCGGCGATTTCCTCAAACAGCTCGCCGACCTTGAAAAACAGCATCACGAAAACGGCCTCCGGGAATTCCGGCTCCGCGTCCGGCAAAAAGCCGATGCACAGCGCGCCGAGAGTGGCAAGGCTCATCAGGAAGCCCTCGTTGAACACATGGCCGTGCAGGATGCTCTCTCCCGCCTCCAGCAATACGTCGTAGCCCGCCACGAGGTAGGGCACAAGATAGAGCAGCAGGCTGCCCCACAGGGGCAGGCTGGCGCGCCTGTCCACAAGCCACGCGGCGACGAGCAGAACGGCGGAGGCGATGATGCGGATCAGACTGAGCTTGTTTTCCTTTTCCATAACTCGGTTCACTCCTTCGTGTGCTCGATGCCGGATTCCAGCATCGTGCGGATGTGCCCGTCGGCGAGCGAGTAGAAAACCTCCTTGCCCGCCCTGCGGGATTTGACCATGCTGTCCTTGCGCAAGCCCGATAGCTGATGCGAAACCGCGGATGGCGTGACGCCCAGCAGCTCGGCCAAATCGCACACGCAAAGCTCCGCCTGATCCAGCGCCCAGATGATTTTCGTCCGTGTGGGGTCGCTCAGCGCCTGAAAAAACGCCGCGCTTTTGCCAAAAACCGCGTCGTCCGGCATCATCGCCTTCAGCGTCGCTACGGTATCTGCGTGCGGATGAAGCTCGTCGCATTGTCCTTGCATAGAAAGCACCTCCGTTTCAGTAAACAAATGAACATATGCTCATTTGATAACGATATTATACATGAGCAAACGTTCAAATGTCAAGGGCATTTTTGAGGAGGTTACACTGCACGCGGAAACAGATTTTTCTTGAAGTTCTGCCGCGCTTCTGCTATACTAACGCATAGAAGATTGCTTGCGATGTAACCAAAGAAGAGAGATAGGGGAGCCATCGACCGATACGGAAAGCCCAATGCGCTCCCCAAAGCAGCGAATATGGAGATCAAAGCCATGCCAAGCCGTTTTTATACGCGAATTCAAACGCCCGTACCCCCTTAGGGAGCAACCCATTGCATTGGTTTCCCCGTCGCAGATGGCGGCGCGGCTTCGGCCCTGCGGCCCCGCCGGGTGATCACCGCGCGAATACCGGCATTGCCGATGTCCGGACAAGGCAGGCGACAAGATCGATTGCAAAGAAGACAGGCCCATGAACAAAACAGAAAGGACTGGGATGGACCATGAGAAAAGGGATTGCTTTGGTTCTGGTCGGCTTGCTGCTGTGCGGCGTGATTCCCGTTGTGCTTGCGCCCTGCGTGATCGCGCGCGCCGAAGCCAAAACCGTGAACCCCGTACCGGCCACGCTGACGCTTGACGCATTGGACGGCCGCACCTTCCACGCAGGCTTTGAGCCCGCGGACGTATACTTGGATGACGAAGGCGCGCTGGTTGTCCATCTAACCATCTTCGACTACGACCGTTTTGATCCCGGCGATATTGAGCGGCTGGCGGCGGGGGATACAATCGTGGTGTGCCAGCAATCCATCCCCGTGGATACCGTTGCGCTGACGGAGGGCGCTATGGAGATTAACGGCGGCATTGACAATGAGGGCGTCACACTGTGGCTCAGCGACGAAGGCTATTACACCGTGGTATTGGAAAACGACGCGCATGAGTTCTTTACGGTGGGCGAGGCGACGCTTCCCATCGGGCCGGATTTCGTGCTGAAGGACAGCTGGGATCTGGACCAGCCGGAGCAAACCATCTTGGCGAAGGACTTCTTGGCCTACATGCAGGACGCTGCCGAATCGGACGACCGCTACCTTGGCTTCTCGGCGCACGAAACCGAAGTCACCGTGACGGACGGCTATATCGTCAGCATGGAGCACTACTACGCGTTTTAGGGTAACGAGGGGGAAGGCCGATCCCCGCGCCTGCCGCGGCGGGGCGGTCGATGGCCGCGCCGCCTCTATGGCACGGAGTTTGTAAACGCAGTCCGTTAGGCGACTGCGGCAGGGCTTTGGAACTTGATTGAACACTGCAAAGGAGAATGAACGTGAAACAAAAAAGATTACTGGCGCTGGTTGCGTCGCTGTTGGTTCTTTTCATGGCGACGACCGCATTGGCAATGGACAGTTACTACGTCAAAACCGCCAACGGAAAGTCATTGAATCTTCGCTCCAGCCCTAGTAAAGGGGTTCTTTGTCAAATGTTGGGGTAGGGAACGTTAGCCAGGAGAATGCGAGTGCG
>CAYOYK010000011.1:0-67756 GCA_964408185.1 uncultured Oscillospiraceae bacterium | reverse complement strand
TACTGGCGGAGTGCGTGGCGATGCGGCTTCGGGAGCACGGGTTTCGCAGCCGGAACATCAGTATCGCTGTTAGGAATGTAATCCAGTATACGGACGGGAATAACCGAACCACCACCTCGCTGGATTGGCATTCCTGCCAGCACATGCTGGGATCATCCACCAATCTAGCGGTGGATATCATCCGTGAGGCCATGAAGCTATTCGACGAGCGATATGCAAGGATGTATCCGTTTCGAGGGCTGGGCATCAGTTGTGGGACGCTGGTGCCTGAAAGTGTGCCCGTACAGATGGATTTGTTTGGTAGCGCGGAAAAGCAAGCCCGCATGGAGCAACTGGAACGAAATGTCGATATGCTGCGCAATCGGTTTGGCAATAACATTGTTCAGAAGGGCATCGTGTTGATCGACCGCAAGGCGGCGACGCTGGATCCGAAGGCAGATCACACGATCCATCCCGTGGCGATGTACGGCATGTAAAGAAGGAGGGTGTTAAGTCATGGCGGTGCAAACTCAGGCACCCAATTCCGCACCCGTGCCAACCACGCATAAGGATTATGTGACCGTGGTCGCTAGGCATGAACTGGGCGGTCGCATCCGGCCTGTGGCGTATCAGCTTCCGGGCGGGTCGCCAGTGAAGATCGACTGCATCACCGATGAGCGGCAAGCGGCCAGTTTGAAATCCGGCGGGCAGGGGACGCGCTATACCTGCAAAGTGACTGTAGACGAGGTACAGTCGGATGTGTATCTGTTCCACGACGAGGAGCTTTGGTTCATGGAAGCGATTCAGGCGCAGGGCGCGGCTCCGGGGGCAGAACCTGCGCATGTGCTGTTACGGAAAGCGCGTCGGGAAGCGGGGTTATCGCAGAATGAGGTGGCGCGGCGACTGGGGATGGATGTGCTGGAGTATTGCAGGATGGAGAGCGGGTGCGGAGAGATCGATGTCGACTTGGTTTACAAGGTTACAGAGGTTATTAAGCATAAAGAGCCAGCATCATGACGATGTTTGGCTTTTTCTATTTTGCGTCAAGTAAGGGGTGCAAGTATTAAAAGATAGGATGACGATGTTTCGATTTCGATATGCTGAAAAAAAGCCATGACGCTTAATTTACGAATTTGCTGTTTTGATGTATACTATTACAGAATATGGCTTTCAGCCAAAGACAATCGGAGAACAAGTTCTGTGCTGAAATGAACCATAATTACCGTTCTTACCCAAAAAGTATAATCCAATTACCATCAAGCATGGAAGGATAGTAAATGAGAAGAAACCTAAACTTCAGCGTTGACACTTCGGAGCTTTGAGTGTCCAAAGAGTTTTGAATGCCTTACCTTGCTGGACAGGCATTGGAACAACCTGTTCAACTACCGCCTGCCGCGCACCGTGCGCTCCTGGGCCAAGGAGCTTAAGGAGACCCGCAATGTCTGGGCGCACATCGGCGGCAAGGATTTCAGCGACGATGATACCTGTCGAGCGCTGGATACCATGGCGCGCCTGTGCGATGCCATCGACCCCGAAGGCGCGGCGGAAATCCAAAAGCTGCTTCGCTCTACCCGTTATGGCTCAGAACTGGGTTCCCGCGCCACAGTGCAGATTGCGACTGCCGAGGTGCCTACGCCAAACACCAAACCCTCCGGGGTATTGAAAACTACGCCCGTGCAAGGCTTGCCCTGCTGGCGCAACGTGATAGAGCCGCACCCCGATGTAGCACAGGGTCGTTATAAAAACGCGGAGTTTGCCGCTGATCTGGCGCAGGTGGCGCGGGGCGAAGGCACCTATGAATACCGCGACCCGGTGGAGTTCTTCTCCCGTACCTATGTGACCGAGGGCATGAAGGGCCTGCTGGTGCAGGCGCTTCGGCGTGTCGGCGGGCTGGATGGCGAGCCGGTAATTCAGTTGAAAACCGCCTTCGGCGGCGGCAAAACGCACAGTATGTTGGCGCTTTACCACCTGCTGCGCGGTCGCGCGCCCAGTAGCAAAATGGCGAACGTGAAGGGCGTTTTGGAAGCCGCCGGAATGGAACGCCCGCCCGTCTGCCGGGTAGCTGTGCTGGTGGGAACCGCGCTGGAACCGGCAAAAAGCAAGCGGATGACCAACTTTCCGGGCATCACCATCAACACACTCTGGGGTGAAATGGCCGCTCAGTTGGCCATTGAAGCGGGAAATCCCAAACTGTATGATCTGGTTCGGGAGTCCGATCGAAAAGGTACCGCCCCCGGTTCCGTTGTACTAAAGCAGCTGTTTGATGAATGCGGCCCTTGCCTGATATTGATAGACGAGTTGGTAGCGTATGCTAAAAAGTTGTACGGCGTGGATGGCTTGCCAGCAGGCAGCTTTGATAACCTCACCACTTTTATTCAGGAGATTACCGAGGCGGCGCGCGCCAGTAAAAACAGTCTGGTAGTGGCTTCCATCCCCGAATCCAACATCGAAATTGGCGGTGAAGGCGGGCAAAAGGCGCTGGAAGCTATTGAGCACACCTTCGGGCGGATGGAATCCATCTGGAAGCCAGTTGCAGCCAACGAGGGTTTTGAGATCGTCCGCCGCCGCCTGTTCTTGAACTGTAAAGATGAAACGGCGCGCGATCAGGTGTGCCTTGCCTTTAGCCAGCTCTATCAGGAGAATAATGCCGATTTCCCCCTAAGCGCCAAGGAAGTGGAGTATTACGAGCGGTTGCGCTCCTGCTATCCCATCCATCCGGAGATTTTCGACCGTCTGTATGAAGACTGGGCGACCATTGAACGTTTTCAGAAAACGCGTGGTGTTCTGCGCCTGATGGCCGCTGTGGTGCATTACCTGTGGATGAATCAGGATGGCGGATTGCTAATCATGCCCGGTTCCATTCCGCTGGATGTACCTGTTATCCGCGACGAGCTGACTCGCCATGTGGGCGATAACTGGAACGCGATTGTCGATCATGAAGTGGACGGCAAAGCATCCATCCCCTATCAGAAGGATCAGGAGATGCCACGTTTCGGCAAGCTGATGGCAGCCCGTCGTGTGGCGCGCACTATCATGCTGGGCAGCGCGCCCAGCGAGCGCAGCCAGTCCGTTCGCGGGCTGGAAGCCTCCCGCATCCGCCTTGGTGTGGTACAACCCGGCGAGAACATCGCCACCTTTAACGATGCCCTCAATACCCTGCTGATTTCACTCACCTACCTGTACAGTAACCCCTCTGTAGATCGGTTCTGGTTTGACACGCGACCCACGCTTCGCAAAACCGTAGAAGATCGCGCCAGCCAGCGCTCGCCGGAAGAAGTGGAGGAGGAAATCGAGCGCCGGCTGAGAGGCATTCGCCGGGAGCGTCCCTTTGGGCGTATCCACATCTGCCCGGACAGCTCGCTGGATGTTGCGGACGATCAAGATGTGGGACTGGTGATCCTGCAACACCGGGACACTTACAAGGCCAATACGCCGGAGGACAAGGCGATTCAGGCAGCGGAGAACATTCTTAACTCGCGGGGTACTGCTCCGCGTATCTACCGCAACATGCTGGCCTTTGTTGCGCCAGATCAAAATACTATCTCCGCGCTTTATGAAGAAGTGAAGCGCTACCTCGCTTGGAAATCCATCAAAGCAGACAGTACAGACCTGAACCTTGACGCTGCACAAAACAGGGAGACGGACAACAATCTGGCGCGCAGTAACCAAACGGTGGATTCGCGTATTCAGGAAACCTATGCCTATCTGCTGGTGCCCTACATTGACCGTGAAGTGGATTTGAAAACCGTGGTTTGGGATGCGATCAGCATTCGGGGCGGTTCGGACAGCATTGTTGTAAAGGCAGCACGCAAGATGCAGCAAAACGAACAGCTAATTACACAATGGGCACCTGCGTTACTGCTGATGGAACTGGACAAGCTCCTCTGGAAGGACAAAAACGAGCTGGGCATCGGCGACCTGTGGAAGATGCTTTGCACATACTGCTACCTCCCCCGGTTGGCCTCCTACGATGTACTGGAACAGGCCATCCAGACAGGTGTCAACTCAGACGAGTACTTTGGTTATGCCGAAGGAGTAAGCGAAGGGCGTTATCTGGGCTTAAAAATCAACCAGTACATAGGTTTTGTCGATAAGCAGGGATACCTTGTCAAACAGTTTGCTGCGCTCAAGCAAAAAGCGGCGGAGGCGCAACAATCCGTTATAACCCCTTCAGGGACAGTTGTGTTGCCTGTTACAGGCAGTGTAGGGGACAATACTGTGACTGTACCAACCACAGGAGAGGTGTCTGCAACGCCGGATGAGCCCAAGGTGCCTGTGAATCGTCATTTCTACCTTTCTGCAAAAATTGACACTACACGAGTGAACCGGGATGTAAGCAGGCTGATGGATGAGGTGATCAACCACATCATGCAGCTGGATAGGGCTAACGTGACTATACGGCTGGATGTTCAAGCTGAGATACCTGCGGGGGCTCCCGTACCGGTTGTGAGAACGGTTACGGAGAACTGCAGGACGCTGAGGGTGGAGAGCTTTGGGTTTGAGGAGTAATTTTTGTAATAGCCCAGAGTTTATCTCCAAGGCGCTAGATGCTTGGACACAAAACCGGAAGATCCAGCTGGTGTCCTCAAGACTCGGCACGCAAATGATAATGCCCACATCGAATTCCCTTCGAGAAGCTTGTCTGAATGCCTTTTGTTTCATCTCATTTGAGGATTCAAGGGAATCGCTTGAACAGTAGCAAATTGGTAATGACAAGTACTGTCCGAACAGCGCACATAACCATACCTTTACTGGCTAATCTCGCTAGAAATCTCAGGGTATATGAGCTAAAACCGATTATCGTTCATCTTATTCAAGCGGAAAATGACCAGAGATAAATCCTGAAGCAGAACAATATTATTAAGTTCGACAACCAGAAAGGCTTTACAATGAACAAGAAAGAAAGCAAACCAGTGCAGGATTTCCCTGAATTGACTACGTTCTACCCAAGCACTGGGCGGATTCATACAAAAACCTCTGAGATAGTAATTGGCAACACAAGATTCATTGTAACCTCCGAATTCCCCGAACATGGAAAAGGTATCAAAGAGATGTGGGAGAAACATGTTGAACGAAAGGTGCTCGAGGCAGTCCGGCGCGGAGACTTGCTCAAAGATAATGATGCATCAGAATTAAACGATGATAAATATGAAGGATGAATAGTTTTGCTTTGTTCTATTTGGCATCTAAGCCTGATAGCATAGTTTCAACAGTCTAATGCGAAGAGGTGAATAATATGCGTGAATACAAGGTGCTATCCTGTTTATCATCGTTTATAAGCCTTATATCATTTGTATGTACACTATGTACCCACGGAAAAGAATCGGTAGCTTTACTATACAATATTTCACTTGCAATCTTTGGTAGCTCACTTGTTAGCTTTGTCATGTCATTGATTGGATATTTTGCTAATAGAAGAAAAGCTATGGAACTATTCTCGTTTGAAGCCAAGAAAGTCGTTCTGGTAATTGGTAATTTAGTATACTTCAATCCCACAAAATCAAATATCGATGAATGCATTGATAAGTATTTATGTTTTATAGAAACTGATTTATCTTCATTTTCCAGTGCATACGGTGGTTTAGATTTCTTTTTTAATGCAAAAATGAGAGCTCCTACAGCGAAAAGCATCTATACCCCAATTATTGAGGCATATAAAAAAGTAGTTCAAAAAGATATGATTTTCAACATTTATAAGTCTGGAGGCGTTTCGAAGGAGAGTCTTAGTAGCATATTATGTGATTTTAATGATTATTGGTTCTCTTATATACATACACAAGATAATCTATCTGGCTCTATTCTTATGAAAAAGCTATATAATGACTTGATGAATGCAATTGAGAAGTTTAGGTGCTCAATTTATCACATTACTTATATACCTATATACTCATCTATATCATCTGACAAGGAACCCAAATGGTAGTTGGCCTTATTACTCTTCATACTTCAGCAAATATTCTCAGGTGTTACAAGCGGTTTGAAGCTCCCTAGGGTCATATCTACCCGAACGATTACGCTGCTCAAGAGCGGAAAATTATGTTTGCTCAACAATCAACGACAAATTGCCAAATGCGTGCACCCATACACGATTCTCCGTTTCAGAGTGCACCCAATCTCGATTGTATCAACAATATCAGCATTTTCCAAAACGGTGCAAATCCGAACCGGAGCAAAAGCAACGGTTCGGATTTTGCGTTTCATGCTCCACCAAAGCAGGAAAAAATCCGAACCAAAGCAAATGCGATGGTTCGGATTTTTGCGTATTGTGCTCCGCCTAGCATTGGATCAATCGTCAGGACGAAGCGAGCCGTCCGGATGGGGAAATCCTTTGCTTTCGGGGCTGGCGTTCTTCTTTTGGGGGCATCCCCTCCGCTTCCCCAAAACGCGGTGGCCGAAAAGCTGCGAATCATTTTGGCTCTCCTTGCGGATTCAAAACTAGATTTTTTCACAAAAAACAGAAAAACCCGTCAAATTGCTCTTGCAAAACCTCCCGTGCTCATGTATAATACATCCGTTGCTCAAAAGCAACGGGCTGATGTAGCTCAGTCGGTAGAGCGCATCCTTGGTAAGGATGAGGTCGCCAGTTCGAATCTGGCCATCAGCTCCACAGAATCCTTCAGAAATGAAGGATTTTTTGCTGCTTAGGGCCAAACGCGCCTGTTTTGATCCTCAATTCGGCGTTTTTTGGGTCTCGTTCCAAACAGCCCATTCTTGTGAGCTTTCACGTCAGTTTCAGGGGTTCGTTGATCCCGTCAAGCGCCTTGAACGCGCGGCGCCGCCGCGGCAATCCGCCTCCGCGCTTTCTTTCGCGCATCCCGCGTGCGCAGGAACCGCGCTTTCTTTCGCACATCCCGCGCATCCCGCGCATCCGGCGCATCAGCCATGCCGCAAACCTCCTTGCCCGGCGCGGCGCGTTGCTTCCCGCCCGGCGAAGCCATCGTTCGGCCCGCCTTTACCTGTTTTGGTTTTCGATCAGCTTCTCCAGCGTATCATACAGCTTTTCCGGTTCAATCGGCTTGGAAAGATGGGCGTTCATGCCCGCCTCCAAGCTCTTTTTGACGTCCTCATCATAGGCGTTGGCGCTCATGGCGATAATGGGGATCGTCTTTGCGTCGGGCCTTTCCAGCGCGCGAATCGCACGCGTGGCCGCAAGGCCGTCCATCACGGGCATGCGAATATCCATCACGATGGCGGCAAAGCAGCCGATTTCGCTGTCCTCAAACGCGGCGAGCGCCTGCGCCCCGTCCGCCGTGCACTGAACCTCATAGCTTTTTTTCTTGAGCAGGCGCGTGATGATTTCCTGATTCAGCTGATGATCCTCCGCAAGCAGAATCCGGGCCACCCGCTCCTTCTCCTTAGGCTCGGAAGCGTTTTCCGCGGCAGCCTGATGAAGCGCCCGGCGCTGCTCCTCCGTGGCAAGCGGCATGGGGAGCCGAAGCGTAACCGTAGTCCCCTTGCCCAGCGCGCTGTCAATGCGGATGGAGCCGTGCATCAGCTCGACAATCTGCTTGGTAATGCTCAGGCCCAAGCCGGTCCCGGCGTAGGCGTTTACATTTTCCGCCCGCTCAAAGGGCGTAAAGAGCTTCTTCTGAAACTCCTCGCTCATGCCGATTCCCGTATCCTGGATCACAAAATCGCAGGTCAGCACGCCGTCCTCAACCTGATTGTTTTTCACCAGCAGCGATACGCTCCCGCCCTCAGGCGTATATTTGATCGCGTTGGAAAGCAGGTTGTAGAAGATCTGGTTAAACCGCGTGATATCCACATACACATCGTAGCCCGTGGTTCCCTTGTCCCAGCTGAAGCGGATCCCCCGCTGCTTGCACAGCGGCAACGTCATGCTGTCCATATAGCTGATAAAATCGCTGTGCGTGTACACGGAGGGGCTCAGCGTCATTCTCCCGCTTTCGATCCGGGACATATCCAGCACGTCGTTGAGCAGGCCCAGCAGATAATGCCCGGACACCTTGATCTTGTTCAAATCCTCCTTCAGCAGCTCCGGCTGCTCCAGCTCCTCCAGTGAAAGATCGGTCAGGTTCAATATGGCGGTCATCGGGGTGCGGATGTCATGGCTCATGTTGGAGAGGAACTCGCTTTTTGCGTTGGTCGCCTTCACAAGGTCGATATTCTTTTGGATCAGCGCGTCCGCGTACCTCTTTTTTTGATGGTTCCATAAAACGACGCCCACAAAGAGGATCAGCAGGATCGCCATGAAAAACAGGATCACGTCCCGGCTGGCGTAAACGCGCTCGCCGAGGGTCTGGGAATGGTACCTGTAGGTCGTGTACTTATCGACGATCCCGTCGACTTCCTCCGTACTGAGGCGGGAGACGCCGTAATTCAGGATGATCGCAAACCCGATGTCGATATCGGCGGTCGCCGCGAGATGATACGGCAATTGCAGCGAGTACGACTTGATGATCTTCAAATCGTCATAGTAGGAGCTGCTCAGCAGCTCGTACATCAGGTAGGTATCCAGCGCGATGCCGTCCGCCTGCCCGCTTCTGACAGCCCGGATGCATTCCTCGATGGTGCCGAAGCTCAGGATCTCGATATCCGGCACCTCGCGCGTCAAAGCGGAGACCAGCCCCCTAAAGCTGTTCGGCACAGCGATCACGGGATTTCTGTCCATTGGCAGCGCCGCGCCGCCCCTTGTGGCAAAATCGACGTCCGAAGCAAAGATGTCGTTTGTCACAAAGGATACCGCGCCGTGATCGGCGTCCACCTCGCTTAGCGAGGTCAGCACCAGATCAACGTCTGGATTGCCGACGGAATCAAAGGGCGACGTCAGCACGCCTCCCGACTGGTAATGGAAGGACAGCCCCGTCTTTTCGGCAAGCAGGTTCAGAATGTCGATGGCTATGCCCGAAAACTCGCCGGTGCTCTCATCCAGATAGGTCACCGGGTATCTGTCAGGCGCTACCACCACGCTGAAGTCGCTGTGCGATTCGATCAGCCGTGCCTCCTCCTTGGTGTAAGGGGTCACCGAGCGCTCCGGGAACCATTTTGCGCTCAGGGTGGCCTCAAAGAACGGATGGTTTGACTGGATGGATTGCAGGGCGTCGTTCAGCGTCGCCAGCTCGTCCTCACAGCCGCGCCGCATGGCAATCAGCCCGTCGCTGTAGCCGAACTTTGCCAATGTCTTGTAATCGGCCTCGACGTCCATGATGTTGCTGATGATCGCGTCGACCGTGCCGTTTTCAAGCGCCGCCTTGCATTCGTCCGTCGTATCGAAAAGGACGGTTTGGGGCGACAGCTCTCTCTCGGCGAACAGCTCCTGCACGCTGTTCGCCCTTTGTACTGACGGCGTCATGGCGATTTTGAGGCCGTTGATCGTATCGTAATCCTCATAGTACAGCCCGTCGGATGAGGAAAGCGCCATCACGGCCATGTAGTTCTCAATGATATGGGCCTTGGAGCGGATATACGGCGACGCGTCGGGGTCGGCGGGCGCGGTGGAGGGCACGACGATATCCACCTCTCCGCTTTTCAGCGCGGGAAACGCGTTTTCCCACGCGCCGACATCGACAAACGTAAAGCGATAGCCGGTATGCACGGACAATTCCTTAAAGTAATCGAGCGCGTACCCCGCCATCTCGTGCTCGTCGTCGTACTCAAAAAAGCCGGGAAGCTCCGTAAACGCCACGACCAGCGTCTTTTGGGGCGTTCCCGCCGCCAATGCGGGGAGGGCTGCCGCCGTACAGAACACCACGGCAAGCAACAGGGCTGCGATTCGTTTGATGTTCATTTTCTGTTGAGCCTCCTCCTTCTCCCGCGCTCCGCACCGACAGGGCGTCCATCGGTCTCCCGCCGGGGCCGTCGGCATGCCGGATGTGCGTCGTTCCTGACATGGACCGACCCCTCTTGCCCCTTTGAAAAAAACCGTCCGTCACGGCCGGGCGCTTCCCCCGTCGTCCCGCGCGCCCTCGCATACGTGCGTGCAGAGGGTCCGGTACAGAAGCGCCGGCTCGACCGGCTTTGCCAAATGAGCGTTCATTCCGGCCTCGAGGCTGGTTTTCACATCCTCGTCAAAGGCGTTGGCGCTCATGGCGATGATGGGGACGGTCCGCGCATCCGGCCGATCAAGCGCACGAATGGCTTGGGTCGCCTCCAGCCCGTCCATTTCCGGCATGCGGATATCCATCAGCACCGCCTGATAGGCTCCCTGCGCCGAGGCCGAAAAGCGCTCCACGCCGACCTTCCCGTTTTCCGCGCAGTCGACGATACAGCCGACCTTCTCCAGCAGCCGCTTGGCAATGACCGTGTTGAGATCGTTATCCTCGCACAGCAGCACGCGCGCGCCCTTCAGCACGGCCAGATCCTGCTTTTGCTTGGGCTTGGCTTCATGCGCTCCCCGCTCGCGGAGGCGGTACCGGTAGGGGAACGTGATCGTAAACGTCGAGCCGACGCCCAGCGTGCTTTCCGCCGTGATATCGCCGCCCATGGCAAGCGCCGTCTGCCGCGCCAGAGGCAGGCCCAGCCCGGTCCCCTGTACCGCGCCGGAATAGATGTTGCGCTCCTGCGCGAAGGGGTCAAACACGCGCGGCAGAAACTTCTTGCTCATGCCGCAGCCGGTGTCCTCAATGGTGATCAAATCGACAGACGTGCTTTCGTCATGGCTCTTGTTGCGGAAGGAGAGGCGGATTTTGCCGCCCTCGCCGGTAAACTTGCAGGCGTTGTTGAGAATATTCATGAGCATTCGCTGGGTCTTGAGCACATCCACGTAGTACTCATACGGGCCGATTCTGTCAAAGCTGGGCGTGATAAACTCAATGTGCTTTGCCTCGGCCACGGGGCGGATCATCTCGATGCACGGGTTCAGCAGCTCCATCGGCGAGATCCACTGGCTGTCCAGCGTGAACTTGCCGCTTTCAATGCGGCTCATATCCAGAATGTCGTTGATGATGCTCAGCAGGTACTGGCTGGAGTTGAGGATGACCTCCAAGCTCTCGCGCATTTCGGGCTCCTTTGTGTCGCCCCGCGCAAGCTCCGTCATGCCGATGATCGCGTTGATGGGCGTGCGGATCTCGTGGCTCATGTTGGAAAGGAACGTCGTCTTTGCGCGGTTGGCGGTCTGGGCCTCGTCCAGCGCCTTTTGCAGGATATGCTTTTGCTCCTGCTCCTCCTCGTAGAGGTCGGTAATATCCCGCCTTGCGATGATGATATCCTCCCGCGTCTCATCCAGATAGAACGCGCGGACCTTTTTGCGCCGTGTTTTTTCGCCCTCCGCGCTCTGCCGGAAGGTCACGGTGATCACGCTCTGCTTTTTGAGCCCGTCCACCAGCGCGGCGCGGTTAAAGAAACGGCAAACGCCCTCGCGGTCCTCCGGCAAAATCGACGCGAGCCTGTCCGATGTTGAGAGGATGTTAAACTCTACCCTCTCGCCCACCTGCCAGTCGTCAAACTGCTTAAAATCGCCCCTGAGCCGCAGCAGACGGCAGACGTTCTCCGAGGCGTTGAGCAGAATGACATAGTCGGTCTCCTCGTCCACAAGGCTTTCGGCGGCCAGCTCCTTTTTCTTTTCAAAATCGACGTCCCGGATGTAGGTATAGGAGACGATGTCGTTTGAAAAAGCGTCCCGGCCGAAGCGCGTATTCATCCTGCGCCAATGGAGGCGGCCGTCGGACTGGCGGACGCGGTACTCCATCGAGCGCTCGGTAACGCCGCTGCGGAACAGGCTGATGTTGCTTTCGTTGTCGAGATACTCCTCCATGCGCCTCTTGTCCTGCTCCATGGGGATGCCCTTGCGCAGCTTCTCAATAATGCTGTCGCCGCTGGCTCCGGCCGCAAACTGCGTGACGTCCTGCCGTTCGGTGTGATACTCAACGAGCTGATCCTTTGTCATGTTGTACCGATAGACGGCGATGCTATCCTTTTCCAGCAGTTTGCGCTGCTCCTGCTCCGCTTCCAGCTGCCGTTGGATGATCCCGTTCGCCTGCTCCAGCTTTCTTTGCGCGGTGATGGTCTCATCCAGATCGGTATAGCTGCAATAGACGGTCAGCTTTTCGCCCTCCCGGCTGACCACGGAGGCGGTCAGCCGAAACCAGCGGTATCCGCTGTTCCGGCACGCGACGCGATGATCCACATAGCCGAAGTTCTCGCCGCCGACCAGCCTGCCAATGATGCCCTGAATCGCTTGGCAGTCGTCCGGATGCACCACGTTCAGGATGCTGCCCTTGACCTTTGCCTCGCGGGATTCCCTTGGCTCGCCGGTCATCTGGTAGTAGTAATCGTTCATGTAGACCTGCCGCGCGACGCCGCGGTCAATCTCATATATGCCAAGGCCCGAAGGAACGGAGTTGAGCAACGTCTGCTGCTGAAGCTGCTTTTGGTAAATCTCCGTCACATCGGAGGCGTACTCCACCAGCGCGTTGCGGCCGAGCCAGCTCACCAGCGTGCTCCTGACCCTGACATAGACGCCGATCTCCGGGAAGTATTTGATCGTTTCCTTCGTTTCGCCCGCGGGCAGATTGCGGGCCGCGCAGTCCTCGCAGGCGCAGTCCTTGCCCAAAACGTATTCGTAGCATTTTCTCCCGGCGAAGTTCTCCTCGGTGAGATGCATCAGCTCGCGGAACATGCGGTTGGCATAGTAGATTTCATGCGTTTTCTCATCGCTGACCAGAATGCCCACGCTGCTCTCATCCGCAATGCTTCGGTAGAGCATATTCTGCCTGCTGGGCTCGGTAAACACGCAGTAATAGACCGGGCAGCCGTCCTCCTCGCGGAGCCTGCTGGCGTTCATATGGGCCCACCTGACCTCCCCGTTCTTGGTCAGGAAGCGAAACGTCGTGTTGATCGGCTCCTCTTTCGCCGCGTGAGCTCTGATCTCCTCCGAAAGCGGCTGGATATCCGCCGGAAAAACCGCGTGCTCAAAGAGGTCGGCTGTTTGAAAGATCCCCTCCAGCTCCTGCCGCGACCTGCCCGACAGGGCGGCAAACCCATCGTTAAAGTATTGGCACACCATGGTGTCCGCAATTTTGAAGAACGCAATGCCGCCCGGCAGCTCGTTGAGCAGGCTGTCCATCATCAGGCGGTTTTCCTGCTCCTCGCTGATATCCAAATAGCTGTTGTAGAGCACCGTCTCGCCGTTTTCCTCCCGGACGGCGGTGGTAATGCGCATCCACGTCCAGTCCGAGTCTCCCTTTTGCAGGCGAACGGCGTAGCTTGCGGTGTCGCCCACGCGGAAGCCGCTTGCGATCCGGTGCATGCGCTCCAGGTCGTCCGGGTGAACGCCGGCGAAGGAATCCTCGCGGTACAGGGCCATGCATTGCTCGGCGGTCACGCCGGTCATATCGCAAAACGTCTGGTTGATAAAAAGCGGCTGCGCGCTGCCATCCCGATGGAGGCGGATCTTCACAAACCCGGAGGGCATATTGTCCACAACGTCCCGATACCGCTCCCGCTCAAAGGCGAGCTTTTGCTCCAGCTCCTTTTTATCGGTGATGTCCGTCACGATGGAGACGATCAGGTAAGCGCCGGCCTCGTCCCGCCGTACCGCCGTGAGCCGCCGGTTCATCCAGCGCATCGCCTCGCCGGGGCGCAAAAAGCGGTACTCCAGCTCCTGCGGTTCGCCGGTGAAGATCGCTTTGTGTATCGCCGCCGCCATATCGTCCCGATCCTCCTCGGCGACAAAGGACATGTTGTATCGCAGCGTATCGCTGTTGTATTCCTCGCGGCTCGCGCCCACCCACTCATAGAACGTGCTGTTTGCGTAAAGCAGCTCCTGTCCTTCTTTTTTGAGCAGCAGCACGGAGATGCTCTCGCCGATGCTTTCCGCGACCAGCCGGAGCTGAACAAAGCTGTCCTTCTCCGGCGTTATATCCTCAAAGAAGCACAGCGAGCAGTCCATCCCGTTTACCGTGATGGCGGAGCTGCTCATGCGCACCCAGCGGACGTCCCCGCTTTTTTGCACAATCCGGTATTCCGCGGCGGAAACGCCGCCGGTGGAGGCGATGGTCTCCGTGATCCGCGCATGGACGGGCTGTTCCCCGGCGAAAATCAGCTTTTGGTAATCCCCGTCAACCTGCGCGGCGTACTCCTCCGGCGTGTAGCCCACCAGCTTGTAATACGCGTCGTTATAATACAGGGCGGTCTGATCCTTGGCGCGGAAAAGGGCCACGCCGCAGGGCGCGACGGAAAAAACGCCCTTCAGCTTTTCCAGCTCGTATCCGTTTTGCAATTTCATCGATCAATCCTCCCCGCCTCTTGGATTTGCTTGGCAAGCTCCTCGTAGAGCTTTTGCGGCTCAATCGGCTTGGCGATATGGGCGTTCATTCCCGCTTGTCTGGACTTCTCCGCGTCCTCCTCAAAGGCGTTTGCCGTCATGGCGATGATCGGCACCACGGCCGCGTCGGCCCTTGGCAGGGCGCGAATGGCTTTGGCGGCGGTCAGCCCGTCCATCACCGGCATTCGGATGTCCATCAGCACCGCGTCGTAGGTCGCCGTCGCGGAGGCGGCGAAGCGGTCCACGGCGAGCTGCCCGTTCTCCGCCGTATCGATCAGCATCCCCTGCTTTTCCAGCAGCTTTGCGGCGATCTGGGCGTTCAGCGGATGATCCTCCACAAGCAGCACGCGCTTGCCCCGCAATATGTCGAGGGCGTCCGCAGCGGACGCGCCGGGCTGCGCGATGGCCTCGCCCAGCCTGCGATCCATTTCCACGGTGAATGTGGAGCCCTTGCCCACCTCGCTTTCGACGCGAATCGTGCCGCCCATCAGCGTAACCAGCGCCTTCACGATGGAAAGCCGCAGCCCGACCCCGGACCCGATGGCGGTCGCGTTCTCCTGCTCGAACGCATCAAACATGTGCGTCATAAACTCCGCGCTCATGCCGAAGCCCTGATCCCGAATCACCGCCACCATGTGCATGGTGTCCTTGCCTGTGGGCGTATCGGTAATGCCCCAGTAGATCTCCGTGCCGGGGTTTGAATACTTGATCGCGTTGGAGAGCAGGTTGGAATAGATCTGCCTGCTGCGCAGAGGATCCATCACGACCCAAGGCGTTTGGGACTTGGAAAAATCTGTGACAAGGCGAATGTTCTTTTCCTCCGCCTGACGGCGGAAATCATCCTCGATTCCGGATAGGAACCGGGGGCCGTCCACCGTTTGCTCGCTCAGCGCAATCTTTCCGCTTTCGATCTTTGCCATGTCCAGCACATCGTTGATCAGCCCCAGCAGGTACTGGCCGGAGGAGTTGATTTTGGCAAGGTATTCCTTCACCTGACACGGCACGCCCTCCTCGTTCTCCGCCAAGTGCGCGAAGCCCAGCACGGCGTTCAGCGGCGTGCGCATATCATGGCTCATGCGGGAAAGGAACTCGCTTTTCGCCTCGTTTGCGCTGCGCGCCTCGTCAATCGCCCTCTCTTTTTCCTGCACGACCCGCTGAAGCTGCGCGTTGCTGCTTTGAAGCGCGGCGTTCGCCCTGCGCCTTGCCCAGCCGGAGCGGAAGGAGGAGAACAGGATCACCGAAATGACCACCAAAGCGGCAACGAGGACATACACGCCGCTCTCGTACAGAAAGTCCCGAAATGTGCGCTTTGCCTTGATGTTGAGCAGGTTGCTCAGCCGGAGCTGGGTGATATACGCCGCCGGGATGTCGTCCAGCGCTTTGTTGAGGATGGAGAGCAGAATGTCGGCGTCCTCCGTTTTTGCCACGCCGATGCTGTACTCGCTCGCCGTCTGCGCAAGCAGGATGGAGGTCAGGCTCGCGTAATACGCGTGCCCCAGCAGGATGTTTTCCCCGGTTGAGGAAATCAGCGTCAGGTCCGCCTTCCCGCTGTTGACCGCGTCGATGCAGGCCGAGAAGCTGTCGAACTCAATGATTTTTTCATAGCCCAAGCTCTTTGCGATTTCCACAAACACAGGGTACCCGGCCTTTACCGCGACCACGGAATCCGCGTCTCCCGTGCCCGACCACGTGTTCTTGCTGATCAGCGAAACGGTGTTTGTGTAGAACGGCTTGCTTAACGCGACATTCAGCGCGTCGGCGACGGCCTGATTGTTTGCCAGAGAGCCGATGATTTGAACCTCTCCGTTTTCCAGCTGCCGCCGCGTTTCCTGCGCGTCCATGCGCGGCGCAAAGGAGAATTGCAGCCCTGTTTTCCGGCTGATCAGTTGGTATACATCAACGTTGAACCCGCCAAAGGCGCCGCTCTCCTCGTCGTAATACTCCATGGGCGCCATGTCCGTGGAGGCCGCGACAACCAGCGGCTCGCCCTGACGCCGCTGTACGTAGGCTTCCTCCTCCGCGGTCAGCGCAACGCTCCCGCTTACGGCCCCGCTCAAAGACGCGTCCTCCGCAAGGCAGGGCGCGGTCGTTCCCATGACGATGAGCAGTCCGTAAAGCAGAACGACCCATCGGCTGATTGCTTGCTTTGACATGCGGTGCTTCTCCTTTCGGGATCGAACACTAGTAAGCGCGTCTTGCAGCGGCTTGTTTTTTGCGGCGGCCCGACGGCTATTGAGCGTCGGGCGTCGCGGGGAGCAGGTGGCTCTTCAGGTAGTCGTCAAAGCTATCCTCGCACATGGGCTTGGCGTAGTAGTAACCCTGTACGTACTGGCAGCCAAGGCCTTTCAGCTGCTCCAGCTGCGCTTGGTTCTCCACGCCCTCGGCCACGGTGGCCAGCTCCATCCACTTTGCCAGCATAAAGATAAAGCTCAGGATGCTCTTCTTCTGCGTGACCTGCTGCTTTTGCACAAAGCGCATATCCAGCTTGAGCACATCCACCGGCAGCTCGCTGAGCATATTCAGGGAGGAATAGCCGGAGCCGAAGTCGTCCATCTCGATCCTGAAATGGTGCGCCCGCAGCTTTTGCACGGCCTCGATGATCGGCTTTGGCGTTTGCGTGTAGGCGGATTCCGTCACCTCCAAATGGAGCAGCTCCGGCGGCAGGTCATACTTTGCGGCAAGCGCCACGATGATCTCCACCAAGTCGGGCTGATCGAAGTCCGCGCGGGAAACGTTGACCGATACGGGGATCGGCGGCAGCCCCTGCTCCCTCCACTTTTGCAGGTCGCGGCAGGCGCATTCCCACACAAACTGATCCAAGGCGGAAATAAAGCCGTTCTTCTCAAACAGCGGAATAAACTCTCCGGGGGAGATCAGCCCGTACTTGGGGTGCTGCCAGCGGACGAGCGCCTCCGCGCCCGCCAGCTTATCGTGCTGGATATCGTGCTTAGGTTGATAATACACCTTAAACTGCCGTTCGTCCAGCGCGCGTTCCATATCGTCCACAAGGGACTGCTCCTTGAGCAGCCGGACGCGCAGCGCGTCGTCGTACACCGCCACAAGCTGATTGTATTTCCCCTTGATGCTGTTCAGCGCCAGCGTGGCTCTGTCGCACATGCCGGAAACCGGCAGGCTTCTGTCCACGACGCGGTACACGCCCAGCTTGATGACGATGCTCTGCATCGGCAGCGCGTCGACCCACCGGCGGATGCTCTCCCGAAGGAACGCCTCGGAGTACATGCCTTCATGCCGCGCGCAAATCACAAACCGATCGGAGCCAAGCCTGCCGACGATCTCATCATGGCGCATGCGGCCCTTGAGGACATCCGCCAAGGCCTTTAGAATGGCGTCTCCCCGCTCTGTGCCGTAGCGCTCGTTGATGAGCTTGAACTGCTCGATATCGATGCTGTAAAGATCGTATTCCTGCTGCGGGTGGCTGTCCAGCTCCTCCTGCACCTTTTGGTAAAAGAACTCAGGCGTATACAGCCCCGTCAGGCGGTCCTTCTCCAGCAGGTTCACCATCGCCGCCGAATCGCGCAGGCGGATGAGGCTCGCCACCCGGTTCTTCACGATTTCAGGCACGTAGGGCTTTGTAACAAAGTCCGACGCGCCGCCCGCCAGACACTTGATCTCATCCGCCGCGTCCGTGCTGGAGGTTTCCACCACAATGGGAATGCCGGACAGCAGCGGCTCCTGCTGGACGGCCTGCAAAAACTGATAGCCGTCCATAACGGGCATCACAAGGTCCAGCAGCATCAGCGATACCTGATCCCTGTGCTCGGCCAGAACCTTCAGCGCCTGCTCTCCGTTTTCGGCCTCCAAAACGTCGTACTCGTCCCGAAATACCCTGCGGAGAATGGAGCGGTTGACAACGCTGTCGTCGATAATGAGGATGGTCTTACGCATGGTGAACCTCCTATCCGGCTGCGACCGGCTTTTGTACAGGCGGCGGATTGCGCCGCGCGGATTCTCTTCCCCGTTACGCGTCGCTGCGCCCGGCGTGAAGCCATTGGGCCAGCGTTGCAAAAAACTGCTTGGGGTCGATGGGCTTGGCCAAGTGCGCGTTCATGCCCGCGGCGGCGGTCTCGCGGATGTCCTCGTCAAAGGCGTTCGCCGTCATGGCGATGATGGGAACGGTTTGGGCGTCGGGGTGAGCCGACGCGCGGATGCGCCTTGTCGCCTCCAGCCCGTCCATCACCGGCATGCGGATATCCATGAGGATCGCGTCAAAATAGCCCGGCGGCGAGTCGATGAATTTCTGTGCGGCAAGCTGCCCGTTTTCCGCGTGCTCGACCTGCACGCCCTGCTTTTGCAGCAGTCGGATGGCGATCTGCGCGTTCAGCGGGTGATCCTCCGCCAGCAGCACGCGCCTGCCCGCAATGGAGACCGTCTCCGGCTGCGCGGCCGCCTCCGCCTCCACGTCGCCGACCAGCTCGAAGCTGAGAAGGACCGTGACCTTCGTGCCCTTATGCAGCTGGCTTTCCACATTGATGGAGCCGCCCATCAGCTCCACCAGATTTTTCACAATGGACATGCCCAGCCCTGTGCCGGTGGCGCTGGCGCTTACCTCGCTGCTCTCCTGCGAGAACGAATCGAAGATATGCGGCAGGTACGCTTTGCTCATGCCGACGCCCGTGTCCTCCACGCTGATGCGGTCGTAGGCCCTGCCGTTTTCGGTTCGCAGGCGCTCAATCTCCATGCGGATCTTCCCTCCGGCGGGCGTGAACTTGACGGCGTTGGAGAGGATGTTGATGAAAATTTGCTCAAGGCGGATCTTATCGGCGCGGATCGTCTCCATGTCCGTGTGGATCGGCACGGCCTCGATGCTCACGCCTTTTTCGTCCGCAAGGGGAGCGATCGTTTTGAGGATGTTCTCCAGCAGCTCCTTGGAGGAGACGATCTCCGGGTTGAGGGTGAGCTTTGCGCTTTCGATCTTGCTCATATCCAGCGTATCGTTGATCAGCCCCAGCAGATACTTTGCCGAGTCGTCAATGGCGGCCAGATCGCGCTCCGCGTCGCTTGGCAAATTTTTCTGCTCCCGCATCAGCCCCGTCAGGCCGATGATGCCGTTCATGGGCGTACGCAGGTCATGGCTCATGCGGGAGAGGAACTCGCTCTTGGCTTGGTTTGCCCTGCGCAGCTCCTGGTTGCGCTTCACGTTTTTGCGGTTGAAGATCACCAGCATCGCCACCAGATTGAGCAGCAGGAGTATCGCCGCGCACACGGCGGAGACGAGCAGGGGGTTCTCCCGCACAAAGCGGTCGACCCCGCCCGCGTCCTTCTCGGCCAGCGAGAGCGCCAAATAGCTCTGCACGTCCTTGGCCGACATGCTGCGGATGTACTTGTTCACAATGGACAGCAGGTTTTCGTTGCCGTCGTACGGCAGGTAGAACGCCATGGCGCGGCTTTGGTTTGCGAGCGTAACGCTTGCGAGCGAGCGGTAGCCGTTGACGGCATTGTAAAAATCCACGGAATAGCGGTTTGCGAAGCCAAAGTCCGCGTCTCCGTTTTCCACCGCGTCCATGCAGTTTTCCACGTCCTGATAGTACCGCAGCTCCTTATAGTCCTGCGCTAGAACGCCGGGGAACTCGGCGTTGACCGCCAGCACCCGCTCGCCTTGCGGCTTGCTCTGCACAGAGCGGTTGATAAACAGCGTAAGGTCGGCCTCCAAGTATTCCTGCGATATCACCAGCCCATGGCTCTGCGCGTAATCGCTGTCCTCCGGCGGGCCGACGATCAGGCCGTACCGGCCGGAGGCGATCTGCGTGTCGAAATCCTCGCTTTCGTCTCGCAGGACGTAGTGGAATTGAAGCCCGGAGGCCTTTGCGATCTCGTCCAAGATCGAGATGGCGACGCCGCAGAGCTCGCCGTCGTCGTTCAGGAAGGAGAACGGCGCGTGACGCGGGCACACCAGCACGGAGATCGTCCCGCTGTCGCGCACAAAGGCGCTTTCCTCCTCGGACAGGGCGAACGTGCTCAGCGTTTCGCTGAAATACTGGGTTTGCAGCCTGCTCTCAAAATACGGGTCTGTGCGGTTGATTTTCTCCACAGCGGCGTCCAGCTCCGCCATCAAATCGGTATTCCCGACGCCCGATACAAAGTAAAACGGACGCGAGGAAAACTTCGCCAGCTTTTTCATGCCCGGCAGGAAGGCAAGCGATACGTTGACCATCGCGTCGGCGTCGCCCGCTCGGATGGCCTCCAGCTGCTCGTCAACCGTATCGCAAAGCACATACTCGATCTGAAGCCCGGAATTCCCCGCAAACGACTCCAGCTCCGCCTTGCGCGCCGTCGCCCGCTTCTCAATGGCGACGCGGAGCGGGCTGACCTGCTTGTAATTGGTTTCCTTCAGCCGGTAATTGCTCACCGGCGTTTCCAGCGTGGTATAGACCACGCCATAGCTGTTTTGGGAGTACAGGCAGGCGTCCGCCAGCGCGTCGGTATACAGCATCCCGCCCAGCAGCTCCGCCTCGCCGGATAGCACGTCCGCCAGCGCGCTCGTCAGCTGCTCGTCCTCCGGCAGGCCGGGATACGTGATAAACTGAAGCTCCCACCCGGCAAACTCGGCGATCTTTTGGAGATAATCCGCCGAATAACCAATGTATCGGCCGGTTTCATCAACCTCGGAAAAATTGGTCTGGTACGGATACGCAACCCTGACCACGCGCCGCGCTTGGGAGGCTTCGCTTTCCGCGCCGCAGGCCGTCTGGCCGCACAAGCAAAGAGCCAAAAGCATCCCAAGCAGAGAACCCCCGCGCCTTGAGTGTCTTTTGTTCATTCTATCGGCTCCTTACGCACATGAGATCTTGCGGCACGGCCGTACCGCTTGCGAAGCGCCAGGCGCTACGGCAGGGCGCGCTGCGAACGATATCCCTCCGGGGTCGGCTGCCGCTCCGCCGAGGGAAACGTCGATAGACGGCCCGTCGGCTTTTTCTCGTCCCTCAACGGCTGGGCGGTGCCCACGGCGCGCTTCGGCTTGCCGGAGCCATCGGCAACGGCGGTCAGCCGAATCCGTACCCACTCTTCTTCCCCGCGACGGGTGCGGATCTGCGCCTCAAATTGCGAGCTGGCCGCGCCCTCCAGCAGGGAATTGACGCTGTCGATGTAAAGCCGCCGCTGAGCGGGGGCCACGAAGCCTTGGTTGACAAACCCGTAGGGATAATTCTCGCATAGCTCCGGTATGCCAAACACATTTTGCACAGGCGCGGAAAAATAGGCGTTTCTGCTTTGCAGGTCAAAGACCCAGTAGGCGATGCCGGCGCTGTCCATGGAGATCGCAAGGTTCTCTCTGCTCTCCCTGAGCCTTTGTTCGGCCTGCTTTTGCTTGGTGATATCCACAAATACGCAGTAGAAGCTCTTTTCGCCCCGCTCGTCCCGCATCAGCTGCGCCTTGATGGCGATCCATCTGACCTGACCGTCCTTGCGGATAAAGCGGTTTTCGTTCTCGACAAGGGTTTTGCCGTCGTCCAGCTGCGCGGTGATGAGATCGGTCATCCCGGCCAAATCTTCGGGAGGGATCACCGCGGACATCCGGTTCCCCATGGCGACAAACTCGTCGCGGCTGTATCCGAGATAATCGTACAGCCCGTTGTTGGCGAACAGCACCGTCCAATCGCGGTCGAAGCGGCACTGAAAGGCCGCGCCCGGAATGCTGTTATAGATGCGCAGAATTTCGCTGTCGGAAAGCGGCGCCGAGGCGGTGCGCGCCTGCGCGTCCTTCGCCTTTGTCTGCGGCCGGGCTGCGCTGTCCGGGTTCCTCAGGTTGGTCACCACGGACTCCACATGCAGGTACACCTGCTCCTTGATGGACGCCAAGGGATACTCTGTCTGGGTATAGCGCACCGCCTGCATCCGTTGGAGCATGCCCACGTAGGTATTGACAAGCTGCGCCGCGTACGCGTCCGGGTTGATATCGCTGCGGATGCTGCCGTCCTTGATGCCCTTGAGCAGGATCTGCTTGCAGTATTTTCGGGACGTGTGCACCTGTCGCAGGTAGTAGGCGAGGATATCGCTGGGAACGTTGTTCTCGTAAGCAAAAAGCTCAATTTCCGAGATCATCAGCCACGGAGACCGCTTGCCCTCATACAGGTAATACATGCGGTAATGCACCTGCCGCAGCTGCTCCAAGCCGCTGTCCTCCGGGTCGACCGCCGCTAAGATGTTCTTGCACATCAGCCGATAGCGCTCCACGCCGACGTTCTTCATTACATCGCAGACGAGCGCGACCTTGTTGCGAAAATATCGGCGAAGGGTACGCACGGACAAGCCGGATTTCTCTGCGATCAGCTCATAGCTGGCGGAATTGACGCCGTACTCCAGCATGCACTGATAGGCGACTTGCCTTGCAGTGGAAAGGTTATTTTCCCGGTCTTGCTCGGTAGGAATTCAAATCGCCTCCTCGGCGGTACTTGGTTATATGTGGCACAGCAAGTGACACAGACTTGTAAAACTTTTAGGGCTTATCCCCATATGATAATTTTATCACAGAGACCCTGAGAACGCAATCCTTCCGCATGAAAATAAACAATACCAAATCACGGCGCGCGGGCGAGTGGGGCGCACGTATTGACAAACGGCTTCATCCATGCTAAATTAAACTGTTCTAGGAGAATTTTGCGGCATGCGCCGCTGGCAAGAAAGGCTGATACGATGTCCGGACACAGCAAATGGCACAATATCCAAATGAAAAAAGGCAAGACCGACGCGGCCCGCGGCAAGATCTTTACCAAAATCGGGCGTGAGATCGCCATTGCCGTGCGCGAGGGCGGCGCGAACCCGGACAGCAACTCCAAGCTGCGCGATGTGATCGCCAAGGCCAAAAGCAACAACATGCCCAACGACAACATCACCCGCTCCATCAAAAAGGCCAGCGGCGAGCTGGGCAACGTGGAATACGTGGAGATCAATTACGAGGGCTACGCGCCCGGCGGCGTGGCGGTCATCGTAGAGTGCATCAGCGATAACCGCAACCGCACCGCCAGCGATATCCGCCATTGCTTTGTCAAGAACGACGGCTCGCTGGGCGTGAACGGCAGCGTGAGCTTTATGTTTGATAAAAAAGGCGTGCTCGTGGTGGAGCGCGCGCCCGGCAGCGACGAGGACGAAATGATGATGACCGCGTTGGACGCGGGCGCGGAGGACATGCAGACACTCGACGACGCGTACGAGATCACCACAGACCCCGGCGAGTTCAGCGCCGTGCGCGAAAAGCTGGAAAAGCAGGGCCTCAGCTTCCTCAGCGCCGAGGTGCAAATGGTGCCGCAGAACACCGTCACCCCGCCCGACGCGGACGCGCTGGAGAAGGTGCAAAAGCTCTTGGAAATGCTGGACGATAACGACGACGTGCAAAACGTGTGGCATAACGCCGAGCTGCCCGAAGAAGAGGAAGAAGAATAATCCCATTCCCGCGCGACAGCAGCGCCCGTCTCCGAAGCGGAGGCGGGCGCTTTGCATATCCGCCAAGCGGCTGCGCCGCTCAGCCCTCGCGCGTTACCTCCGCCACGGTCAGCGCGTCGCCGTCCACGGTAAAGCGCACCTCCAGCCCCGCAAAGGCAAAGCCGTAGCGGCGCTCCGGGTCGTGCTGGTAGGACGGGCGCGGGTCGGCGGCCAGCACGGCCAGCAGCGCGGCGCGCTTGGCTTCGGGCACTCGCGCCAGCAGCTCCGGCGGAAAGGCAACCGTCAGCGCGTGCCCGCGCACCGCGTCGGCAAAGCCGCCGGACGCCTGCGGGTACGCATCCGCAAAGGGCAGGTAGGGCTTGACGTCGAGAATCGGCGTGCCGTCCATCAGGTCGGCCCCGGCAACGCGCAGCACCGGGCCCCGCTCGTCCTGCCAGTCAACTGCGAGCAGCCGCACCGCCGACAGCCCGATGGGGTTCGGCCGATAGGGCGAGCGCGTCGCAAACACGCCCATGCGGCGGTTGCCGCCCAGCCGGGGCGGCCGGACGGTCGCCGTCCAGCCCTCGCGCCGCGCCTCGCTGAACACCCACAGCAGCCACAGATGCGTGTATTCCTCCAGCCCGCGGAAGGCCTCCGGCTGGCGATATTCCTTCTCGAATACGATCTCGGCCTCCAGCGCGTCCACCAGACCGCTCTGCCGGGGCACGCCGAACTTGGCCGGAAAATCCGTGCGGATGTGCGCAATCGCCCGCATGGGATACTCCGGCGCGCTCATCGGCAGGCCTCCCCGCGCGTCGATCTCATGGCTGTTCGTCCTGAAAGACGACGCTGTGCTTGCCGTAATACTCGGCATACAGCCCCTGCACGTATTCCGTCTGCACGCCCACCGTGACGTCGCTCATAAACGCGTCCGGCACGTCCTGTACGGGCGTGAGGATGAGATCGGTCTGCGCCGCGTCGTTGAACTGGCGGTCGCGCGCATCCATGGCCGCGTCGTAGGCCTGCGCCTGCCCGGTCGCCAGCGATAGCAGCGCGCTGCCGCTGGCCGTGTTTTGCGGCCCGTAGTAGGTTTTGCCCTCCGGCTTGTAGGCCAGACAGCCGGCCAGCATCAACGCGGCGCACGCGCAGACGGCGGTCAGGCGAAGGCCCGGCGCGGGGCCGTCCTGCGGCGCGGCAGGGCGCGGCTTCGCGTCCCATCTGCGCAGGCCCCAGCCCATCCAGTACAGCGACAGCGCGCCGCCCATGAGCACGCAGGTAAAATAATACGCGTTCATCGAGCGGCCGTCGCCCAGATAAATCCCCGTGTACAGCGTCGGCGCGAGCTGCGCGCAGAACAGGCCGACGCCCAGCGCCGTCACCCAGCCCGGATAGCGGAACGACAGCGAGCTGCGCCGCAGCGCGTCCCGCATCAGCCATGCGGCGGCAAACCAGAGCGCGAGCATCGCCAGCGAGCACCAGCTTCCCATCAGCGCCGTGCCAAAATAGAGCGCCTGCGCGACCGCCTTGGGGGCGCTCACAGCGCCGCTCAGCGTCGCGGCCCGCACGAGGTTGCCCGGCGCGCTCGCGCTGTACGCAAAGCACGCGAGCAGCCCCAGCGTCAGCGCCGCCTCCGCGATGCGGTCCTTCCGGCGGATCAGCATCGCGCGGGCCAGCAGGAGCAGATCGACCAGCGCGGCAAAAAGCAGCGTGCCGTATGTGCCGCCGCCCAGCAGCACGGTTAAGCAGGCCGTCAGCGCAAACCAGAGCCATCGGCCGGCCCGCGCGGAACGCTCAAACGCAAACCAGCTCCCCAGACGAAGGAGCATCAGCGACCAGACCATCGTGTAGGCCACGCCGCCGTTATACCAAAAAAACGCCTCGCTCACGTCCGGCACAAACTGCACCATCACCAGCGCCGTAAGGCAATAGACAATGCGGAACGCGTCGCGGTCCGCGCCCAGCGCGCGCAGCAGCGCCTGCCGGAGGAAAAACCACAGCGAGAACAGCAGCAGCGTGAGCAAAAACGCCGTGGACAGCCAATAGAGGCTCTCGCCAAACAACGCGGGCTGCAGCGCGCTGACAAACGAGCTGGTATAGGTTCCCTGCCAAGTGTAGCGGATGCCGCGCGTGTTCTCGGCGGCGGCGGCGACGGTCGCCAGCAGGCTCCCCGTCTGCCGCCACGCGGCGTGCGTGCGGAGGGAGAAGCCATAATCGTCATAGCAGGCGTGGTTGAACAGAGACAGGCCAAACAGCGGCAGCAGGCTGAGCAGCAGCGCGGCGGCGCACACCCACGACAGCGCGCGCAGCCCGACCCGCCGCTGGAAGAGCGGGCGGTGCGGGCGAGTCTCCCCGGCGATTGATTGCAACAAGGCGATTCCTCCTTGCGCGGCAGCCCGCGCGGCGCTTGGGCCGCACGGCGGGGTTCATCGGCCGTGCGGCGCGTATACCGTATTTTACTACACGCGCGCAGGGAAAGCAACCGCGGGCTGATCCCGCCGCGCCGACGCAAGCCCCGAACGCGCGAATACGCCGGAAGAACCAAGCAAACACATCGAAGGACCGCGAACACACCGGAAGAACCAAGCAAACACATCGGAAGAATCAAGCGAGTAACCGGAAGAGCCGCGAACACACCGGAAGGACCGCGAATACACCGGAAGAACCGGGCCGCCTCTTGCCGCCAGCCGGAAGGCATGCTATAATGGGGCGGTTCCCGCGGCCACAGCGCCGCGACTCCCGCGCGGGGCTCCCCCGCCGAAAGGAAGGTACCCATGCTCGAATTCAAGTTTGACACTCAGCTCCTCATCGAGGGCCACGACCTCTCCGAGGACGACATCCATGATTACATCGAAACCAAAATCAAGGGCGACTGCCTGTTGGCCGTCGGCGACGAGGATCTGATCAAGATCCACTATCACACCAACGAGCCGTGGCAGGTGCTGGAGTACTGCTCGTCCCTCGGCGACATCCACGACATTGTGGTGGAAAACATGGAGCGGCAGGAGAACGGGCTGGACGGCTGAGCGCAGCGCAATCCACATCGGCGATCGCGCCGCCGAACCGTAGGCGGCCGCGCCGCTGGATCGTTCTTCGGGCCTGCGCACAGCAGGCTCGTTGTTGCTCGCTTAACGCTTTACTGCGCTGTCGCGGCGATGTACCGCAAGGAGGCTGCAATCTATGCCAAACTTTACCCTTCCCGATTCCGTATTCCGGCAGGCCGCCGAAGCGTTCGGCACGCCGATGCACCTGTATGACGAGCGCGGCATCCGCCAGACAGCCCGCGCGCTGAAGAGCGCCTTTGCGGGCATTGATGACTACAAGGAGTATTTCGCGGTCAAAGCGCTGCCTACCCCCGCCATCCTGCGCATTCTCCGCGAGGAGGGCTGCGGCGTGGACTGCGCCTCCCTGAGCGAGCTCAAGCTGGCCGAGGCCAACGGCTTTGCGGGCGGGGACATCATGTTCAGCGCCAATGTGGTGCCGCCGGAGGAGTTTGCCTACGCGCGCAAGCTGGGCGCGTACATCAACTTGGACGATATCACCCACATCGACGAGCTGGCGGCCAACGGCGGCATCCCGGAGGAAATCTGCCTGCGCTACAATCCGGGCGACGGCTTTCGCATCGGCAACGAGATCATGGGGGAGCCCGCCCAGTCCAAGTACGGCATGACGCGGCCGCAGCTCAGCGAGGCGCTCGCGCGGCTCCGCGGCTTGGGCGCGAAGCGCTTCGGGCTGCACGCGTTCCTCAGCAGCAACACCACCGATCCCGCCTACTACCCCGCCTTGGCCCGCCTGCTGTTCCGCGTTGCGCGGGAGCTGATGGCCGAGTCCGGCCTGCCGCTCGCGTTCATCAACCTGTCGGGCGGCATCGGCATTCCCTATCGCCCGGATGAGCCCGTCGCCGACATCGAGGCTATCGGCCGGGGCGTGCGGGCCGCCTATCAGAACGAGCTGACGGCGCAGGGCGTTGCCGGGGTCGCCATCAAGACCGAGCTGGGGCGCTACATGACCGGGCCGCACGGCTTCTTGGTCTGCCGCGCCACGCATGAAAAAAACATCTACAAGCGCTACATCGGCGTGGACGCGTCCGCCTGCGACCTCATGCGTCCGGCCATGTACAGCGCGTATCACCACATCACCGTGCCCGGCAAGGAGGGCCTGCCCCACGACCAAAAGGTGGATGTGACCGGGTGCCTGTGCGAGAACAACGACAAGTTTGCCATCGACCGCATGCTGCCGCCCATCCAGATCGGCGACCTGCTGGTGATTCACGATACCGGGGCGCACGGCCTGTCCATGGGCTATAACTACAACGGCAAGCTGCGCTGTCAGGAGGTGCTGCTGGGCGAGGACGGCGGCATGCGGCGCATCCGCCGCGCGGAGACCCTGCGCGACTACTTTGCCACCCTCGACGGCGACCCGGTGTACGCCCGGCTGGTGGACGGCGAGGCCTGAGCCTCCGCTTGCCGAGCCCGATTTTCCGGCGGCGCGGCCCTTGCAGGTGCGCCGTCTTTTTTGCGCGCGCCGATTCTCGCGCAGCCAGCGCACAGCGCCGAGGTCAGCGCCATGCCCGATACGGCCAGCGCCGCCGCGTAGGTCGGCGCGCCGCGCGCGGCCATGGCGGCCAGCGGCGTGCCCTGCGGCGCGCGCAGCAAGAACAGATAATTGCAGCCCGTCGCGCGGTCGAAGCCCGCTACGCAGGCCGTCAGCAGCAGCCCGGCCAGCAGCGCGGGGCGCGGATCGGTCGGCAGGGGCGCGTTTGCCGCGAGGCGCAGGTACAGCGGCGCGCACAGCAGCGCCGCGTGGAGCTGATAGAACCCGGCCTCCGTCAGCCATGGCAGGGACGTGGGGCGTACCGCGGGGAACAGCAGCGCCAGCAGCGCGCAGGGCGCGCCCAGCAGCCAGAGCCAATCGCGGGCCAAGCGGAGCAGCCGCGCGCCGTCCGTCGGCAGGGCCGCCGCCGCGCCCGACGGCAGCGCGAGCATCGCGACCACCGCCGAGAAGCTGCACAGGTGCAGCGGCAGGGCGGTTTGCAGCGTAAGCAGGCCGTCCCTCGCCAGCGCGGCCATCTGCGCGCCCATGCCCGTCGCCAGCGCCGTGCGCAGCGCCCACGCGAAGGCCGCGCAGGCCCGCCCGGCGCGGGCAATTTCCCCGCTTGCCCGCATGCGCCGCACGCGCCTCGCGGCCGCGCGGGTCGCCGTCAGCCAAAAGAGCAAAAAGAACCACCGCAAGGCGATCGCCTCCCGGTGGGTAGTGTGCGCGGATGGGCGCGGGATTAGCCGGAGCCTCAGAGAATGAGCATGGCGTCCCCAAAGCTGAAAAACCGATACTCCTCCCGCACGGCCTCGGCGTAGACGCGCAGGGCCTCCTCGCGGCCCATCAGCGCGCTCACCAGCATGAGCAACGTGCTCTGCGGCAGATGGAAGTTGGTAATCAGCGCGTCCACGGCCTTGTAGCGGTAGCCCGGCGTGATGAAAATGCCCGTGTCGCCGCTCTGCGCGTGCACGATTCCGTCCGGCGTGGAGGCGCTCTCCAGCGTGCGCACGCTGGTGGTGCCCACGCACACAATGCGGCCGCCGTTTGCCCGCGCGGCGTTGACGGCCCGCGCGGCGGCCTCGCTCACCTCGTAGTGCTCCACGTGCATGTGGTGCTCGCTGACATCCTCCGCCTTTACGGGGCGGAAGGTGCCCAGCCCTACGTGCAGGAGCACCGGGACGACCGCCACGCCCATGGCGCGGATCCTGTCCAGCAGCTCCGGCGTAAAGTGCAGCCCGGCCGTGGGCGCGGCGGCGCTGCCGTCGAGCCGCGCGTAGACCGTCTGGTAGCGGGTCGGGTCCTCCAAATGCTCGTGGATATAGGGCGGCAGCGGCATTTGCCCCAAGCGGTCGAGCAAATCCTCAAACACGCCGTCGTACCGAAAGCGCACGCGGCGGCTGCCGTCGTCCGCGGAGGCGAGGATTTCCGCCGTCAGCAGCCCGTCGCCAAAGCTGCATACCGCCCCCGGCTGGAGCCTGCGGCCCGGCCGCACGAGGGCCTCCCACTCGTCAAGGGCAAGGCGCTTGAGCAGGAGCAGCTCCACGGGCACGTGGGTATCGGCCTTTTCGCCCAGCAGGCGGGCCGGGATCACGCGCGTCTCGTTGAGCACCAGCGCGTCCCCGGCGCAAAGGTACTCCGGCAAATCGTAAAAATGCCGATGGGCAATGCTTTGGTCGGCGCGGTCGTACACCAGCAGGCGGCTGTGATCGCGCGGCTCGATGGGCGTCTGCGCGATGAGCCTCTGCGGCAGGTCGTAATCAAAATCCTTGGTCAGCATGCAATCGCCTCTAAAACTTGATCTGCTCGCCGTCGGCGGACGGCTCCGCGTCCGGCTCGGCCAGCCCCAAATGCGTGTACGCGGCGGGCATGCACACGCGCCCGCGCGGCGTGCGCATGATGAACCCAAGCTGCATGAGGTACGGCTCATACACGTCCTCGATGGTGGTCGCGTCCTCGCCCGTCGTCGCGGCGAGCGTATCCAGCCCCACCGGCCCGCCGCCAAATTTTTCTATCATCGTGCGCAGCATGGTGCGGTCCACCTGATCGAGCCCCAGCTCGTCCACGTTGAGCATCGCAAGCCCCGCCCGCGCGACCTCCGGCGTGATGCGGCCGTCGGCCTCCACCTGCGCGTAATCGCGCACGCGGCGCAGCATGCGGTTGGCGATGCGCGGCGTACCCCGGCTGCGTCCGGCGATCTCCAGCACGCCGTCGTCGGTCGCCTCCACGTGCAGGATGCCCGCGCTGCGGCGCACAATGCGCGCCAGCTCGGCGGGCGTGTACATCTCCAGCCGGTACAGTATGCCAAAGCGGTCGCGCAGCGGCGCGCTGAGCAGGCCCGCGCGCGTGGTGGCCCCGACCAGCGTAAACTTGGGCAGGTCGAGCCGGATGCTGCGCGCAGTCGGCCCCTTGCCGATCATGATATCCAGCGCGTAGTCCTCCATGGCGGGGTAGAGCACCTCCTCCACCACGCGGGGGAGGCGGTGGATCTCATCGATAAACAGCACGTCGCCGGGCGCAAGGTTGGTAAGGATGCTGGCCAGATCGCCTGGGCGATCGATGGCGGGGCCGCTGGTAATGCGAATGCTCTGCCCCATCTCGGACGCGATAATGCCCGCCAGCGTGGTCTTGCCCAATCCGGGAGGGCCGTACAGCAGCAGGTGGTCCAGCGGCTCCCGCCGCTTCAGCGCCGCTTGAATGCTGATGCGCAGGCTCTGCTTGATGGCCTCCTGCCCCACGTACTCGCCAAGGGTCTTGGGGCGCAGGGAGGCCTCCTGCTCGTCCTCGGCGCGGAAGGCGGTGGATAGAAGCCGTTCGTCGTCTTGCATCACGAAGCCTCGATTCTTTCAGGCGATCAGCCCGTTACTCCGATTGGATCATCTTTTTCAGCGCCAGACGGATCAGCTCGTCGGCGGTATCGGCCTGCCCCTTGACGCCCCGGAGGGCCGCGGTGGCCTCCTGCGGGGAGTAGCCGAGGGCCTTGAGCGCCTGCATCGCCTCGCTGATCGCATCGTGAGCGATGGGCGCGTCCCCGGCCAGATCAGCGGCGGCAAAGGCGCTCTCGTCGGACAGCGCGTCCTTGGCCAGCTTGTCGCGCAGCTCCAGCGCGATGCGCTGCGCGGTCTTTTTGCCCACGCCCTGCGCGCGGCTGAGCGCGGCGGTATCGCCCGTTAAAATGGCGAGCCGCAGGTCGCTCAGCGGCATGCTGCCCAGCACAAACAGCGCGCTCCTCGGCCCGATGCCGCTTACGGAGATCAGGCTGCGAAACATCGCGCGCTCCTCCTTGGTAAGGAAGCCGTACAGCTCCATCGCGTCCTCGCGCACGGAGAGGTAGGTGTACACCGTCGCCTCGCCGCCGGCCTGCGGCAGCATGGAGACTGTGTTGCCTGAGCACAGCAGCCGGAAGCCGACGCCCCCGGCCATCAGCACGGCCTCGTTCGCGTCCTTGTCCAGGATGGTTCCCTTGAGCATGGAGATCATCGTTCGGCCTCCCAACGGGCGTTATTTCATGCGAAACTCGGTTTTGAGCGGCCCCACGGCCGCGTGCGTCATGGCGATGGCGAGGGCGTCGGCCGCGTCGTCCGGGCGGGGGATCTCCTCCATGCGCAGCATCAGCTTGACCATCTGCTGGATTTGGCGCTTCTCCGCCTTGCCGTAGCCCACGATGGCCTGCTTGACCTGCATGGGCGTGTACTCGTACAGCTTATCGGTATACTCCGCGCAGCGGGCGATGCTCACCCCGCGCGCCGCGCCCACGGTGAACGCGGTCGTGACGTTTTTGGCGAAGAAGAGCTCCTCAAACGCGATCTCCTCCGGCTGGAAGCGCAGCAGCAGCGCGTCCATGTCCGCGCCGATCTGCTTCAGGCGGTCGGGCAGGCGCTGCTCCGGCGTGGTGAGAATGGCGCCGTAGTCGATCAGCCGCGAGCGCCCGCCCGCCGCGTCGATCACGCCCCAGCCAAGCGTCGCAAGCCCCGGATCGATCCCCAACAGCACCATGCCGCCGCCTCCGTTTCTATGCGTTATGATACTTGGGAACGCCGCGTTTGTCAATCCGCCGCCTTGCCCCGCGCGGCGCTATCTGCTATACTGTGCGTGCGCGCGTCCCCCGCGCGCCACAGGAGAGATGTATGAAGCCGCTTTATTTGATCACCGAAAGCTATCCGTTTACCGCTGAGGAGGCGAGCTTTCTGCACGCGGAGCTGCGCGCGCTGGCCCGCGCCTTCGATGTGACGCTGCTGCCCTTCCGCGTGTGGGGCGAGGAGCCGGTGGAGCCTCTGCCGGACGGCGTGCGCGTGGAGCGTTTGCGCAACGCCCGCCCGCTGGCGCTCTATTTGGCGATGGCGCTGTTTCAGGCCGATTTTTGGCGCGAGCTGCTCGCGGCCCGGCGGGGAGTTTCCCTCCGAGCGTGGGCGCGGCGCGCGTCCGTGATTTGGGTGCACGGGGCGCGGGCGCTGCGCTATCAGCGCTGCCTGCGCAAATATCTGCAAAAGCAGCCCTCCGAGGGCGTGCTCTACTTTTTTTGGACGACGCCGCAGACCTACGCGTTCGCGCGGCTGAAAGGCCGATTTCCCGACCTGCGCTTCGCGGCCCGCGCGCACGGCTACGACCTGTATCAGGCCGCCGCAAAGCAGGATTGGCTCCCGTACCGCCCCTGCATCGACCGGCGGCTGGACCGGCTGTTCTTCGTATGCGAGCAGGGCAAGGCCTACTATCTGCGCCGCTGGAGCCGACCGGACGGCCCCAAGTATCAGGCGCGGTACTTGGGCTGCGAGGGCTTCGCGCAGACGGAGCCGCCCGCGCCGGACGGCGTGTTTACGGTGGTCAGCTGCTCCAACGTGATTCCCGTCAAGCGCGTGCGCTTGCTCGCGGAGGCGCTGGCGCTCTGGCCGGAGGGCGTTCCGCTGCGCTGGGTGCACTTTGGCGACGGCGCGCTGCTGCCGGAGCTTCGCGCGCAGGCAAGCGCGCTGACCGCCGCCCGCCCGGAGCTGCAAATCGAGCTGCGCGGGCGCGTGCCCAACGCCTCGCTGGCGGTGGAATACGCGGCGCTCCGTCCCCACGCGCTGGCCAACGTTTCCTCCAGCGAGGGCCTGCCCGTCAGCATGATGGAGGCGCTTTCGGCCGGGATCCCGCTGCTTGGGCTGGCCGTGGGCGGCGTGCCGGAGCTGGTCACGGCCGGCACGGGCGTGCTGCTGCCCGCCGACGCGGACGCGCGGGCGATCTGCGACGGCCTGCTCGCGCTGGCGCGGGAGCCGTGCGAGGCGCAGCTTGCGCGGCGCGCGGCGGCGCGTGCGCTGTGGGCCGGCTCCTTCCGCGCGGCGGACTGCGCGCAGGCCGTATGCGGCGAGCTGACGGCGCTTTGCAATGCCGAAGCGGACGGCCGCGCCTGAGAGCTCGCCCTGTCGATGAAACCCGCGAGGGGCTTGGAGAGCCGCGCTCCCCGCGAAGGCCCTCGCGTTTTCTGTCGAAATGTGATAGAATAGACGCGAGCTTATCAACCAAAGGAGGCGGGCGGTATTGAAGGCGCTGGTGCTCAGCTGCAACACGGGCGGCGGCCACAACACGGCCGGACGAGCCCTGACGGAGGCGCTGACGGCGCGCGGCATCCCCTGCGAGATGCGCGATACGCTCGCCTTTGCGAGCCGCGGCACGTCCCGCACCGTGAGCGGCGGATACATCAAAATCACGCAGCGTATACCGGGATTGTTTGGCAAGCTGTATTACGCGGGCGATTTGATCAGCAGCGCAAAGCGCCGCTCGCCCGTGTACTTTGCCAATACGCTCTACGCCAAGGCGCTGGGCGATTACATTACGCAAAACGGCTTTGACACGGTGTTCTCGCCGCATCTCTTCCCGGCCGAGGCGCTTACCTACCTGCGCCGCCACGGGTTGAACGTGCGCAGCTACGGCGTGGCGACCGATTATACCTGCTCTCCCTTTTGGGAGGAGACCGACGTGGACGTGTTTTTCATCCCGCACGAGGATTTGCGCGCCGAGTACGAGAGCAAGGGCTTCGCGCCCGATCGGCTGGCGGTGACGGGCATCCCGGTGAGCGCGCGCTTCCGCGAGAAAACGCCGCAGCCGACCGCGCGGGCCAAGCTGGGCCTGCGGCGCGAGGGCAAGCTGTACCTGCTGATGACGGGCTCCATGGGCTTTGGCGACGTGCCGGATCTGGTGGACGGCCTGCTGAAGCAAACCGATCCCTCCGCCCGCGTGCTGGTGCTCACGGGCAACAACCCGCGCCTCACGGAGACCCTCGCGAGCCGATACCCGGACGAGCCGCGGCTGCGGGCGATCGGCTTTACCAAGGAGGTCGCCCTGTACATGGACGCGTGCGACGTGCTGCTTACCAAGCCGGGCGGCCTGAGCAGCACCGAGGCCGCCATCAAAAATGTGCCGACCGTCCACACGGCGCCCATCCCCGGCTGCGAAACGGAGAACGCCCGGTTCTTCGGCGATCGGGGCGCGTCCATCGCCACGGACAGCCCCGCCGCCAGCGTGCAGGCCGCCGTGCGCCTCGCCCGCGACCCCGCCGCCTGCGAAGCCATGCTCCGCTGCCAGCGCGAGCTCATCAACCCGCGCGCCGCGGACGATATCCTGGATCAGACCCTGCAACTCGAAAGCTGAACGACCCGACCCGATCAAAGGGGATGCGCGCATGGACGGCTTCTTTTGGACTTCTATCTTTTTTGTTCTGACAGGCTTTGCGCTCGGCGGCGTGCTGTTTAGCTATCATGTGCCCAAGCTGCTGAAGGGCGTGGATGTGACCAAGGTCAGCAAGGACCACAACCCTGGCTCCGCCAACGCGTTTACCTACGCGGGCGTGCCCATCGGGCTGCTGTGCCTGCTGCTGGAGCTGGGCAAGGGCTTTTTGCCCGTGTTTCTGGCGACGCGCCGCGTCCCGTACGATTTTCCCCTTCTGCCGCTGGTGATGCTTGCCCCCGTGCTGGGCCATGCCATGGCCCCGATATACCGCTTTGGCGGCGGCAAGGCCATCGCCCCGGCCTTCGGCTCGCTGGCGGGCTTGCTGCCGTACAGCTTCGCCGTAGGGGCGCTGATCTTCTTCTACCTGTTTTTTTCGCTGATTTGGGTGATACGGCCCAACGAGCGCAGGAGCTTTGTTACGTTTTCCGTGGTGGCGGTCTGCTGCGTGGGCGGCGCGCTGGTCACGGGGCACATGATCGCCGCCGTGGGCTGCGTGCTGGTGTGCGCCATTCCGGCGTACAAAAACTTTATCGGCATTCGTTTGGTGGAGCACGCGGCGAGCGCCGCCCCGCTCCCGGATGAGGATGGCGAGCGCCTGCCGCAGGCGCGGTAGCCCGATGCGATAGGAGGCCTTCCCCCATGAGCGCGTTCCTGTGCGACCACGACTATCACGTCCACACGAGCCTGTCCACCTGCTGCGCCGATCCGGCCATGAGCGCGCGGGGCATTGCGGAATACGCCGTGCGCGCCGGATACTCCGGCGTATGCTATACCGACCACCTGTGGGACGGCGACGTGCCCGGCGTGAGCGAATGGTACGCGCCGCAGGACCTCCCCCACGTCAAGCGGCTGCTGCCGCTGCCAACCGGGCTGCCGTTGGCGCTGCGCTTCGGCTGCGAGGTGGAGTACATGGGCGGCGACCGCCTTACGCTGACGCGCCCGCACTTTGACGAGTTTGATTTGGTCTCCGTGCCGCTGACCCACATGCACTCCAAGGGCTATGTGCGCCCGCTGAGCGTGGTAACGGAGCGCCAAATGGCCTCGCTGCTCACCGAGCGCCTTGAGCAGCTTGCGGCGCTTGATCTCCCGTTTGAAAAGATCGGGCTTTCGCACCTGACCGACCCTTCGCTGTTCTTCGAGGGCTGCGTGGCGGACGTTATGGCGCTGCTGGACGAGGAGCGCTTTCTCCGCGCGATGGACAAATACGCCGCGCGCGGAACGGGCGTGGAGCTGAACGCCAGCGCCTTCCCGGCTTGGCAGGCGCGCCCGGAGGATTGGCTGAGGCCCTATCGGCTGGCAAAGAAGGCCGGCTGCAAATTCTACTGCGGCTCGGACGCGCATCATCCCGACGCGCTGCCCGGCGTGACGACGGCGCTGCCCGCGGTGGCCGAGGCCCTTGGGCTGACCGATACGGATCGGTATCAAATCCCGACGCGCCGGTGAATTGCGCGTGTTCCTCCGGCGTATCAGCCCGGCAGATTGTGCAGCAGCATCAGCCCGATGGCGACGAGGTACGCGCAGGAGACCATCACCGCAATGCTCCAGCGCCATTTGCCGTTGCGGTTGAAGCCGTAAAAATCAGGCCAGCCGCCGTTGTCCTCACCGCGAGCGACGACCTGCAGCCAGTAGATCCCCCCGTAAAGCAGCGTGGGCAGCAGGCCCAGCAGCGTCTGCGGCCAGCCGATGGGCACGCCCGCCTCCGGCACGCAAAAGGACACAACGGCCAGCACCGGGCCGATGAGGTGCATGTACAGGCCGTCGCCAGCCAGCATATCCCGATAGCCCTGCGTGGGCCCCAAAAAGAGCATCACCGTCAAAAATGTGACCGTCACGGCCGCCGTGCCCGCGTATTTGAGCGCGACGGCCCACACGGGCAGCGCAAAGCCGCCGCCCGTCACCCCGATCACGCCAAACGGGATCAGCGCCAAGGCGCTCAGCGCGGCGAGTATGTTGGAATCCGTGGTAAAGTAGCGGAATGTCTTTGCGCTGCGATGGCGCTTGCCATCCTCGCCGCGCGGGCAGTACCCGCGATAGACCGAGATCGCCGTCCATACGACGATGATTGCGTTGCAGATCAGCGAAAACAGGCTCTTGGAAAAATCGGCTGTCATAGCGCGCCTCCTATGCTTTCCGGCAGATGCGCCGCCATTCAATCCCCCCAATTGTACCACAATTTTCTCCCGTATGGAACGCCCGCGCGGCGCGTTTGCCCGCAGAAAAGTTTGACGCGCGGTTGACTTTTTCCGCCAAAAGAGTTTATGATAGAGTGTAGGCATATGGGCGGCTACGCCCGGCGGCGCGGCTGGCCCGCGCGCTATTCACGCCGAAAAGGAGGAGCCCTTCGTGGACGCGGACCCGTACAGTAGACCCGGTTTCCCCACAATTCAATGGCTCCGACAGCTCGGCGCAAGGGCGGCATAGCGGCCGTATTTCTTCTGCGCTCCTCCTGCCGGAAGCCCGCCGCGCACCGCGGCGAACGGAAAGGCAGGCTTTTTGTTTGAAGAAAATCTATCTGACTGTGGACGATCACCTGACCGAGATCTCCACCTTCGAGAAGGGCTGCTGGATTCACCTCCAAAGCCCGACCCGCGAGGAGATCGACGGCCTGAACGCGCGCTTCGCCCTCGACCCGACCTACTTGCAGGCCGCTCTGGACGAGGAGGAGAGCGCCCGCATCGAGCGCGAGGACGACCAGACGCTCATCATCGTGGACATTCCCTATGTGGAGAGCGACGGAAACGGATACAGCTACTCCACCATCCCCATGGGCATCATCATGGTGGACGATGTGATCATCACCGTCTCCACGCGCGAAACGCCCATTATTACCGATTTTACCGAGGAGCGCATCCGCGGCTTTTGGACGTTCAAGCGCACGCGGTTTATCCTGCAGCTCCTGTACCGCAACGCGGGGCGGTTCCTCGCGTACCTCAAGCAGATCGACAAGGCCAGCATGTTTGTGCAGGAGCGCCTGCAGGCCAGCATGCGCAACCGCGAGCTGCTGCAAATGATGAAGCTGGAAAAATCCCTCGTGTTCTTTTCCACGTCGCTTAAGGGCAACGAAATGGTCATGGAAAAGCTGATGCGCACCGATATGCTGCGCAAATACCCGGAGGACGCCGACCTGCTGGACGACGTCATTGTTGAAAACAAGCAGGCCATTGAGATGTGCGCCATCTACCGCGATATCATGAGCGGCACGATGGACGCGTTCGCCTCCATTATCAGCAACAACCTCAACATCGTAATGAAGATCCTCACCAGCCTGACCGTGGTGCTGGCGATTCCCACGCTGTTTGCCTCGTACTGGGGCATGAACACCAGCGTGCCGTGGCAGAATACCATCAGCGGGTTTTGGATTGTGCTGGGCATGAGCGTCGTGGCCAGCGGGGCGGCGTTCTTCCTCCTGTGGAAGAAAAAGATGTTCTAAGCCCTTTGGCGGACGGCTCCCTATGCGAGCGCCCGCCTTTTTTAGCGGGAGAACAGGAGGCCTTATGCGGACGGTTTTGATCACGGGCGGCAGCCGGGGCGTCGGCGCGGCGGCGGTGCGCGCCTTTGCGCGCGCGGGGTGGCAGACCGCGTTCACCTATTGCCGCAGCGAGGCGGCCGCCGAGGCCCTCCGCGCCGAGACCGGGGCCGTCGCGCTGCGCGCCGAGCTGGCCGACCGCGCCGAGGCCGTCTCCGCCGTGGCCGAGGCCCGCAAGCGTCTGATGCATATCGACGCGCTGATCCTCAACGCGGGGATCGCCCACACCGGGCTTGTGACCGACGTAACCCCCGATGATTGGAGCCGGCTGCTGGCCGTAGACCTGTCCGCGCCGTTTTACATGGCGCAGGAGGCGATTCCCGGCATGGTGGCGCGGCGGAGCGGACGCATCGTGTTCGTATCCAGCATGTGGGGGCAGGTGGGGGCGAGCTGCGAGGCCGCCTATTCCGCCGTCAAGGCCGGGCTCATCGGCCTGAGCAAGGCCCTCGCCAAGGAGCTGGGGCCCAGCGGCATAACCGTCAACTGCGTATGCCCCGGCTGCATTCGCACCGATATGCTGCGCGGCTATGACGACGCGACATTGACGGCCCTCGCGGAGGAAACTCCGCTGGGCCGCCTTGGCACGCCGGAGGACGTGGCCGACGCGCTGCTCTTTTTGGCCTCGGACAAGGCCGGGTTTATCACCGGGCAGACGCTGGGGGTCAACGGGGGCTTTGTGGTATAGCAAAGAGCGCCTCAGCAAAGTGGATCTGCCGCTTTGTTGAGGCGCTCTCCGGTTTTGTTCTCCTATTCCTTCTCCACCCGGATCATGCTCTCCACCGTGGCGATGGCCCCATCCAGATTGGCCATCACCTGCTGCACGGCCTTCTCGCCGGCCTCGTGGGTGATGAACACCAGCGGCACGCGGCCGTCCCGCTGCTCGCCCTTCTGCTGCATGGCCGCAATGCTCACGCCCTGATCGGCAAAGCATTTGGTAATGCGGCTCAGCACGCCCGGCTCGTCCACCGCGCGCAGGCGCAGGTAGTAGGCGCAATGCCAGTCGTCGTCAAACACAAGCGGATGGGCGGGATGCTCGGCGTTTTCGAATGTCGGGTAGGGATGCGCGTCGGTGGAGGCGGCCCGCACAAGGTCGCTCACCACGGCGCTGGCCGTGGGGTAATCCCCCGCGCCCCGGCCTTGGAACATCATGTCCTCGCAGGCGTGGCCGTGCAGGAATACCGCGTTGAACGAGCCGCTCACGTTGCTCAGCGGGTGCTCGTTGGGGATGAATGTCGGGTGCACGCGAGCCTCCACCGTGAGGCCGCTGCGCTTGCCGATGGCCAGCAGCTTGAGCGTGTAGCCCAGCTCCTGTCCAAAGGCGATATCCTCCGGGCTGACATGCGTGATGCCCTCGACGTAGACGCTCTCAAACGGCACGCGGCCGTGAAACGCGAGGCTTGTGAGAATGCTCAGCTTGTAGGCCGCGTCGAGGCCCTCCACGTCGGCGGCCGGGTCCGGCTCGGCCAAGCCAAGGCGCTGCGTGTCCCGCAGCACATCCGCGTAGCTCTCGCCCTCCTTGCTCATTCGGGTGAGGATGTAGTTGGTCGTGCCGTTGACAATTCCGTAGATCTTGCTGATGCGGTTGGCCTGCAGGCTGTCGTTGAGCGCGTGGATCACGGGGATCGCGCCGCAGACGGCGGCCTCAAAGTACAGGCCCGCGCCGCTTTGCATGGCGGCATGCTGGAGCTCCGGCCAGTGCAGGGCCAGCGCGACCTTGTTGGCCGTGACGACCGTCTTGCCGTTCTCCAGCGCCTGCTTCATCCATTCGCAGGCGGGATGCTCCCCGCCCAAAAACTCCACCACAATGCGGATCTCCGGGTCGGCAAGCACCTCCTCGGCGCAGGTGGTCAGCACGCCGTCCGGGATATCGATGCCGCGGTCCTTGTGCACATCGCGCACCAGCACCTTTTTGATGTGAAAGCACAGGCCGGTGCGATGGGCGATCTCCTTTTCAAAGCCGTGCAGCAGCCGCCACACGCCCCCGCCGATGTTCCCGCAGCCCAGAAAGCCGATGGTCACGTCCTTCATATGCAACGCCTCCTAGTGATTCCGATTGTACAGTACGCGCAGGCCCTTCAGCGTCAGCAGCCCGTCCAGCTTGTTGATCGTCTGGTCGTCCTGCGCCACCAGCCGCGCCATGCCGCCCGTGGCGACCACAAACGCGTTGGGCGCGCCCAGCTCCTTGCGGATGCGCCGCACCAGATAATCCACCTGCCCGATGTACCCGTAGATCAGGCCCGCCTGCAGGTTGGTCACGGTGGTGCGGCCGATGACGCTTTCCGGCTTGACCAGCTCGAAGCGGGGCAGCTTGGCCGCGCCGGATACGAGGGCCTCGCTGGCCAGCTTGATGCCCGGACAGATGCAGCCGCCGAGGAAGTTCCCCTGCGCGTCCAGCGCGCCAAATGTGGTGGCGGTGCCAAAATCGATGAACACACACGGCCCGCCGTACTGATCGAAAGCGGCCACGGCGTTGGCGATGCGGTCGCTGCCCAGCTCTCGCGGGTTCTCGTACTTGATGTTGATGCCGGTCTTGATGCCGGGGGCCACGAACATGGGCGTTATGCCAAAGTAGTTTTTGCACATGTGCTCCAGCGTAAAGTTGATGGTGGGCACCACGCTGGATATCGCCACGCCCTCCACCTGCGCGCGCTCCACGCCCTCGTGCGCGAACAGATTGCTCAGCAAAATGCCGTACTCGTCCGAGGTATAGGTCTTGCTGGTGGAGATCCGCCAGTATTTTTTCATCTCCGCGCCCTCAAACAGCGCGGTTTTGATGTTGGTGTTGCCCACGTCCATGGTAAAGATCATGCCCGTCCCTCCTGTTTCTCCGCGAGGTCAGCGGCTGCGCAGCTTCTTTAGCGCCGCGAGGATGGGCATGGTGACGACGGCGGCCACCACAGCCTCGCAGGAGCCGGCAATCGCCGCCGTGCCGCCGATCAGCCCCAGCACCGGCGCGGAATCAATGCCGCAGAGCACGTAAAACAGCAGCATCAGCCCCAAATAGAACACCGTATTCGTCAGCGACCCGGCCACCGCCGACGTCGCCACGGCGATCTGCTCGCGCCTGTGCCCAAAAGCGCGGTACACCAAATGCGTGCTCACGGGCAGCAGCAGGCGCGGCACAAGGCACATCACCAGCACAAGCGCCGGATTGGCCCCCATCAGCGTCGCCACCAGCGTGCTGGGCTTGAGCAGCGCCGACGCAAAGCTGGTCAGCCCGAAGGCCGCGCCCAGCACCATGCCGTCCCGCAGGCCCATGAGCAGCGTGCCCACGATCACCGGGATGCAGAGCGTCGTTACGTTGATGAAGCCCAGCGGGATCAGCCCCAGCGGCGTGAAGCCCAGCAGCACGATCAGCGCGGTAAACAGTGCCAGCAGAACCAGTTCGTTCAGTTTCGCAGATTTCATACCTATCCCTCCGTTCGGGTTCACAAGGATACCCGACGATCTCCGTCTCCCGACGGGATGAGTCCGGCGGCCGTTGCGCGTCCGACGCGTGCGCTGTCGGCGCGAGCCGCTGTGGCTATTATACGGGATGGCTCCGGGCTTGTAAAGCATTGGAAATGTATTTATGCGCGCGAAACGCAAAAGGGCCCGCCGCGCTGATGGCGCGGCGAACCCCGAAATGCTGATAACCCCTTGCCTGTGCGTTGCCGCCGCGAACAGCGCCGCGCCGGAGCGCCGGCTGACGCCGCCGCGCGGTTTACGGGGCGCGGTTTGGGGGGCGCTGTTTACAGGCCGCCCCGCGGCCCGGCAGGCGGCGGCCCTCCCGCAGCCTTGGCCCTTTGCGGCTGAAGGGCGTTAGTCTTCGTCGTCCCCGTCGTCGCCCTCGCCCTCGATGACATCGGGGAAGAAGGGCTTACCGCACTTGGGACAGAGCGGACTCTCCTCAAAGTCGATCTCCTCGGCCTTGAGGGTGACGGACTGCCCGCAGTTGGGGCAATCAAACGCGATGGGCTGACGCATATCGGGCGAGTATTCCTCGTCCTCGCCGTCCTCGTCGTCATGGTCGTGCTCCTCGTCGCCGAAAAGCGTCTCCTCCATGTCGCTCAGATCGTCGTCGATGGACTCCACATACTCGTCCAGCTCGCCGATGTCCGCGTCAAGCTCCTCGATCTTTTGCGCCATGTCGCCGATCAGCTCCAGCAGCTCGGTAATGAGCTTGGTTTCGTTCTTTTCGGCGGGAAGCTCCATTCCGGCGGCCAGACCGCGCAGATAGTTTGCGCGGTCGCTCAGCTTGCTCATAAGCTACTCCTTCGCTTAGCAGCGCTCCATGTACTCGCCGGTGCGGGTGTCCACGCGGACGCGATCGCCCGTGTTGATGAACAGCGGCACCTGCAGGGTGTAGCCGGTCTCCAGCGTGGCGGGCTTGTAGGTGTTGCTGGCGGTATCGCCCTTAAAGCCCGGCTCGGTATCGGTGATCTCCAGCTCCACAAAGTTGGGCGCGGCCACGCTGAACGCGTTGCCCTTGAAGAACTTGACGGTGACGTTGGTGCCCTCCTTCACGTAGGGGATGGCGTCCTCCACCTGATCCTTGTTGAGGGGGATCTGGTCGTAGGTCTCCATGTCCATGAAGTAGTACAGGTCGCCGTCGGCGTAGGAGTACTGCATATCCTTGGTCTCGATGATCGCGCGAGGCATTTTGTCGGTGGGGTTGAAGCTGCGTTCCACCACCGCGCCCGTCAGCACGTTTTTGATCTTTGTGCGCACAAACGCCGCGCCCTTGCCGGGCTTGACGTGCTGAAAGTCCACGATCGTCCACACGCCGCCGTCCCACTCAATGGTAATGCCCTTCCGAAAATCGCCTGCCGTCATCATAATGGTATTCCTCCGTTCAAGATGGTATGGGTGTTACAGGATGATAAGCTCCCGGCTGGCGGGAGTAAGCGCGCGGCAGCCGCCCTCAAGCACCACGCAGGTGTTCTCGATGCGCACGCCGCCTATGCCCGGCAGGTAGACGCCGGGCTCCACGGTGAGCACCTGCATGGGGAGTGTCTTCTCCTCGCACAGCAGGCTCAGCCGGGGATTCTCGTGAATGTCGATGCCAAGGCTGTGGCCCAAGCCGTGGCCGAAGCGGCCCTCGTAGCCCTGAGAATCGATGTAGCTGCGGGCCACCGCGTCGATATCCTTGCAGACCTTGCCCGCCATCAGCGCGTCCTGCGAGTCGAGCTGGGCGCGGTACACGGTATCGTACACGCGCTTCATCTCGTCGCTGGGCTGGCCGAAGGCCACGGTGCGGGTCATATCGGCGCAATAGCCGCTGACGCGCGCGCCGAAATCCATGGTGATCATATCGCCGCGCTGGATCTTGCGGTCGCCGGGCTGGGCATGCGGCAGCGAGCCGTGAGCGCCCGCCGCCACGATGGTGGAAAAGCTCGTGCTCTGCGCGCCGTGATGGAACATGTAGAACTCCAGCTCCAGCGCGATGTCCCGCTCGGTCATGCCGTCCTTGATCACGCCGAGCACGTGCTCAAACGCGTCGCTGGTGACCTGACAGGCCGCGGCGATGCGGCTGATCTCGTCCTCATCCTTGATCTGGCGCAGCTCCTCGCACGCGCCGTGGATGCTGAGGAACCTTACCTTGGGCAGCGCGGACTTGAGGCTTTCCAACGTGCGGACGGTCACATACGCGTCCTCAAAGTAGAGGGTATCCAGCTTGCGGCCCGCGACGAGCTCCGCGAGCACGTCGTTCTCCGTGCGGCCTTTCCGGGTCATTTCCACCGCGAAGCCGGAGGCCTCGTTTTCGGCCTGCTCGGTGTAGCGGAAGTCCGTGATCACGGCTTGGCTGTCCGCGCACACCAGCACGGCGCCCTCGCCCGTATAGCCGGACACATAGAACATATTGGACGGGTTATGCAGCAGGGCCGCCTCGTTGGGGGCCAGGTGCAGCGCCTCCCGCAGGCGCGGAGCACGGTTCATGGAGTCACCGTTCTTTCATCAGCTTCGTCCGGGCGCTAGCGCGCGGGACGTTCTATTATTTTACCATAAGCGCAAAAACTACGCCACCCTTTTTTTGCAGGCTGACGTGGTTTTTTTGTGGCTTTGCGAAAAAAAACCCAAGCCACGGCGGCCCCGCGCGGAGCGGAGGCGGCCGATCGCTTGCAAAATGCGGGTTCAGTAGCCCAGCGCTTCCTCCACCCAGAGCACGGTCATATGGCGGCCGTGCGGCACGCGCTCCAGCGCCACCGTGGCGCTGCACATGCTCTGCTCGCATTGCGCGGGCTTGCATAGGCCCGTCTGCGCGCAGGGCGTTTGGCGGCCCAGACGGCGCGCGTTCTGCGGGCAGGCCACCTGCTTGATGCGCGCCACGGCCGCGTTGATGCCGCCGTCCACCAGCTTGCTGCGGCTGACGACGAAATAGACGTCCTTCGGGCCGTCCAGGATCGCGCCCACGCGGTTGCAGTTGCCGTCGATAAACACCAGCATGCCGTCCCGCGTGACCGCGTTGGCGGAGCTGAGGAACACATCCGCCGTGCGGGCGTCCTCGCGGCCCACCGTTTGGCCGCGCGCCTCCAGCGCCGACACCGCGTCGATATCGCGGATGGTCACGGAGCCGCCCAGCCCGACGCGCGCGTCCGGCGCGATATGCGCCAGCAGATACTCGCGGGCCTCCGTGCCCGTTTTGAGCTCCGCCACCTCAAAGCCGTGGGCTCGCATCTCCTGCAAAGCGTTTGTTTCCAAAGGTTCCATTGGGTTCCCTCCCTCATTGGTCGGATCGGGGCGTATCCGGCAGCGCGATGAGCGCGCCGCCCAGCTCGTCATACGGGCCGATCTGCACGTCGGACATGGCGCGCATTTTATCCAGCACGCGTTCCGCGTCGTTCCCGGAGAGCCGCCGGGGCTGATAGTCGTTGTACGCGTCGTGTCCGCTGACGCTGATGGGGTACAGCCGCAGCGCGCGGCCCGTAAGCTGGCCGTCGGCGAATGTCAGCTCCACCCGGAGCAGGCACGCGTCGTGATCCGGCGGGTTAAAGTTGCCGCCAAAGCAAAAGTTGCCAAGGCTGTACACCACGGGCGTATCGCCCGAAAGCGCCGCGCCCTGCACGATGTGCGGGTGCGCGCCCACCACCAAATCGACCCCCAGCGCGGAAAGCGCGCTCGTCATCTTGATTTGGGAGGAGTGGAGCGTCTTGGCGTACTCCGTGCCCATGTGGATGGTGTGGATCCAGTAGGCGCAGCCCAGCGCGCGGAGCGCCTCGCCCTGCCGCGCCACCTGCGCAAGCTGGGCCTCGCTCGGCCCGAACACCGTGCCCGTCAGGCCGATGCGCACGCCGTCCTTGACCAGCACGGTCACGGTCTCGTCGTCGTAGTAGGCGATCCCGGCAGCGTTCAGCGCGGCGATGGTATCGTCCTTGCCGTAGCGGTAGTAATCCATGGCGTGGTTGTTGGCCAGCCCGACGCACTCCACGCCGCCGAGCGTCAGCACCTCGGTAAGCGCCGTAGGGCCGAGAAAGCGGTAGGTCTTATCGGCGGGGCTGACGCTGCGGTCGCTCAGCACGCCCTCCAGATTGACGACGGTCAGATCGTCCTGCGCAAAAAAGGGGCTTATCTCGCGCAGGGGGTACGCCGCGCCCTCGCGCGCCACCACGCGGGGCAGCGAGCGGGCCGCGCCGCGCTGGGCATACTCCACGCCCAGCGTGCAATCCCCGGCGAATGTCAGCGCCGCGGCGGACGCCTGCGGCGGAACCACATAGGCGGTATTCGTCAGCTCCTGCGGCGGCTCGTCATAGGGGAATGTGTACACGCGCGTCTCCGCGCGCGCGGACGGCGCAGCCAGCAGGCAAAGCGCCAGCAGGGCGCAGACTGACCCGCGCATTGCCATCCCCCCATTCGGTCTCCTCAGTATATCATATTTTCTCGTTTTCGCAAGCTAGGCGCGGGAGCCGCGCAGCAGGGGCACCGTAATGCGGATCTCGGCAAGGCTCGCGCCCTGCGCGGTCGTCATTTGCGCCTGCAGGCCCGCCGCCTGCATCTGCTCCACGATATCGCGGATGGCGTTGAGGTACAGCCGATGATCCCGGATGGCGGGGCGCACGCGGCCCTCGGCGGGCGCGGGCACCGGCAGGCGGCGCAGCATGCCCTCCACCAAGTCGTCCAGCTGGCCGACCGTGAGCCGCCGCTCGACGGTCTGCCGCGCCAGCCGCGCCCTCGCGGACGGCGGCTGGATGCGCAGCAGCAGCAGCGCGTGGGCCTCGCCCAGCCCGCCGGAGCGCAGCGCGGCGCGGGTATCCTCGTCCAAGGCGAGCAGCCGGAGCCTCCTGCGCAACGCCGCTTGGCTTTTGCCCAACCGCAGGGCCAAGCCGGGCAGCGTCGCGCCGCATTCCTCCATGAGCGCGCGGCAGCGGGCGGCCTCATCGTAGCAGTCCAGCGCGCCCCGGCTCAGCTCGCCAAGCAGCGCGTTGACGCGCTCGTCCAGCTCGCTCCCCACGCGCACCACCGCCGCGACCTGCGTCATCCCCGCCTCCCGATAGCGGCACAGCAGCGCGTCGCCATCCAGCGCGCGATAGCGTCCGTCTCCCAGCGCCTCCACGGGCACGGGCGGCAAAAACAGCCCGCCCAGCAAGGGCCTCCCCTCGCGGGGCGCGAGCGACTGCGCGCCCAGCAGCGAACGGCCGACCGCGTCGCGCCCGCCCGCCATAGCTGATTCGTCGGCATCGCTCGCGGCGGGCGTACCCCGTCGGCTGTCGCCATACGGCTCCTGCCCCGTCAGCACAAGCTCGCCCGCACGGCGCGGCAGAGCGGCCTCGGCACAGCTCGCGGCGGGCGTACCCCGTCGGCTGTCGCCATACGGCTCCTGCCCCGTCAGCACAAGCTCGCCCGCACGGCGCGGCAGAGCGGCCTCGGCACAGCTCGCGGCGGGCGTACCCCGTCGGCTGTCGCCATACGGCTCCTGTCCCGTCAGCGCAGGCTCGCCCGCACGGCGCGGCTGCGCGGCCTCGGCTTTTGTATCCGGCTGCACCGCGTCGATGGGCAGCCAGCCGATCTGCGTCGGTTCTCGAAGCATGCCTTCCCTCCGTCCTCCCGTGGGGAGGACGCGCCCGCGCGCGCCGCTTGGTATGGACGCGCGCCGGACGCATCCCTGTCGCATGCATTCGAGGCCGCGGCGGGCTTTCCTGCCGCGCGGGGACGGGAATCGTTCGTCAGCGCTCGCGCGGAATCGCCCTGCCGGCGCGCGAAAGGGGCGGCCTTTCGTCGGCCGCCGTCGAAACGCCCAGCGGCTCGCGGCTGGGCGTGCCGGCTTTGCGCGGATACTGTCGAAGGGTTTTTTGCGTTTTGGCGCAGGTCACCAGCGTGTGCCGCCAATCCTCATGGCCGGGCACGCGCACGGGATGGCATACGGGCGCGCCGCCGCCCAGCAGTGCGGACGCGCGCGCGGCGGCCGCAAGCTCCTCCGCCACGGCGGGCCCCTTGTAGCAAAGGGCGCGCCCGCCCACGCGCAGGTAGGGCAGCAGGTACTCCATCAGCGTCGGCAGTCCGGCCACGGCCCGCGCCGTCGCCAAATCAAAGCGCTCGCGCAGGGGGCCGTGCGCGCCGTCCTCGGCGCGGCTTTGCACGGCGGTGGCGTTGGGCAGCCCCAGCTCGTCGATCACAGCCTGCAAAAAGCGCACCCGCTTTTGCAGCGAGTCCAGCAGCGTGACGCGCAGATCGGGCCGCGCGATGGCCAGCGGCAGGCCGGGCAGCCCCGCGCCGGTGCCCACGTCGATGAGCGACGCGCCCGCCGGGAAGGCCGCGCCAACCGCCAGCGGCGCGAGGGAATCCAAGATCAGCCGATCGCAGACGGTCTCCGGGGACGCGTCCCCGGTCAGGTTGATCCGCTCGTTCCAGTCCATCAGCAGCGAGCCGTAGCGCGCCAGACTGTCCGCGGCGTCCGTCGGCAGGGGGACGCCCAGCAGGGGCAGGCGCGCGGTCAGCAGGGCAAGCAATTCTTCATTCATGGCGGTCACAGCGGCAGGTGGAGGTACTTGATCCCCCAGTATTTCACCCACGCGAGCGCCTCGCGGCAGTGATTCTTCAGCCAAAAGCCCAGCTCGTTGCGGCACAGGCTGCCCGCGCCCTGCGGGTCGGCCACGCCCGCGTCGCCGGCGATTTCCAGCGCGCGGGGCAGATGATAGTCGCTCGTGACAATCAGCGGGCGGGTGCAGCCCAGCCCGTCGAGGATCGCCTTGGCGTTTTGGATATTGGCCTGCGTGTCGTCGCTGAGGGTCTCGGCGTAGATTTGATCCTCCGGCAGTCCGTCGGCGATCATCAGCTCGCGCATGACCTGCCCCTCCGGGGCGGGCTCGCCGCCGCCCTGCGCGCCGCACGCCACCACGGGGCACGGGCGGAGGGCGTACATCTCCTCGGCCTTGTCCAGCCGCCAGCGCAGCTGCACGGAGGGCGTGCCGTCCGGCTTCACCTGCGCGCCCAGCACGATGATGCTGTCGTAGTCCGCCGCCGTGGGAACCGCCACGGTGACCTCCCGGTAATAGGTATAGCCCACCAGCGCGCCGTAGCCAAGCACGGCCAGCGCGATCAAAATCAGCAGCACCCGCAGGATCCTTCCGCGCACAGAGCGCTTTTTCTTGGGTTCGTTCATACTTCCTCCGTTTTGATCCGGCGGCGCTTGGGCAGCACCGCGCCGGAGCTGTCCGCGACGCGGGTGAGCACGCCGCCGGGCGTGATCTCGCGCTGGATGTACTGCTCCTGCACCATGCTCAGCCCCCGCCCGTCCGCCACGATGATATGATCGCACAGCGTCACCTCAAGGGTCTCCAGCAGGCCCTCGATGACCGCCGTAGCCTCGATATCGCGCTGAGAGGGCAGCAGCGAGCCGCCCGGATGATTGTGGCACAGCAGCACGCAATGCGCGTTGCGGGCCAGCACCGCGTCCGCCACCACGCGCGGGTAGGCGGGCACGTCCGCGATGGAGCCCGTGGCCACGAGCACATCGCCCAGCAATTCCATCTGGCCGTTGAGGCAGACGGCGTAAAAGCACTCGCGCTTTTCGCCCGCGAGCAGGCGGACGCAATGCATCTCCGCGTCCGCGCGCGTGCGGATGGCCTCGCGCGGGCCGCCCAGCTCCCGCTGCGCGCGGCGGCCCACCGCGCCAAACAGCGCGATCAGCGTGGCGGCGTACTCGCCCACGCCCTCCACCTGCCTCAGGCTCTCCGGCGAGGCGTCCAGCACGGCGTTCAGCGTGCCGTAGCGCTCCATCAGCGTATGCGCCAGCGGGTTGACATTGCGCTGCGGGATGGCGTAAAAGAGCATCAGCTCCAGCACCTCGTGCGGCGCGAAGCCCTCCAAGCCCTGCGCGCGGAAGCACTCGCGCATCCGCTGTCTGTGACCGCTGTGTTCCATAGGCACCGCCCTTATCGGATGTAGAATCAGGTCCGGCGGATCCGTCCGCACACGCTATTATAGCATGCGCCCCGCCCCCGGACAAGCGCCGATCGGCCTCCGCCCGCCGCTCCGGCAAAATTGTTCATTGGAAATTCACACCGCGCCCTTTCCCAACCGGAATCTATGTAGTATAATAAAGGGCACCGGGTATTAAGCGGAAAGTAGGTGCGGCGCGTGCAGGCATTCTGGGAGAGCCTCAAGACCATCCTGTGGAATGTATTCAACCGCCCCACCGTAGCCGATGTCGTCGACATTCTGATCGTTGCGTTTTTGCTCTACGAGCTGCTGATGCTTACGCGCCAAACGCGCGCCAGCGCCGTGCTCAAGGGCTTGGCCGTGCTGGTGGTGGCAAGCCTCGCCAGCGATCTGCTGGGCCTGACGGCCCTCAACTGGCTGCTGCTCAACGTGGTCAACAACGGCGCGGTGGTGCTGGTGATTTTGTTCCAGCCGGAGCTGCGCAAGGCGCTGGAGCAGATCGGCCGCGGCGCCATCCGCGAGAACTCGCGGGGCAGCGACCAGCAGGAGAACAGCCACATCGTGCAGGAGCTGACCAACTGCCTGCTGTCCCTCAGCCGCCGGCGCGTCGGCGCGCTGATTGTGTTTGAGCAGAAGATCGGCCTGAAGGATATCATCGAGACCGGCACCACCATCGACGCGGAGATCTCCGGCGCGCTGGTGGAAAACATCTTTGAGCCCAACACGCCGCTTCACGACGGCGCGGTGGTCATTCGCGGCACGCGGCTCATGGCGGCCGCCTGCATCCTTACGCTCAGCGAGGGCAAGTCCATCAGCCGAGAGCTGGGCACCCGCCACCGCGCGGCCCTCGGCGTAACCGAGACGACCGACGCCGTAACGCTGATCGTCAGCGAGGAGACCGGCGTCATCTCCATGGCGCGGGAGGGCCGCCTGACCCGCCACCTCGACCGCGTGGCGCTGGAGCAGGTGCTGCTGAGCATGTACCACGAAAAGGAGCAAAGCCTCATCGGCACTCTGCTGCAAAAGACCAAGCGACGCAAGGGAGGCGCAGCATGAACAGCGAACCGAAGCCCGCGCAGAAGGGCGTAGTGAAGGGTTTTATCCGCAGCCTGCCCAGGCGCGTTTGGCATACCCTGTCGCACAACTGGCCGTGGAAGCTGCTTTGCCTGCTGCTGGCCGTCGGCCTGTGGGCCGGGCTGATCTCGCAGGATCCCACGCTCACCCGCGAGCGCGTGTTTACCGATGTGGAGGTCTCCTTCAGCGGTGCGGAAACGCTGCAAAACAACGGCTTTATCGTGCTCACGGACTACCAGACCGATCCCATCAGCGTGCGGCTGCGCGCGGCGGTGCCGCAGCGCGTGTACAGCAGCGTGCAGGCCAGCAACTACAACCCGCGCGTCGATTTGAGCAAGATCACCTCCACCGGCGTGCAGTCCCTGCGCGTCGTGACCACCAGCACCACGAGCTACGGCGCCGTAACGGACGTATCCCCCGCCGAGATCGAGCTGGTGGTGGACGAGTACATATCCAACTACCGCATTCCCGTTTCGGTCAACCGCATCGGCTCTTGGCCGGAGGGCTTCTACGGCACGGTCACCACCGTCAGCCCCTCCACCGTCACCATCAGCGGGCCGCGCTCCTTGGTGGAGCAGGTGGCGCGCGTGCGCGTGGATTTTGATGTGTCCCAGCTCCCGGCCAGCGCCGGGATCGTGAGCACGGGCGTGCCCTATGTGCTTTGCGACGCCAACGGCAACGAGCTGCGCAGCAGTCTGCTGCGCGCCACCAGCGGCGAGACGCTCCTGCGCTCCATTACGGTGGATCAGGAGCTGTGCCCCACCAAGGAGCTCCAGCTCAGCGAGTACGGCCTAATAACGGGCAAGCCCGCGGACGGCTACGAGGTAAAGAGCGTCACCGCCACGCCGACCAGCGTTTTGGCCGCCGGGGATGAAACCGGCCTTGCCGCGCTGGAAAGCCTGTTTGCCGATCAGCCTATCGATGTGAGCGGCGCGGACGCGACCTTCACGCGCGAGCTTCCCCTGCGCAAGCCCGCCGAGATCGACTATTTGAGCACCGACACCGTAACCGTGCTGGTGGAGATCGGCCCGATCATCGAAAGCAAGAGCTTCGACAGCCTCGCCCTCACCTTCCGCGGCGCGGAGGATCGCAAAATCGCCTGCGACATCGGCCACGTAAGCGTGACGCTTACCGGCCCGACCAATACGCTCCGGAGCATCAAGGCCGTCTCGGTTCGCCCGTACATTGACGTGGGCGCGCTGACCGCCGATGGATACGAGCTGCCCATCGAGCTGGAGCTTGACAGCGTGGACAGCGACCAGATTACGTATGTGATCTCGCCCGACAAGGCGAGCTTTACCCTCGGCGAATAACGGCCCAGCCTGACGAAAGGAGACGACATGAGCGGATACACCAACACACTGCTCACGCTGCTGCTCGGATGGGTGCGCGCGCTGCTGAACGGCGTGTGGGGCCTGCTGAACGGTGCATCGGGCGACGGCCTGATGGCGTTCATCAGCCGGAACTGGCTGGTGATCTTTGTGGCGCTTTGCGTGGGCGGCTTTGTGGTGGACCGCGTCGTCTATTTGCTGCGCTGGCGGCCCTATTACGTGTGGGGCGCGCGGTTGGCCCGCCTGCGTCGCCACGGCGACGACGACGCGCCGCCCGATGAGCGGGAGCCGGACGTGCCGTATGCCTCGGCGGACGAAGAGCCCCGGCCAAACGGGTATGCCCCGCAGGGCGGGTATGCGCCGCAGGACGGCTACGCCCCGCAGGATGGATATGCCCCGCAGGATGGCTACGCCCCGCAAAACGGGTACGCCCCGCAGGATGGTTATCCCCTTGACGAGCCGACCCGCCGGGATTATGCGCCGCAAAACGGCTATGCCCCGCAGGATGGCTACGCGCCGCAGGACGGCTACCCGCCGCAAAGCGGGTATGCCCCGCAGGGCGGCTATGCCCCGCAAAACGGGTATGCCCCGCAAAACGGATACGCGCCGCAAGACGGGTACGCCCCGCAGGGCGGCTATCCCCTCGACGATCCCACCCGCCGGGATTACGCCCCGGACGTGTTTGCACCGCCCCCGGTCTATGCCCCGCCGCGCCGCGATTATGCCGCGCCGGAGCTGACCTTCGATTCGGGCGACGCGTCCACGCGCGTCTACGACGGCCAGTCCGGCAGCCCGCTGGAGGAGACGGCGGGCATCGCGCAGGGCATGGAGCCGTCGTTCGGCGCGCCGCAGCCGGAGCCCCTCGCGTATCTGCAGGATATGCAGGCGGGCTACGCGCCGCAGCTCACGCCTGAGGAGCTGTACCCCGGCCCGCAGGAGCCGCCTGAGCCGTCCCCGCCCGACGCCTCGCCCTCGGACGAGCCTGTCCACCCCGGACTGGATATCCAGACCTTTCAGCAGAACATCGGCCTGAGTCAGGACGAGCTGGAGGCGCAGGAGGCCCGGAACAAGGTGGATTTCCCCGATACGACGTATGTGCGCTACTACGACGGCGAGCCGGAGGCAAAGCCCAGCAAGCCCAAGACGGGCTTGAGCGCGTTTGCGCAGCGCGCGAGAAGCCTCGTCGGCGGCGACGAGGACGACAGCCGGAGCCTCCGCGATCTGCAGCCGCCCGTGGACATCCGGCAGGCGTTCCATGCGCCGGTCTATCCCCAGCGATTCAACAACAAGGGAGAGGAATAGCATGCTGCCCCTGAACGCCGGATATTACGTGCTGCTGGGCAATTACGGCAGCGGCAAGACCGAGCTGGCCATACAGCTTGCGCGCACCCTGCGCGCGCGGGACGGCGGCCGCGTCGCGCTGGTGGACTTGGACGTGGTGAACCCGTACTTCCGCAGCGCGGAGCGCAAGGACCTGCTGGAGGCCGAGGGCGTGGAGGTGCTGATGCCCTCCTTCGCCATGACGGCGGTGGATGTTCCGGCGCTCCCGGCGGAGATCCAGTCCGTATTTGAGCAGCCCTTCGACCACGTGGTATTCGACGTGGGCGGGGACGACGTGGGCGCGGCGGCGCTGGGCCGCTACGCGCCGTACATCGCGCCCGTCCGGGAGCGCATGCAGGCGCTGTACGTAATCAACCCCTATCGGCCGCTCTCCTCCACGCCGGAGGATATCGCGGCCCTGTTTGGGCTGATCGCCCAGCGGGCCCGCGTGACCCCGGATTGGCTGGTCAACAACATGAATTTGCAGGCTGAAACCACCCCGGCCGATCTGATCGCGGGCCAGCGCATCGTGGAGCGCGCGAGCGCGCTGCTGGGCGTGCCCGTGGGGCTTTGCGTGGGCGAGGAGCGCCTGCGCGCGGAGCTTCCGCCGGACATGCAGGCGATGTTCTTCCCGCTGACCCCGGTCATGCGGCCCGAATGGATGGAGCGCGAGCCGTGACCGTGCTGCCGGCCGCCTATGAGCGCCGCATGCGCGCGCAGCTTGGCGCGGAGGCGGACGCTTATTTTGCCGCGCTTGACGCGCCCTATACGCGGGGCCTGCGCGCGAACCCCTTCAAGCAGCCGGACGTGCCCCTCGCGGACTGCGTGGAGGGGCTTTTCTCGTGCATTCCGTGGGAGCCGGACGGCTATGCCCTCGCGCCGGAGAGCCGCGCGGGCGCGCTGCCGCTGCACGAGGCCGGCGCGTATTACCTGCAGGAGCCCAGCGCGATGGTCCCGGCGCGCGCGCTGTGTCCCCGTCCGGGCGAGACGGTGCTTGACCTGTGCGCCGCGCCGGGCGGCAAGAGCACGCAGATGGCCTCCATGCTGGCGGGCGATGGCCTGCTGGTCTGCAACGAGCCGATCCCCTCGCGGGCGCAGGTGCTCAGCCGCAACCTAGAGCGGATGGGCGTGCCGAACGCCTTGGTCGTCAGCGCCGCGCCGGAGCGCCTCGCGTCGGCATGGCCGGGCCTGTTCGACGCGGTGCTGGTGGACGCGCCCTGCGGCGGCGAGGGGATGTTCCGCCGCCACCCGGAGACGCGCCTCGCGTGGACGGAATCCACGCCGGAGGGCTGCGCCGCGCGGCAGCGGGACATCCTGACGCAGGCGGTCGCGCTGCTCAAGCCGGGCGGGCGGCTGTGCTATTCCACCTGCACATTCGCGCAGGCCGAGGACGAGCAAAACGTCGCGTGGCTTCTCCGCGAGCACCCGGAGCTTTCCCCGCTGCCATTCTGCCTGCCGGGCGTCGCGCCCTCCGGCGAGGCGCTCACGCTGGACGCGCCGGACGGCACGCTCAAGCTCTACCCGCACCGCGTGCTGGGGGAGGGCCACTTTGTCGCGCTGCTGCAAAAGGCGAATGATTCCGACGAAATCGTCGATAACGTTCGTCCTTCCGCCGAGCTGCTGCCCGCCGACCGTGCGCTCGCGCCTGTGAGCGCGGCCGCGCGCGCCGCTTACGCCGCCTTTTGCGGGCAGATCGGCCTTGCGTCGCCTCCCCTGCCAACGGCCTGCATCGGCGGCGCGCTCGTCGGCTGCCCCGCGATCCCGCCCGTTGCGGGCCTCAAGCTCCTGCGCGCGGGCGTGCGCCTTGGCGAGCACCGCTCCGGCCGCTTCGAGCCGGATCACGCCCTTGCGATGACACTCCTCGCACATTCCGCGCACCATGCAGACCTCACCGACGAGCAAGCCCTGCGCTTTCTCTCCGGCGAGGCCCTCCCTGTTTCTTCTCTCACCGCCGAGCCTCCGCCCGGCTATCTGCTTGTCGTTCACCACGGCCTGCCCCTCGGCTGGGCCAAGCACGCGGATTCGCTGCTCAAGAACCACTACCCCAAGGGCCTTCGCAGGGGCTTCGCCCCTGCACCCTGAGCAGGGATAAAATCCCTGCACCCTCTGCCCGTTGGAGGGGTCGATGCTTTGGGAGGGGATTCCGGGTGGGGGTTGGATGGGTACGCCGCTGCGGATGCGGTACAGAACGTCGCAGGGGCCTCGCCCCTGCACCCTGAGCAGGGATAAAATCCCTGCACCCTCTGCCCGTTGGAGGGGTCGATGCTTTGGGAGGGGATTCCGGGTGGGGGTTGGATGGGTACGCCGCTGCGGATGCGGTACAGAACGTCGCAGGGGCCTCGCCCCTGCACCCTGAGCAGGGATAAAATCCCTGCACCCTCTGCCCGTTGGAGGGGTCGATGCTTTGGGAGGGGATTCCGGGTGGGGGTGGATGGGTGCGCCGCTGCGGATGGGGTACAGAACGTCGCGGGGTGCTCCGCCACGAATAGGGTTCTATCCGCCATAGGAAACGCGGCCCTGACTTTCGTCGGGGCCGTTTGCGTTATTTGGCTTGCTCGTCCTGCGTGCGGATGAGCTTGCGCTGGATCTTGCCGCTGATGGTCTTGGGCAGTTCGTCCACAAACTCGATGATGCGGGGGTACTTATACGGCGCGGTGACGGCCTTGACGTGGTTTTGCAGCTCCTTGACCAGCTCGTCGCAGGGCTCGTAGCCGCGGTTCTTGGTCAGCACGATGGTGGCCTTTACCACCTGCCCGCGGTCGGGGTGGGGCACGGCGGTCACGGCGCATTCCAGCACGGCGGGGTGCGTAAGCAGCGCGCTTTCCACCTCAAACGGCCCGATGCGGTAGCCGCTGGACTTGATCACGTCATCCCCCCGCCCGATAAAGAAGAAGTAGCCGTCCACATCCCGCCACGCCATATCGCCGGTGTGGTACACGCCGCCGCGGAACACCTCGGCGGTCATCTCCGGGTTGCGGTAGTATTCCTTGATCAGCCCGGCAGGATGGCCATGATCGAGGCGAATGACGATTTCGCCCTCCACGCCGTCGTCCACGTCGTTGCCGTTCTCGTCGATCAGCGCGATCTCGTAGGCGGGCGAGGGCCGTCCGGCAGAGCCCGTGCGCGGCTGCATGTACTTGCTGGTCATCAGCAGCGGAGTGGTCTCGCTCTGGCCGAAGGCCTCGTGGATCTGCACGCCGGTGGCCTCCAGAAAGCGGTTGTAGACCTCCGGGTTGAGGGGTTCGCCGGCGCTGTTGGCCCAGTGGAGGGCGCTCAGGTCGTACCGGCTCATGTCCTCCTTGATCATAAAGCGGTAGACCGTGGGCGGCGCGCAAAAGCTGGTGACATGGTGCTCGGCCAGCATGCGCAGCAGATCGCTGGCGATGTAGCGGTCAAAGTCGTACACAAAGAGCGTCGCGCCGCAAATCCACTGGCCGTACATCTTGCCCCAGCCCGCCTTGGCCCAGCCGGTATCCGCGACGGCAATGTGGATATCGTCGTCGCCGACGTTGTGCCAGTACGCGGCGGTGACGGTCTGCGCGATGGGGTACGTCCAGCTATGCGCGGCCATTTTGGGCAGGCCCGTGGTGCCGCTGGTAAAGTACATGAGCATGATGTCGTCGTTGCCGGGCAGGTCGGCCGGGCGCGGGAAGGTATCCGGGGCGGCCTCCAGCGCCTTGGTGAAGTTGACGAAGCCCGGCTCGTCCCGCAGGGTGAGCAGCGTGCGCAGCGTGGGGCAATCCGGCCTGCTGGCCGCGACGTGCGCGATCACGCCGTCGTCAGCCACGCAGATGATCGCCTTGGCCGAGGAGGCCTGCACGCGGTACGCGATGTCCTTTTTTTGCAGCATGGCCGTCGCGGGGATGAGCACGCAGCCCAGCTTGAGCAAGCCCAGCGCGGCGATCCAGTACTCGTAGCGGCGCTTCATCATCAGCAGCACGGGGTCGCCCTTTTGCAGGCCGAGGCCCGCGAACACGTTGGCCGCTTGGTTGCTCATTCGGCTGAAATCGCCGAATGTGAAGGTTCTTTCCTCCCCGGCGACATTGCACCAAATCATCGCGCGCTTCTCCGGGGTTTGGCGCGCGTACTCATCAATGATATCGTACGCGAAATTGAAATGATCGGGAATATGCAGCGTAAAGCCGCGCTCGAACTCCTCCTGATCGGCAAAGTCCGTGCGGATGTATCGGTCTGCCAGCATGGACACAATCTCCTTTATTTTTAGCGGAAGGGCCAGATCGGCTTATGGAATGACCATCGCCAAAAAATGCACCGGCTCGTCGCCCAGCGCCTGCATGGCGTGCGGGTTGCGCGAGTCGTAATACACGCTGTCGCCGGGGTGGAGCACCAAGTCGTTCTTGCCGATGACAATGCGCATCACGCCAGAAAGGATGTAATCAAACTCCTGCCCGTCGTGGCTGTTGGGCTCCAGCTCGCGGTTGGCCGTGGGCGGCACGGTAACGTACAGCGGCTCGATTTTACGGTGGACAAAGTTGTACGCCAAGTTCTTGTACACGTAATGGTTGCGGCGCACGACGTCCTGCCCCTTGCCCGCGCGGGTGACGCTGAGGATGTTCAGGCGCGGGGCCTCGCCGGTGAGCAGCTCGGTCATATCCACATGAAAAACCTCGCCCACCTTCACAAAAAAGCTGATGGGAATATCTGTCTCTCCGCCTTCGTACTCGCGGTAATCCTCCGGCGATACGCCGAGCGTCTGCGCCATCTGCTCGACCGTGTAGTCCGAAATCTCACGAAGATCCTTGATTCGCATGGCGATCTGCTTCACTTGATCGGACAAAAGGGACACCTCCTTGTGTTCCGCGACGACAGGGCCGCCGCTCAGGTTGCCGCTCCATTATACCTTCCGGCCCTCGGCAAGGCAAGCCGGAGGGCAAGAAAAACCAAGAAAATGCACGCGCCGGATGGGCGAACACGGCGGAAGCCGCGTTCCGCCTGCGCTCCGGAGCGCTTGTGCAAGGCAATGCCGTCCGCGCGGAGTATGCGTCGCGCGGGGCAAGTTTTCATCAGCGTGCGGGAGAGCGCCCGCGAATCAAAAAGACGGGTCAGCCGTTGGTGTTGCTGTCGGTTTGCGGCTCCGGGGTGGGGTAGGGCGTCGCCGTGGGCACCGGCGTGATGACCGCGCCGTTGTACCAATCCCCGTTGGGGGTGGCGGTGGGCTGATCAAATACGAGGGGCTCCACATAGGTCAAAAACTCGGTCATCATATAGCCCATCAGGTGGCCCTCCGGGTCCAGCACCTGCGACCAGCAATCGTTCTGGGCGTAGACGTACAGCACCGCGCCGCTGCCGTAATCCCGCACCACAGGCTGCGAGGTGGACGGGGCGTAGCGCATGTGTACGAAGGAAGCCTCGCGCACAGGGGTGACCGTCGCCCGATAGTACGACGGCCGGAAGCCGTAAAACATGCTTTGGGTCGCGCGCGCCGTGGTCGCGGGACGGGGCGTTACAATGTACACAGGCGGATCGTAGCTCAGGTACGAGGACGCCACGTAGCCCGTAAAGCCGTTGTACTCGCAGCTCACCCACAGGTTGGCGTAGGGCTCGTCCAGCACGGCGACCTGCGCGCCGTTGGGAATGCCGACCACCACATACGCGTCCACCGACGGCTCGGCGCGCAGGTTGAGCGCGTTGCCGTTTGGCGTGTTGACGTACATGTAGCTCCAATAGGCTCCGTCCGCCCCCTCCGCGACGGCGGGCAGGAGCGCCGCCGCCAGCAGCAGCGCGGCCAGCAGCGCAAGCAATCGGGTTGTATCGCGTCCGTTCATGAGATCGACTCCTTTGGGCACGCTTGTTATCGTAATCAATGTAACGCAAAACGGCGCAAATTGCAACAAATATTTCCTTTGGGCGGGCGGAAGCGACGGCTGCGCGGGCGCGGCCTTTACAAGCGCTCCCGCATGCGGTATGATAAGCTAAAACATAACGGAGGCGCTTATGAAAACGATTTGGGGCGAAACGCTCGACCCGGAGCACGTCCTGCCGGAATATCCCCGGCCGCAGATGGCGCGGGACAGCTACTATAACCTGAACGGCTGGTGGGACTACGCCATTACCGATACCGACGCCGCGCCCGACGCGTGGGACGGCCGCATTCTGGTGCCGTTTTCCCCGGAAAGCGAGCTTAGCGGCGTGCGCCGCACGCTCAAGCCCGGACAGTCGCTCTGGTACCGCCGCCGCTTTACGCTGCCGGAGGGCTTTGTGCGAGTCCAAACGCTGCTGCACTTTGGCGCGGTGGATCAGGAGGCCGAGGTCTGGCTGAATGATCGGCGGGTGGGCGGCCACAGCGGCGGCTACAACGCCTTCTGCTTTTCTGTGCGCGAGGCCCTCGCGCCCGGCGAAAACACGCTGGTCGTGCGCGCGCGCGACGATACCGACGCGTCCTTCCACACGCGCGGCAAGCAGAGCAGCCATCCGGGCGGCATCTGGTATACGGCGCAAAGCGGCATCTGGCAGACGGTTTGGCTGGAAAGCGTCCCGCGCGTCTACCTGCGCGACCTGCGCATCGTTCCCCGGCTGGACAAGCGCGCCGTCGAGCTGACCCTCTTCAGCGACGAGGGGGATATCGCCGAGGTCAGCATCGGCGATACGGTCTATCCCGTGCGGACAAACTGCCCGACGCTGCTGCCGCTGGAAAGCGTCAGCCTCTGGTCGCCGGAAAGCCCGACGCTCACCCCCATGGAGATCCGGCTGGGCGACGACACGGTGCGCAGCTACTTTGCCATGCGCAGCGTGACCCTGCAAAAGGACGCGTCCGGCACGCCGAGGCTGTTCCTCAACGGCAAGCCGTATTTTCAGCTGGGGCTGCTGGATCAGGGGTATTGGCCGGACGGGCTGTACACCGCGCCCTCGGACGAAGCCATGCTGTGGGAGCTGCAAGCCGTCAAGCGCATGGGCTTTAACATGCTGCGTAAGCACATCAAGGTCGAGCCGATGCGCTGGTACGCGCATTGCGATCGGCTGGGCATTCTGGTCTGGCAGGATATGCCCAGCGGCGGCGGCGCGTACAAGCGCAGCGTCATCCAATTCCCGCTCGTGCTGGGGAGCTGGCTGAAGGACAGCTGCTACCGCGCCTTTGCGCGCGAGGACGAGCGCGGCCGCGCCGAGTATACCGCCGAGCTGAGGGAAATGGTGCTCCAGCTGCGCAACGTGCCGTCGGTGGCGCTGTGGGTGCCCTTTAACGAGGGCTGGGGCCAGTTTGATTCCCACGCCGCCTGCGAGCTGATCCGCACGCTGGACGGCACCCGCCCCATCGACCATGCCAGCGGCTGGCACGACCAAGGCCTTGGCGATTTGAAGAGCCTGCACGTGTACTTTATGCGCTATCGCTTCCGCGCGGACAGGCGGGCGCGCGCGGTCGCGCTGACCGAGTACGGCGGCTACAACCTGCGCGTCCCCGGCCACACGTACAGCGACGTGGACTACGGCTACAGCCGCCAGAGCGACCCCGACGAGCTGTGGCAAAGCTACCGCCGCCTCATGGAGGAGGAGGTGCTTCCGGCCATCCCCAAGGGGCTGAGCGCCGCGGTATACACGGAGCTGACCGACGTGGAGGGCGAGCTGAACGGCCTGCTGACCTACGACCGCAGGGTGCAGAAGATCAGCGACGAGCGGCTGCAGGACATCGCAAGGCGCGCCTGCGAAGCCGGAAGCACGGGGGCATAAGGCGACACGCAAAGGAAACGCCGATAAACCCGGAGGTGCAGGAGGCACTGCCTCCTGCCGGGGCGCGGGGCAGCGCCCCGCATTCCCGCGCAGCGGCCCAACCAGCGAGCAAACCAGCGCAGCGCTGTTCGCGGCGGCTGCGCACAGAAGCAGGTGCGTCGGCACTCAAAAAGGGAGCGTCCCAGCGGGGCGCTCCCTTCAGCCTGTCGAAAAACCCCGCGAGGGGCTTGGGGAGCCGCGCTCCCCAAATGGATTCCGCCTTCAGCGACATGTGCGCCCAAGGCGGCGGCGTTGCGAAGCAACGCTTCCCTACGCTTTTCGCCGGCCGCGTTCTGTGAGGGAGGCCCTCCGCCGACCGAACAGGTTGCAGGCGTAAAGCGCAAAACTCAAAAAGAGGCAAAGCCTCTTTTTGCCCGCGTTCAGCAGGCCAGCAGCACGATGGCGTGCGCAAAGATGCGGATGTTCTTCATCAGGCCGTCGAGGCTCATGCTCTCGTTGGCTTGGTGCGCCACGTCCTCGTCGCCGGGGAATGTCGCGCCGAAGGCCACGCCCTCTTGCAGGCAGCGGGCATAGGTGCCGCCGCCAATGGCGATGCACTCGCGCTCCAAGCCCGTCTCGGCATGGTAGGCGTCCAGCAGCGCGGACACCAGCTCGCCGTCCGGCGAGACATGGTGCGGCTGCCGGACGGTATCCACGGTCACCTCGACGGTCGGGGCAAGGGAATCCCGCACCGTGCGGATGATCTGGTCGCTGTTGGCCAGCAGGGGGAAGCGGAAATCCAGCGTGGCGTAGAGGCCGTCCGCGCCGTAGCGCAGAATGCCCAAATTGCAGGTGAGCCGTCCGCTGGTCTGGTCCTGGCAGGCCACGCCCAGCGAGCTTCCGTCGTACTCAAGGCCGACCTGGTCCGCCAGCGCGCGGAGGGGGCCTGTGACGCCCAGCGCCCGCAGCATGAGCAGCAGCTCGCCGTTGGCGTTGCGCGCGGCCTCCGGGAACGCCGCATGGCCCGGCACGCCCTCGGCCGTTACGCGAACCGCGCTGCCCTCGATGGCGGCGGTCACATGCAGGTGCGCGTCCTTGGCAAGTGTGTTGATGTGCTCGCACAGGGCCGCGTCGCCCTCGATCAGCGCGCTGGAGCGGCCGGGGATCACGTTGGGGCGGCTCCCCGCGTCGATGGAAAGCACGCGCAGGCCGCCGATCGCGGCGGGCGCGCGCAGGGACAGGTTGACGCCGCCCTTCTCCGTGTTGATAACGGGATAGGTCGCATCGGGGCTGAAGCCCGTGCGGGGCATATCGCAATGCTGGGTGTAGTAGTCGATATCGGCCCAGCCGCTCTCCTCGTCGCAGCCGAGGATCAGGCGCACCTCGCGCTTGAGCGGAATGCCCGCGCGCAGGATGGCCGCCATGGCCAGCAGCGCCGCGACCGCCGGGCCCTTATCGTCGCTGGAGCCGCGCGCGATGATGCGGTCGCCGTCGATGACCGGCTCGAAGGGATCGGTCGCCCAGCCGTCCCCGGCGGGCACCACGTCCGTGTGCGCCAAAATGCCCAGCGGGTCCGCGCCCAGCGGGCCCATGCGCGCGTCCCCGGCGTAGTTGTCAAAGTTGCGCACGGTCAGGCCCAAGCGCTCGCAGTCCTCCAGCGCAACCAGCAGCGCCTGCTTGTTGGCCTTGCCGAAGGGCGCGTCGCCGTCCGGCTCGCCCTTTACGCTGGGCACGCGCAGCCAGCGGCAGAGCACATCCGTCAGCTCATCCCGCATTCCGTCGATGATGGTATACAGCTCGTCCATATGATCCTCCTGTTATTCTTCGTCCGGCGCGGGCCGCTCCGTTGCGGGCAGCGGGTCGGACACGATAAGCACATGATAGCCGCCCTTGCGGGCGACGACCTCCGCCTGCCGATAGAGGCGGCGAAGGGTCCGCAGGGCCGATTCCGCGCCCTGCTGCTTGCGGATGACAAGCGCCATGCGGCCTCCGGGCGCAAGGGCTTCGCACGCGTCGGAGAACATGCGGTAGATGACCTGCTTGCCCGCGCGGATGGGCGGATTGGACAGGATCCAATCGAACCGCCGCCCGGCAAGCTCGGCATAGCCGTCGCTGGGCAGCGCCTCGGCCCGCACGCCGTTGGCAAGCGCATTGCGCCGCGCCAGCTCCACCGCGCGCCGGTTGATATCCGCCATCAGCACGGCGCAGGCCGGGTACGCGGCCCCCACGGCCACGCCCAGCGCCCCGTAGCCGCAGCCCATATCCAGCACGGCCCCGGAGAGCTCCGGCAGGGCGGCGAGCAGCTCGTAGCTGCCGCGATCCAGCTCCGTGCGGGAAAACACCCCGCTGTCCGTGGCAAAGCGCAGTTCGTGCCCGCGGTAGGCAAACGCGACCTCGGCGGGCCTGTGTGCGCTGCTGGGCGCGGCGGTATAGTAATGCTCGGACATGGCGGCTCCTTTACTCGTTCGTTTCGCCCGATTCGCCGCGCAGCAGCGCAAGCTCGTCCTGCGTCAGCTCCCGGTACGCGCCGGGCGCGAGGGCCTCGTCCAGCGTCAGCCCGCCCACGGCCTCGCGGTGCAGGGCCGTGACCTCGTGGCCAATCGCGTGGAACATGCGCTTGATCTGGTGGAACTGCCCCTCACACACCCATACGAGCGCGCGGCTGGCGTCGTCCGCGGCGGAGAGGATCTCCATGCGGGCGGGGCGGGCCTCAAACTCGCCGTACCGTATCCCGGCGGCGAACGCGTCGAGATCCGCCTGCGAGAGACGGCCCTCCACGTCGGCCCGGTAGCGCTTGGGCACGTGCCGCTTGGGCGAGAGCAGAGCGTGGGCCAGCGCGCCGTCGTTGGTAAAGAGCAGCAGGCCCGTGGTATCCTTATCCAGACGGCCCACCGGCAGCACGCCCCGCGCCGCGAACGCGGGCGGAAGCAGCCCCATCACCGTGGGCTGACGGCGATCCCGCGCGGCGGTAAGCACCCCGGCGGGCTTGTGCAGCATGTACGCGCGCATCGGGCGCAGCGCCAGCCTCTTTCCGGCGACACAGACCGTTTGCGCGTCCGTATCCACCTTGCGGGCTCCGTCGGTCTCCACCGCGCCGTCCACGGTCGCCTGCCCGGCCTTGAGCAGGCGCTTGGCCTCGCTGCGCGTAACCGTGCCGTCCAGCGCGAGGCACTTATCCAGCCGGAGCAGCGTCACGACGGCAGGTTGCTGTTCGCGGGCACGTCATACAGCGGAAAGGTCACCGTGCGCTCGGCCGGATCGGTCCGGCTGGCGTACTGCGCGTTCAGCGCCTGCGGATCGTAGGGCTGCCCGGCGCTCAGCGTCGGTTCGGGAACGGGCAGCGCGTCGGACAGGGGCGTCTCGGCGGGCTTTTCCGGCTGCCACGCGGGCACGGCCCGCGCCTCGGCATTTTGGTCCGGCTGCGCGAGTTTGGCGGGGCTTTGCTTGGCCCCGCCGCTTGCGACGCGGTTGGGCACGGCGTGACGCGGCGCGCGGCTTGCAAAGCTCGCCGTCAGATACCGGCGGATGGGCAGCAGCGGGAGATACAGCCCGAAGAACACCAGCAGCAGCGGGCAGACGGCAGAGAGCAGATCGATGGAGGCAAGCGAGTTTTTGAGATACAGGATGCTCAGCCCGGACAGGCTGCCGACCAGCTTGCTCACGGCGACATACAGCCCCGCCAGCGCGGGCGTCCACAGCAGGAGGTTGAGCAGCGACACGCAGAACTGGCGGAACCGACGGCCGCGCAGACGGCGGCGGATCTCCGTGCGCGGGTTTTGATCGGCACGGTCGGCCACGACCCAGATGTACCGGGTGGCGCTGTTGCGCGAGGCCCCGATCAGCCAGATGAGGGCCAGTATCCCCAGCACGCCCAGCAGCCCGTAGACGCCCTCCATCAGACCGCCCTGAATGGACAAATTGTACGCGCCGTTAAAAAGGTGCGCAAAGAAGTTGACAAAATCGCACCACGCCTTCGTCACCCACGCGCCGAAGTCCGTGACCTCATAGACCAAATCCATCAGCTCTGTGCGGGTGACGTAGATCGCCATGCCCGCGAGCATCGCCAAGAAGGGAACGCCCCACTTGATCACGTTGATCGCGTGCAGAAGGCTCTCGGCCAGCTTTTCGCCATACTGCGAGGTGCTAAACGCGGTATCAAAGGAGAAATAGCGCTCGCGGCGGCGCTGTACCAGCGCCTGCGCAAAGCTGAACCTCATGGGGAGGATAAACAGCACGATCAGCACCGGGCAGAGCAGCGCAAGCCAGCGCCACGCCGAGCCGGCCGGGAACAGGAGCAGCGCGCACAGCGGCGCGCAGCACAGCGCGCGCAGCGCGAACGCCATCAGCATATAAAACAGGGTGCGCAGATAAAAGGTCAGGGGATTGTGCCTTTTCGGCGATTCCTGTAGAACGACCCGGCTCGTACCGCTCTCTTGCGTCATCGGTAAGACCTCCCACAACGGATGCGTATGTGCATACGGATTGATTATACCGCATTTGGGAGGCGGATGCAAACCCTATCTGTGCCAGCCGCGAGGGCGGGGCATACGCTTCCCGCGGAATTGCCCGCGTTTTCCTCCGTTGGACAGCTATGGAACAATGCGCTTGTTTTGGGCCGGCTGTCGTGCTATAATCAGAAAAACGCGATGGAGGATCACCCAAATGAAAAGAAGTGCCGCCGCTCTTTGCCTCTTGCTATGTGCCGCGCTGGTCTTAACCGGATGCGCGCCCAGCGATTCCTCCAAATTTGAAGCCGCGCAGAAAGCCCTGAGCGCGGGCGAGTACGGCGACGCCGTTACAGCCTTCGCCGCCTTGGGCGAATACGAGGACAGCGGCAAGTATTTGCTGTACGCCACCGCCCTGCAGGAGCTGAGCGCCGGGCAGTACGACGCCGCGCGGACGGGCTTTGCCGACCTTGGCGATTTCCAATCCAGCGCGAGCTACCTGCGGTACGCGGAGGCCGCCAAGGCGGAGGCGGAGGGCCGCTACAAGGACGCTTATACCGGCTTTGCCGCGCTTGGCTCCTTTGCGGACAGCAAAACCCGCATGGATACGCTGGAGCCGACCGCTATCGTGGACGTGCAATACGCATGGCAGGGCGACGTGGCGTGGTTTGCCGACGCGGATGGGCTGATTGGCCTGATCAGCAAAGATCGGCAGATACTGATTGCGCCGCAGTATGATACCGTCTCTTGTTTCTCCGATGGGCTGGCAAAGGTCGAACAGAACGGCAAATACGGCTTCATCGACGCCACGGGGAAGGTCATCAGCGAGCCCCAGTGGGATTCTGCTTATTTGTTCACCGAGGGGCTGAACTGGGTCCAAAAAGACGGGAAGTTTGGCTTCATCGACGTTACGGGCAAGGTTGTCATTGATCTCCAATGGGATGATGTCTTTTACTTCTCCGATGGGCTGGCGTTGGTCGGCCAGAACGGAAAGGATTGCTATATCGACGCCACAGGCGCCGTTGTGATCGAGGTTCAATGGGATTATGCCTCTCCCTTCGCTGAAGGGCTGGCGTGGATCGGACAGAATGGCAAATACGGCTGCATCGACACCGCGGGCAATGTCGTCGTCGAGCCCATATGGGACGACTCTTACTCCTTCAGCGAAGGGCTTGCGTGGGTCAAGCGGGATGGCAAATACGGCTGCATCGACGCCACGGGCAAGGTTGTCATTGAACCTCAATGGGAGGAGGCTTTGTCGTTTACCGAAGGGCTGGCATGGTTTGTTCAAGACGGCAAGTTCGGATGCACGGACAAAACCGGCAAGATTGTTCTGGAACCCCAATGGGAGGACGCCTACCCTTTTTCCGAGGGGGTGGCGGCCGTCAAGCAAAACGGCCAATACGGCTACATTGACGTCACGGGCACGGTCGTGATTGCCCCCCAATGGGAGGGAGCTCGTCCCTTCTCTGAGGGGTTGGCGGCCGTCAAGCAGGATGGCAAGTTTGGCTACATTGACGGCACGGGCAATCTCGTCATTGACCCCCAATGGGATTTTGCCGGCTCCTTCTCCGGGGGAACAGCGATGGTCGGACAGAATCGCAAGTACGGCTATATTGACACAACGGGCGCGCTCGTCACACCGCTCCAATAGCCCAAGCGCCCTAAGGGGAGGCCGGTGTTCCGTTGATTTGCCGTGGCGTTGCGCAGGCTGACAGCCGCAGTGAACGGCTGTCCGACAAGGCCGAACGTTCCTTTATGGGCGCTGACGCAATTGCGCCTTGCAGAGCAGTCCGCTGCTGAGGAGTAAGAGGAAGAGTGGCTTTAGCCATCCGAGCTGATGAGGGCATGCATTTCCGCCGCCTCTGGCATCACAGAACGCCCGCCTCTGACAGCACAAAACGGCCGCCTGCACAAGGCGGCCGTTTACGCAAGAAAAAGGCCATCCTTACGGATGACCTTCTTCTATAACGAAAGGCTGCCCGACAAGGCCGAGCGTTCCTTTATGGGAGCTGACGCAATTGCGTCTTGCGGAGCAGTCAGCTGCTGAGGAGTAAGATGAAGCGTGGCTTTAGCCGTTCGAGCCGATGAGGGAATCCTTGTCCATCGCCTCCGACAGCACAGAACGCCCGCCTCCGACAGCCCAAAACGGCCGCCTGCACAAGGCGGCCGTTTACGCAAGAAAAAGGCCATCCTTGCGGATGACCTTCTTCTATGTGGAATGCGGCAGCGA
>CAYOYK010000010.1:0-67973 GCA_964408185.1 uncultured Oscillospiraceae bacterium | reverse complement strand
CCTGCGGTTTACGAAACCGCTGCTCTACCAACTGAGCTATATTGGCGCGTCAGCGAAAAACATTATAACTCTTGCGGGGCGATTTGTCTAGTATCTGCACCTAAAAAACAAAGCATTTTGTTTTGGACTGTCGGCAATCCCCAAACGGCCGGAATCAGCGCTCGGCAGATTGGCGCAGCTCCAGCACCTTATCAAGAATACGGTCCGCCACATCCGCCTTGCTCATGAGGGGGTAGGGGGTCGCGCCCCCGCGCGTAACCAGCGTGACGATGTTGGTGTCCACGCCAAAGCCGGCGCCGGGCTGAGTGACATCGTTGGCGACAATGAGATCAAGGTTCTTTTTGGATAGCTTCTGCCGGGCGTTTGCCAGCAGGTCGTCGGTCTCGGCGGCAAAGCCAACCAGCGTCTGCCCGGCGCGCTTGCCTTCGCCGACGGCGCGGGCAACGTCCGGGTTCTCGTACAGTGTCAGGGTGAGCGGCGCGCCGTCCTGCTTTTTCAGCTTGCGGTCGCTCTCCTGCGCCGGCCGATAGTCGGCCGGGGCGGCGGCCTGTATCACAACATCGGCGGTCTTGCAGCGGCTCAGCACGGCGTCGTACAGCTCGCACGTGGTCAGCACGGGCGCCAGCTCCACGTGATCGGGAGCGGTCAGGGCGACGGGGCCCGATACCAGCGTGACCTGCGCGCCGCGCCTTTGCGCGGCCCGTGCCAGCGCGTAGCCCATCTTGCCGCTGGAATCGTTGGTCAGGTAACGCACCGGGTCGATGCGCTCGCGGGTGGGGCCGGCCGTGACAAGCACGCGCAGGCCGGACAGATCCTTCCGGGGTGCGAGCAGCTCGCACGCGGCGGCGACGATCTCCTCCGGCTCGCTCATGCGGCCAACGCCGCTGTCGCCGCAGGCCAAGCGTCCACCCGCCGGGCCGATGAAACGCACGCCGCGCTCCTGCAGCTTGCGCAGGTTCTCCTGCGTTGCGGCGGCCTCCCACATGCCCGTGTTCATCGCGGGGGCCAGCAGCAGCGGCGCGCGCGTCGCCAGCAGCGTGGTGGTGAGCATATCGTCCGCAATGCCGACGGCCAGCTTGGCCATCAGGTTGGCCGTGGCAGGCGCAACAAGGCAAAGCGTCGCCTTTTGGGCCAGCGACACATGCTTGACCTCCCAGCGCTCCGGGCGCGCGAATGTATCCGTTACCGTCGGGCGGCCGGAGAGGGTCTCAAAGGTCAGGGGCGTAACAAACTCGGCGGCGTTCTTGGTCATCACCACGTCCACCGTCGCGTTCAGCTTGCGCAGGCGCGATACGACCTCCGCCGCCTTATACGCCGCGATACCGCCCGTTACGCCCAGCAGGATGTTCTGGCCCGTCAGCATTTACTGTTCCTCGATGTCCGGGTTGCGGCTGTAGGTGATGAGCCCGCGGTCGACCTCCTCCACGGCGATCTTCAGCGGCTTCATCTCCTTGGGGTCGATCAGGGGCTGCGCACCGCTTACAAGCTGACGGGCGCGCTTGGACGTCTCCACCACCAGCGTGTAGCGGCAATCGACTTTTTCGCACAGTTCCACAATCGTCGGGTTTACAATCGCCATGATAATGCTCCTCCTCAGTCCTCGGTAATGATCGGGATAAACCGGTTGGTGCGCTGCTTTTCGGCGTTTACAATGCTTTGCAGCTGGGAAAACGCAAGCTCCAAGTCGCCGTTGATAACCGCGTACTGGTACTTGCCGATGTTGAGCACCTCTTGCCGGGCGTTGCGCAGCCTGCGCTCGATCTCCACGGGATCGTCCGTGTTGCGGGTGTGCAGGCGGACGCGCAGCTCCGCGAAGCTGGGCGGCAGAATGAACACGCTCACATAGTCCTGCGCGCGTTCCATCACCGTTACGGCCCCCTGCGGATCGATATCCAGCAGAACGTTGAGGCCCTGCTGGCGCATCTCCTCCACGGGAGCCTTGAGCGTTCCGTAGCGGTGCCCGTGCACCGTGGCGTGCTCCAAAAACGCGTCCTCGGCCAGCAGCTCGTCATAGCGCTCCTCGGTGATAAAATGGTAATGCACGCCGTCGATCTCACCCTGACGGGGCGCGCGGGTCGTGGCGCTGCACGAGAACCGGATGCTGGGGTCGCTGCCGAGCAGGCGGCTGCACAGCGTGCCCTTGCCTGTGCCGGATGGGCCGGAGATAATCAGCAGCATGCCGATCTTCCTTGCATCAATGGGCATGTCAAGCCTCCTTGTCGTCCGATAGAAGCTCGCGGCTCTGGGCGCGGGCAGATACGGTTTCGGGCTGAATGGCGCAGAGCACCACATGGTCGGTATCCGTTACGATGACCGCGCGAGTCCGTCGGCCCTGCGTGGCGTCCACCACGTGCTTGCGCTCGCGCGCCTCCTGCACCAAGCGCTTCACCGGCGCGGAATCCGGGCTGACAATGGCCACGATACGATCCGCCGAAACCATGTTGCCAAACCCGATGTTGATCAGCCGCATGCCGTGCCTCCGCTTCCTCCCCGTCGCGAAAGGGGTTAAAATTGATTATATCACATTTGCCAGTAAAAAGGAATACCCGGCGTGTTTGTTCGCCGGGAAAAGCGGGCGCCGCTGCCGCATCAAGCCGCCGCTTTTCGCGGCCGCCGCGTCAAGCCGCTGTTTTGCGCGGCTACGGCCACAGCAGCCAGCACCGCAGTACCTTAAGCGAATCGGCCCGCAGAGGAACCGCGTCGGCCGCACCCTCGTCCCGCTCCGCCGCCTGCCACGGCTCCTCTCCCGCCGCCGCCAAGCACAGCCTCGGAAACAGAACGCACCACCAGTTGCGGCCCTCCCCCGCGCCCAGCGTGATGCGCAGGCCGCGATAGTCGCCCTCCGGCAGCAGCACCGCGCCGTACCGCTTCGCCGGCAGCGTCAGCCAGCCGACCTCCGCCGTGACCGGGCCGTCAAAGCCCTCGGCGCGCGCCGCGTCCTCGGCGACAAGGCGCATATCCTCCGCGTGCGCCTGCAGCCACGCATAGGCCGCGTCCGCGCTGTCCGGCAGCGCCGCGAGCGCCTCGCCATAGGCCGCGAGCACCGCGTCCCGCACGCGCAGCTTGCGCGCCTGCGCCGCGGGGCTGTCGTCCTCGGCTAAGATATGCAGGCGCACGATCGCGCCATCGGCGGCGGCGCGCCTCAGCGACGCTTCCTCCGCGGACTCGGCGCAGGCAGGCGCGGGCCACAGCGCCAGCATCAGCAGGCATAACGAGAAAAACCGAACAAACATGCGATCCCCTCCCCCGGTAGACTGCCCTCAGTCTGCCCGGAGGAGGGACGATGTATACGGTGCTTTATTTCTCGTAACAGGCGACAACCTCGCCCCAGTACAGCGTGTGCATGTCATGATCCAGATAGTGACGCGCCATCACGGCGTCGTCGGTCGCCCCCGGACGCATCTCGGCAATGGAGACCACCCGGCACTCCACGTGCAGCTCGCACTCGGCTACAATGGGCGCCTGTACCTCGCGGCCCGGCTCGGCGGTGAGGCCGTGGCCGGTAAACTTATCCACCTCCCGACCGGACGTTGTGCCCGCAAAGGCAAGCTCTTGCTTCATGTCGTGCAGGGGGATGCTCACGGTGAAGCAGCGGGCTTTTTCCATCAGCTCCCACGTGTGGCGGCTCCTGCGCACAACCACCAGCAGGCAGGGCTTCTGGAAGCAGATGCCCTCCGCGCCCCAGCCGATGGTCATGGTATTGCTGGGTGTGTTGAGGAATACGCCGCCGTGCGCCATTTTATCGTTCAGGATGGGGGCGATCTCCGCAAATGTCCGTTCCGTCATGTTGCTCCGCCTTTCGTCTTGGCGAGGCGACATTTGAGGCCCCGCCGCTTGTTTTTTTCCTGATTTGGTGTATGCTGATATGGGGGCGCGTCATGCCCCGACGGCTCCAGTATACCCGATTGTCAGAGGGAGGGCAACCACGTGTATTATTTTGATTGGACCATGCTTTTGGTCATTCCCGGATTGCTGCTTGGCCTGTGGGCCCAGTGGCGCGTCAGCTCGGCGTACAAGCAATACGGCAAGGTGCGCGCCAAGAGCGGCCTTCCCGCCAAGGACGTCGCCCGCGAGCTGCTCAGCCGGTCCGGCTGCGGCGATGTGAGCATCGGGCATGTGCAAGGCAGCCTGACCGATCACTACGACCCCAAGCACAATACGCTCAGCCTGAGCGACGGCGTGTACGGCTCCGATAGCGTCGCGGCCCTCGGCATCGCTGCGCACGAGTGCGGGCATGCCATGCAGCACGCCTCCGGCTACGCGCCGCTCAAGCTGCGCACGGCGATTGTGCCGGTAGTCAATATCGGCAGCAACCTGTACTTTCCTATTTTTCTGGTCGGGCTGATCTTCAGCTGGAAGCCGCTGCTGTACGTGGGCATCGGGTGCTTTGCGCTGGCGCTGCTGTTCTCGCTGATTACGCTGCCGGTGGAGTTCAACGCTAGCCGTCGGGCCACGCAGGCGCTGGAGCAGGGCGGCTATGTGGACGAGGAAGAAATGCGCGGCGTAAAGGCCGTGCTGCAGGCCGCCGCGCTGACCTACGTGGCCGCGGCCATCAGCAGCCTGCTGCAGCTTGTGCGGCTGCTGCTCATCGCGCGCAACCGCGATTGATGAGGGCGATACGGGAGGCGCTGCCGTGAGCATGGAGTTTCGGGTCTCGGTACGGGCGCTGGTGGAGCTGACCTATTTTCAGCCCGACATCACGCCGGGCGGCGATGCGGCGGCGCTGCTTGCGGGCATGCGCGCGCACATCCGCCGTCAGGAGGCCCTCCCGCCCGAAGCCGTAACCGAAAAGCCCATTTCCGCAACCGTCGAGGCGGATGGCGACCGCGTGACGATCTACGGGCGCATGGACGCGTTCACGGACGGCGAGGTCCCCTACATCGACGAGCTCAAGCTCTGCGGCGCGGAGCCGCCCCCGGCCCCCTACCCGGAGCATCGGGCGCAGGCGGTGCTGTACGCCGCCATGCTCTGCTGGCAGGAGGATCGTCCGGGCGCGCGCATCTGCGTGAGCTATGTCAGCGAGGACGGCGTCCCGCGCGCGCGGTACGAGGAGTCTCTTACGGCCGAGCAAGCCCGCTCCGAGGCGCTGGCCATGCTGTCGGCCTATCTGGTCGTCGCGCGGCGGGAGGCCTCCCATCAGCAGGCGCGCGACGCGTCGCTGGAGGCGCTGCCGTTCCCTTTTGCGCAGTACCGCCCCGGCCAGCGGGAAATGGCGGTGCAGGTCTACACAGCCATCGGCAAGCGCAAGCGGCTGTTCGCCAGCCTGCCCACGGGCACGGGCAAGTCGGCGGCGGTGCTGTACCCGGCGCTCAAGGCGCTGGCGCGCGGCAAAACCAGCAAGCTGCTCTACCTGACCGCGCGCACCACCGCGCGGCAAAGCCCGCTGAACGCGCTGGAGCGCATGCGTGCGCAGGGCATGCGCGCGCGCGTGAGCGTGCTGACCGCCAAGGAGAAGCTCTGCCCCGAAGCCGCGAGATGCAGCCCGGAGTCCTGCCCGCGCGCGAAGGGACACTTCATCCGCCAGCGCGACGCCATCGAGGAGATCACCTCGATGGACGAGCTGTGGACGGACGAGGTCATCCGGCGGGTCGCCGACCATCATCACATTTGCCCGTTTGAGTTTGCGCTGGCGCTGACGGTGCTGGCCGACGTGGTGCTGATGGATTATAACTATGTGTTTGATCCGCAGGCGCAGGTGCGGCGGCTGGTAAGCCGACGCAGCCAATGCACGCTGCTGGTGGACGAGGCCCATCATCTGCTGGAGCGCTCGCGGGAGATGTTTTCCGGCGAGGCGTCCACGGGCGAGCTGACGCGCCACCGCACGGCGGCGGGGAAGGCCTGCGGACGCTCGCACCCTTATTACAAGGCGCTGAGCGCGCTGCTTCGGGAGCTGCAGGCGCTCGATCTGCCAGAGGCGATCGGCCCGGAGCCGGACGAGCCGCCGCCCGCGCGGGAGAACCGTGCGCAGGAGGACAGCGCGCCCCTGCTGCCAGACAGCATGCCCCCGCCGACGGAGGCCACCGCTCCCTCGCTGCCAGACAGCATGCCCCCGCCAACGGCCGCCGCTCCCTCGCTGCGAGCCGTCGCATCCCTGCCAACAGTCGCCGCAGTCCCGCCGCGAACTGCCGCGCCCCTGCGGGAGGGCCGCTTGCGCGAGCTGCCTCCGTCGCTCTGCTCGGCGCTGGAAGCCCTGCGCAACGAGGCTGGCGCGGTGCTGGGGCATCCCTGCGGGGACGCGGCGTTTCAGCGTGAGGTCGGGGAATGGTTCCGGCGGTGCTTCAGCCTGCTCTACGCGTGGGACAGGCTGGGCGACGAGTACGCCGTGCTGCTGAGCTGCCGGGGCCGCTCCCGCACGCTGACGCTGTACTGCTTGCTGCCGGGCAAGGAGCTTCGGCTTGCCACGCGGCGGATGCGCGGCGTGGTCTGCTTCAGCGCGACGCTCACCCCGCTGGACGCGATGCGCGACCTGCTGGGCGGCGAGGCCGACGACGCGTGCTTCGCGCTGCCTTCGCCGTTTCCGCCGGAGAACCTGCGCGTGGCGCGCATGCGCGTGGACACCCGCTACCGCAGCCGGGACGCGACCGCCGGGGCAGTCGCGCAGGCGATCTCGCGGTCGGTCAGCGAGAGGCCGGGCAAGTACATCGCGTACTTTCCCAGCTACGCTTACCTGAGCCTCGTGCTTGCCCCGCTGAGCGATCTGCCCGCGCCGCCGCTGCTGGTGCAGGAGAGCGACATGAGCGACGACGCGCGCGAGCGCTTTTTGGCCGGCTTTACCAGCGAGGAGGGCCCTGTGCTAGGCCTGTGCGTGCTGGGCGGGCTGTTCTCGGAGGGGGTCGATCTGCCCGGCGACCAGCTGATCGGCGCGTTCATCGTCGGGGTCGGGCTGCCCACGCCGTCGCTCCGGCTCAACACACTGCGCGGCTTCTATCAGCAGCGGTTTGGCGACGGCTTCGCGTACGCGTGCATCTACCCCGGCATGCAAAAAGTGCTGCAAGCGGCCGGCCGCGTGATCCGCAGCGAGACCGACCGCGGGCTGGTGCTGCTGATAGACACGCGCTACGACGATTGGGCCTATCAGCGGCTGCTGCCGCCGGAGTGGCTCGCGCGGGACGACGACCTGCCGACCGCGCTATCCTATTTGAAGGAGTTGGAATCATGAAAAAGCGACTGTCCATTCTTCTCTGCGCCGCGCTTCTGCTGGTTGCGTCCGTCGGCGCCGCCGAAACGGGCGGCAGCGAGGGCGTGCTCTATCGCGCGAGCTATCAGGGCAACACGGTCTACCTGCTGGGGTCTATTCACATCGGCACGGCGGATATGTACCCGGTATCGGATGCCATGCAGGCCGCCATCGACGCGGCGGACGTGTTCGCCTTCGAGTGCGATACGGAGTCCGCCGAGGCGTACCGCTGTACGCTGCTGGCGACCACCTACTCGGACGGCAGCAAGCTGAGCGAGCACATTTCGCCCGAAGCCTACGCGCTGGTGCGGCTGTCCGCGGAAAAGCTGGGACTTTCCGCGGACAGCCTGAACAGCTTCCGCCCGTGGGCGGTGATGAGTACCTTTTCCACCTATCTGACCGCCGAGGTCATGGGCGAAAGCGATATTGCGGCAGCCCAGCAGTACGGCGTGGAGACCTATGTGCGCGGCTGCGTCGGCGACCGCGAGACGCGCTATCTGGAGACCGTGGAGAGCCAGATCGCCGCCATGGAGAGCTTTTCCCCGGAATTGCAGGAGTATCTGGTTGCCTCCACCTGCGAGTCGTATCTTGATCCGGCCGCGCTCACCGGAACCGACGCGGACATGCGCTTCTGGCCGGAGTGGTGGCACAACGGGCGCATCGACCGCTTTGCCGATAGCTACCTGAGCGGCTACCTCGTGCCCGGCTACGAGGCGCTGTGCGAGGAATACAACGAGAAGCTGATCTTGCAGCGCAATGTCACAATGGCGGACGGCGTGGAGGCCATGCTCACGGAGGGCGGAGGACGCGCGTACTTTGTCACGGTGGGGCTGCTGCATCTGGTTCCGTCGGCGTACAGCGTGCCTGCGCTGCTTACGCGGAGGGGGTACGAGGTGGAGGTTGTGAGCGCTGTCATTGAGTAAGCGCGTCGCCCGCATGCCGCAAAGGGGAAATCAATTCCTGCCGCCGGAGGAGCCGCTGCGCGAGCCACCGAACCTGCCGCGTATCAAACAACACATCGCACAAAGAAGGCATACGCATGAAGGATCAACCGTTCAAGGGCTACACGTTCACCTGCAAGCGCCGCAGGCTGGCTTTCCCGGCGGTGCGCGCGCTGCTTTGCACCACCTACTGGGCCAAAAACCGCAAGGATCACATCATCCGCAAAAGCATGCGCAACACGCTTTGCTTCGGCGTGCTGGACGCCTCCGGCAAGCCCGTGGGTTTCTGCCGGGTGATGACCGATCTGGCCACGACCTTCTACTTGGCCGACGTGGTGCTGGACGAGCGCTTGCGCGGGCAAGGCATCGGGCTGGCGTTCCTGCGCTATGTGATGAGCGACGAGCGCTTTTGCCGCCTGCGCGGGCTGCTGATCACCAGCACGGCGCAGGGCTTCTACGAGCATGTGGGCTTTACGCGCTATGGCGAACGCTTTATGATGAAGGAGCCGGGGTAAGCGTGCGCGTTCAAAAGGGGGGAGAGCCGTTCGGCTCTCCCCTTTTGAAGCGTTTTTGCCGCGCGCGCTTTATACGCTCGCGCCGAGATCGGGCTGCAAAAAATCCTGATAGTACAGCCGCCAAGGCACAAACGCAAACGGCAGAACGCGGTACGTCGCAAACAACAGGCCGTCCGCCAGCGCAAGGGCGGCGACGCCCAGCCCCGGCAGCCCCGTGAGCAGCCACGCCAGCGCATAGCCGACCGACCACAGCGCGCCGCAGACGATCAGCGTGCGCGTCATGGAATAGCGCTTGAAAACGATCTGCCCCAGCAGGAAGCCGACCAGCGAAACGGCTCCCAGCGCGGCGGCAAATACGCGCAGGTAAACCGCCGTCGCGGCCGATATTTCCGGCATGCTGATGAATTGCGCGGCCACCCATCTCGGCGCAAAAAGGCCGACGGTTACCGTGATACAGAGAAGCCCCGCGAACCCCAGCATCATGCCCAAATGAAAGCCCTTGGCCCGCCGCGCCTTGCCGCTCTCCGCGCAAATGGCGGTGACGGCCAAGCACGCAATCGCCAAGATCTGCAAAGGCCAGCTCAGCAGGGTAGAGCACGCCGAAGCCATCGTTCTGGCGGCGACGGCCATGGCGTTTACATAGGACAGGCGCGCGATCCACAGGCTGTCCAGTATGCCGAGGAAAGGGATTGCCAGCACGGGCAACAGGTAGCGGAACAGCTTTTTAATGGGCAACTTGATTCCCCCTCTTTGATTGGGCCGATCGCGGCCGGGCTCCCGCGCAAGCGCCGCTTTGCGGGCCGCGCCGCGCAGCCTTGTTTGCCCCGCCGCAAAACGGGCGATACGGCACGACCGTCCGGGTTTGTGCTGACGCGCGGGGGCAACGAAAGGCTGTCGGTTATTCTTTCGCCACAAGCTCCGCATGTCCTGCAACGGGTTCCGAGCGTGTTCAGGCGGTTTTTGGGGACGGAGCGCTGGACAGAGAGGGGATTGAATGGTATGATGCTTTTGGTGGAAATGTTTCGACGTCCTAGGCAGGGCCAACTTGCGCACAAAGGACACAGCGGATGGAAGAAGCGGGGCAGCGTATGAAAAAACCGAGTCGCCCGGTGGTGGGTCTGGTCTTGAACCTTCTGATTGTTGCGCTTGAGGTGGTTGGGCTTCTCCTCAGCATTGCGGACCACGGATGGGGTCTGTTTCAGTTTTACACGCAGGATAGCAACCTGATCGCCCTGCTGGCCTGCGGGTTGATGGCGGCTCAGCAAATTAGCTGCCTTTGCGGAAAAAGAGAAAGCGCGGCGCGGTGGGTGTGGGTGCTGAAATATACGTCCGTTTGTATGCTTGCCGTCACGTTCCTTGTTGTCATTTTTGTGCTTGCGCCGATTGATGGGGCCGGACTGAGGGGATATAGCGTCATGCTTTTTGGAGGCTCCATGCTGTACCATCACTTCCTTTGCCCGATTCTTGCGTTTATTTCTTTTCTGTTTTTCGACGGAGAAACCCGCGTCACGCGCCGGGATACCTTCCTTGCCCTCATTCCAACCGTTCTTTACGCGCTGATCGCCGTTCTGCTCAACATCCTGCGCGTCATGCAGGGGCCTTATCCGTTCCTGATGGTATACAGCCAGCCGGTTTATGCGTCGGCGCTCTGGTTTATCGCCATCATCGGCGGAGCGTACCTGATTTCTCTGCTCATTCGCGCGGCAAATGGCAGACGCGTCGCGCATATGGCGCAGCGGGCCTGCGACAATTAGCGCGCGACCCCGCGCGGCTTTTCAGCGCCCCGCCCATCGGCAGGGCGCTTTTTGACCGCGCTGCAAAGCGGCGGAGGAAACTGCGGCATTCCCCGTAACGGCAAACCGAGCGGGGTTTCGCGGCTTCGCCCGGTGTGCCCATACGCCCGGTATGTCCGTTCGCCCGGTATGGCCGTACGATGAATAAAAACAGTACCAAACCCGTATCATACCTCCGAGGTGGTAACTGTGAAAATCGATTGGAAAAAGCTGCCGATCAGTCTGTTGATTCCCTTGCTTGTTGGCGGGCTGTCCGCGTGGATCACCAAAGACGGCATGGGCACGTTTGCCGCGCTGAAGCAGCCGCCTTTGTCGCCGCCGGGCATGGCGTTTCCGATTGTGTGGTCTATCCTGTTTGTCCTGATGGGGATATCGTTCTATCTTGTTTGGAGATCGGATGCGCCCGCGCCGCAAAAGCAAAAAGCATATATCGTTTACGCCGTTCAGCTGGCCCTCAATTTTTTCTGGTCAATCATTTTCTTTAATATGAAGGCTTATGGCTTTGCCTTTGGATGGCTGCTGCTGGTGTGGGGCTCCATCATTGCCATGATGGTGGTTTTTCGCAAAGTATCCAAGACGGCCGCGTATTTGCAAACGCCGTATTTGCTGTGGGTCACATTCGCCGGATATCTCAATCTGATGATCGCATTGCTGAACTAGCGGATTCGCTCGGCCTAAGGCGAGTACAGACACATCCATCACAACAAACAAGCGAAACGCGGCGCGGGGTGCTTTTCGGCTGCGCCAAGCGTTGCGCGGGCAGCTTTTTATTGGCCATGGCCGCGCGCTGAGCGCGGCCTTTCTGATGCCCGCGCTTTGCTTCGGAATGAGGGAAAGGCGCTCCGACGACGGCGGAGATGGACTGCCTCCTGCATAGAAAACTGCATCCCTGCGGGATTGACAATTTGCAGATTTGTGGTATGCTTATTATGAACGTGTTCATAAACAACGGGAGGCCCTGCCTGTGCCCAAGCGATTATCCAACCTGAAGGAGCGGTTTTTGGCCGCCGCCAGAGCCATCCTGACCGCCGAGGGCTACGCCGCCCTTTCCGTGCGCAGGCTGGCGGAGGAATGCGACGTGGCGACGGGCACGGTATACAATTACTTTCGCAACAAGGATGAGCTGGTCGCGCAGATCATGATGGAGGACTGGCGCGCCGTGCTGGGGCAGCTGGAGGCCGCCGCGCGGGAGGCGGCAAGCCTGCCGGACGGGCTGGACGCGATGCGCCGGTTCATCGTGGCGTTTGTTCGCCGGTACGAGGGCGTTTGGGACCAGTACACGCAGGCCGGAGGCTCCGGCGGGGTAGTCGCCCTGCATCACGCGCAGCTTCGCCGACAGATTGCGGCGCATATCGCCACGCTGACGTCGCGCTGCGCCGATCCGCCGCTGAGGGAGCTTGCGCCGCTGCTGGCGGAGACGCTCCTCGCATCGGCGGTACAGACCGATCTGGATGGGACGCTGCTCCGGAAAATGGCGGAGCGGCTGATGAATAACGCTAAGGAGAGATTGGAATGAGCAGCTTTGAGAACCTACGAATCGTGGATAATTTCTACCAGACGTCCATGTTCTTTCCCATGCCGACCGTAGTGGTCAGCACGCTGTGCGAGGACGGCTCCACATCGCTTGGGCCGTACTCGCTTGTGCAGCCGTACTACATCGCGGGCAAGGACTACTACGCGATGCTGCTGGAATGCCGCAATTCCTCCAACACGGCGCAGCATATCCTGCAAAGCGGCAAGTGCGCGCTCAACTTTATCACCGACGAAAAGAAATACTTTCAGGAATGCGTCAAGCTGAGCTGGCCCGGCGACAAGCCGGAGGACAAGATGCCCAAGTGCGGCTTTACGCTGGAAAAGGGACTGTGCGCCGAGGAGGATGGTGACACGGATCGTCCGCTCGTCGTGAGCGAGGCGTATCAGGTGCTGGAATGCACGTGGATGCGCGCGCTGGACCACGCGGACGCGGACCGGCCCGGCACGCTGGACGGCTACGAGCCGCCCTACCACGATTTTAACGGCATCACCAGCAAATTCGGCGCGCACTTCATCCTGCGCGTCGACCGGATCCTGATGAAGGAACGGTACCGCAGCGCAATCGTCAACGGCGTGCGCGGACGGGATTTCCCGCGCGTCCCCGTCGATTACGGCTACCGCGACAGCAAAAACTTCTGGTACTGCCGCCACAGCCGCATGCATGCCGAGCTGCTGCCTGTGCGCAAGTCCAGCTTGGAATCCGTGCGCTACGCGGCCGACCGCATCGACGATACCGTCAAGTTTACCGACGAGGCCTGCGAAAAGCTGCTCAACGTGCCGCGCATCTTCCTGCCCACCGCTCTGCGCGGCTGTGTGGAATGGGCGAAGCAGAACAACGTGACGCTCCTCACGCAGGAGCATATGCAGCTTATCAACGACAAGCGTTCCAAGGAAAAGAGCAAGTGAGGAGGGATCCGAATGAAGGTCGTATTGGCGGGCGCGTATGGCAAGCTGGGCAGCGAGATCCTCAGGTCGCTCCTGAAGGCGGGGCACGAGGTCGTCGCGGCGGATCTGATCGACCGGGAGGTCGACGGCGTGGACAAGAGCGCCTATACCTATCGCAAGCTGGATGTAACCAACGCCGAGGCGCTGAACGGGCTTTGCGACGGTGCGGACGCGGTGATCACCACCGTGGGGCTGACCGCGACGAGCGCTACCCTGACCAACTATGATATCGACTACCAAGGCAACCTGAACCTCCTGCGCGAGGCGGAGCGCGCCGGCGTGACAAAGTTTGTCTATATCTCTGTGCTCAAGGCGGACAAAGCGCCCGATGTGCCCATGCTCCACGCCAAATCCCTGATGGAGCAGGAGCTGAAAAAGAGCGGCGTCGCCTACGTCATCCACCGCCCGACGGGGTACTTCTACGACATTGTAAAGGTGTTCCGCCCCATGATTGAAAAGGGGGAGGTAACGCTGCTGGGCAAGAAGCCCGTTCACGCCAACGTGGTGGATACGCCGGATTTCGCGAATTTTATCGTTGCGCACATGGGCGACGCAAACGCCACCTACAACGTGGGCGGCAAAGAGACGTGGTCGTATGAGGAAATCGCGCGCATGTGCTTTGCGGCCGCGGGCAAGGAGCCGCACATCAAGCACGCCCCGGCGTGGCTGTTTGACGTGCTTGCCGCGCTGCCCAAGAACCGCAAAAACGGAAAGAGGGCGATCCTGCTTTTCTCCAAGTGGACGCTGACGGAGGAAATGGTCGGCGACACGCACGTGGGCGAGCGCAGCTTCAAGCGGTACATCGAGGATAGCTTCCGCAAGGAGGGCAAGTAGTATGGCATGGGGATATCTGGGCGTGTTCCTGCTGGTCAGCGCGGTCTGCTGCTGCGTTGGGTTTAAGAAATTCGTCTACTTTCTGTCCGTGGGGTACGGCTTTTCGGTGATTGGGCTGGGGATCGCGTACATGGCCGCGATCCTCATCGGCTCGCTCAGCTGGAACGCCGTTACCGTGCTGCAATGCGCGCTGTTCGTTCTCTATGGCGCGCGCCTGTCCGGCTTTTTGCTGGCGCGCGAGCTGAAGAACAAAAGCTACCGCAAGGTGCTCTCACAGGCGACGGGCGAAAAGCCCATGCCCTTCTTTGTTAAGCTCGCCATCTGGGTCAGCGTGTCCGTGCTGTACGTTATGCAGACCTGCCCGGTGTTCTATCGCGCCTACAACGGCTTGGGGCATGATGTGCTTCTGCCGCTGATCGGGCTTGCCGTCAGCGGGATCGGGCTGGGCTTGGAGGCACTTTCCGATCGGCAGAAAAGCGCGCAAAAGGCCGCCAACCCGGACATGGTGGCGACGAAGGGCTTGTTCCGCATGGTGCGCTGCCCGAACTATTTTGGCGAGATCATCTTCTGGACGGGCGTGCTGGTGGGCGGATGCAACGCGCTGCGCGGCGCGGGGCAATGGGCGCTGGCGAGCTTGGGCTATTTGCTGATCATCGTGGTGATGCTCAACGGCGCGCAGAGGCTGGACAGGCGGCAGGAGGAACGCTACGGCGCGCAGGAGGTCTACCGCGCCTATGCCGACCATACGCCGCTCATCCTGCCGCTGGTGCCCCTGTACCACCTCGGCAAGGGAAAGGAGAAGCAAGTATGACGCTGCTGATGGCGCTTGTGGATTTCATTCCCGTTGGGCTGTTTCTGGCGGCCGCGGTTTTGCTCCAGCGCGACCTGTACAACAAAATGAGCAAGGGCGCGTTCGCGCTGCTTGGCGCGGGGACGCTGATGGTCGTTATCGCCGGGCTGTTTAAGGCGATATGGAAGCTGCTGTACGCGACGGGCGTATGCGATTTTGTGGCGCTGAACCGCGTGTTCTTTCCCATGCAGACGACGGGCTTTGTGCTTACGGCGCTGGCGCTGATCGCTTTGCTGTGCGCGCGTCAGGGCAAGCACGCGGCCTACGCCGTGGCCGCGCCCGTGGCATACGAAAGCCCGATGATCTTCGTGGCGCTGATGACGCTGGGCGCGCTGGGCGTTTGCGCGTGCCTGTCCGTTATTGCCAAGCGGCTGAAGCGTCCCGCGGCGATTGCGTGCTTTGCGCTGGCGTTTGTGCTTATGCTGGCGATGGGCTATCTTTCCTCGCGCGATTTTACCGAGCCCCTGATGAACTGGGTCGCGCAGGGCGTGAACGTTCTGGGACAGGGCGCGCTGCTCGCGGGCGTGATGATCCTGCGCGGGGCGGGCCTTGCCTCTTGGAGGGTGGAGAAGGCCGCGTGATCGACGCGGCTCTGAGCAACCGGTAGGGGCGCTGTGCCGTAACGCCGCGCGGCATCGGCCCATGCGCGGCCATCGTCAAGGGCGGCGTGCGCTTTGCCGTTTGCGCGGGTGATCGTATGCACAGGCGGCCTGAACGCCGCCCCATGACGGGCCTGCCGAGGCTGACGAAAACGGAACCCCTTCCCTGCGCTTTATCAGGCGGCATTCTTTGCGGGAGGCCCTTTGCCGACCGAACAGACTGCCAGTGAAAAGCGCAAGCCTTAACGAAGCGGCTCAGCCGCGCTTCTGATGGCACGCGCCCTCCCGATGCGGAGGGCGTTTTTCATTGCCGAACATGCTCTTTTTTTTCGACGGGCGGCGTTGGCTCCGGCGTTTATCGGAGCTTGGCGGAATAATCGCGCGAAAGCGTTTGAAATGGAAGAGAATGTATGCTATAATCAAGCATCTTGCAGCCGCCTGGAGGACCGATCAAGGGCAACGCGGGGATGTTGCTCCGTCCGGACGGGGCGGCGCCGGAAGGCTATCCATCCATCGAGGGGCGGTGCGTATGGCACGAAGAATACTGATCGTTGACGACCAAGCTACAAACAGGTTCATGCTAAAGCAGCTGCTTGGCCCGGATTACGATACCGTGGAGGCGGCAAACGGAGAAGAAGCCTTGGGCGCCCTTCGGCGGAGCCATGGGCTGATCTCGGCTGTTTTGCTGGACGTATTGATGCCCGTGATGGATGGGTACGAGACGCTGAGGCAAATCAGGCAGAACCCGCTGTGGTCGCAAATCCCGGTGATTATCGTCACGGGCACGGAGGACGAAAACGCCCGCGTAAAGGCCGTTTCGCTCGGCGCGAACGACTTTATTACCAAGCCGTTTGTTCCGGAGCTGGTAAAGCATTGCCTTCGCAACTGCATTCGGCTGCGGGAGACGGCCTCCGTGCTCAACGCCATCCAGAAGGACAAGCTGACGGGGCTGTACAACCGGGAGTTCTTCTTTGAGAAAGCCACGGAGGCGATCCGGAGCCACGAGCCGGGCGCCTACGTCATGGCGTGCTTGGATATCGACAATTTTAAGCTGATTAACGATCAGTACGGGGCCGCCGAGGGCGACCGCATCCTCAAGCATATCGGCGCGGCCCTCGGAAGCGCATACACCCATGTGGGCGGCATGAGCGCGCGAATCAGCGGGGATAACTTTGCGGGTCTGTACCCGAATACGCCGGAGGCGATTGCGTATATCTCCAGCCATGCCAGCGTTCACAGCCTGCCGGAGGACGTCCCTTCCGCGCTGAGCGCCGCCGTGGGGCGCTGCGTTGTAACGGACCCCTCGCTGCCCGCCAGCGCGCTTTACGATAGGGCGTTTATTGCCAAACAGACCATTAAGGGGCGCTTTGACAAGCATGTGGCCTGGTTTGACGATTCCATGCTGGAGGAGCTGCTGGTAAAGTAGCGGGTAACGAGCGAGATGGAAAGCGCGCTGTCCAACCGTCAGTTTGAGGTTTGGTTCCAGCCGCAGTACAACCACGCGTCGGGCGCGCTTGTGGGCTGCGAGGCGCTTGTGCGGTGGCGGCACCCGCAGAGGGGCCTGATACCGCCCGACGACTTTATTCCCGTGTTTGAGCAGAACGGCTTTGTTTACGAGGTAGACAAGTACGTATGGGAGGAAGCCTGCCGATCCCTGCGCAAGTGGCGGGACGAGGGCCGCAACCCGCTGCCCGTCTCCGTAAACATTTCGCGGTTTGATATTTTCATAAGCGAATTACCGGACGTTCTGGTCGGGCTTGTGCAAAAGTACGAGCTGCCGATAGAGCTGCTGCGCCTTGAAATAACAGAGTCCGCGTTTTCCAAATTCCCGGATCAGATTACGGCGATCATCAAAAAACTGATTGCCATTGGCTTTACGGTGGAGATTGACGACTTTGGCAGCGGTTATTCCTCACTCAACACGCTCAAGAATGTTCCGGCGCAGATCCTCAAGCTCGACATGAAGTTTTTGGAGGGCGACGGCAACTCCGACCGCGGCGGCAACATTTTGGAGTCCATCGTCCGCATGGCAAAGTGGCTGGGCATGTCGGTCATTGCCGAAGGCGTGGAAACAAAGGCGCAGGCGGATTTTCTGATGTCCATCGGCTGTGTTTACGTGCAGGGCTACCTTTATGCCAAGCCCATGACGGCGGAGGACTATGAGGCGCTTGCCAAGGGCCATGGCAAAGAGCACGAGATGATTGTCCTTGAAACCGTTGACAACATGGACAATAACCGTTTTTGGGACCCCCAAAGCATGGATACCCTCATTTTCAACAGCTATGCGGGCGGAGCCTGCATCTTGGAGTATCAAAGCGGCAAGGTGGAGACGCTGCGGATCAACGAGAAGTTTCGCAAGACTTTTTGGCGGGAGGACGCCCCAAGCGGCACGGGCGAATTCCGCATGACGGACTGCTTGGACGACAGCAACTGGGAGACATTGGTCGAGTGCATCCGGCGCGCGATTGCAACCGGGCAGGAATCCGCCTGCGAAACGACGTCCTGCGTTCCGCGCGGGATCGACGGGCCGCTCTGCGTCCGCTTCGCCGTGCGAGTGATCGCCCATACCGGCAGCCGTTATCTTTTGTACGGCTCGATTCTCGATATGACCGCCCAAAGAAAGGCGGAGGCGGAGTTGCGCAAAACGGCGCAGCAGCTTCAGGCAATGATAGATCAGGCCAACGGCGGCATATTCGACGTGCCCGCCGGGGACGACGGCGCCCAAACCGTGCGCGATGCCGATCGGGACGGGCTCCATGCGAACGGCTGCCGCGCCGACAATTCGGCAGGCGCAGCCGTAACGGCCGCGGAAATGAGCGCGCTGTCGCGGCTGCCTATTCTTCTCTCGGCGATCATGGAAAGCACCTCCGACCTTGTGTTTGCCAAGGATAACGATTACCGCTATATCTGCTCCAGCGAGGCATTCGCCAAGCTGTGCGGGCTGACGTCCTCCGCCGAGGTCGTTGGCAAAACGGATTACGAGCTGTTTGACCGGGAGATGGCGGACAAATTCCGGCGTGACGATGAAACGCTGTATGCGGGCGGCGTTTCGCTGGTTGATATGGTGGAGTATATTCCGTCCGCGGACGGCATGCAGCACTATTCCTGCACGTCAAAGTATCTGCTGCGGGATGCGGACGGCGGCGTGATCGGCTTGTACGGCGCGGGGCGCGATATCACGGAGTACCGCAACACGACCGATAGGCTCGCGTCGCTTGCGGAGGCCATTCCCGGCGGCATCGCAACCTTTGAGGTCAGCCCGGCGGGGGCGCATATTCTCTATTTCAACGATGGCTTTTTCAGCTCCTCCGGCTATACGCGGGAGGAATACGCCGCCCATGCCGCCGAGGACACGCTGTTTCAGGTGCTTGAGGAGGATCGGCCCGCGGCGCTTACATTCATATCCGCGCTGCTGAAGGACGGCGTAAACAGAAGCGAGGGCAGCTATCGCTGCCGGATAAAGGGCGGAGGCTACCGCTGGTACAGCCTTACCGGCACGGTATCGCAAAGGAACGGGGAGAGCGTGATCGTCAACGCCGTCAAGTACGATATTACGCAGCAGCAGGAGACGCTGGAACGGCTGCGCGAAAGCGAAGAGGGGTACCGGCTTGCCATGGAGCATACCGGCAACGTCGTCTTCCGCTTTACCGTGGCGGACCGCAGCCTTACCATGACGCGCGAGGTCGCCGCCATGCGCGGGCTGCCCGAACGCGTAGTGGACATGCCGCAGGGGATGATCGCGCTGGGCAAGATCGCGCCGGAAAGCGAAAAGACATACTCGAATTTTTTCGAGGAGATCCTTCGCGGCGAGAAGAACGGCACCATGATCTTCAACTGCCTGATGCCCGTCGGCTGGCGGTACTTGGAGAGCCGATACTCCACCGTCTTTAACGGCGAGGGCAAGCCCAGCTTTGCGATCGTCTCCTTTACGGACGTGACGCAACGCATGGAGCAGGAGGCCATCGTCAGGAAGTGGCAGCAGTCCATCGAAAGCCGCAGGCCGGAAAGCTACTCCCTGTTCTGCTGCGACCTCAATAAAAACGCGTCCTGCGGCTCGGAGGCGGGCGAGCTTATGCACGGCGTTTTTGACGGCATGGAAGCGCAGTCCTTTACCGAGCGCGTAAAGCAGTACGTCACGCAGCGCGTCGCTCCCGACGACCAAAAGAGGTATACGGCGTTTGTCAACGCCGATGCGATGATGGCCGCCTATTATCGCGGGAAGCGCGCGGACAGCATGGAGTACCGCGAAAAGCTCCCGGATGGCACCGCGCGCTGGCTTCGCTTGACCGTTGAGCTGGTTGAGCATCCAAGCTCGAACGATATCACGGCGTACATGCTGTACGAGGACATTGACGAGAAGAAGCAAAACGAGCTGAAAAGGCGGCGCGAGGCCGAGACGGACCCGCTGACGGGCGCGCTCAACCGCAAGGCGTTTGCCGAGAAGATGAACCTCCTGCTGCAAGCCAAGGACGCAGGAACGCTGTTTGCCCTCTTTATGCTCGATCTGGACGACTTCAAGCTGATCAACGATAGCTTTGGCCACGCCGCGGGGGATGAAACGCTGGTTGAGGTGGGCCAACGGCTGAAGGCCGCCCTCCGCAGCGCGGATCTCGTCGGGCGGCTGGGCGGCGACGAGTTTGTCGTGTGCCTGTGCGAGCCGCCCAATCGCTCGCTGATCGGCAAAAAAGCCAAGCAGATCTGCACCCGGCTGCACAAATCCCTCGGCTTGGAGGTGCATCTGTCCGCAAGCATCGGCGTCGCGGTCTGCCCGGACGACGGAAGCGACTTTGATACGCTCTATCACAAGGCGGATATCGCCCTGTATCATGTCAAGGCGGCCGGCAGGGACAGCTTTGCGTTCTACTCGGAGGAAATGGGCGGGGAGGTTCTCCCTGTAAGGGCGGCGCGGGAGGCGCTGCGGGAGGGCCTCAGGCAACGAGACGCCCTCGAAAAAGACGGGACTGCGGCGGTCGAGAAGGAGAAGGCGAACGACGCGCTTTCCCGCGACGCATCCATCGCCGAAGGGGAAAAGGGATCATCGGCAGCGGGGCAGGGCGCGCCAATCGAGCCTTGGTAAAACCGCGCGGCCTGTCGGCAATCCGCTGCTTGACAAGCCGCGCGAACGCATGCCGGCTGAGCGCGAGGCTTCCGCTGAGTCCGCGCGCAGCGGGGACAGCGCGTCACTTGGCCGCAACGCGCGGACGATCCGCCCATGGAGCGCGTGCGGCGCTGCCGTGCAGACACGCGGGCGGCGGTGCCGTGCAGAAAGCTGCTTCGCCGTGCAGAAAGCGGCTTGACATCCCCAAAAGAATGTGGGATAATCTTTACATAGCGTCGGCATGAAGCCGACCGAGAACGCTGAAGCGTTCGTTTGATTGGGCATGGCGGGGCGGCCCGCGTGGAATGTATGCTATGAAGGCATACGGTTTTTCCGAAGAAAAGCCGTATGCTTTCTTTTTGTCTGGAATCGGGACGCGAGGTACCGAAGCCGACGCGGCCTATGGTTCGCTGCGAATACGGCAGCTCCGGGCGGCGGACAAAGCGCCGCGCCCGGAACGAGCAAGCAAAGGAGAACGAATGAAGCACCGATCCATCGGCGGCTCCCGCAGAAGAACCGCCATCCTCGTTTTGGGCGCGGCCGTCGCCGTGCTGGCGCTGGCCTGCCTGTTTGTCGGCTCGTCCCACATGACGGCGGCCGAGTGCTTGGACGCGCTTTTGAAAAGGAGCGGCGGCGCGGGCGAGAGGATCATCTGGAACATCCGCGTTCCGCGCGTGCTGGCGGCGATCATCGCGGGCGCGGGGCTTTCCGTCGCCGGGCTGATGATGCAGACCACGCTGGGCAACAGCATGGCCTCTCCCTCCACGCTGGGCGTATCCAACGCGGCCGTGTTTGGCGCGAACCTGTCCATCATCGCGCTCGCGGGCGGGTATTTAGCTACGGGCAACAACCTGACCAACTACACCGTGGGCGTAAACCCGTACGCCACCTCGCTGATCGCGTTTTTGTTTTCCGTACTGTCCATCCTGCTGATACTGGGGCTGTGCAAGACGCGTGATTTCTCGCCGAATGTGGTGGTGCTCGCGGGCATCGCCATGGGCTCGGTGTGGACGGCGGGCACGACGATCCTTCAGTTTTACGCGACGGACGTGGGGCTCTCGGCGGCGGTCATCTGGACGTTTGGGGATTTGGGGCGCGCCACCTACCGCACCGACCTGATAATGCTGGCGGTGGTCGCGGTGGGGCTTGCGTTCTTTATGCTGATGTCGTGGCGGTACAACGCGCTGCTCTCCGGCGACGCGACGGCCAAGACGATGGGCGTGAGCGTGGAGCGGCTCCGGTTTGTCACGCTGCTGCTCGCGTCCATGATTACGGCGGTCTGCGTGTCATTTTTGGGCGTGATCGGCTTTGTGGGCATCATTTGCCCGCACGCGGTCAAGCGGCTACTGGGGCAGGATCATCGCGTGTCCACGCTCGCGTCGGCGCTGAGCGGCAGCCTGCTCCTGCTCTTGGCGGATACGCTCTCGCGCTGCTTGGGCAACGGTTCGGCGCTGCCCGTGGGCGCGATAACCACGCTGCTGGGCGCGCCCTTCTTTGTGGCGATCCTGTTTTCCAAGAGGGGGTGTCGGCATGCTGACCGTTGAGAACCTCTCGTTCCGATACAGGCGCAACGCCGCCCCGATCCTGCGCGACGTCAGCATGACGCTGCGCGACGGCGAGATCGGCATTCTGCTGGGGAAGAACGGCTCCGGCAAAACGACGCTGTTCAAGAACCTGCTGGGCGTCTGCTCGCCGGAGCGCGGCGCTATGCTCTTTGACGGAGACAATCTGGCAACGCTGTCCAAGCGGGAGCGCGCGCGGCGCATCGCCTACGTTCCGCAGGATGTGAGGTTTGGCGACCTGAGCGTGTTCGATTCCATCCTGATGGGGCGGGTGTCCCGCTTTGGGCTGAGCGCCGGCAAGGACGATCTGGCCGCGACGGAGCGGGTGATGGCGGACATGCGGCTCACGGCGTTTGCCAGCCGCAGCGTAAACGAGCTTTCCGGCGGCGAGCGGCAAAAGGTCGCCATCGCGCGCGCGCTGGCGCAGGAGCCCAAGCTGCTGGTGTTTGACGAGCCGACCGGCAATCTGGATATCGCCAACGAGCAGCTGCTCATGGAGGAGGCCAGAGCGCTGGCCCGCGAGCGGGGAATCGGCGTGCTCAGCTCGCTGCACGATCTCAACCAGGCGCTGGGCTTCGGGGATCGGTTCTTTTTTTTGAAGGACGGGAGCATTCGGTATTCCGTCACCAAGGAGCAGATCGACGAGGCGATGATTCACGATGTTTTTGACGTTCGCGTCAGAATCATACTTCACGAGGGCGAAAAAATTATTTTAGGAGGAACGGGACATGACCATTCGTAAAGGGCTGAGCCTGCTGCTGGCGGCGGTTTTCCTGCTGTCCGCGTGCGCATGGGGCGCAACGGCGGAGGCGGCGGAAACCACGATCACCGATTTGATCGGCCGCGAGGTGACGGTAACGCCGGGCGGCTACCGGCGCGTGGTGTGCATTGGCGCGGGGGCGCTGCGGATGTACAGCTATATCGGCGATGTGGCGCTGCTCTGCGGCGTGGAGGACATCGACAACCAAACCCTTGCCGAGCGTCCCAAGATGTTTGACGGCACGGCGCGCCCCTATATGATCGCCTACGGCGACGTCTTTGGCGCGCTGCCCTCCTGCGGGGTGGGCGGCCCCAACGCGCAGGCCGCGGAAGCGGAAAAGATCCTCGCCTGCAACCCGGACATCGTGATCTCGGAGTACGAGGACGTGGAAAAGGAGGACGCGCTCCAAGAGCAGCTGGGCGTGCCCGTCGTCACCCTGAAATCCGGCCCGGACGGCGTGTTTGACGGGGCCTTCGCGCAGACGCTGACGCTGCTGGGCACGCTTTTTGGCGCGGAGGAGAAGGCGGCGGCGCTGATCGCGTACATCGACGCGCAAAAAACGGATATCGACGATCGCACGGCCGCTATCGCGGACGCGGACAAGCCCGGCGTGTACATCTGCGGCCTTGGCAACTGGGGCACGACCAACCACCTGATGACGGCGCGGAGCTTCGTGTCCTTCAGCGTTGCCAACGTGAGGAACGTGGCGGCCGAGCTTGCCTCCCCCGGCATTCAGGCCATCGAAAAAGAGCAGTTCGTCGCCCTCGGCGCGGATATGGAGATCATGATCATCGACGCCGCGGCCGTGAAAAACATCAAGCCCCTCTACGCGGAGGACCCGACGATGTTTGACTGCTGCAAGGCGTGGCAGGACGGCGAGGTCTACCTGCAAATGGCGTTTAACGCTTATTACACCAACTACGAAATCGCGCTGATCAATACATGGTTCGTCGCCAAGACGGTCTATCCCGACGCGTTTGCGGATATCGACATCACCGAGAAGGCCAACGAGGTTACGCGGGCGTTCCTTGGCATGGACTTGGCGGAAAAGATGTTTGCGTATCCGGGCAGCTTTGGCGGCTACCAGAAGATCGACACGGCGACATTCTTCAACTGAGCCGCGGCCGATGAACAGCAGCCGGGCCCGCCACCGAGGGGTGACGGGCCCAACTTTTTTGGGAAAAAACACCTGACGCGACCACGCCAAGGGCGTTCGCCCTGATACGATCGGCGTTGAAAACGCAGGGAATCCGTGCTATATTGGGCATTGGCGGGAGGCTCCCGCCGGGGCATACAAAACCGCGCGCCGCTGATACTATCGGCGTGCAAGCACGGCTGACGGAGGGCTGGGATGGATCAATATCAGGTGACGGGGATGAGCTGCGCGGCCTGCGCCGCGCGGGTGGAAAAAGCGGTCGGTCAGGTGGAGGGCGTCGCGTCCTGCGCGGTCAGCCTGCTGACAAACTCCATGGGCGTGGAGGGAACCGCCGCGCCGGAGCAAATCATCGCGGCGGTGGAGGCGGCGGGCTACGGCGCGCGCACGCTGCGCAGGGACGGAGAGGCCGCCGCGCCTGCGCCGGAGCCGGGGGAGGAGCTGCTCAAGGATCGGCAAACGCCCGTCCTGAAACGGCGGCTGATTGTCTCGCTCGTCTTTTTGGCCGCGCTGATGTATCTTTCCATGGGGCACGCCATGTGGGGCTGGCCGCTGCCCGCGTTTTTGGCGCAAAACAACGTTGCCGTGGGGCTGGCCCAGCTCCTGCTGGCAGGGGCCGTGATGGTCGTCAACCAGCGGTTCTTCGTCAGCGGGTACCGGGGTCTGCTGCGCCGCTCGCCCAACATGGATACGCTCGTTGCGCTGGGCGCGACCGCGGCCTTCGCGTACAGCGTGTACGCGCTCTTTGCCATGACGGCGGCGCAGGCGCAGGGCCAGACGGCGCAGGTCATGGCGTATATGCACGAGCTCTACTTTGAGTCCGCCGCGATGATTCTCACGCTCATCACCGTGGGCAAGATGCTGGAGGCCAAGTCCAAGGGCAAAACGACCGACGCGCTCAAGAGCCTGATGAGGCTTGCCCCGCAGACGGCCATGATCGAGGAGGACGGGGTCGAGCGCCGCGTCGCCATCGACAAGGTGCGTAAGGGCAGCGTCTTTGTGGTGCGCCCCGGCGAGAGCATCCCGGTGGACGGCGTGATTCTGTCGGGCAGCAGCGCCGTCAACGAGGCCGCGCTGACCGGCGAGAGCATCCCGGTGGATAAGGCGGCGGGCGACAGGGTATCCGCCGCGACGGTGAACCAGTCCGGCTTTTTGCGCTGCGAGGCGACCCGTGTGGGGGAGGACACCACGCTTTCGCAGATCATCCGCATGGTGAGCGACGCGGCCGCGACCAAGGCGCCCATCGCCAAGGCGGCGGATCGCGTCTCCGGCGTGTTCGTGCCGATTGTCATGTCCCTTGCGGCGCTGACGTTCGCAATCTGGTTGCTGGCGGGACAAACGACGGGCTTCGCGCTGGCGCGGGCCATCTCCGTGCTGGTCATCAGCTGCCCCTGCGCGCTTGGCCTCGCCACGCCTGTGGCCATCATGGTGGGCAGCGGGATGGGCGCGCGCAGCGGCATCCTGTTCAAAACAGCCGCCTCGCTGGAAACGGCCGGAAGAACGACACTCGTCGCGCTGGACAAAACGGGCACCCTGACGCGCGGCGAGCCTGTGGTGATCGATGTGCTCCCCGCTCCCGGCACGACGCGGGATGAGCTGCTCGCGGTCGCCGCCGCGCTGGAGAAGCCCAGCGAGCATCCGCTGGCAAAGGCCGTTATGGCCTACGCACAGCAGGCTGACGTGCCTGCCGCCGATGTGACGGACTTTTCGGCGCTGCCGGGCAACGGTCTGCAGGCCGCGCTGCGGGGGAAGCGCGTCGTCGGGGGCAGCCTGCGCTATGTTTTATCGCGGGTGCAGACGGATGAGAGCGTGCGGCGGCAGGCGGACGCGCTTGCCGGGGAGGGCAAGACGCCGCTGCTGTTTGCCGCCGATGATCGCCTGCTGGGGACAATTGCCGTGGCCGACGTGCTCAAGCCGGACAGCCCGCAGGCCGTGAAGGAGCTGCAAGCCATGGGGATCCGCGTGGTCATGCTCACGGGCGATAACGAGCGGACGGCGCGGGCTGTCGGCAAGCTGGCGGGCGTTGACGAGATCATCGCGGGCGTGCTGCCGGAGGGCAAGGAAAATGTGATCCGCAGGCTGCAACAGTCCGGCAGGGTGGCCATGGTCGGCGACGGCATCAACGACGCGCCCGCGCTGACCCGTGCGGATACGGGCATTGCCATCGGCGCGGGCGCGGACGTCGCCATTGACGCGGCGGATGTGGTTTTGATGAAAAGCCGCCTGAGCGATGTGGCCGCCGCCATACGCCTCAGCCGAGCCACCCTGCGGAATATCCACGAGAATCTGTTCTGGGCCTTTTTTTACAACGTCATCGGCATCCCGCTCGCGGCGGGCGTATGGATTCCGCTTACAGGCTGGCAGCTCAGCCCGATGTTTGGGGCGGCGGCCATGAGCCTGTCCAGCTTCTTTGTGGTGATGAACGCCCTGCGCCTCAACCTGTTCCGCATGCATCCCAAGCAGGCCGACGCGACGGAGCCGGCCGCCCGGCCGCAAAGCGAGCCCGCGACCAAAACGCTGCGCATCGACGGCATGATGTGCGAGCATTGCGAGGCTACCGTAAAGGCGGCGCTGGAAAGCGTCGCGGGTGTGGCGAGCGCCGTTGTAAGTCACAAGGCGGGCACGGCGATTGTGACGCTCAGCGGCCCGGCGGAGGACGCCGCGCTCCGCGCCGCTGTGGAGGCAAAGGATTATCGGGTGCTGGGCGTCGAGTGAATCGGCCGCTGCGAGAATCCCGCTGAAAACAGGGGGCGGACAGGCGGCGGCAGCCCGCATAAGGCGGCCGCGCGACGGCCCCCGACGCCTCGCGGGCGTTCACGGGCGCGCTTCCTTACAGATATTGCTCCAGCGCCTTCAGCGCGCCCTGCACGCTGCCCTGCCCGTCCAGATACTTCTGGCCGTCGGGGTGGGCCTTGTTCAGCGCGGCAAGGACGCGCTCAGGGGCCTCCTTGCCATGCGCGCGGATGAACAGCGCCGCGGCCTTGCAGGCGTATTCGCCATCGGCCTCCTTGCTGTAATAGCCCTTTTTGCAGCCCTCCAAATCGGGACAGTCCCAGCAGCCGTCAAGCTGCTTTTCCTTACAGCAGGCCGCCTGCGGGCATACGCCGCCCTCGCAGGCGGTCGCGTAGGAGCAGCAGTTGTAATCCGACCGGCAGGAGCCGCACCATTGCCCCAAAAAGCAATGGTTGCACGAGAAACCGCAGTAGGCGATTGGATCGACGCCCGCGCGGGCCTCGGCTACCAGCGCGGCCTTGATGGCCTTGCAGCTCTCAATGCGCGCGCCGTCGTCGCCGTTCTCCTTGTCGTAGGAGAAGCTGGTCAGCAGCTCGCAGGGGAACTCGGCGCACTCGCCGCAAAACCGCCGTCCCTTGCCGATGGCGCACTCGGCCACCTTGCAATGCCCATGGAAGGGGTTGCCCTTCGTGGCAATGCAGCCCTCGCAATTCGCGGATTCCTTATACTCGCAGCTCTTGCAGCACAGCCCGCAATAGGTATCAAACTCCGTCATGTCTCCACCGCTTTCTCGGCCGCAGCCTATGTATATGGGTTGTTTTGCTTAGTATACGGCTGATCGGGACGGATGTCAACGCGAGTTGACCCCGAACGCAGGGCCTCCGGAGCGGGATTGTGTTTCTTCTGTGCCGGTGACGCAAAGCGCTTTACAGGCGTTGGCCAAAATGCTACAATCAATAATTGAACCAAATTGTCGAAAGGATGAAATGAATATGACGAACCGCAAGCTCCCCGCCGTGCCTAAGGCGATCGGCCCGTACTCCGCCGCTGTGGCGGCTGGCGGATTCCTGTTTACCTCCGGCCAGATGGGCGGAGACGAGGCGGGCGCGCTGCCTGCCGATGTGCGCGCGCAGGCCGAGAACGCGCTGCTGAACCTCAGCGCCGTGCTGGCCCAGCAGGGCCTTACAACCGCCAACGTGGTCAAGACCACTGTGTTCCTCAAGGATATGAACGACTTTGCCGCCGTCAACGAGGTCTACGCCTCCTTCTTTGCCGAGGGCGCCTATCCCGCGCGCAGCTGCGTGCAGGTGGCGCGCCTGCCCAAGGACGCGCTGGTCGAGATCGAGGCCGTGGCGGCCCTTGCCAAATAAGAAAGAGGACGGCAGCATGTATCAGATCATCGCCAAGCAATCCCTTAACCCCACTGTGACCCGCATGGTTGTGGAGGCCCCGCTCATCGCCAAAAAGGCCGAGCCGGGCCAGTTTATCATTCTGCGCGCCGGCGACGGCAGCGAGCGCATTCCGCTTACCATCGCGGACAGCGACGCGCGGGCGGGCACGGTGACCATTATCTATCAAATCGTTGGCGAGGCCACCATGGAGCTTAACAGCCTCAACGTCGGCGATGCCCTGCACGATTTTGTCGGCCCGCTGGGTCGCCCCACCGAGACGGAGGGCCTAAGCAAGGTCTGCGTAATCGGCGGCGGCGTGGGCTGCGCCATTGCCTACCCGGTGGCCAAAAGGCTGCATGAGCTGGGCTGCACGGTGCACAGCGTGGTCGGCTTCCGCAGCAAGGAGCTTGTGATTTTGGAGAACGAGTTCCGCGCCGTGAGCGACGAGCTGCGCATGATGACCGACGACGGCAGCCACGGCGAGAAGGGCCTTGTCACCGCCGCGCTGGAGAGCCTGATTGCGGCCGGCAACGAGTATGACGAGGTCATCGCCATCGGCCCGCTGATCATGATGAAATTCGTCTGCCTGACCACCAAAAAGTACGGCCTGAAAACCGTTGTGAGCATGAACCCCATTATGATCGACGGCACGGGCATGTGCGGCGGCTGCCGCCTGACCGTGGGCGGAGAGACCAAGTTCGCCTGCGTGGATGGCCCGGATTTTGACGGCCATTTGGTGGACTTTGACGAGGCCATGCGCCGCGGCGGGATTTACAAAGAGTTTGAGGCGCACGCCCGCGAGCGGGCCTGCAACCTGCTTGCAAAGGAGGCGCGCTGACATGGCGGACATGAACCCCAAAAAGACACCCATGCCCACGCAGACGCCGGAGGTGCGCAGCCGCAACTTCAGCGAGGTCGCCCTTGGCTATACGCACCCAATGGCCATTGCCGAGGCGAACCGATGCCTGAACTGCAAAAACAAGCCCTGCGTGAGCGCGTGCCCCGTGTGCATTGAGATTCCGGCGTTTATCGCCAAGGTCGCGCAGGACGACATGTCCGGCGCATATGATATCCTTGCCGCGTCCAGCGCGCTGCCTGCCGTGTGCGGCCGCGTCTGCCCGCAGGAGAGCCAGTGCGAGGGCAAGTGCGTGCGCGGCATCAAGGGCGAAAGCGTCGGCATTGGCCGATTGGAGCGCTACGTCGCCGATTGGCACCGCGAGCACAGCACAGACAAGCCCGTCAAGCCCGCCCCCAACGGCCATCGCGTGGCCGTGGTGGGCGCGGGCCCCAGCGGCCTGACCTGCGCGGGCGATCTGGCCAAGCTGGGCTATCAGGTAACCGTATTCGAGGCGCTGCATCTGGCCGGAGGCGTGCTGGTGTACGGCATTCCTGAGTTCCGCCTGCCCAAAGCCATCGTGGCGGAGGAGATCGAGGGCCTCAAGGCGCTTGGCGTGGACGTGCAGACCAACTGCGTGATCGGCAAGACGCTCACCGTGGACGAGCTCTTTGCCGACGGCTACGAGGCCGCGTACGTCGGCAGCGGCGCAGGCCTGCCCAACTTTATGGGCATTCCCGGCGAGAGCCTCAAGGGCGTGTACAGCGCCAACGAGTACCTCACGCGCGTCAACCTGATGAAGGCCTACCGCGAGGGCAGCCATACGCCCATCCTCAAGAGCCGCCGCGTGGCGGTGGTCGGCGGCGGCAACGTCGCCATGGACGCGGCCCGCTGCGCTATGCGGCTGGGCGCGGAGACGGTGTACATCGTCTATCGCCGGGGCATGGAGGAGCTGCCCGCCCGCCGCGAGGAGGTAGAGCACGCGCAGGAGGAAGGCGTGATCTTCAAAACGCTGGTCAATCCCACCGAGGTGCTGGGCGATGAGAGCGGCAATGTGATCGGCATGCGCTGCGTGGAGATGACACTTGGCGAGCCGGACGAGAGCGGCCGCCGCCGCCCTGTGGTAAAGGAGGGCAGCGATTTTACGCTGGATGTGGACACCATGATCATGTCCATCGGCACCAGCCCGAACCCGTTCATCCGCAGCACCACGCCGGGGCTTGAGGTCAACCGCAAGGGCTGCCTTGTGACCGACGGCGAGGACGGACGCACCAGCCGCGAGGGCGTGTACGCCGGCGGCGACGCCGTTACGGGCGCGGCTACGGTGATCCTTGCCATGGGCGCGGGTAAAAAAGCCGCCGCCGCCATCGACCGATACGTGCGAAAAGGGCAAGCCTGACCATATTTTGGATGCGGCATTGGCCTCGCAAAATCCCCTGATTTTTCTTGACACAAACCAGTCAAACGGCATATAATATCTCCAGAGCCTCCTGAAGTGTGCGCCAGCCCCTCGTTTTTACCCACATTTCGATAAATGGAGCTCGTGTCCAGCGGCGGATGTCACGCCCCCGTACTCAGGTACGTCAGGGGACGACAGCAAACCAAGGCAGAGCGCCAGCCTGCTGTGAACATAGCGGGTGAAAAAACGGGGAGCAACGGCACTTTGGGACTACGCAAAAGCCCGCGCGGCAAAACCGCGGCGGGCTTTTGCCGTGCCGAGCGCAATCATTGCACGGCAGTCTCTTGCGCGGGGCCGTATTTATGCTATAATAGGCAAAGCAGGGCCGCGACGCGACGCGGCGGCAGGAGGGATCGGCATGCAGGGAGCGATCAACGTAGGCAGCCGGGAGGTAGCGCGCGCCGCCGTGCAAATCAGCTTGTCCCGCACCCGCGAGGAGGAGGCGCTCTGCCGCCAGTCGCTGGCGGAGGAGGGCGTCGTGGCGGCTGCGGCCGATTTTGGCGGCGAATTCGTGCCCAGCATCATGCGCATTGTGGAGCGCGCCGTTGTGGCGGCCAAGCGCGAGCATGTGATAGAGGATACCCACTTGGAGGAGGGTGGCGTGGCCGGAGCGGCGCGCGAGGCCCTCAGCCAGATCACGGCCAAGGCGCTTGGCATGAGCGTAGGCGGGAAAATCGGCATTGCGCGCCATGGCGACCATGTGGCCGTGGCTGTGTTTTTCGGCGTTGGGCTCGGCCATCTGGACGAGGTATGCGTCGGCTTGGGCCATCGCGCCATCTGAACGAAAGAGGGGAGCACCGTGAGTCACGTTACCCTTGCCATCGATGGGCCCGGCGGAGCGGGCAAGTCCAGCGTCGCGGAGGATATCGCCGCGCGCCTGAACATCCTGCACCTCGATACGGGCGCGATGTACCGCGCGTTTGCGCTGTACGCCACGGAGTGCGGCGTGGATACCGGCGACGAGGCCGCACTGGCCGCCCTGTGCGATAGCGCCGATGTGCGCGTCGCCTTTGAGGACGGCAAGCAGCGCACGCTGCTGGGCAACCGGGACGTATCCGGGCTGATTCGCACGCAGCAGATCAGCATGGGAGCCTCGAACGTAAGCCGATTTGCGCCCGTGCGCGCCATGATGGTGCGCCTCCAGCGGCAGATCGCGCAGGAACGCTCCATGGTGCTGGATGGCCGGGATATCGGCACGGTGGTGCTGCCGGACGCGACGCTCAAGATCTACCTCACGGCCTCGGCCGAGGTTCGCGCGCGCCGCCGCAGCGACGAGCTACTGGCCAAGGGCCAGCCCGCCGATTACGAGACGATTCTGCGCGAGGTACGGGCGCGGGATCTGCAAGATACCACTCGCGCGGTGGATCCGCTCCGCCCCGCGGCGGACGCGATCATCGTGGATACCACGGCGCTCACCCAGCGGGAAGCGGCCGACCAAATCCTCAAGCTGCTGGAGGCGAGAGCATGAGCCAGACCCAAAAGCCCCAAAAGGAAAAACTGACCCTTCTTTATCGGCTGACCATCGGGTTTTGCAGATTTTTGTTCTGCACGCTGGTTCCCACGCGCTTTTACGGGCGGGAGAACCTAGAGCTTGACGCGCCGTACATCCTGATCGCCAACCACAGCAGCATGCTGGATCCGTTCCTCGCCGCGTGCCACATCAAGCGCTATCAGGTGCGCTTTCTGGGCAAGCGCGAGCTGACCAAGAACGGCATCGTGCGCGGCTACCTCAACGGCATGAAGATGATCGCCGTCAACCGCGGCGAGAGCGATATGGCCGCCATGCGCGCCTGCATCAAGGTGCTCAAGGAGGGGCATGTGCTGAGCGTGTTCCCGGAGGGCACCCGCCACAAAAAGGGCGTGATGCAGGATTTGGAAGACGGTACCGGGATGATTGCGCTGTACTCGCGCGTCCCCTTGCTGCCGGTGTATATCGCCAGCCGGCCGAGGCTTTTCCACCGCACGGAGGTGTACTACGATCGCCCCATCCTGCTGGACGACTTGGTGCGGGAGGGCGTGAGCAAGGAAAGCTGCAATGCCGTGATGGACCGCATCCGCGAGCGGTACGCGGAGCTGGTGGCCGCGCACCCGATGGGCGGATCGGCCGACTGACCGCACCCGGCCCCGCGAAGGCCGATATGATCTTGAAAAAGTTTGTACTTTGCCGTGTAAAAAGAAGGAAAAGCAAAAAACATGGCGAATACAACGCTTCGAGACAGAACTGGGGGATTGTCCATGCCAGTCCGAGTGGCAAAGAACGCCGGGTTTTGTATGGGCGTGCGCAGAGCCGTAATGGAAGCCCTCAAGGCGGCCGAGTCCGAGCAGAGCCTTGTGTCCTTCGGGAGCTTGGTGCATAACCCGGCGGTGATCGAGCGGCTGGAGCAGGCGGGCGTACACAGCATCGAGCGCCCGGCCGACGCGGCGGGCAAGACCGTCGTCATCCGCAGCCACGGCGTATCGCCTGCCGTGTACGAGGAGCTGCGGCAGAACGCCCTCCGATTGATCGATCTGACCTGTCCCTTCGTCAAGCGCCTCCATGACACGGTGGCCGAGTACAGCCGGGACGGATCGTCGGTGATACTGGTTGGGCAGGCCGATCACCCGGAGGTCATCGGCACCATCGGCTGGTGCAAGGGCACGGTGTACACCGTCCCGGACGCCGAGACGGCGGCTTGCCTGCCGCAGATGGATCGCGCGTTGGCGGTATCCCAGACCACGCTGCCGCAGGAGCAGTGGGAGCGTATCGTTCCCATTCTCCGCGAGCATGTGCGCGAGCTGGAGGTGCGCCAGACCATATGCACCGCAACGGTGCTTCGGCAAAACGAGGCCCGCGAGCTGGCGGGGCAGGTGGACGCGATGCTGGTTGTCGGCGGGCACATCAGCGCCAACACACGCAAGCTGTACGAGACTTGCAGGCGCATTTGCCCCCGTACCCTTTTGGTGGAGCGCGCGGCGGATATCCCGTCCGGCTTTGCAAATATTGGATTCGAATCTATTGGGATCACGGCCGGTGCATCCACACCGGATTGGTCACTCAAGGAGGTTGTCACACGCATGACTGACAAGGAACAAATGGAACAGACGCTCCCCGCCGAGGAGGCAGAAAAAAACAGCTTTATGGCTGACGTGGAAGCGACTCTGGTCAGGATCCGCCCCGGGCAGACGGTTACCGGCACCGTGGTGCAAATCACGGACGACGAGGTCTGCGTCAACATCGGCTTCAAGTCCGATGGGCTTATCAAGCGCGAGGATCTGGTGACCGAGAACGTGCAGATGGGCGATGAAATTGAGGTCGAGGTCGTCAAGGTCAACGACGGAGAGGGCAACGTGCTGCTGAGCCAGCGCAACGTGCTCACCCGTAAGGCCTTTACCGATCTGCTCGCTAAATACGAGGCCGGCGAGGCTGTGGACGGCGTGGGCAAGGAGGTCGTCAAGGGCGGCCTGATCGCCAACGTGGACGGCATCCGCGCGTTTGTGCCCGCCTCCCAGCTCTCCAACCGCTATGTCGAGAAGATTGGCGAGTTTGTGGGCCAGCCGATGAAGCTCAAAATCATCGAGGTGGACGAGCAGAAGCGCCGCGTTGTTGCCAGCCGCAAGGCCGTCATCAAGGAAGAAGCCGCCGCCAAAAAGCAGGAGATCTGGGGCAAGCTGCACGAGGGCGACGTCATCAAGGGCATTGTCCGCCGCCTGACCGATTTTGGCGCTTTTGTCGATATCGGCGGCGTGGACGGGCTGGTGCATGTCACCGACCTGAGCTGGGCGCACGTGAAGCACCCCTCTGAGGTCGTGAAGCCCGACCAGGAGATCGAGGTAAAGATCTTGGGCCTTGACCCCGACCGCGAGCGCATTCAGCTTGGCCTCAAGCAGATGCAGCCCAAGCCGTGGGATCTTGCGCCCGAAAAATACCCGGCCGGCGCGGTTGTCACCGGCAAGGTCGTCCGCATTACCACCTTCGGCGCGTTTGTCGAGCTGGAGCCCGGCATCGACGGTCTGGTTCACATCAGCCAGTGCGCCGCCACCCGCATCAACAAGGTGGAGGACGCCGTGAATGTGGGCGATGAGGTGCAGGTCAAGGTGCTCAGCATCGACCCGGAGGCCAAGCGCATCAGCCTGAGCATCCGCGCGCTGCTGGAGCCCGAACAGGCCGAGGAGCCCGCCACCCTCGACAACAGCGACGAAGCCGTCGCCGTGGACATCGAGCAGGTTGGCGCTCAGCTGGAAGCCGAGGCCGTCGCGGAGGAAGCTCCGGCCGCCGAGGAAACCACGCAGGAGTAACCGTCATACGGTATCGCAGGGAGCGGGCTTTGGCCCGCTCCTTTTTGGGATGTGCGCTTGCGCGCGGGCCCTCGGCTTGCATTACACGGCAAATGAGTGTACAATTATACTTGTTGCCCATTGCATTCCGTATCACAGGAGCGTTGCATGGCTAAAAAGGACGCGCGGTATCAGCAGAGCGGATATTACCCATCCCGGAGCGGGCAGACGGGGTCGCATCCAGCCAAAAAAAGAAGCATACCCGTCCCGCTGCGCTGGCTCATGGTCGGACTGTGCGCCGCGGTATTTGTGTACGCCGCCGTCCGGCTGACCACGTATTTTACCGATCTGGCGCGCGTAGAGCAGCAGAACGAGCAGCTCCGTCAAGCCTATCATGCGGCGGAATCCGCTGCGCCGGCGGCCGCAGCCACCGCGACGCCCGATGCGCCCGGCGCGTCGCCAAGCGCGACCTCCGCCCCTACCGTGCAAGCCTCCGCGACCGCCGCCGCGCTCACGCCCGGCCCAAACGGACGCACGCGCCTGACGGCCTATCCCAACAACCCCAATTTGACCGTATCCGACCGCATCGCCACGCTGCGCAAGCGAAACAAGGATATCTGCGGCTGGCTGACCATCGACGGCGAGTTGGATCAGGCGGTGGTACAGCGCGACAACAGCTATTACCTCGGACGCGACTACTTGGGCTACCACAACGAGGCCGGCGCGCTCTTTGTGGATGAGAACTGCATCCTGGAGCGGGTGCCGGAGCAGATCCTCATTCACGGGCACAACATGAAAACGGGCGCGATGTTCGGCGTTCTGAAAAAGTACAAGACCAGCGGCGCGTCCTTTTATCGGGCGCACCCCTACATTTCCCTCAGCACACCCTACGAGGACGCCGTCTACGTCATATACGCCGTCGCGGAGGTGGACACGCGCCCTGAGCAAGGCCGATACTTGGATTTCTTCTCCGGCGTCAGCTTTGCCAGCGACGCGGAGTTTTCCGCATACATCGCGCGGGCGAAGGCCCTTGCCTACTATGCCTGCCCGGTAAGCGTGCTGCCCTCCGACAGGCTGCTGACGCTGGCGACCTGCTCCGGCACGGACGAGGACACCCGCCTGCTGGTGATGGCGCGTATGCTGCGCCCGGACGAGGATATGATACAGCTTGAGGCCGATATCCTCAGCACGCGATAACGGTACGCCCGCAGCACGCGATAACGATACGCCCGCACGGCCCTCCGCGCGGGCGGGCCTATGTTTAGCCGACGTTTAGCTTTGGCGGGTATACTGACGGAGTTTTCGTGAATGACGGATGAATTTGGAGGAGATCGCATGGCGGCTACCCAGCAAAAAAAGAAGAAAAAGGGTTGGCTTTGGATATTGCTCATTCTCGTGATCGTGGCGGCGGCGGTCATTTTTGTGCTGCCCCGGATCATCTTAAGCACGCAGCCGACCGCCGTGAGCAGCTACACGGTCAAGCGCGGCGATGTGGATGTGACCATCACCGGCAGCGGCAAGCTGGAGGCTGACGATACGCTGGATATCGACCTGCCCGTCGGCGTGAAGGTCGATACGATTTTTGTCAAGGAGGGCGATCAGGTCAAGGCCGGAGATGTGCTCGCCGCGATGGATACCGCCTCGCTGCGCTATCGCGCCGCGGAGCTTTCCACCGAGCTGACCGCGCTGGACCGCCAGCTTGGCAGCTGGAAGACCGCCAGCAGCATCAACGCGCCCGTCAAGGGCCGCGTCAAGTACCTGCCGGCTGTCGCGGACATGGACGTGGTGGAGGCTGTCAATCAGTTTGGCTGCCTTGCGATTTTGAGCACAGACGGGCTGATGCAGCTCAGCCTGCCGACCGACGCGACCCTCACGCTGGCCGCCGAGGTGGACGTGCGTTGGGCGGACGGCTCCGCGACGGGCAAGGTCGCCAGCCGAATCGACGGCGGCTATCTTGTTACGCTGGACGACGACAAGGCGCCCTACCTCGCGCAGGCGGAGGTATGGGGCGAGGGTGTGCGGCTTGGCTCCGGCACGCTGGAAATCCATACGCCCGTTGCGATCTTTGGCAACGGCGGAACCATCGCCAAGGTGGAGGCAAAGGTGAACGATCAGCTCTACGCCGGAGGCAAGCTCTTCACGCTCGATAACGAGCCCGCCACGGACAGCTATCGGCAGACGCTGGCGGATCGCACCGATAAGGCCGCGCAGCTCCAAACCGTGCTGAGATACCAGAGCAGCCCCAGCGTGCTGGCGGAGGCGGACGGCGTGATCGGCGAAATCACGATCGCCGAGGGCAAGGAGCTGGCCAGCGCGAGCGGCGAGGCGGAGATCACGGCGTTTACGCTGCAAACGGGCGGCGCGGTGCGCATGACCATTCGCGTGGACGAGCTGGACGTCAACACCGTGCGGGTGGGTCAGGACGCCACCATCACGCTGGACGCGTTCTCCACGGAGAGCTTTGCGGCCACCGTCACGCGCATTTCGCACATCGGGGTAGCGTCCGGCAGCATCACCAACTACCAGACCGACTTGGTGCTGGCCTACGACGAGCGCCTGCTGGACGGCATGAACGGCAGCGCGGTGATTTTGGCCGCCAGCGCGCGGGACGTGCCCGTGATTCCGCTGGCCGCGATCCATGAGGACGCGGACGGCTCCTATGTCTACCTGCTGGACGCAAAGGACGAACGCACCAAGCTCTATATTGAGACGGGCTTGGCCGACGGCGCCAACGCCCAAGTTGTTCGGGGCCTGAGCGAGGGCGACCGCATCGAGTATACCGATCCCAACGCGAGCACGGGCCTCACCTTTCCGTTTGGCGGCGGCGCGATGATACGAAACGGCGGCTTTGGCGGCGCCAGCAGCGTTGGCGGGAGCGGAGGCACGGACGATGGACAGTAAGCCGATCATCGTCATGCGCCAAGTGAACAAATACTACCACATCGGCGGCGAGGAGGTACGCGCGCTGGACGGCGCGAGCCTGACCATCCGCGAGGGCGAGTTTGTGGCGATCATCGGGCCCAGCGGCAGCGGCAAAAGCACGCTGATGAACATCATCGGCTGTTTGGACGTGGCCGACAGCGGCGAGTACCTGCTGGACGGACAAGCCATCGAGCAGTACACGGAGGACGAGCTGGCGAAAATTCGCAACCGCAAGATCGGCTTTGTGTTCCAGAACTTCAATTTGCTGTCCCGTATGACCGCGCTGGAAAACGTGCAGCTTCCGCTCATCTATCAGGGCGCGAGCATGGGCGAGCGCAAGGAGCGCGCCATGGCGGCGCTGGAACGGGTCGGCTTGCAGGAGCGCGCCCTGCATAAGCCCACGGAGCTTTCCGGCGGGCAGCAGCAGCGCGTGGCCGTGGCCCGCGCGCTGGCGACGCGGCCCACCCTGCTGCTGGCGGACGAGCCAACCGGCAATCTGGACTCCAAAACCGGGCAGGACATCATGCGCCTGTTCCAAGAGCTCAACGACGCGGGCAACACTATCGTGCTCATCACTCACAGCGAGAAGGTCGCGCAGCAGGCGCATCGGCGCATCCGCATCAGCGACGGCCATGTGGAGGAGTGCGCGGACGACGCCGCGGCCGCACCGCAAAAGGAGGCGCAGCCGGTATGATACTCCAATCCATCAAAATGGCGTGGGAGGCCATCGGCTCCAACAAAATGCGCTCCTTCCTGACGATGCTGGGCATCATCATCGGGGTGACCGCGCTGGTGGTGCTGGTGTCGCTCATCAACGGCGCGACCGATACGGTCACGGCAGAGGTGAACAACCTCGGCAACGACATGCTGACTGTCAGCGTGCGGGACGATAAGGGCGCTCCGCTTCGGCTGAAGGATCTGTCCACGATTACCGAGGACGATACCGTGGCGCAGGCCGCGCCGACCGGCTCCATGTCGGCGACGGCGCGCTGCGGCAGCGCGGACGCGACCGTTACCGTATACGGCACGACCCCCGCCTACTATGATATCCAAGGGCTGGAGCTGGCCGAAGGGCGCTTCCTGAAAACGGCGGACGTTGAGAACCGCTCGTATGTGGCGGTGCTGGCCGACGCGACCAAGACCGACCTTTTCGGCGACGAGGAGGCGCTTGGCAAACGCTTTGTCATCAACGGCCAATCCTTCCTCGTGGTGGGCGTGCTCACCGAGGACGAGTCCGTAATGAGAGCCCTGATGGGCGGCAACGCGCTCTACGTGCCCTTCACGGTGGAATCCCGTATGGCGGGTCAGCCGTACGTGCAGTCCTTCTGCGTATCCGCCGCCGGGAGCACCGACGACGCGGAGGCCGCCGTCAAAGAAATACTCCTCGCGCGCTTCCAGCAGGACGACGACGCGTTCTCGCTGATGAACATGTCCAGCATCTCGGACGCGATGAGCACCATTACCGGCACGCTCTCGCTGCTTTTGGGCGGCATAGCGGCCATCAGCCTGCTGGTGGGCGGCATCGGCATTATGAACATCATGCTCGTGTCGGTAACGGAGCGCACGCGCGAGATCGGCATCCGTAAGGCCATCGGGGCGGGCCACCGCAGTATTATGATGCAGTTTCTCATCGAGGCGCTGATGCTGAGCCTGCTGGGCTGCGCGCTGGGGCTGGTGCTCTCGTGGCTGCTGCTGGAGCTGATTACACTCATCGCGGGCAGCATCACGTTCTCCATGTCCGGCGGCGTGGTGATCCTTGCGGTTTGCTTCTCCTCGGCAATTGGCCTGATCTTCGGGATCTACCCGGCCAACAAGGCCGCGAAAAAGCACCCCATCGAGGCCCTGCGCTACGACGGCTGACACGGAAACGCGGCGCGGCCCCGCTTCCCATGAGGAGCGGGGCCGCGCCGTGCTGCGATGAAAAACCGCCGTGTCGTTCGGCATGGCGGAGAAGCCGCGGGACGGCTTACTCGTTCTCGGCGAAATGCTTCTTGAGCCGAGCGATAAATTCCGCGCGCTCGTCGTTATCCAAGCCGCGGTAGAGCACCTGCACAACGTCGCTTTGGTTGAACATAAACTGCGTATCCGCGCCGATGTTGCCCTCCGGCCACAGCACGCCGATGTAATCGTACACGGTTTGGGTTTCCACCTCGGTCTGCGCGATGCCGTACACCATCAGCGCCTTTTTTGCGTCCCGCAGCATGACCACGCTGCCGATGGGCAATAGTTGGTTGATTCGTTCCTCCGTCATGTTGAACCCCTCCCTATCAAGCGTTTTATTTACCGTGACCATGCAGGCTTCCACCACTTGGCGATGGCGTTCTTGGCGGAGGAGAGCGTAGCCTTGACGTCCTTCGCCACGCTCGTGACCGCCTTCTTCCCGGCGTCCCACGCGTCGCCGACGACCTCGCCGACGCTTTCCGCAATGCCCTTGCCGTCGCCTAACGTGTTCTTCCACAGCATATCGACGCCCCACACCGCTACGGCGGATACCGCGCCCACAACAATCACGGGCGCGCCGGCAAACCCCGCAGCGATGGCAACCGATGTTGCAGCGGCCCCTACGGCATACGTCATGCCAGCCTTCAGCCCCACGCTGGCCAACGTTTCCGCGGCAGCTTCCACCACGGCGCGATCCACGCTGATCTCCCCGGCGCTCCACTGCTTATAGTTGTCCACGCCGGAGCAAATGGCGGTGCTGATCCACGTTGCGGCTCCCGGAGCCTTGGCCTTGTAGGCGTCAAGGCCAAAGGCCTTCTGCCAATCGACATTGCCCGAAAAAACATCCTTCAGGCTGCTGATCTTCCCCGTGGTTCTCTTTCCCTCAAACCATGGAGAAATCGCCTTGTATGCTTTGGCGGCCCCCTTGATGTGATTGCTGGGGTCTGTGTTCTTGCCAATGGCGGCGGCGACGCCGCCAATGTCGCCCAAAGCGCCAAGCACGCCCCATCCCAATCCGCCGGCATCCCAATCCCACTTTTTTTCATCGGAGCTGCCCGTCTCGGCGCTGCTTGCATCCTCCCCCGGATGGTGCTTGACAAACCCCAGCTCGCACTGGTTCAGCGTTTCGCCGGCCGATCGCACGCCCTTGCTCAGCGTGCGGCAGCGGCTGCCCAGCGCGCTGCATTGTACGCGCGCCCGCGCCAGCTTTGCGTTTAGGCTGACAAGACTCGTTCCGGTGCTTTGCGGGAGCCGCTGCGACAGCTCTGCCAGCTGATCCGCTACCGTGTTGATGCGGCTGGAGACGCTGCTGAACGTATCCGCTTGGAATCGAATGGTCTCTGGCATGCCGAACGCCTCCTTTGTGTTGTATGCAGTATACCATAGAGTCGCGCGGAGGGGAAGCGGATGCGACAAACGGTCGCATCGAGGGAGCAGAATGTGCGCGTCGTCTGAGAAGGGGTTGCCAAATGTATACGTTTATAGGATAATCAAAGAGCCCCTACGGGCGAGAGGAGCATTGAGCATGACATACGAAAGAACTTATCAACACCTGACTCTCGACGCGGAGCGGGCCCTGTACGGCACGCAGAACGCCGAGGTGCTGCATTGCCGTTTTGCCGGGCCGGCCGACGGCGAGTCCGCGCTGAAGGAATGCGCCCACCTGCGGGTGGAGGATTGCCAGCTTGAGCTGCGCTATCCGCTGTGGCATGTGACCGACGCGACCGTCGCGCATTGCCAGCTGACCGAGGCCTGCCGCGCCGCCCTGTGGTACGACCGCGACGTGCGGCTGGAGGACTGCCGCCTCCTTGGCGTAAAGGCGGTGCGCGAGTGCGACGCTACCAGCCTGACCCGCTGCGAGATCAAGTCCACGGAGTTTGGCTGGCTGAACCGGGGCTTGCGGATGACAGACTGCACGCTGGACTCGGAGTACCCGTTCTTTGGCTGCCGGGACGCCGTGATGGAGAGCCTGACCATGAAGGCCAAGTATTCCTTCCAGTACGTAGAAAACGCAACCATTCGGCGCTCAAACCTTGATACCAAGGACGCGTTCTGGCACAGCCGGAACGTGACCGTGGAGGACAGCGAAATTCGAGGCGAGTACCTTGGGTGGTACTCCCACAACCTAAAGCTGGTGCGCTGTCGCGTTATCGGCACGCAGCCGCTGTGCTACGCCGACGGCCTCGTTTTGGAGGACTGCGAGATGGTGGACGCGGACCTCGCGTTTGAGCGATCCGACGTGCGGGCCAACATTCGCGGCAACATCGTCAGCGTCAAGAACCCGATTGCGGGCAGCATAGAAGCCGATCGCATCGGCGAGATCATCCTGGACGAATACCTTCCGGCGACGGCTTCGTGCCACATCCGCACGCGAGAATAGCACGGCGCCAATCCGAAAAGCCGGGAGTCATGCGGGGGCTTTCCGCTTTTGCTGCCAAGTCAGGCCAACGGCACGTCCGGCTCGCCCGTCACAGACCCGGCCGTCGGGCTGTGTGGGTTGGCCGCGCAACCCGCCGCACGCAAAAAACACATGACAACCCTCGCCGCTCGTGGTATGCTGTAAGAAAAGCATCATGGAACGGAGGCGCCTGTGATGAAACTCAATACCCGCCGCTTAACGCTGAGAGCCTTTCTGCCCGAAGATGCCGCGCGCCTGCAAGCGTGGCTTGGGGACGCGGATACGGCCGCCGCGCTGTGGATGGAGCCGCTTACGCCCGAAGGCTGCGTGCGCGAGGCTAAGCGCCGCGCGAAGGATGAGCAAGCCGTGGCCGTCTGCTTGGCGGATACGGGCGCGCCCATCGGCGAGCTGCTGCTGACCCCTGCCGGGCAGGACGCGTACGAGCTGCGCTTTGCGCTCGCGCCGGAGCAGCAGGGCCGCGCGTATGCCACCGAGGCGGCCCGCGCGCTGCTCAACCACGCGTTTGCCGAGGGCGGCGCGCACCGCGTCGCCGCCCGTGTGGAGCCGGGCAATCGCAAGGCGCTGCGGCTGCTCCGTCGGCTGGGCTTCCGCAGGGAGGGATGCCTGCGCGCGGACGCGTTCTATCGCACGGAGCCCGATACCGGCGCGCCGCTGTGGCACGATACCTGCATGTATGCCGTGCTGCGCGAGGATTGGCTCAAACGCATGTAGACCGAAAGGAGACGCAATGATTACATTTGGCGAGACCGGGCTGCTGACCCGCGACGTATGCCGGCTGGGGGATTTCTACCGCGCGCTGCTGGAACTGCCGCCCTGCGGCGACACTGCGCACCAGACGCTGCTGGAGGGCCCCGTGTCGCTTACCATCACGCTGGACGAGAACGCCGCGCCGGGCCGGAGCGCCTGCGTGGCCTTCACGGTAGACGATCTCGACGCGCAGTACGACCGCCTGCTGGCGCTTGGCGTACCCATCGAGCAGCCGCCCGCCGCGCAGCCATGGGGCGCGCGCAACCTGATCTGCCTCGACCCGGACGGCAACCGTGTGTACCTGCGCAGCTTTTCTGCCCCGGAGGAGCGCGGCCCCGCGCGCCGCATGCGCGCGTCCGACCGCGAGACCTACCTCGCCATGGCCCGCGAGTTCTATCAGAGCGACGCGGTGCTTCAGCCCGTGCCGGAGAGCTTTTTGCAGGCCGCCTTTCAAGAGCTGATGCGCTCCGACGAGTACATGGAGGGCTATCTGCTCTGCGAGGACGGCGAGCCTGTCGGCTATGCCATGCTGTGCAAGACATTTGCCACAGAGCCGGGCGGCAGCGTCATATGGCTGGACGAGCTGTATGTGCGGCCGGAGCATCGCGGCAAGGGGCTGGGCAAGGCGTTCTTCGCTTATCTGCACAAGCACAGGCCCGCCGCAAGGTATCGCTTGGAGGTCGAGCCCGACAACGAGGGAGCCATGCGCCTGTACCGCTCGCTGGGATACCGCGAGCTGCCGTATCTGCAAATGTGCAAGGGGAAATAAACGCCCGCAAAGGAAGGAGCGCGCATGAACGTATTGGACGCGATTCAGGCCCGGTACAGCTATCGGGGTCGATACGCCGATCAGCCCGTCCCGCGTGAGGATTTGCGCCGCATCGTGAAGGCCGGCTGCGTCGCGCCCTCCGGCTGCAATAAGCAGACGACCAGCTTTCTGGCCGTGGACGACCCGGAGACGCTCGCGGCGCTGCACGCGGTGATACAGCCGCCCGTGGGAGAGACCGCCCCGGCGGCGATCTGCGTGCTGACGCGGCGCATCTTCGCCTATCGGGATCGCTGCTACGCTACGCAGGATTATTCGGCCGCCATCGAGAACATGCTGCTGACCATCACGGAGCTTGGCTACCGGAGCTGCTGGTATGAGGGCCATGTTACGGACGAGGATCACATCGGCCGTCGGATGGCGGATATCCTCGGCGTGCCGCAGGAGTACGAGCTGGTGTGCTTTCTGCCCGTCGGCACGGCGGTGGCGGAGGGCAAGCGCCCGCCCAAGAAGCCCATGGGGGAGCGGGCATGGCTCAACCGCTTTGGCAATACGCTCTGACGCGAACCGACAAAAAAACGGCCCGGACGCTCCCTGATTGGGGGGAACGATCCGGGCAGTCTGCGTGTTACGCTTCCGGGCGAATGAGGATCAGCGGCGTAAGCTCGTCGCCCTGCCCGCTGGGGTTATCCTGCATCGCGTCCTGAATCTGCGCGTCGGTCAGCGGGAAGTCCTTGCTCTTGGCCAACTGGTCGCGCTGGATGTCGTTTGCGTCCATCAGCACCACGGGGATGCCCGTCTGGTCGGTCAGCTCGTCGCAAAGCTCCTGCGCGTTAGCGGGGTTGATCAGCGCCAGCTCGTGGTAAAGCTGAAAGCTGGAGCGCTCGTAAAAGCCGTCGATGCCGCCTACGCCCTGCCCGCAGATTTTGTAGAACACGCCGTGAACGCCAAAGGGACGCGTCACCGCGCTGCAAAAGGCGGCCAGCAGCACGCGGGGCAGGCCCACCATGTCGATGACAAGCTGGAGCTTGTAGGGCTCGTGCATGCCCACGCCGGTGTGGTTGATGCCCGCGAACCTCCACAGGCGGTTGGCCCAGAAGCCGGGCTTCACCTGCTCGCGCGTGCGCACGGACTTGACGCACATGCACATCACCTTCGCGCCGAAGGAGAGCATATCGCCGTCCTGATACAGGGGCCGCACGTACTTTTCCACCAGCTCGCACTGGCTCTCGCCAACCTCCACAAAATGCGTCTGGATGGCGTAGCGGTCATACCTTTTGCCGTCCGCGCCCGTTACCGTGCCGCGGTCAAAGTACGTCACGCCGTTTTCCTCGCGGCGCTGATCATCCAGATTTCGGGAAGGAATAATGCCCATGTTGCCGCCCCCTTACATATTCTCAAAGAATGGATGGCCCTGCTCGTTGACCAGTATGCCCAAATCGTTGAACTTGAGCGGCACCGGCTTGGCGCTGATGTACTTGAGAATCGCGTCCATGCGGACGGTCTCGGAGTAGGTGAGCAGGGTGAAGGCCACGCCGTGCTTCTTGGCGCGGCCTGTCCGGCCGATGCGGTGGGTGTAGTATTCGTTCTCGTTGGGCAGGTCGTAGTTGATCACGGCCTCCACATCGTCCACGTCGATACCGCGCGCGGCCACGTCCGTCGCCAGCAGAATCTGAAATTTCCCTTTGCGGTACGCCTGCATCACGGTGCTCCGCGCGCTCTGCCGCATGTCGCCGTGCAGGCAGTCGGCGGGATACCCGGCCTTCTTCAGGCGGTCGGTCAGGCGCTGGGTCATATCCTTGGTGTTGATAAAGACCATCACGCGCTGAAATTCATCGCTGTCCAGCAGGTAGAGCAGATTCTCATACTTTTTGTCGCGCTGGGTCTCGATGACATACTGCGTGATGCTGGGCAGGTTGTCCTTGGTGGCGGGGATGTTCACCTCCACCGGGTCGTGCTGATACTTCCAAGCAATGGTCATTACGTCCTGATTGGTGGTCGCGGAAAACAGCACAAGCTGACGCTCGCTGGGCGTGGCCTCGATGATGCGGGTCACGTCCTTTACAAAGCCCATGTTGAGCATCTCGTCGGCCTCGTCGAGCACCATGGTATGCACCGCGTCAAGGCGGATGTTGCCCCGGTTCATATGGTCGAGCAGGCGGCCCGGCGTCGCCACGACGATTTGCGGGCTGCGCTTGAGCTCGTTGATTTGCTTGACGATGGGCTGCCCGCCGTACAGCACGGCGATGCGCACCTCCGGGATAAATTTCGCCAGCGCCTTCAGCTCCTCGGCAATCTGCATGCTCAGCTCGCGGGTCGGCGCAAGCACAAGCTCCTGCACGCGGCTGTCCTTCAGGCTGACGTATTCCAGCATCGGGATGCCGAAGGCCAGCGTTTTGCCTGTTCCGGTCGGGGCGACGCCGATCACGTCCCGCCCCGCCATCATCAGGGGAAGGGCCTGCTGCTGCACGGGCGTCATTTGGCTGATGCCCATTTTCTCAACGGCCTTGAGCACTTCGGCGCTCAGGTCGGCGGTTTGAAAGGTAAGTGCGTTCGTATCCAATTAGTTCTCTCCTTGCAGGTATTGCGCGATGGCCTTGGACAGCTGATCCGGGCAGGAGGTGTTGCCGCGGCAGGCGACTCCGGCCAAGACCTGCTGCACCTCCGCGGCAGGCCGTCCGACCACCAGACGGCAGATGCCCTCGTGGTTGCCCTGACAGCCGCCGGTAAACGCGCAGGCGGTAATCACGCCATGATCGTTGATCTCCAAATCGATGGAGGTTGCGCAGGTTCCGTGTGTTTTGTAATGCATAAATGCTCCTTTGGTATGGGAATTTGCGCCTTGTGAGCGCATACGCCTACTTAGCGAAATATTACCCTTCGACGGCGCACGCTCTAAATCCTGCCTGATAAAGAGCATTGTTTGTCTTTTCACCGTTTGAGGGGCGGTTTCACGCCCGCGCGCCGACGGCATAGGATAAGGACATCAGCGGAAGGGGGCGCGGCATGAGCATCCTTGTCACCGATCGACGGTCGGTCTGGCTCTGGGATTTGGAGAGCGGGCGCAGGCGATCTGTTCCGCTGGGCGCGGCCGAGCCGTGCGCGCCCGCCGCGGCGGCCGGGCTGCTGCTGGCCGTGTGCGCCCGCGACGCGCAGGTCTATTGTGCGTCCTCCGCCGGCGGAGCATGCGTGCCGTCGTTTGCCGCCATGCCGGGGCCCTGCGCGCTGTGCGCCTCGCCCTGCGGCCGGTACGCCTATCTGCTGGGCGAGGATACCGATTGCGTGCACACCCGCTGCCTCCGCACAGGGGAGCTGCTCTTTGCGCAGCGCGCGGGCGTGTTCCCGCGCGGGCTGCGGCTCCATCCCAGCGGGCGGTGGCTGGCGGTTGCGGGCGGCGCGTCCGGCGAGGCCCTCGTGCTTGCCGCGCCGGAGCTGAGCCTCCTGCGCCGTGTCCGCGTGCGCGGCGCGGTTTGCGCCGTAGACTTTGTGCCGGACGGCCTCCTGCTGCTCTGCGCGGTAGGGGATAGCGAGCCGCGCACGGCGCTGGTGTACGCGTCGGGCGAATGCCCCCGCGCGATTTGGTACGCCGACGGCCCGCCCGGCGACCTGCGCGCGGTCGGATCGGGCGCGGCGCTTGCGGGCGCGTGGAACGGCCTGTCGATGATCTCGCTGCCGGAGGGCCGCACGCTCTGGCACAGGCCGGAGCTTCCCATGGCGGCCCGCATCGAGCTTGACGCGGGGCAGGCGCTTGTCAGCCGCACGATCAACGGCATGGCGTCTCTGCTGCCGCTGCGCCAGCCGTGGCTGAGCCGCGCCACGTCTCTGGGGGCGGATACGGAGGCGTGCTTTGTGCCGCGCGCATAAACCGCCGCCCTCCGTGCCATACTGGCCGTAAGGAGGCGAAACCATGCTGGATAAGATTTCTTTGGTGTTGGTCATCATCGGGGCGCTCAACTGGGCGCTGGTTGGGGTGTTTCAGTTTGATCTGGTGGCGTGGCTGTTTGGCGGTCAGGGCGCGGTGATCAGCCGCATTGTCTACACGCTGGTCGGCGCGGCGGGGCTGTGGAGCATCGGGCTGCTGTTCCGCGAGCGCGAGACGATGCGCGGCTAGCGCCCACATTCCAGCGCGGCGCGAACGCGCTCGGCCATTGCCAGCAAAAAGGCGCGATTGGTCAGCTTGCCGCGCTCCGCGTCTACGGTGGCGCCAAACAGCGCCTCCAGCGCGGTCAGTCGGCCCGTGGTAAAGCAGCGCTCCACCGCGTGCCGCAGGCAGCGCTCCACATTGGCGGCCGATGTGGCCATGGCCAGCCCGCAGGCGTCGTACTCGGCTTGGATGCGCTCCGGCGACGCCTGCACGGCGAGCCGGAACAGCAGCCACTCGGCGTAGCGACGGCCCTTCCGATCGGCCTGCATGCCGATATCGTCCAGCAGACGCGCGATCAGCGCCCTGCGCCGCTCCTCTGTGCCCCGCGAAAGCAGGGGCAGCTTTTTTTTCGCAAGCACGCCCAGCAGCGCGGCAAGCTGCGACGGGCGCGTCAAAAGCGGCGCGACGCAATCCGCCCGGAGCTTGGCGGAGCGTATCAGCTCACGTTCGCACAGCAGGAGCGTCCGGTGCGGGCATATGGGCGGGTTTTCTCTCAAACGGGACAGAACGCCCAGCCCGTCCAGTCCGGGCAAGCAGAGATGCAGCGCTGCCAGCTCATACGCGCCGGATTGCAGCGCGCGCAGCGCCGCGCGGCCGTCCCACACGAGCTCCGCGTCCCAGCCGGGGTTGCTTTCCAGCGCCAGCCGACAGGCTTCGGCTCGCGCCGCGTCCGGGATCGCCAAAAGCACGCGCATGGCAGCTCCTCCTTTTTGCGGATGTTTCCGCGCCGGTCCGCGCGCTTCCTGCCGAAAAATTAGTCTATCTTTGTCGATTTTCTCGAAAACGTTTGTTCTTCACTTGCCAAGAAAGAAATGTTTCGCTATAATACGAAAAGTGATAGACTGCGATTTGGAGGATCAAAAAATGAGCGCGACGATTCGGGACGTATCCGAGAAATGCGGCTTATCCATTTCGACGGTGAGCAAGGCCCTTAATAATTACACCGATGTAAGCGAAAGCACCCGCCGGCTGGTCATGGACACCGCGCGGGAGATCGGCTATTTTCCCAACGCATTGGCCCGCGCCCTCAAGACGAACCGCAGCTACAACATCGGCGTGCTTTTCGCGGATGATTTTGGCAGCGGCCTGACGCACGCGTTCTTCTCCGCCGTGCTGGACAGCTTTAAGCGGACGGCGGAGGAAAACGGTTTCGATGTGACGTTTATCAACCACAAGATTGGCCGCAGCGGCATGACGTTCTTGGAGCACTGCAAGTACCGCAACGTGGACGGCGTTTGCCTCGCCTGCGTGGACTTTTTCAACACAGAGGTCATTGAGCTGATCGCCAGCGGCTTTCCGGCTGTGACCATCGACCACGTATTCAACAACCGCACCTGCGTGATGAGCGACAACCTGAAGGGCATGCGCGATTTGGTGGAATACGTTCACCGCATGGGCCATACGGAGATTGCCTATATCCACGGCCAGCGCAACCCGGTTACCGAGAGCCGGATCACCGGCTTTTACCGCGCGATGCAGGAGTTTGGCCTCACAGTCAACCCGCAGTGGATGATCCCCGGCGAGTACCAGAACAGCGTGCTGTGCCATGACGCGGTAAAGCGCCTGCTGTCCGGGGGCGACCGCCCCACCTGCATCCTCATGCCGGATGATTATGCCGCGCCCGGCGGACTTAACGCGATACACGAGGCCGGTCTGCGCGTCCCGGAGGATGTCTCCGTGGTCGGCTACGACGGCTATCCCATCATGCAGATGATGAACCCGCGCATCACCACGCTCAAGCAGGATACCAAGCGCATCGGGGCCGAGGCTGCCAACGCGCTGATCGATTGGATCGACCATCCGCACACGGCCGGCGCGCAAACCATTGTGGTGCAGGGCAGCCTGATCGAGGGCGAAACCGTGCGCAACCTCAACCTGTAAGTCCAAGCGCAGCCCAGCAGCCGCCCTAAGAAAAAGGGTGGCTTTTTGTCATGCTTTGTCGTATAATAAATAAGAATATAGACATAGCCTGAAGGAGGATTTTTTGATGCAACAGCCACAGCTCCCCCCGACCGATCCGATTCCCGGCGAGTCCGCACAGGCCGCCGCCCCCAAAGCGCCAGCGCACACGCACGAGCACCCGGAGCGCAAAAGCGGCAAATTTGTGCGCGGACTCCGCATTTATCTTATGGTTGCGGGCGCGGCAGCCACGGTGTACGGGCTTGGCTGGCTGCTTACCAAGGCGCTGGTGCTGGTGGCGAGCTGGGGCGCCTGACGCAAGGGAGGATAAGCATTGAAAAAGCTGATGAAGCGCGTCGTCACGCTGGTTGTGATAGCCGCTGTCGCCGTGGTTTGCGTAGCCTTCGGCCCCGCGCTCTATAACAAGCTGACCGGGAACGGCGGCATTACATGGGTCACGATGCAGCTGGAGGCCAAGCTGAGCGAGCAGAACAGCCTGTGGGTCTACCGCGCGGAGATCCCCGGCGTGGATACCGTTACGCAGAGCGCCGTGCTCTATAATGCGTGGACCTGCGAGATGCCCTATACCTATCAGATCAACTACTACATAGACCTCAGCAGCGCCGCCGTGCGCGCCGAGGACCGCAACGGCGACGGCACCGACGACGTGCTGCGCATTTACGTGCAGCCTGTATACGCCGATAACGACGAGCTGACCATCAACGAGGCCGACCTGAAGATCACCGACCCGTTTAACATGGTGTCGGCCGCCAAAATCACCAGCCTGCGCAACGAGCTAAAGGCCAAGCTGCGCGAGGAATACTCCGTGTATCCCGCGTATTTGGACAGCGCGTGGGAGAGCGCCAAGGGCAAGCTGACACAGCTGCTGGATACCGTGCTGAGCGAGATTGAGCAGGATGAGTTCTTCGACGTGGAGATCATTCAGGGCGACCCGCCCGCGCTGGAGACCCCGGCTCCCGGCGAGACGACCGTCCCCGCGGCAAGCCCAGCGGCATAACCCAACGATATTGCCAGCGCCCCGCCGATTCGGCGGGGCGCTCGGCGTTGCTCACGCAAAAGGGCCGACGCGTTACGCGTCAGCCCTTAGCTTGTAACGGGCTCACATACCGCCCGTGTACATGTTGATGAGAAGATTTGTCAGGTAATCGCCGAGGCTGCTGGGCAGCGCGGAAATCAACGTGCTTGCAAATGTGATCGCATTGACGCTCAGGGAATTGGCATACTCGGTCAGCTCGTCGCTGCTCATCTTGCCAATCTGGACGCTGGCTTCCGGGGTGACGGATTGCAGCGTGCCGATGGTGGCGTGCGCGTCGGTGACGGCGACATCCGCGTGGAGTGTCAGCAGCGGCTTGGCGTCGGCAAACGCATCGGTCTTGCCGACAGTGAGAACAAGCGTGTTGTCCAGCGAGGCCTCGCCCAGCGTCTGGTCGATGTGGAGCAGCGCCGTCTTGCCGTCCGAAAGGATACGCAGGTCGCCGGCGGCCTCGTTTCCGCTCCAAGCGTAGGTGAGAGAGGCTTCAAGCTGGGCGGCCTCCACGCCGTCATTGTATTCGCCGAGGGACAGCGCGCCCTCCAAAGAGGCGTCGTTCCCGTGGAACAGCTTGCAGACCGCATAAACCTGCGGGTCCTCCTTGCCGTCCTTCACGTTGTTGCCATACATCGAGAAAGCGTAGCTCTTGCCGTCGGCGGTCGTCTTGCGGGCGTAGCGCAGAGGCATCGTGATATCGTAATACTCGGTGTCATCGCTGTCGGACCGGGCGATATGCCCGGTGGCCATGCAATCAAAGCAAACCACGCCGCCGTCCGCGTCCCGCAGGACAACGATCGGGATCTCGATGGTGCTGCGGGCCCATATGGCCTGGCGTTGGGCAATGTATTCATCGGCGGTCTGTTCGGGGTTGCTCTCGCCTTGCTGGCGGTAGCCGTTCACGATCTGCTCGCGGCAGTAATCGGAGCCGAGAATGGTGATTAGATCCTCCTGCGTCAGGGTAACCTCGGTCTTTTGAACCGCCGCGTCGTGATCGTCCGCCTGCATATCCACATCGGTAATCACAGCGCGGGCCTTGACGGACAGCATGTAGTCCGTCAGCCCCTCGTCGCCGCCAAAGATGCTCAGCAGCCGCGCGCGCAGCGCCTCGTCGGTCGGCTCTTGGGCCGGAGCGGCGGCGGAATCCTTGCCGGACAGCAGATCGGCAAGCTGCTCGCTGCTGCTCCGCTGGTCGGCGCTCTCCGTCTCGGCCGGGACAACGGCGGTCAGGTCGGCAGGCAAATGAAGGGAAACTCCGCATTGCTCGGCGAGGCTTCCCAGCACCGTGAGCAGATCCTCGTTGGACAGGTAGATGGGCTTGTCGCCCAGCAGGTCGGCGCCGATGTAGAGGCCGTCCTCCGTGCCGCGCAGCGCCAGCGCCAGCACGTCTGTGTACGTGCCGGTGGGCAGACCGTTGCTATCCAGCTTGTCCGCGCCGATTGTCAGCGCGCAGCCTGCGCCCTTTTGCGCGGCAAAGCGGAGCTGGAGCGAGCGCAGCAGGTCGAGCACGGCCTGATCGGCGCTCAGCTCCTCGCCGGGCTCAACGGCGACGGCGATCTCAAGCGCCTTGCCAGACTGATAGGCGTTATCCAGCATTGCGACGTCTGGATGATCGGCCATGGCGCTCATGGGCAGCAGCACCGCCAGCAGGCAGCACAGCGCGCTTGCAAAAAAAGTACGTTTCATAATCGGAAACCCTCCTCCTCTGTGCGGCTCAACCGCTGACTGTATTATACTGGATCAAGGCGCACCTGTCACGGCTTTTGCCTAAAAACGACATTTCTCGCGCGGCGCTGTCGCTCCCGCGCCTTCAAAGCGGCGCGCTCAGCGCTTGAGCCATACCGTTTCGTTTACGATGGGCGTATAGCTTTGGATCAGCTTAACCACCTTCGCGCTGACGTTGAGCGCCTCGTAATCCGGGGGCAGCGCGCGGGGCTCGTTGGTCCGCTGCATGGCAATGGCCAGCTCGGCCGCCTGCGCCACGCTCTGGCTGGTAATGCCGCCGATGACCACCGTGCCGCTGTCCAGCGCTTCGGGCCGCTCCGTGGAGGTGCGGATCAGCACGCCGCAGAAGCCCAGCATGGCGCTTTCCTCGCTGAGGGTTCCGCTGTCGGAGAGCACGCACAGCGCGTTCTGCTGCAAATGGACATAATCCAGAAAGCCCAGCGGCGTGACGTTGCGCACCAGCGGATGGAACTGAAAATGCCTCGCCTCAATAAACTTGCGGCTCCGCGGGTGCGTGCTGTAGATCACGGGCACGCCGTAGACCTCGGCCATATGGTTGATGGCCGTCATCAGGGACAGAAAGTTTTCCTCAAGGTCGATGTTCTCCTCGCGGTGCGCGCTGACCAGCAGATAGCGGCCCTTCTCAAGCCCCATCCGCTCCAGCACGTCGCTTTGGTCGATCTGCTCCCGGTGCGCGGCCAGCACCTCGCGCATCGGCGAGCCGGTCACGAACACCGTCTTGCCGTCGATGCCCTCGCTGAGCAAATAGCGGCGGCTGTTCTCGGTGTAGGGCAGGTTGATATCGGCAATATGATCCACGATCTTGCGGTTGATCATCTCGCTGACGTTCCAGTCCCAGCAGCGGTTGCCCGCCTCCATGTGAAAGATGGGGATTTTGAGCCGCTTGGCCGATACGGCCGCGAGCGCGGAGTTGGTATCGCCCAGTACCAGAAGCGCGTCGGGCTTTTCCGCCTGCAGCACCTTGTAGCTCTTGGCGATGATCTGGCCCATCGTCTCGCCCAGATCGGCCCCCACGGCGGCCAAGTAATGGTCGGGCGCGCGCAGCTCCAGATCCCGAAAGAACACCTCGTTCAGCGCGGGGTCGTAGTTCTGCCCCGTGTGGACCATCACATGGTCAAGGTAGCGATCGGCGCATTTCATGACCTCGGACAGACGGATGATCTCCGGCCGCGTGCCCAGCACGGTCATCAGCTTTAGCTTCTTCATAGGCTCCGCTCCTTTTGTACCGGCAGGCGATAGGTGTCCGGGCGATCGGGGTCGAAGGCCTCGCTGGCCCACATCACCGTCACCAAATCGGTATCCCCCGTGTTTTGGATGCTGTGCGTGTATCCGGGCGGGATATCCACGATGGCCGGGCGCTCGCCGTCCACCGCGTACTCGTACACCTGCTCGCCCCTCGGCGCGCGGAAGCGGATCACCCCGCGCCCGGCCACGACCACGAACTTTTCGTGCTTGGTGTGGTGCCAATGATCGCCCTTTGTGATGCCCGGATGCGAAACGTTGACCGATACCTGCCCGCAGCCGCCCATGTGGAACAGCTCCGTAAAGCTGCCGCGCGCGTCGGCGTGGATGGCGGGATAGCTTGCCAGTCCGTCCGGCGGCAGAAAGCTCTGGTACGTGGCGTACAGCTTACGGACGAAATCGTCGCTTTGGTCGGGAATGTTCAGGTTTTGCCGGGCGTCCCGGAAGGAGTCCAGCAGCGCGGTCAGCTCGCCCAGCGTGAGCTCGCGCTCAGGCAATGCCCGGCACCAGCGACCCTCGCGTGTGGGCTGGCCGTCCAGCGCGCGCAGGAACTCCCGCACCACGTCGTCCACGTACACCAGCTTGACCACGGCGTCCGGGTCGCTGACCGTGATGGCCTCCCCGCGTGCGATGTGATCGCAGAACGTGGCCACGGCGCTGTTGTAGCCGGGGCGGCACCATTTGCCAAACACGTTGGTCAGCCGATAGACATACGCGGGCGCGTGAGCTTGCTCGCCATAGGCGAACACCGCGTCCTCGGCCTGCCGCTTGCTGACGCCGTAGGGATTCTCCAGCGCCGCCTGCGTGGACGAGCAGAGCGCCACCGGCGGCCGTTTGCCCTCGGCGAGCCAGCCCATCAGGCGCGCGGTCAGATCCGCGTTGCCGGTTTGAAACTCGGCGGCATCCTTCGGCCGATTGACCCCGGCCAGATGAAAGACAAAATCGGCCTCCAGCGCGGCGCGGCGCAGCTCCTCCTCGGAGGTCTCCACGTCCATGGGGACGAGCGACAGGCCCTTTTCGGGGGCCAGCGCCTCCAGCGTCGCCGTCAGGTTTTGGCCGATAAAGCCCCGCGCGCCTGTGATGAGTACATTCATGCGCATACTCCCTTCCGCTTGTCGCTCCATGATACCGCAACCGTGGCGACGCGTCAAGCGCACGGCTTGACGGCCCGGCGCGCATGGACTACAATGGAGGCAAAGGGGGCGGGGGAATGCTGGGCGGCGCGATGCTGCTGGCTTACAGCGGCGTACAGGATACGCGGCGGCTGATCGACTCCGCGCTGAACGCGCTGATGCAGGCCGCGCGGCCGCGCTGGCTCCGCGTCGCCGTGCCCATGCAGTTTGCGGGAACGGTGCTGGATGCGGACGGCGCGCCGCTTGGCGACGATTTGCGGCCGCTGGCCGAGGTGCTGGGCGAGAACGGCTTGCTCTACTATGACGAGAATCGGGGCATGGCGGGCCTCATGCCGCTGCTGAACGGCGTGACGCATGTGCTGTGGCTGATGGGCGCGCACGCCTTTGCGCCCAAATGGGATACCGAGCTGGCCCAGCGCCTGAGCCGCTGCGAGGGCCCGCGCCCGCTGCTGACGGCGACGCTTTCCGCCCCGTCCGGGGGGAGGGCGGCGCAGGCGTTCCTGCCGGCGCTGCGTCAGCCGGTCACGGAGGACGGCGTTCGCCTTGGGCGCGGCATGCCGATCGTGTGCGGGGCCGCGCCCGTGCGCACCCTGCTGATCGACCCGGCGCTGGTGTTCTGCGGGGCGGACAGCTTGTCCGCGATGGAGACCGACGCGTCGCTGCTGTCCATCGCCGCGCATGTGGCGGACGCGCAGCCCTACGCGCTGGAAACGCCGCTGCTCTGGCCTGTGCGGGAGCTCCGCGCCCGACGGCTGAGCAAGCCGGGGCCGGATCGGCTGCCGGGCTCCCGGCTGGAGCGCTTCGAGCAGCTTGCGGGCTTTTCGTTTGAGCGCAAGAGCGTCGGCGTGCGCGCGACGATGGGCTTGTTCACCACGCAAAGCGCGTATCCGCAGCGCTTCGTGGAGCCGATGAGCCCGCTGGACGCCGTGCGCAGGCGTCGCCTGCCGCCGCCGCCGCTGCTGGTCACCGCGTTTGTGGAGTTGCCGGAGCCGCGGCATCCGCTGCTTGAGTACATGATCCGCTTTGAGTATCTGCGCGCGCTGCAAAACCTTCCCCTCTGGCTTTACGCGGGAGGCCCGCAGGAGCGCGTTCTCAAGCAAAGCTTCCTCAATACGCTCAGCTATCCGGATCTGCACGTGCTGCCCCGCAGCCTGATTGCCGACGGAATGAGCCCCTTCCAGCACCTGATGCGCAGCAAGTGGGCGCTGCTGGCCCGCACGCTGGAGCGCCACCCGGAGCAAACGCACGTCGCTTGGGTGGATTTTGACGCGCTCAGCTATCCGCTGTGCCCCACGCTTCAGCCGATCCTGAAGCACCTGCAGGGCCGCACCATCCACCTAGCCGCCGTAAACGGAGAGCCGGACGGCAGCCTGATCGTGCTCCCGCGCCAGCACGCGCGGCTGATGCAGCGGGAGGCCGATTCCATCAGCCAAATCGACGCGGCGCTCAAGCGCGGTTTTGACGAGAACGCCCTGCTCAAGCGCCTGATCCAGAAATTTCCCGATCTGTTTACCCTGCACCCGATGCCCCGGCGGGGCATGCTGCTTTACACATGCTTCCATCCGCAAGCCCTCAGCGAGGAGACGCGCGATACCCTCTACCCCAGCCAGCCGACCGTCAAGGAGGAAACCCGATGAGGCAGACCAAAACCGTATCCGAGAGCTATGCCGAGATGACCCAGATTGTGCTGCCGATGTACGTCAACAGCTCCTTTCGCCTGTTCGGAGGCCAGCTGATGCAATGGATCGACGTGCTCGCGGCCGTGGTGGCGCGGCGGCACAGCGGCTGCAAGGTGACCACCGCATCCGTGGAGCAGCTGGATTTCCAAGCGCCCGCCGAGCTGGATGACATCGTGGTGCTGCGCGGGCGCATGACCTACGCAGGCCGCACCAGCATGGAGGTCTGCGTGGACACATTTGTGGAGAGCCAACTAGGCGAGCGGCGGCAGGTCAACCGCGCGCTGCTCACGCTGGTGGCGCTGGACGCAAGGCATCTGCCGACCGAGGTGCCCCTGCTCCGGCCGGAGACCGATCAGGAGCGCGCCGATTACGAGGCCGGCCGCGCCCGCAAGGAGGCCCGCAGGGCTGCGTCGGCAAAGTAAGCCGAAAGGCGCGTCGGTCGAGCTGTCGTCCGCGCGGCGCGGAAGCCGTTGCCGGGATGGATTGGCAGGAATGGATCCGGCGAAATGGATTTGCCGGGATAGAGAGGAAGAACAAGCATGAACACACAGGCGCATTTTGACAGGTTTGCCGTGCAGATCGGGCCTCGGCCGCTGGGCTCGGCAGCACACAGGTAGGCGGCGGAGTACGCCGCACAGGTGCTGGCGGGCCTTGGCTTATCCGTGGAAAAGCAGGGCTTTGACTGCATGCGGTGGACGGATCGCGGCGCGATACTGACCGTGGACGGAACCCCGCTTGCCGCACGGCCCGCGCCATACGCCGCGCCCTGTGACACGACCGGCGAGCTCGTCTGCGCGGAATCGGCAGAGGCGCTGCAATCGGCGGATTTGAACGGGAAAATCGTGCTGCTGCGCGGCGGGTTGGCCAGCGAGGAGCTGATGCCCAAGGACAACCCCTTCTGGTACCCGGACGAGCATCGCGCCCTCATTGACCGGCTGGAGAGCGTCGGGCTGCGGGCGGCGCTCACGGCCGGACTGCCGGACGGCGACGCGCCGATGATTGACGACGGGGCCTTTGCGGTGCCCTGCGCCGTGATCGCCCGCGGGGACGCGGACAGGCTGACGGACGGCCGGAGCGTCCGCCTCCGCATTGACGCCGAGCGCGGACAAACCGACGCGTACAACGTCTGCGCGTTGATGGGCAATCAGCCCAAGCGGGTATGCTTCTCCGCGCATCTGGACACCAAGGCCTTTACGCCCGGCGCGCTGGATGACGCGTCCGGCTCCGCCGTGGTGCTGGCGCTGGCCGAAGCGCTGCAAGGCGAGGCGCTTCCGTTCGCGGTGGAGTTTACCCTCTTCAGCGGTGAGGACAACTACGCAAACGACGGCGAGCTGCTCTATCTCCGCGAGAGCCTCTCGCACCCGGAACGCTACCTTTGGGCCGCGAATATCGACGGCGTGGGCATGCCCGCCTGCGATACCACCATCGCCCTGTTTGGCTGCCCGGACGCGCTGGCCAAGGACGCGCGCGAGCTCCTTGGCCCCGCTTGGAGCGAAATAGAGCCGTGGCCGCAGGGCGACCACAGCTTGTTTGCCATGAGCGGCGTGCCCGCCCTCGCGCTGACCTCGCGGGATATCTTTACCGCGCCGCTGCACAGCCCGGACGATCGGGCCGAGGCGGTGGACGTTGGCAAGCTGCGGGAGACGGTCGATTATTTGCTCCGGCTGATCCGCCGAACGGCGGACGAGTATCGCCGGGGGTGAGAAAGGCGGTCGGGAGGGAACATGCGCGGGTGGGCGGAAGCCGCGCCGCGTTCCGTCAGGCGCTCATGCGCTTGATGAGCACATCCGGGTTGAGCGCGTAGAGCAGCGCGTTTTCACGCGTGATGGCCCCCTCGCGGTAGAGGCGTAAAATATCGCCGTCCATGGTCATCATGCCCTGCGCGGACCCCGCGTAGATCACGTTGTCCATCTGGTGCGCTTTGTTCTCGCGGATCATGTTGGCGATGGCATTGTCCACCGTCATCACCTCGAAGGCGGGCACCATGCCGCCCTTGATGGCGGGGATGAGCTGTTGGCTGACCACGGCGCGCAGCACAAGGCTCAGCTGCACGCGCACCTGCTGCTGCTGCCCGGCCGGAAACACGTCGATGATGCGGTCGATGGTCTTGCTCGCGCCGATGGTATGCAGCGTGGAGAGCAGCAGATGGCCGGTCTCGGCGGCTGTCAGCGCGGTTTGGATGGTCTCGAAGTCGCGCATCTCGCCCAGCAAAATCACGTCCGGGGCCTGCCGCAGGGCCGCGCGCAGGGCGTAAGCAAAGCTCTTGGTATCGTTCATCACCTCGCGCTGGGTGATGATGCAGCGCTTGTGGGGATGCAGGTACTCGATGGGGTCCTCGATGGTGATGATGTGGCCCTCCTGCTCCCGGTTGATCTTATCGATGATGCAGGCCAGCGTGGTCGATTTGCCGCTGCCGGCCGGGCCGGTGACAAGCACCATGCCGCGCTTTTTCTGCGAGAGCGCCAGCACCGCCTCCGGGATGTTGAGCACGGCGGGGTCGGGCAGCTCAAAGGGCACGGCGCGCAGCACCGCCGCCAGCGAGCCGCGCTGCTTGAACGCGTTGCAGCGGAAACGCCCCATATGCTTGAGGCTGAACGAAAAATCATCGTCGCCGACCGCGTGCAGCCGATCGACGGGGCGTTGCTGCGCCGCCTGATAGATCTGCGAGATCAGGCTTTCGCAGTCCGCGATGTTCAGCTTGTCCTCGGTCAGAGGCTCCATGGTCTCGTTCACCTTGCAGGTGACGGGCGCGCCGGGCACGACGTACAGGTCGCTCCCGGCCAGCTCCAGCGTGCGCTGGAGCAAAGCGGTTAAATCAAAACGGTCGTCCATGCTATTCTCCTATCAGGGTGTAGTGCGAGCTGCCGTCCTCGGCGGGCGCGCCGACGAGCTGGTGCCGGATCACGGCATAGCGCGCGTCGGACTGGTCATAGGGCGCGAGGTTGGCCTCCACGGCCAGCACCCGCCCATCGCCCGCGTCTACCTCAAACGCGAAGCCCGTCTCCGTGCGGGTAAAGCCGGCGGGCAGCGTTGCGTCCAGCGCGAGCTGGTAGGTCGCCTCGTCCGTGGCGTCCTCACGGGCGGCCAGCAGCCATTGGTCGGCCTCCATGAGCCGAAGCTGCGCGTCGCTTGCCGCTGTGTAATAATCGACGGTCATGCGCTGGCTGCGCTCCGTCAGCGCGGCGGTATTGCGCGCGCTGCTGAGCGCCAGCAGGCTGACGGCCGTCAGCGCCAGCACGACGAGGATCATCAGCACCGAGGACGCGCCAATGCCCACGTGGTATTCGCTTTGATCGCGGCTCATGGCTGCACCTCCTCTGGCGCGTATCGGCTGACGGGCAGTGTGAAAAGGGCCTCCCCGTCCTTGGCGGCGGACAGCGCAATGCTGGTCAGCAGGCCGCCCGGCTGGCGCAAACGGGAGATTTGCGCGGTGATGGCATACCCGGCGGGCGCGTCATAGCGGTACAGGCCGTCCGAGAGCGCGTAGCCCATGCCCTCCAGCAGCGCCTCCGGCTCGTCCGTGCAGCCGAGCTGCTCCGCCGCGTCCTGCGCGGCCAGCAGCGCGTCGCCGAGCATCTCGCTGCGGGCGGTCTTGCTCTGCGCGTCCGCGAACACTTGCACAAGGATCGCCTGAGACAGCGAAAAAAAGATCAGCACGATCAGCAGCTCCACCAGCACGATGTTGCCCCGGTATCGGTTCACGGTCACAGGCCCCCTTCCTGCGCGCTGCGCAGCGCAACGTGCAGCGTGCGGCTTTTGCCGGAGGCCTCCACAACGGACAGCGTCGCAAGGCCGTCGTCCGACAGCGCGAATGACAGGCTCTCGACCTCGGCAATGCGCTGCCCGTCCTCCGGGCTGAAGCTCTGCCCGGTCGGCACAAGCTGCTCGTACACCGCTCCATCATAGCCGTAGATCAGCGTCTCGTAGGCCTCGCCGTCCAAGCGCTCGGAGAGCCGGAGCACGCTCAGCCCGTCCCGGCTCTCCACGGCGACGCTCCCGCACGCGTCATACGAGCGCAGCTTGTTGCCCAAATAGCTGACGAGGAGCTGGCTCTGGCTGTTCTGCGTGCCCGCCTCGTTGACGTTGCGGTAGACGCGCGTGCCAATGAGCGTGAGCATCAGCGCGGAAACGGCGAACAGGCCGACCAGCAGGAACACGAACACCCCGGAGACTGAGTGGGAGACGCCGATTTTCTGCTTTCGCATGCTACTGCCCTCCCTTGACCAGCACGCGGATATCCGGCAGGATGTTTTCCGCAAAGCCATCCAGCACGATCAGATACCGCTCGTGGTCATAGCTGACGCCATAGTGCTCCTCCAGATAGGCCGCGTCGGCGGGGTAGCGGCCCTCCACGGCATAGCAGGTCAGCGAGGCGCGCAAAACCGCCTGTTGGAGCAGATCGGTCTGCTCGCTGTCGTTCCGCCCCGCCACCTGCGAGGCGACCAATACCAGTACGCCGACGGCCAGAAAAAAGGTGACGGCTGTAACCAGAAGCCCGCGCCACTGGGCGTGGGGATTGCGCTTTTTGTCCACTCGCGCTCTCCTTTCCGTGTGGGTTTTCTCTCGGAGTTACGCCATGCCGGAAAGAACGCTCATCAGCGGGAGCATGACGCTGAGCAGAATCGCGCCGATGATAACGCTCATCAGCGCCACCAGCGTAGGCTCGATGACCCCGACGACACGGCCGATGGATTCGTCCATTTCCTCATCGTAAATTGAAGCCAAGCGCTGCATTACGCTATCGGTCTGCCCGGCCTGCGCGCCCACGCGGATCATGCGGCAATGCAGCTTTTCAAACAGACCAAGCTCCTCCACCGCATCGGCGAAGGGCTTGCCGCTCTGCATTTTTTCGCGGCAGCTATGCACCTTGGCCGTCACGTCCGGGTCGGTCAGGATGCGCTCGATCAGGCCGAGGGACTCGTCCAGCGGGTAGCCGCTGCGCAGCATCATGGCCAGAGTCTCGGCGAAGCGGCCCGCGCAGAGCTTTTGGTTGAGGCGCTGCAACGGCGTAACGAAGCGGAACAGAAAGCTCTTGGCGGATGGGCTGCTGTCGCCGCGCAGGATCAGCACAAACGCCAGCGCCAGCACGACAAACACGCCCGCGAGGATCAGCACGCCGCGGCCCACGCCCATGCCCACGTTCATCCACGTCTCGCCGGCACCGTCCAGCGATACGCCCAGCCCGCGGAACACATCCTCAAAGATAGGCAGCACCTGTGTAATCAGCACCACAATGAGCACGGCCATCATGATGATCAGCGCCAGCGGGTAGACCACCGCGTTGCGGATGGACTTGCGCACCTTGTCCTCGCGCTGGTAGTAGGCCGCCAAGTCGCTCATCACATGGTCCAGCTCGCCGGTTTTTTCGCCGATCTGCGCCATTTCCACCAAATAGGTGGGGAACACGCCCGCCGCCTCCAGCCCGTCGTGCAGGCTGCCGCTCTCCAGCACCGTCTGGTTGAGCGTGGCAAACGCCTCGGCGTAGCGCGAATCGCGGTAATTATCGCACAGCGCGTCCACGCCGTCGTGCAGGGGCAGGCCGGAGCTGAGGATCAGCGCCAGCTGCTCGCACAGGATGCTCAGCTCGGCGGAGGTGAGCAGGTTCCGTGATTTTCCATTGCGTCGCGCCATAGGGGCAGCCTCCTTATTGGCTCAGTACACACGCTCCTGCGTGTACGTGCTGACCTTGGTATTGCTGATGACGGCGGTGGCATCGTAGCGCAGCCATTCGCCGTCCACATAGATGTTATTCCACGCGTGGTAGTTTTTGTCCGCATAGCCGATGACGAGCTGCGTGGGGATATCCTGCGTGCGCAGCATGCAGGCCATGAGCGCGGCCACATCGAAGCAGATGCCCTTGCGGCAGGACAGCACGCTGTCCACATCCGGCAGATAGCCGGACTTGACGGTTGCGGCAAGAATGTAATCGTACACCACATTCTTGGTCACGTACTCGTAGATGGCGCGCACCTTGTCCGAATCCGAGGTGAGGCCGAGGCACAGCTCCTGCGATTTGGCCACCGCGTCGGACTGCGCCGTATACCACACGTACTGGCTGGGGCAGAGGTAAGGGGCCATCTCGTTGTCCAGCTCCGCGCGGAAGCTCACCGAGGCCACGGAGGAGTACCGATCGCCGGAGACCTGCTGGTAAAGCTGCACCTTGTACTTGCCGCTGCCCATTTGCAGAGGGAACACCTCGTACTCTCCGTTTTGGTTGAGGTCGTAGGTGTACATGTCGTCGCCCCTTGAGACGCGCACCTTCAGGCGCTTTTCGCTTGTCTGGTACTGCGCCATCACAATCCCCATGGCGGATTGGCTCGCGTCCACCACAAAGCCGCTCTTTTTATACACGTCCGCGCCCAGCGCCTCCGGGAAGCAGAGCGTCCACGCGCAGGCGGTCGAGCCAAGCGCCAGCAGGCAGGCCAGCAGCGCCGCGCGGAAGCGGTTCCATCGCGGCGTACCCAAGGCATGCGGGCCGGTACGGTCTGTCACGCTCGATTCCTCCATCAACGCACGGGATAAGGGCTTGCAACATTTTACCTTTTTCGTGCCTTTCCGTCAAGGGATTGCGGGCGCGTTTGTACTTTCCGTGCACCTTCCCCAAAAAAATCGCGTCGGCGGCTTGACAAGGGGGGAGGGATACGGTATAATCCGCACAAGTCAGGCGTAAGCCAAGCAGAGGAGGGAATGCTCGTGAGCCACCCATGTGCCATGTCGATGCTCATGATGTGCGCGAGTGTTTCCTCGTGCTGTTTGTGTTGCGTCGCTTGAGATATACCGTTTCGGGCCCGCTTCGCATCAGTGCGAGGCGGGCTTTTTATTGAATGCAAAGGAGAGACAAACGTGCAGCCAAACTCACTTCCCAACGAGGCCGACCTGTTTGACCATTTTGACGTAGACCCGAACGAGCTGGCCTGCGCCGCCCCGCCGCAGATCGAGATTGTCGGTCTGCACAAGGTGTACGCCGTACCCGGCGGCGAGGTGGTGGCGCTGGATAACATCAACCTGACCATCGAGAAGGGCGATATTTACGGCATCATCGGCATGAGCGGCGCGGGCAAGAGCACGCTGATCCGCTGCCTCAATCGGCTGGATACCCCCAACGACGGACGCGTGTACATCGACGGCAAGGATATCTACGCGCTCAACGGCAAGGAGCTGCGCGCCCTGCGCCGCCGGATGGGGATGATCTTTCAGCAGTTCAACCTGCTCATGCAAAAGAACGTCGCCCGCAATGTGCGCTATCCGTTGGAGATCGCGGGCGTGCCCAAGGAGCGTGCCAACGAGCGCGTGACGGAGCTGCTCCGCATCGTCGGGCTGGAGAACAAGGCGAACGCTTACCCAACGCAGCTCAGCGGCGGGCAGAAGCAGCGCGTGGCCATCGCCCGCGCGCTGGCCAGCGACCCGGAGATGCTCCTTTGCGACGAGGCCACCAGCGCCCTCGACCCCATGACCACGCAGTCCATCCTTCAGCTTTTGCAGGATATCAACAAGAAGATGGGCATTACCGTGGTGGTCATTACGCACGAGATGGCCGTGATCCGGCAGATCTGCAACAAGGTCGCCATTTTGGATAACGGCAAGGTGGTGGAGCAGGGCTCTGTGGACGATGTGTTTTTGCACACTAAGTCCGCGGCCGGGAAGCGCCTGTTCGGCATTCTGCCGCAGGAGGAGGCCGTGCCTGCGGAACCCGCCCTGCGCATCGTGTTTGACGGGGAGACCGCCGAGAAGCCGATCCTATCCCGCCTTATCCGCGAGGTCGGCGTGGATGTAAACATCCTTTCGGCCGATATGCGCCAGCTCAACCATAAGCTCTATGGCCAGACGATGATCGCCCTGCCGGAGAATGACGACGAGAAGCGCCGCATCAAGGAATACCTGACGCAGAACGGTCTCACGGTCGAGGAGGTGCATCCGTAATGGATTGGAGCAAGCTGGGTCCCCTGCTGCTGAAGGCGACCGGAGAAACCCTGTACATGACGATGTTCGCCACCGTGATCTCCTATGTGCTGGGCCTGCCCTTGGGCGTGCTGCTCACCGTCACCAAGCGCGGCCGGATCATGAGCGCGCCCACCTTCAACGCGATTTTGGGCGTGGTGATCAACTTTCTGCGCTCGATTCCCTTTATCATTATGCTGGCGCTGCTGTTCCCGATCACCCGCTTTGTGATGGGACAGTCGATCGGGACCACGGCGGTCATTTTTCCGCTGATTATCAGCGCGTTCCCTTATGTGGCGCGCATGGTGGAAAACTCGCTGGAGGAGGTCGACAGCGGCGTGCTGGAGGCGGCCGTATCCATGGGCAGCACCAACTGGGAGATCATCACCAAGGTGCTGCTGCCGGAGGCGATGCCCTCGCTGGTCAACAGCGCGGCCATCTGCATGACGACCATCCTTGGCTACACCGCCATGGCCAGCGCGGCGGGCGGCGGCGGGCTTGGCTCCGTGGCCATCGTCAGCGGTCTGAACATCCGCAAGTTTGACGTTATGTACTCCGCCAGCCTTGGGCTTGTGCTCATGGTACAGTTCATCACCGTCATTGGCACGCGCTCCACGCGCCGCCTTGACCATAAAAGGATCAAAATTTGAAAGGAGCCATCCCCATGAAAAAAACGTTAGCCATCTTCCTTGCTCTTTGCCTGACAATGGGCGCCGCCGTAGCGTGCGCGGAGAATCAAACGATCTCCATCATCGCCACCACCAATCCCCACGCCGAGATTTTGGAGCTCATCAAGGACGACATGAAGGCGCTTGGCTATGAGCTGAATATCACCGTCGTAAGCGACTACGTGGTTGAAAATCCCGCCACCGCCAGCGGCGAGATGGACGCAAACTTCTTCCAGCATGTGCCGTACTTGGCGCAGTACAACGCGTCCGTGCCTGAGGCGGAGCAGCTTGTGGCCGTTGTGTACACGCACTTTGAGCCCATGGCGATCTACGCGGGAACCAAGACCAGCTTGGACGATATCGCCGCCGGCGACCGCATTGCCGTGCCCAACGACCCCGTCAACGAGAACCGCGCGCTGCTGCTGCTGCAAGAGGCGGGCCTCATCACCCTGCCGGATGGCACCACGCTGGAGAGCACCTGCAAGGTGGCCGATATCGTCACCAATCCCTATGCGCTGGATATCTACGAGGTCAACGCGGAGCTGATCCCCGGCGTGCGGGACGATGTGGCCTACGCCGTCATCAACGGCAACAACGCCACGCTGATTGATCTGGTGCCTTACACCGACGGCCTCTTTGCCGAGGGCGCGGAGAGCCAAGCGGCCGCTGCGTATGTGAACATCGTCGTCGTCAAGCCGGAAAACGCCGACGCCGACTTTGTGAAGGCTCTTGAAAAGTGCATCTACACCCAGAAGGTGTACGATCTCATCGTGAACGCGGGCTTCGCGCCTACCTTCACCCCCGCCGACGCGCAGTAATCCCTTATCGTACAGCAAAAAGCCAGACGGCGCAAACCGTCTGGCTTTTTTGCGTTGGCGTTTACTTCAGGCTGCTGCCGATCTCCGGCAGCACGTCGTAGATTGTGCGGCCCATCCTCGCCTCCAGAGATGTTTTGGCCGCGAGGGTGGCAGTCCAGCGCGCGACCGTGAAGGGGAAAACCCCATAGCGCGAGGTCGTATCCACAAAGCGCTGCTCCAGCACGCACAGCCTGTCCGGGAAGGCGAGGGAGTCGCACAGGATGATCAGCCAGTCATAGTCGTCATAGGCTCGGCCGCGGATAAACGCGTCGATCTCGGCCAGATCGGCCTCGGTCACGTCCACCTTGCCGATGTCCTCGCGGACGTTCCGCGTGGGGTACGAGTGCGTCATGCAGACGGCGGCAGGCTCATCCCAGCCCAGCGAGAGCAGATAGCGGTACCCGTCAATGACGTGGCGCATGTTGGAATAGCCGGTTCTGCGCCCGATATCGTGGAGCAGGCCCACGACGTAGGCCTTGTCCCCGTTCACTCCGGCGGCAAGGGCGAGCGCCTCCGCCGCGCGGGCGACGTTGCGGCTGTGGTCGGCCCATGGGCCCGCATTGAGCTGCTCCGCGAGCCGGAGCTCTTGTTCAGCTTGGGTACGGGTTGGCAGCATGTGAATCCCCTCCTTGGGATTACGATTTGGCGGCTTTGTGCGGCGTTGTGCGGCTTTGTGCGGCTTTGTGTGGCGCTGGGGCGCTCGCGGTTGAGCTGGGGCAGTTGCGTGCCTGCGGAAGCGCGCGCCGCGGGCAACAAAAACCGGGCCGAAGCCCGGATGAAACAGAACGGCCACAGGAGGCCTACGCCTCCTCCTCCTCCAGAATCATCACCTGCACGCCCGGCAGCAGCTCGCTGAGCGTTTCCGCGATGCCGGAGGCCTTCTGCCCGCCGCCCATGATGATGGTGGTCACCTTGCGCTCGGCGGCAAAGTTGGCCATGGCGGTTACGGCGACCTCGGCGGTGAGCAACGTCATATCCGCGCCCACCTCACCGGCAAGCGCGTATAGGCAGTTGAGCGCGGCGGCGTCCTTGGCGGGGTCTCTGTCCGGCAAGCGCTGCCGCACATGCACCACATGCAGGGGGACGCCGCAGCGGAGGGCCATGTCCGCACCCTTGCGGATGAGCCTTGCGCAGGCTGGCTGCAGTGTGACCAACACCATGATCGGCGAGGGCTTCGGATCCATGGCTCATGCTCCTTTCCGTCAGGCGGCCTTCAGATCGGAGATCATCTTGTCGTTGCTCTTGATGTGCACGCGTTCGCCCACGGCGCAGGGGAAAGCCCCCAGCAGCACATCCCAGTAGTACAGGCGGTCGTCGTCCGGCGCTTGCCGATCCCCCACGTTGATCGTCAGGCGGCGGCAGGTCACGCCGTCCTTATCGCACGGCGCGTCGTCCAGCGCCGTCACCACGCCCTCGGCCTCCCGAAACGGGCCGGACAGCATGTAGCCGACGTGCACGCGATAGGCCTTGACCGGGCGGATATAGGCGTTGTACAAAAACCACAGCACGCCCCCGCCCAAGATCGTCAGCAGGCCGGACCAAATCCATCCGCCGATATCGTGCGCGAGCCGATAGGCCACAAACACGCCGCACGCGCCGAGGAACAGGATCACGGCGGGAATCAGCGCGATCAGCCAGCGCTTGCGCTGCAGCCGACAAATCGCGTTGTAATCGTCTTGCGAGTACATGGGCGCCTCCTTAATCTTTTTTTTCTTCCTTGGGCTTGATGCGCTGCATCAGCTTGATGGTGATAAAAAACACCGTCAGCACTAAAAACACGCCCAGCAGCCCCAGTACCGTGGTAACAAGCCCTTTGCCCATCAGGGACATATTTGCCAAGCCCGCGTTGGCGGAGGCCGCCTCGGACAGCATCAACAGAGAACCGATCATAGCTACTCCTCCTTCTATGCGATTACCAGCCGATCAGCAGGCCAACCAGCGTGATGACCATACTGCCCGCCACGATGGAACCCAACTGCCCCGATACGTTGGCGCTTGTGGCCTGCATGAGCACGAAGTTGTAGGGGTCGTCCTCCTTGGCCATCTTTTGGATGACGCGCGCGCTCATGGGGAACGCCGAGATGCCGGCCGCGCCGATCATCGGGTTGATCTTGTTCTTGCGGAACAGGTTGAGAAACTTGGCAAACAGCACGCCGCCGGCCGTATCAAACACAAAGGCGAACAGGCCCAAGCCGAGGATGAGCAGCGTGTCCCAGCGCAGGAAGTTTTCCGCCAGCATGGTGGAGCCGATGGTAATGCCCAGCAAAATGGTGACGAGGTTCGCCAGCTCGTTCTGCGAGGTCTTGCTCAGGCGCTCCAGCACGCCGCACTCGCGGATCAGGTTGCCGAACATCAGGCTGCCCACCAGCGGCGCGCTCATGGGAACGATCAC
>CAYOYK010000009.1:1820-71117 GCA_964408185.1 uncultured Oscillospiraceae bacterium | reverse complement strand
GGTACCAAAACCCTCAAACGTGTCTGCTTCGGGATTCCTTGCTTCAACCATCTGCACACTCGCATTCTCCTGGCTAACGTTCCCTACCCCAACATTTGACAAAGAACCATTAGAAAAGCATGCCGCGAAATACGCCGCAAAAAATCGGGCGGGAGCCCTCGCCCCCGCTCGCCTTGACTGCTTGATTCTGCGCGGCTTCTTCCGCCAGAGGGCGCTAGAGCCTCCGATTCATAATGGAGATGATCAGGTTGCTGTTGCGGAAGAACCCCGCGAGCTGGCTGCTGTCCACAAGCGTTTGCAGCTCCTCGATGGGCGCGACGCTCAGCACAAGCGGCAGCAGCGTAAAGAGCACAAAGCACAGCAGCACGCCGCGCGCCAGCCCAAACACGCCGCCCGCCAGCCAATCCAGCTGCTTGAGCACAGGGAAGCGAAACACCGCGCGCAGCAGGTTGATGAGGATGCTCACCAGTATAAAGCACACCGCAAAGCATACCGCAAAGCTGATCACGTTAATGGAGACAGACACGATGGTCTGGTTGATGTACTGGGCTACGCTGTCCACGCTCGCGCCCATGGGGGCGAACACCTGCTGCTCCAAGTTGTGCTGGAGCAGCGTGCCCATCGGCGAGGGTAGGTTGAGCTTCTGCACGATCTCGGTGATGGCCGCGCCGCTCAGGCCGCTTACCGATTGGCGGCTCAGCTCCAGATTGCCCAGCAGGCTGCCCGCGTCCGTGTAGCTCATGATGACGCGGGTGATCTCCGCATTGCCGCTGATGGCCGACGAGATGGTGGGGAAGAGCAGGAACGACAGCAGAAAGCTCAGCAGACAGCCGCCCATGTTGAACACCGTTTGGATAAACCCGCGGTACAGCCCAAACAGCACCGATATGGCGAGCACGCCAAGGATCACATAGTCCACGATGTTCAGGTGCGCCGCCTCCTTTGCGTTATTTGCGGGGCAGGGTCACAACATATACGTCGTCTCCGCACGCCAGCACGATGCGCCCGTTGCCCAGACGCGTGACGAAGCGGGTGGCCGACGTGCCGCCCAGCGGCAGATCATACTCGGTAAAGCGCTTGTCGCCTGCGGCGGCATAGTAGAGCTTATCGGCGGATACCGCGTACACGCCCTTGTCGTATACGGCCGCGCCAAGGCAGGTATCGGGCAGGCTGTACCGCGTGTCGCTCGTGCCGCTGATGACGCGCAGCTCGCGGATATCGTACTGGTTCTCGGTTTGCGAGGTCGGCGCAAAGAGCATCTGCGCGTCGCCGCGTTCGGGGATGGCGCTGTCGATCATGCGCCAGCCGTACACCAGCACGCTGAGGGTGCTGTCCTCGGTGCCGCGGTAGTTGTAGCTGAGCATCCGGTTGGTGCTGATGACGCGCAGGCGGCTGTTCTCGTACAGCACGCCGTAGGTGATGGGCTCGCCAAGGCTGACCTCGCCGGTGTTCATCTTGCCCACCTCGTAGGTGTTGAGCAGCGTGTTGCTCGCCGTGCCGAACACATCCAGCGCGAGCGTCCACATATACTCGCCGTTCTGGCCGTAAAAGCCGACGTCCAGCAGGATCAGCGTTTCGTACGCGTCCGCCTCCTCGTCCATGTGCGCGCCCATGTGATCCTTCACCACGAGGCGGGGCGAGGTCGTCTCGCCGATCACGGCGGCGACGTACTGCTTGCCCGGACGCGCAAACTGGATCACCTCACCCAAGTTGTCGTTGTAGGAGGAGTTGCCGTTGCGGTCCAAAATGTAAATGGTGTTGCCGGCCCACGCCACGACGATCTGGTCGTTGGCGCTGAAGCCCGCGTCCGAGCCGATTTGGAACGACCAGCGCACGGTGCCGGAGGGGCTGATGCAATGGATGGATACGCCGTCGTAGTACAGCACGTCCTCGCCGAAGGCGGCGATGCTTTCGTTGTACACGCAGGGGAGCTTGGCGGCCGATATGCCCACGCTCCGGTTGCCGCCCGCAATGCTGGCGATCAGGATCACCAGCGCGGTCAGCACGGCTGCCGCCGCGAGCAATACGACCCATAAGCGCCGCCTGCGCACCTGCTGCTTCCGGCCTCTTTGCATGCTCTTACTCCCCGGCGTCCCTCCGATAAATAACGAAGGAGCGCGATGTTTTCATCCGGGCGACAACGCGCCTGATGGGATGATACCACATCAGGCGCGGGTGTGCAAACCCCAAGGCAAAATTCGGACGGCCTCCGCGCGTTAGCACCCCAAGTCCCGCGCAAACTCCGGGGCCTGCTCCAGCGCGTCCAAGCCGAGGAATGCGCGCAGGTCGTCCAGCTCCCGCAGCAGCGCCTCCCGGAACGCCTCCGTGCGCCGAAAGCCCGCCTCCGGCCAAAAACGCTTGCACACCAGCGCGCCGCGCTTACGGTCGGCCACGGGCTGCACCCGCCCCGCAAAGCGCTCGCCGTAGAGCACGGGCAGCACGTAATGGCCGTATTGCAGCTTTTCGGCGGGCGTGTAAATCTCCCATGTATACGCATAGTCAAACAGCGCGCGGATCAGCCTGCGGTCCCACAAGAGGTTGTCCAGCGGGCCCAGCACGCGCGCGCGCCGCGCGGCCGAGGGCCCCGCGCCGACGGCCTCGGCCAGCAGCGCCTCGTCCTCCGCGCGGCAGTACAGCGGCTTTTTGAGGCCCTCCACGTCCACGGGCGCGATGCGGCCCTCGGCCAGAAGCCGCGCGAAGGCGGCCTCCCGCGCCGGAGCCCTAAAGTCCTCGATCATCAGCCATGCGTCGGACGGCCCGTCGGCCAGCAGCCCCACCGCGCCGATTCGGCGGAGGGCCTGCCACGCCTGCATATCGGGCAGCGCCGCGCAGGGATTGGGCGCGCCCAGCAAATCGGCGGGCACACAGCGGGCCGCCAGATCGTAATACTTGATCGTGCGCTTTTTGTGGTGGATCGCCAAATCGCCGCGGTAGTACAGCGTCTCCAGCGCGGCGCGGGCCAGCCGGGTATCGCTCCACCACCAGCTCACCTGCTCGTTGAAGGGCAGGTCCTGCGCGCAGGAGGGGCCGTGCAGCCGCAGGTACTCCCGTACGGCGGGCGCGGCCGCGTCCACCGCCTCGCGGCTGCGCGTGGTCAGGTCGACGCGGGTACGCCCCAGCATCGGCCAATCCTCCATGGGCAGTAGGCCCATGTTCTTATCCCAAAAATCAAAAAGCGTCCGGTCGGTATACAGGGCCCTGTCCAGCATCGCGGGTGTAAAGCCCTTTACGCGGGCGCGAAAAGTCAGCTCATGGCTCTTGCCGCACACGTCTACGGGATCGTACTGCACGCAGCCGACCTGCCGCGTATACGCCAGCAGGCCCTCCATGCCGATAAAGCGCGGCCTGCCAACCAGACCGTGCTTGCGGAGCAAAAACCGCCCCGACTGTGCCTTTGTAACGCGCATAGGGCCTCCTGCGGTAAAAATGGGGGAGAAAAATCAGCGTTCCTCGCGCGGCGGCGCGAGCGACGCGCGGCGCAGCAGCTCGCCGCTGATCATCACCTTGGTCTTGACGGAGCGCTCCACGCGGATATCGTGCATCAGCACGCTGGTGGCGCGGTGGCCGAGACCCTCGCACAGAATGGCGATGGTGCCCAGCGGGGGATTGCACACCGCAGAGAAGGGGATGTTGCCCACGCCCAGCAGCGATACGTCCTCCGGCACGCGGTAGCCGCGTTCGGTCAGCGCCTTGATCGCCCCGATGGCCAGTATGTCCGCCACGGAGAAGAACGCCGTGGGAGGCTCGCCGCGCTTGGAAAGCAGCTCCAGCATATCGCCGTGCGCATCCGTGAGCAGCGGGCCAAGCGGATAGATCTGATCGTCGTCAAACGGCAGGCCATAGCGCGCCATCGCCTCGCGGAAGCCAAGCAGCCGGGCGGCAAAATTGCTGGTCTCCAGCTTGCAGGACAAAAAGCCGATACGGCGGTGCCCCAGCTCGTACAGCGTCTGCACGGCCAGCGCGGCGATCTCCCGGTTGTTCACGGTCACGCTGCTGAACGGCGCGTTGAGAAAATCGCTGTTCACCAGCACGACGGGGCAGGGCAGCGCGGCCAGCTTGTCGCAGTCGGCCTCGGTAAGCTCCGTGGCCAGCATGTACACGCCTTCATACGCCTCGTCCGCCATTCGGCCCAAAAGCGCTTGGAGGGTATCCGGCCGCGCTTTTTCCAGCGTCAGGCCGAAGCCCCGCCTGCGAGCGTCTCCGGCAAGCGTATTGATAATGGTGGAGATAAAGCTCTCGTTGCCGTCGGTGGGGCGATCACATTGCTGAAGCCGGATCAGGCACAGCCTGCGGCTGGTCTCCGGCTTTTCCGGCGGGGGCGTCGGCGCCGGCTTGAGGGGGTACTCCACGTAATCAAAGCCGTTCTCCAGCAGCATTTGCTGCAGGCGCAGGCGTGTGCGCACGCTGACGCCCGGCTTCCCCTTGCGCACAATGGATATTGTCGCCGGCGATACGCCCGCTATTTTGGCGATGTCCTTCAGCTGCACGGTCGCGCCCTCCTTGGTGAACTGCGATCATCATATCACATTCCGGTAGATTTTTCATCCCCATAATATGGAAGCGGAAATGTAAATTATTGGCGCGCGGCCGACGATTATGGCATTGCAATCCGGATTGTTCTGTTGTATAATATTACTTCCATCATGCGAACAGGACTGCTTGCGAATTGCCGCAGTACGTCTTTGCAATGCAACAACAGCAGGACCGCCGCAAACGGCTTCCTCTTTGCGTCGGCGCTTTTCAGAAGGGATGAAGGCCATGGAAACGATGGAAATGACGAAGTTTCTATACTCGTCTATTTACATTGAGGTCAATTTCCTTGGCATTGTGATGGCGCTACTGGTGTTCTTCAAAATGCGGCGAGAGGGCGACCAACAGGTCTCCAGCATCGCTTTTTCGCGCGCCACCCTCTCCGTGGCCGTCACATTGCTGCTGGACGCGGCTTGGATGCTCATCGACGGTCTGCCGGGCCCGGTGTGGCGTTTTCTCAACTATTTTGTCAACGTCAACTACCTGTTTATGACCGGCGTGGTAATGTATTTTTGGTTCCAATACGTGATTTACAGGTTTCAGCTTCGCACCTACATTTTGCGCAAGCACGGCGTTTTGCTGGCGCTGCCTCTGCTGACGCTGCTGGCGCTCTGCGTCGCGTCGCCATGGACGGGCTGGCTGTTCACCATTGACGAGCTGAACGTCTACCAGCGCGGGCCGCTGCACATCGCGCAGCAGCTTATCGGCTATTCCTACGGGCTTGCCGCCATTGTCTGCTCCGTGTGGACGGCGTTTCGCACCCGCGACCCGGAGCGGCGCGCCGACGCGCTGACCATCAACTCCTTTGTGCTGCTGCCGCTGGTGGGCGGCGTGCTGAGCGGCTTGCTGTTCGGCCTGCCGACCATCTGGCCGTTTACCACCGTCTCGCTGGTGTCCATCTACATGAACTTTCAAGGCCGCCAAATCTCCACCGACAGTCTGACGCGCCTGAACAACCGCTCCCAGTTTGACCGCCACCTCAAATCGCTGATGACCGATCCGCACCACGGGACGGACGACGTCTACCTGCTGCTCATCGACGTGGACGATTTCAAAAAAATTAACGATACCTACGGCCACGTGGTGGGCGACGAGGCGCTGATACAGACCGCCAACCTGCTCAAGGGCGTTTGCGGCACGTGGAACGCGTTTCTCGCGCGCTATGGCGGCGACGAGTTTGCCATTGTATGCGCCACAAACGAGCACGCGGCCATCGAGCACCTCAAAACCGAGCTGACCGAGGCGTTTCGGCGCTTTTCCGAGCAGGAGCTTCGGGCGTACCCGCTGTCCATCAGCATCGGCGTAACGGCCTTCCATCCCGCGGACGGGCTCAGCCCCACCGCCGTCGTCGAGAAGGCCGACAAGGAGCTTTACGCCGTAAAGGCGACCAAGCTGAAGCGCATGAGCCCCAAGCAGCTCCGCGCGCTGGCCCTGCGCGAGACCGATGTGGAGGGCGCGCTGCGCCGCCTGTACGGCAATGAGGAGCTGTACAAGACCTGCCTCATTCAGTTCCTTGACGATCCCACCATGGGCGAGTTGAACGCCGCCGGCGCCGCCAAGGCGTGGGACGACGCGTTTACCGCCGCCCACGCGCTGAAGTGGCTGGCGGGCAATTTGGGCTTTGTGCCGCTGATGCACGATGTCGGGCGGCTGGTTACCATCATCCGCAGCGGCCGATCGGACGAGATCCCCGATTGCCTGAGCAGCGTCAACAGCCGTTACCGCGACATCACAGACGCTATCCGCATGAACTTTTTCGAGACGAACGCGAGAGGGATACATGTATGAAAGACGCGCAGCAGCAAGGCAACTCCAAGCTCATTGCGGGCACATCCGGCGTGAACGCGCGCACAAAGCCCGACGGGAAGGCCCTCAGCGCCGGGCAGATGAAGAAGGTCTGCAGCCGCCTCCAAAAGGTCAGCGGCGTCAGCTTTGCGCATGACAAGCAAGCCGCCGTCGCGCGCTGCATGGAGCGTCGCAGGATGCTCACGCGCAAGGACAGCTTGGCCGAATACGCCGACTTTCTGGCCCGGTCGCCGGAGGAGGCGCGCGCCCTCTCCGAGGAGGTGCTTGCCGAGACGACGGGCTTCGTCCGCGACCCCGCCGCCTCTCGGACGCGCGAGGAGAACGCGATTGCCGAGGCGGCTCGGCAGACGGGCGACGATTGTGCGGAGGCCCGCGATCTCGGTCGGGCAGCCTCCCGCCGCATTGCCGAGCTGGAGCGGGAGCTGGCCGACGCGCAGACCAAGCTGGATGGCGGCATCGCCGAGCAAAACCGCTTGAACGGGGAGCTGCAGGCCCTCGACGCCGAGTATCGGAGCAAGCTCGGCGAGCTTGCCGTCCTCCGCGACGATATCGCCGATCTTCTTTCCGCCGCGCAGACGGGCGTCATACTTGTGGATAGCAAGCTCAACATCAGGCGCTGCACCGATTACGTGACCACGGCGTTCTCCGTGACGGATCACGAAATCGGCCGCTCGCTGGCGTTTCTCTCGTACCACTTCCCGTCTGCGGACATCACGGAAATCTGCGCCAACGTGCTCAAGACATTCGTTCCGGACGAGCGCGAGCTGACGGCCAACAGCGGCAAGTCGTTCTTTATGCGCGTCGCGCCCTGCCAAGCCACGGAGAGCAAGGCCCCCGGCTGCGTTATCACGCTCATGGACAGGACTGCCCAGAGGCAGAGCCAAGCCAGCCTGCGCAGCACGGAAATGCGCCTGAGCATGGCGGAGCAGGCCAGCGACGCCCGGAGCGAAGCCCTCCGCCGCATCGCGCACGAGCTTCGCGCGCCCATGAGCTCGCTCGTCAGCCTGACCCGATCCGCCAAGGCGCAGGCGGGCGATCGGCCTGCGCTGCTGGCCGAGCTGGATCAGATCGGCGATATCGTCGGCTACCTGAGCTCCATCGCGGGCGAACTCTCCGAGGCCTCCGTCAGCGAGCAAGCGAGCGGCGAGCAGGCGCGCGAGCCCTTTGCGCTGCGCGCGGTGCTGGACAGCGTGTCCGCCATGCTGGAGCCCCAGTTAAGGGAAGCCGGCGCGCGCTTGGAGATGACGCTGGAGGACAGCTTCGACCCGCAGTATATGGGCGGCAAGACCAAACTGCAGCAAATCCTGATGAATTTCCTCGGCAACTCCATGCGCAATACCCGCGCGGGCGGCGTCATCGCGCTGCGCGCCTACGAAAAGCCCTTCCGGGGCTGTAAGGCGCAGCTTTGCATGGTCATAGCCGATACGGGCGCGGCGGTCGCCAAGGAGCGTCTGCCCAACCTGCTCAAGACATTCTCAGGCGACGGCAGGAGCGAGGACGACGCGACCGCCAGCCTTGGGCTGGGGCTGAGCAACGCGTACAACCTCGTCACCTCCATGCACGGCGACGTGAGCGTGGAGAGCAAGCCCGGCAAGGGCAGCACGTACACCATCTCCGTCGAGCTCGATCGGCCGATCGGGGGCGAAGCCCTTGTTGCCGACGCGGAGGCCGATCAGAGCGAGGAGCGCAGCCTAAACGGCTGCCATGTGCTGGTGGTGGAGGACAACGCGCTCAACCGCATCATACTGGGCGCGATGCTCAAGCACGAGGGCATGACCTACGTGGAGGCGCTCGACGGCGAGGAGGCCCTCAAGGCCTACACGAGCACGGCTCCCCGCACGTTTGACTGCGTCTTCATGGACATGCGCATGCCCAAGCTGGACGGCATCCGCGCCACCCAGCGCATCCGCGAGTCCGGCCGCGAGGACGCGCTCGCTCTCCCGATCATCGGCGTTTCCTCCAACGGCTTCCCCGATGATATCCAAAAGGCGCGGCAGGCGGGCATCGACGACTACGTGACCAAGCCTGTGGAGCGCGAGGCGCTGCTGGCGGCCATGAGCAAGCTCATCAAGCGGTAGACGCGGCCGCGCGGGTTCTCCGCCGCGGCTGGCCGCACCCTTTACAATTCTATGACAAACCTTGCTGTATACAGATTTATCCGTTATAATGAACCTGCAATTCCCCGTTTGCAAAACCACACAGCGAAAGGTAGGCGTTCTCCCATGAAAAAGGTATCCGCCCTGCTTCTGGCTCTCGTGCTGGCGCTCACGCTGGCGCTGCCCGTCGCGTCCGCCGCGCCGGACCTGACCGGCAAACTGGTCATCCTGTACACCAACGACGTACACGGCTCTGCGATGCAGAATGTGTCCAAGCCGACGCTTGGCTACGAGGCTGTCGCTCAGCTCAAAAAAGACGCGGCTGCCGCCGGCGCGAATGTGCTGCTGTTTGACGGCGGCGATTTCTCGCTGGGCCAGCCCATTGTGAACCTGAGCAAGGGCATGAACGCGGTCAACTTTATGAACGCCGCGGGCTATGACGCGAGCGCCGTGGGCAACCACGAGTTCGACTGGGGCTTGGACAACCTGCTCCAAAACCGCGACGCCGCCAGCTTTACCATTCTGGCCGCCAACATCCTGCGTGCCGCGGGCGGCGACCCGATCTTCGACGCGCATAAGATCTACGAGTTTGGCGATCAGAAGATCGGCGTGTTCGGTCTTGCCACCCCGGAGACATTCACCAAGGCCAACCCCAACCTGCTGGGCGGCGCGACCTTCCTGCAGGGCGAGGAGCTCTACGCCTGCGCGCAGGCCGAGATTGATACCCTGACCGCCGAGGGCTGCACGCTGATCGTCTGCATCGGCCATCTGGGCGTGGATGACGAGTCCATCGGCAACCGCTCCCTCGACGTGATTGCCAACACCATCGGCATTGACCTCTTCCTCGATGCGCACAGCCACACCGAGATCGTAAAAGAGGTAGAGCAAAAGCTCGCCGAGGGCGCCGAAAAGGCGGATACCACCCTCCTCGTGAGCACCGGCACCGCCTTCGCCAACATTGGCGAGATCGTCTACGACGGCGAGGGCCTCAGCGCTTGCCTGATCGCCGCGTCGTCCTCCCTCGTGGCCCCGATGCCCAGCGACGCCGAGGTGGCCCAGGCGGTCGCCGCCGTGAACACTGCCATTGACGAGCAGCTGAGCGCCGTGTTTGCGACCACCACCGTGCTGCTCGACGGCGAGCGCAGCCCCGGCGTGCGCACGCAGGAAACCAACCTGGGCGACTTCTGCGCCGACGCCATCCTCTGGTGCGCCAGCAAGTACGGCGTGGATCCCGCTGACTGCGCGATCACCAACGGCGGCGGCATCCGCGCCAGCATCGAGATTGGCGATGTCACCATGAAGACCATGAAGACCGTGTTCCCCTTCGGCAACAAGGTCGTCACCATCAAGGTGACCGGCGCCGAGCTGCTGGAAGCCCTTGAGGCCGCCTGCTTCTCTTGCCCCGACGCCGTGGGCGCGTTCCCGCAGGTTGCGGGCATCGAGTTCACCATCGATACCACCGTGCCCTATGAGCAGGGCGAGCAGTATGCGGACAGCACCTACTTCGCGCCCGCCAAGCCCGGCGCGCGCGTGACCATCGCCACCATCGGCGGCGAGGCCTTCGATCCTGAGAAGCTGTACACGGTTGCGACCAACGACTACACGGCCGTCGGCGGCGATACCTACATCGTGTTCAAGTATCCCGCGTCCCAGACGCTGCTGGATACCGGCATCGCGCTGGAGGATGCGCTTGTGGAGTACACGACGGAAGTGCTGGGCGGCACCATCGGCGATCAGTATGCCGAGCCCGCCGGTCGCATCACCATCAAGTAACCAACACGGGATCCTCCGCAAGGGGCGGCCGCAAGGCCGCCCCTTGCGTGTCAAGAAAGCGGCTGCGCCGCTTTCTTGAGGTTCTGCGCTTTTCGCCTGCAACCTGTTCGGTCGGCGGATGGCCTCCCTCACAGAACGCGGCCGGTGAAAGCGTAGGGAAGCGTTGCTTCGCAACGCCGCCGCCTTGGACGCACAGGTCGCCCAAGGCGGAATTGATTTGGGGAGCGCGGCTCCCCAAACCCCTCGCGGGGTTTTTCGACAGGCTGGGGCGGCCGCAAGGCCGCCCCTTTTGTATTGACTTTTCACCGCGTCCGTGCTATCCTGCACATGGAGCCATACGATCTTGTTTTGGAAACGGAGTGTCGAGATGCACTGACCTTCCTGCCGGCGCGTAAGCGCAGCGTACCAACCAAATGCCCTCCGCGCAGGCGGAGGCTTGATTGCGTATGTGCGGCAGGGAAGCAGAGCGCGCAAGGGCTCCGTTTTTTTGCGCGCGTTTGCCTTTCCGCCGGACTGCGCGGAAGGAGCAATCGATGGCAATTGTTACGGTCAGCGATCTGACATTCGGCTATGACGGCAGCTACGACAACGTGTTCGAGGGCGTGTCGTTTCAGGTGGATACGGTCTGGCGGCTGGGGCTTACGGGCCGCAACGGGCGCGGCAAGACCACGCTTTTGCGGCTGTTGCAGGGAGAGCTGGCCCATCGCGGGCGCGTGGAGATGCCCTGCCCCGCGAGGTACTTTCCCTTTGAGGCGGACAACCCCGACGAGCCCGCCCTTGCACTGATGGCACGGATGAGCGACGGCGCGCCGGATTGGCGCTTGCAGCGGGAGTGCAACCTGCTGCTGCTCTCCGCCGAGGCCCTCGCGCGGCCCTACCGCACGCTGAGCCGGGGCGAGCAAACCAAATGCCAGCTTGCGGCGCTGTTTGCCGGAGAGACGGGCTATCTGCTCATCGACGAGCCAACCAACCACCTTGACCTGCACGGCCGCGCGCTGGTGGGCGACTACCTGCGCCAGAAGCCGGGCTTCCTGCTGGTGAGCCATGACCGCGATTTTCTCAATCGCTGCGTCGATCATGTGCTCTGCCTCAACAAAACCAGCGTGGATGTGTTCCGCGGCGATTACGATACCTACGAGCGCGAGCTCAACGCCCGCAACGAGTATGAGCAGCGCCAGAACGAGCGCTTGCAAAAGGATATCCGCCGCCTCGGCGCGGCCAGCCGCCTCACCGCGCAATGGAGCAACAGCCTCGAAAAAGAGAAGTTTCACGTTGCGGAAAGCGACGTGGCGGCCGTGGATCGCGGCTACATCGGGGCAAAGAGCGCCAAGATGATGTCTCAGGCCAAAAATCTGCAACGTCGGCAGGAGAAGGCCCTCGGCGAGAAGAAGGAACTGCTGAAGGATTTGGAGCGCGTCGGCGACCTGAAGCTCCGCCCGCTGGAGCATCCCAAGAAGCGCCTGCTGACTGTGGACAACGCCTCGGTGCGCTACGGCGAGCGCGTGGTGCTTCCGGACGTGCGCTTTACCGTGGACGCGGGCGAGCGCGTCGCGCTGCTGGGTGCAAACGGCGCGGGCAAGAGCAGCATCCTCAAAACGCTGGTGGGCGAGGGCGACGCGCTACATGGCGAGATTCGTCCCGCAAGCGGGCTTGTCGTCAGCTATGTGCCGCAGGACCCCAGCTTTCTGCGCGGCAACGTGCGGGAGTATATCGCCCGTCACGCGCTGGACGAGACGCTTTTCAAGGCCATTCTGCGCAACATGGATATGGGCCGTCAGCAGTTTGATAAGGACATGGCGGACTTTAGCGAGGGGCAGAAGAAAAAGGTGCTGCTGGCTCGCAGCCTTTGCGAGAGCGCGCACCTGTACGTCTGGGATGAGGCGCTCAACTACTTGGACGTATACAGCCGCATCCAGCTGGAGGAGCTGCTGCTGACATTCAGGCCAACGCTGCTCATGGTGGAGCACGACCGCAGGTTTTTGGAGCGCGTGTGTACGCGCATGGTGGAGCTGTAAGCGAAAGGAGACCCCAAATGTACGAACGAATGCTCGATCCCGACGCGAACCCGGATTACGACGCGCTCGCCGCCTTCTGCGCGGACGGCGAGACCTTCTTCCGCACGCTCAACACGTGGCTGTCCGATACGACAGGCTCCGCGCAGACCATCCGCTTTCCGTATGGGAAAAAATACGGCTGGGGCGTGAAGCACGCGGTCGGGAGCAAGCACCTGTGCGATCTGTTTGCGGAAAACGGGGCCTGCTGCCTGATGCTGCGCATGTCTGGCCCGCAGTTCGCGCGCGTCTATGCGGACGTAAGCGAGCCTGTCCGCAAGGCCATCGACGGCAAGTACCCCTGCGGGGACGGCGGCTACATACACCTGCGCATCGCGGACGAGGCCACGCTGACGGACGCGAAGAAGCTGCTGACGGTCAAGACGGGCAAATAGACGGAGCGCAGAAGGGAAGCCCCTATCAGCAGCTTTGTCGCCGCAGCTGACCGCGCTGCGCAGGCTCGCCTGCCGGGCCGCCGCTGCGCGGAATGTGGGCGCTGCCCGGCAAGAGTCGGTACCTCCCGTACCACCGGATTGATTGCCAACAGAAAATGCGCGTGGGATTTCTCCCACGCGCATTTGTGATATGCTCGAATCCGCCTTACAGCTTCGCCATCTGGGCGATCTCCTCGGCAAAGTTGTCCTGCCGCTTTTCGATGCCCTCGCCGCGCTCAAAGCGCTCGAAGCTGACGACCTTAAGGTTTGCGCCGATGGCTTTGGCGGTCTCGGCGGTGAGCTGGGCGATGCTCTTGTCGCCGTCCTTCACGAAGGGCTGCTCCAGCAGGCAGACTTCCTTGTAGTACTTCTCGATGCGGCCCTCGACCATCTTATCCACGATCTTTTCGGGCTTGCCCTCGTTGAGCGCCTGCGCGCGGAGGATTTCCTTCTCCTTGTCGAGCTTCTCGGTGGGCACTTCGCTCTTGACGACGAAGCCGGGCTTGGCGGCGGCGATTTGCAGCGCGAGGTCGTGATAGTACGCCTTGAAAGCGTCGCTGGTAAAGGTTTCGGGCTTGTCGTTGTCCACCTCGATCAGCACGCCGATCTTGCCGCCCATGTGCAGGTAGCTCTCGACGACGCCGACGTTGGTCTCGTAACGGGCAAAGCGGCGAATGCTGATCTTCTCGCCGATGGCGACGGTCGCGTCGCTGACGAGGTCGGTGATGGTCTTGCTGGGGTCGTCCACAAACTTTTGGCCCAGCAGCTCGTCCACATCCTTGGGGTTGGCCTGCGCGATGTGCTTGGCCACGCCCTTGCAGAAATTCTTAAAGTTGTCGGTGTTGGCCACAAAGTCGGTCTCGCAGTTGATCTCCACGATGTCGCCCACGCTGTGGTCGTCGGACACGAAGCTGGCCACGGCGCCCTCGGCGGCGATGCGGCCGGCCTTCTTGGCGGCGGCGGCAAGGCCCTTCTCGCGGAGCCATTCAATGGCCTTTTCCATTTCGCCTTCAACCTCTACGAGGGCCTTTTTGCAGTCCAGCATGCCGGCCTGCGTCATTTCGCGAAGTTCCTTAACCATTTGGGCGGTGATGTTCGCCATAAAAAATCTCTCCTGTCTGATGGCGCTCAGGCATGCTTCGCGCGCGAGCCTGCCGCGCGCGAAGGGGCCGGAGCGGTCTTATTGTTCGTCGGTCTTGGCGGCCTCGGCGGCGGAGGCTTCGTCGGCGGCGTCCTGCTCGCCCTGCTTGCCTTCCAGCACGGCGTCGGCCAGCTTGCCGGCAATCAGCTTCACGGCGCGGATGGCGTCGTCGTTGCCGGGGATCACGTAGTCGATCTCATCGGGGTCGCAGTTGGTATCCACGATGGCCACGATGGGAATGCCCAAGTTGCGGGCTTCGCTGACGGCGATGTGCTCCTTGCGGGGATCCACGATGAACAGCGCGCCGGGCAGCTTTTTCATCTCGCGGATACCGCCAAGGTTGGCTTCCAGCTTTTCACGCTCGTGCTGGAGCTTGATGACTTCCTTTTTGGGCAGGAGCTCAAACTGGCCGGTGGCCTCCATTTTGTCAATCTGGTTGAGACGATCCACACGGGTGCGGATGGTGCGGAAGTTGGTAAGCATGCCGCCCAGCCAGCGGTTGTTGACATAATACATGTTGCAGCGAGCGGCCTCTTGGGAGATGGACTCCTGCGCCTGCTTTTTGGTGCCGACGAACAGGATGCTCTTGCCCTCCATGGACAGGTCGCGCACAAAGCTGTACGCCTCGTCTACCTTGCGGACAGTCTTTTGCAGGTCGATGATGTAGATGCCGTTGCGCTCGGTAAAGATGTACTGGGCCATTTTGGGGTTCCAGCGGCGCGTCTGATGGCCGAAGTGCACGCCCGCTTCCAGGAGCTGTTTCATGGAAATGACAGCCATTTGGGGTTCCTCCTTGTTTATCCACCCTTTGCGTCGTTTCGGGTCGGTCGCCGGGGGCGATAGTTCCTCGGCACAAGCGTCCGATCGACAAAGGTGCGTAATCGGTGGAAGTATAGCATAAGAGCAAATAAAATGCAAGCGTCCAAGCGTGAAAATCATCGGGCTGTCCTGATGGAACACGCCCCCCGCGTATTGACAACCCGCGTCGCTCGTGCTATGATGCACTCGGTTATGAACGGGAAAACCGCTATCCGCCGCCGTATAGAGAGCAGCCGATCGGTGCAAGGCTGTCGGCGGCTTGGCGCTTCCACCCGCGAGCCGACGGCGAGGAGCCGTCCGGGAGGCGCCCGTTATCGCGCAAACAAGAGAAGGCCGTCGGCCTTAACTCGGGTGGCACCGCGGAGCACGCTTCCTCCGTCCCAAGGTTTTGCTTTGGGGCGGAGTTTTGTTTGTACGCAGATCAAAGGAGGAAGAACCATGCTGGATATCAAACGCATCCGTCAAAACCCGCAGGAGCTGGTTGACGCGCTCAAGGCGCGCAACAAGGACATCGACATTACGCCCTTTTTGCAAAAGGACGAGCAGCGACGCAAGCTGCTGGCGCAGAGCGAGGAGAAAAAGGCCCTGCGCAACCAGACCAGCAAGCAGATCGCGGTGGTCAAGCGCGAGGGCGGCGACACGGCCGACGTGATGGACGAAATGCGCAAGCTGGGCGACGAGATCGCCGCCATCGACGCGGATATCGCCGAGCTTGACGGCGCAATGAACGATTTTTTGATGAGCGTGCCCAACTTCCCCAACGCGTCCGTGCCCATCGGCAAGGACGACAAGGAGAACGTGGAGCAGCGCCGCTGGGGCGAGCCCCGTCGGTTCGGCTGGGAGCCCAAGGCGCACTGGGACATCGGCACCGATCTCAAGATCCTTGATTTTGACGCGGCCGCGAAGATCAGCGGCGCGCGCTTCACGGTGTACCGCGGGCTGGGCGCGCGGCTGGAGCGCGCGGTCATCACCTTCTTTTTGAACACACACATCGACGCGGGCTACGAGGAGATTCTGCCCCCGTACATGGTCACGCGCCAAACCATGACTGGCACCGGCCAGCTGCCCAAGTTTGAGGAGGACGCGTACAAGGTGGACAAGGACACATTCCTCATCCCCACGGCGGAGGTGCCCGTGACCAACCTCTACCGCGAGATGATCCTTGACGGCGCGGCGCTGCCCATCCGCCACTGCGCCTACTCCGCGTGCTTCCGCGCCGAGGCCGGCAGCGCCGGGCGCGATACGCGCGGGCTGATCCGCCAGCACCAGTTCAACAAGGTGGAGATGGTCAAGATCGCAAAGCCGGAGCAGAGCTACGACGAGCTGGAGAGCATGACCGCCGAGGCCGAAAAGGTGCTTCAGCTCTTGGGCCTGCCCTACCGCGTGGTCTGCCTCAGCACCGGGGACATGGGCTTCAGCGCCGCCAAGACCTACGATATCGAGGTCTGGATGCCCTCCTACAACCGCTATGTCGAGATATCGAGCTGCTCCAACTGCGAGGACTTTCAGGCCCGCCGCGCGAGCATTCGCTACCGCGACGGCAAGGACGGCAAGCCGCAGTTCTGCCACACGCTCAACGGGTCGGGCGTGGCCGTGGGCCGCACCGTGGCCGCCATTTTGGAAAACTACCAGAACGACGACGGTACCGTGACCGTGCCGGAGGTTCTGCGCGCGTTCATGGGCACGGATCTCATCAAGTAATTTGCCAAGCGCCAAGGACTCGCCAAACAAAAGGGAGGAGGCAAAGAAGCCTTCTCCCTTTTGTTCCTACGCTTCCGCGTCCACCGTCGCGTACACCGTGTTATGCACCAGCCGACGGATGCGATAGATCATCAGGTTGTCCCGCGAGGGGCAGCAGCGGTTTGTCAGCAGCACCACATAGAGGCCGCTGGCCGGATCGAGCACGAGCGAGGTGCCCGTAAAGCCCGTATGGCCGACTGTCTCCTTGGGGAAGAGGTCGCCCGTGTAGCCGTCGTCCAAATAGGGCAGATAAAAGCCCAGCCCGCGGGCCTGCGCGAGGCCGTCCGTGTGATTGCGCATGGCCAGCCTCAGCGTGCCCGGAGCCAGAAGGCGTCCGCCGCCGGGAAGGCGGCCCTCGCAGGCCAGCATGCGCAAAAAGCGCCCCATATCGTCCAGATTGGAAAACACCCCCGCGTTCCCGGCCACACCGCCGAGGAAGCGGGCGTTCTCATCGTGCACCACGCCGCGCAGATAGCTGCCGTCCGGCTGCTTTTCGGTCGCGGCGATGTTGCCGCCCTGCGGCAGGTACCCGGTCGCGTCCATGCCCAGCGGCTCAAAGATCAGCCGTCGGGAGAGCGAATCGAGCGTCTCGCCGTAGAGGCACTCCAGCAGCTGGCCCAGCAGCAGGTAGCCCGCGCAGCAGTACTGCACCCGCGAGCCGGGCGAAAACTGCAGCGGGGTGTTCAGCAGGATGTCCGTGGCCTGCTCCGCGTCCTTGGCAAGCTGCCACAGGTGCAGCCCTGTGGAAAAGCCCGCCGTATGGGTGAGAAGCTGGCGGATGGTCAGCTCCTGCTTATCGGCGGGAGCGTCCACAAACGTGCCCAGCCGATCCCACAGGCACAGGCGGCCGCTCTCGATGCTTTTGAGCGCCAGCATGGCGGTGACCATCAGCTTGGTGCAGGAGGCCATATCAAAGCGCGTCTGCGCGTCGGCGGGCGCGTCGTCGTCCGGCGCGAGGCGGCCCATGGCCGTCTGGTACAGCACGTCGTCGCCCCGGCCCACCAGCGCGGCGCAGCAGGTATAGGCCCCGGCTTCCAAGCCAAGGCGCAGGATGCTCTCGGTGGCGGAAAAGGTCATGGTCGGCCTCCCTTTGATGCGCGGCCTACTGCCAGCGCGCGATGGTCGCGTCCGGGTCGTTGTGCAGGGCTCGCCACAGGCGCGGCTTGGGGTTGACCAGCACCTTGCGCCTGCACAGCTTGAGCAGGGGCAGGTCGCTCATGCTGTCGCCGTAAGCCACGGAGCTGTCGTAGTCCAGTCGGTCGCCCCGCGCCGCCAGATACTCGGCCAGCCGGAGCGGCTTTTGTACGCCGCGGCAGTTGTCACCCTGCAAGCCCGTAAACACGCCGTTCTCGTCCGTATCCATGCGCGTGCTGAGAATCGCGGACAGGCCCAGCACCTCCCGCAGAGGCTCCAAGTAGAACCCCGTGGAGGCGGTAACGAGCACAAGCGTCTTGCCCTCGCTTTGGAGCCTGCGCACCTCGGCTAGCCCGTCCTTAAACAGCGCCGGACGCAGCACCTCGTCATAATAGGCGGCCACCACGCGGTTGACCTCATCGGGGCCGTGCCCGGCCATAAAGGACATGGCGCGCTGCTTGGCCTCGTGGTCGCTCAGCAGGCCCAGCTTGTAGCAAAGGGCGGCCCAAAGGCCGGCCCGCACCTGCTTGCGGGTGCAAAGTCCTTTTTTTTGTGCGTAGGGGATAAAGCTCAGAATGCTGTCCCCGCGTGAAAGCGTGCCGTCAAAATCCATCAGCGCATAGCTGCGAAGCATTGGTATCTTCACTCCCGCCCGTCAGACTCAGCATTCAGTATAGCACGCCTGCGCGAAAAATGCTATAATGACAGTAAGCGGTCTATCCGCCCATTTTCAGCAAAGGAGCAGCCTATGCGCATTGCGATGGTGGCCGACCTTCACGGCAATTACCCGGCGGTGGAGGCCGTCGATCAGCATATCCGCACCCAGAATGTGGATGAGATTTACTGCTTGGGGGATCTGATCGGCAAGGGCCCCAGCAGCGACCGCACCTGCGATTGGGCCATGGCCAACTGCTCGGTCATCCTGAAGGGCAATTGGGACGACGGCGCGGCCGAGCGCATGTTCCCTTACGACGCGCCCTACTACGAGCAGCTTGGCGAGCGGCGCATGGCCGCGCTGCGCGCACTGCCGCTGGAGCATACCCTCCGGCTGGGCGGCATGGAGATCCGCCTGATCCACGGGCGGCCGGTCATGCCGACGCTATACGCCCCCTTTGGCAGCGAGGAGCTGCTGAACACGCTCTACGATAAGCCGGACGGCACAAGCTACGATGTGCTCGGCTATGCGGACTGCCACCGGCAGGCCGTGCGCACGCTCAGCCAACGGCTGCTGTTTAACACGGGCAGCGTGGGCAACAACCTGGGCGTTCCGCAGGCGTTTTACCTGATTGCGCAGGGCAGCGCGCAGGACGACAGCGAGCCGCTCTCGCTGCAGCTCTTTCATCTGCCCTACGACCGCGGGCAGACCCTCCGCGACGCGGAGGCCGCCCCGTTCATCCCCCGCATCGACACATTTATCAACGAAGTGAAAACCGGCGTTTACAGCCGATAAGGAGGGCCCATGGAGCAAAACCACACGTGCCGACTGTGCCGCATTGAGCTGGACGACCTGTGCGTGCGGCAGGGCGGCCAGACGCTGCTGCAGGACGTGAACCTGCACATCCATTGCGGGCAGCTTACCGCGCTCATCGGGCACAACGGCGCGGGCAAGACCACGCTGCTGCGCGCGCTGCTGGGGCAGGTGCCCTATACGGGCCGCATCGCGCACTTGGATACCGAGGGCAGCGCCATGAGCCGTGTGCGCATCGGCTACGTGCCGCAGCAGCTTCCGTTTGATCGCAGCATGCCGCTGACCGTGCAGGACTACTTGGCCTCCGCGTTGACGCGCCGCCCCGTGTGGACGGGCGTGAGCAAGCGCGTGCGCGAGCAGGTGCGCGAGGCTCTCGCGCTTAGCGAGGCGGAGCGCCTGCAAAGGGCCACGCTGGGCAAGCTGAGCGGCGGCGAGCTGCAGCGCGTGCTGCTCAGCCTAGCGCTCACGCCGGCCCCCGACCTGCTGCTGCTGGACGAGCCCGTATCAGGCGTGGATCAGAACGGGCAGATGCTCTTTCTGGATAGGGTGCTGGCGCTGCGGCGGGAGCGCCACATGGGCATTCTGCTGATCTCGCACGATTTTTCGCTTGTCAGCCGCTATGCCGACCATGTGGCCCTGCTGAACAAAACGATCCTCTGTCAGGGCTCGCCGGATGAGGTCTTTGCCAGCGATGCTTTCGCGGGGCAGTTTGCCACGCCGAGCCACCAGCCGTGCCGACGCGCGGAGACCGGCTGCTGCGACTGCTGCGCGCCCCATGCCGACGCGGCCGACCCCGCCCCAAAGGAGGCCGAATGATGGACGCGATCTACCATGCCATCGACACGGTGCTGCCGCTTTCCTTTTTGCAGCTCAATTTCATGAAGAACGCCTTTCTGGCGCTGCTGCTGCTCACACCGCTGCTGGGCCTGATGGGCACCATGGCGGTCAATCAGCAAATGGCGTTTTTCAGCGACGCGCTGGGCCACAGCGCGCTGTGCGGCGTAGGCATCGGCATGCTGCTGGGCGTGAGCAACGATCTGGTAAGCATGCTGGTGTTCGGCTTCTTTTGGGCGATCTTTATCAGCCGCATCAAGCAGAGCGGCCGGAGCAGCACGGACACGGTCATCAGCGTGTTCTCCAACACGTCGCTGGCGCTGGGCCTGTTTTTGCTGGCCAAGGGCGGCGTGAAAAACTACACCTCGCTCCTTGTGGGCGATGTGCTCGCCGCCACCCCGGACGATCTGCTCGTGCTGGCGATCATGCTGGTTGCGGGAACCGTCGCGTGGGCGCTGCTGTATAACCCGCTGGCCATGCAGAGCGTCAACCCGGCGCTGGCCGGAAGCCGGGGGGTCAAGGGCTGGCTGGTGGAGTACGCCTTCGCCGCGCTGCTGTCCATTGTGGTGATGCTTGCCATCCGGTTTGTGGGCGTGCTGCTCATCAACGCGCTGCTTATCCTCCCGGCCGCCGCGGGCCGGAACGTGTGCCGCACGGCACGCGCGCACGCCGCGACCAGCGTGTGCCTGAGCGTGCTGTCCGGCGTGGGCGGGCTGGCGCTGAGCTACTATCAAAACGTGCCCGCCGGCGCGGCGATTGTGCTGTGCGCGGCGGCGGCATATTTTCTCAGCCTGATCCCCTCGGCGGTGCAAGGCCGCCGCGAGCGCGCCAAGCAGGCGTAGGGGCTTGCCGCCCGTTATCGGCGCACGCGGAGGGGCGACGCGGTTGCATAGAGGAATATGGTAAGGGCGCGTCCATCACACGGACGCGCCCTTCCTCGTTGACAATCCTTTTCGCGCCTGCCGTCGCCGCAAACGGCGCTTCGCGGGGATGCTATGCGCCTGCGCGCGGCCATTCCGTCAGGGCTGGTCCGCGCTTGGGCCAAGCTGTCCGCTGGCCCAATGCCTGCGGCAGAGGCTCACATACGCCTCGCTGCCGCCCAGCACCACCTGCTCGCCCTCCTTGACCACGCGCCCGTCGCACACGCGCGCGTTGCAGATGGCCTTCTTGCCGCACCAGCAGATGGTCTTGACCTCCTCGATGGTATCGGCCCAAGCCATCAGCCACTTGCTGCCCTCGAAAAAATTGCCCTGAAAGTCCGCGCGCAGACCGTAGGCGATGACGGGGATGTTCTCCTCGTCAACAATGCGCACCAGCTCCTCCACCTGCGCCTTGGTGAGAAACTGCGCCTCGTCAACAATGAGGCAATGGTACTGCGTGATATCCAGCCGGGGGAGCTCCTCCACAAAGCTGCACTCGCAGGTCAGCCCGCTGCGGGAGGAGATCAGCCGCGCGCCGTCGCGGGTATCGAGCTGCGGCTTCAGCATCAGCACGCGCTGCCCGCGCTCCATGTAGTTGTGCCGCACCATGATGGCGTTGGCTGTCTTGCTGGAGCCCATCGCCCCGTACCGGAAGTAGAGCTTGGCCATGACCGATCCCTGCCTTTTGCGGATTTGCGCACAGACGGAGAGACCGTTCCACCGAGTCCGACCCAGTCCTGCTGGTCTCGCTGTCAGTGGAACGGCCTCTTGGAAACGGCGCGATGCGCCCGCGCCGGAATGCGCTTACGGAACCAGCTGATAGAGCTTGGTGAGCGTCTTGTTGCCGGCGACGCCGTCCACCTTCAGCCCGTAGTTGGATTGGAACGCCCGCACAGCGGTGACGGTGGCTGCGTCGTAATCGTTGGAGGTGTTGGCGGCGTCGAGCAGCTTCAGGGAGATGAGCTTGGCCTTCATGGTGCCGACGCTGGCGCTGCTGGTACCGGGCTGCAGGGTGGCATACGTCGTGCGAACAGGAACCTTGACGGTGATCTTGTTGTACAGGCTTTCGCTCACCGTGCCGGTCTCCTCCAGCTGGTTGGCCTTTTGGTAGGCCAAAACAGCCGCGCGGGTATCCGCGCCGTACAAGCCGGACGCATCGCCGATGGTATAGCCCAGCGCCGTCAGCTCGGCTTGCAGCGCGCTGACCATGGCGCCCTGCGAGCCGGTGGAAAGCAGCGTGGTGGTGCCCACATGCACCTTGCTCTGCTTTTCGTTCAGGGAGTTCAGCGTGCGGGTGCCGGCCATGCCATCCGCGTGCAGGCCGACGGAACGCTGGAAGGCCTTCACGGACGCCATCGTCATATCGCCATACTGGCCGTCGATGGAACCCTTGTAGAAGCCCAGCACGGTCAGGGCGCGCTGTAAGCTGCGCACGCGCGCGTTCACCATGCCGTAGGCCAGCGTGTTGGCGCTTTTGGGCTTGGCCAGCGTGCGCGCCTGCGCGGCGGTGGGCGTGTTGACGGCGCTTGCGCCGTTGTACAGCGCTGTCAGCGTTTTGTTACCGGGGCGGCCGTCCGCGTGCAGGCCGATGGAGGCCTGATACTTTTTGATGGCCGACTTGGTGCCCGCGCCAAACTTGCCGTCCACAAAGCCCTTGTAGAAGCCCTTGTTCTTCAGCGCGGTCTGCATGCTGCGCACGCGCTGGCTCTCCTCGCCAAAGGGAATGGTGGCGTACTGCGCCACCGCCACGGTCGTAAGGCTGATGACGATCAGTATGAGGAGTGCGGAAACAAGCAGTTTGCGAATGCGGTTGGTATTCATCTTCATCCCTCCTGAGTGACGGGTCGTATGAGATCGGCCGCTTTCGCGGCGCATTGATAAACGAACCAATAAGTTCTCCAAGCTCAGTATACCAAGCCCGTCCTGATAGTAAAGGGTTTTGATACACTTGTAAGCATTTTGTCAGGAAACTGTGACAAATGCCGAGCAATGGTAACGCAATCGTTACGTTTATCAGACGCGCAAAGAGTGTAAAATGTTGCGTCAATCAGGCAATTGATGCATTTATTTACAAGTATGACGTTTTTTCCCCTGCCTACCGCGCCGCGAGGCCGCGCTTTTGCAGGAACAGCCGATAGATCGGGTGCGCGGCGTTGCCGGGCCTGTCCGGGTGCATGTGCTTGGGAGCCTCCAGCGCGGGCACCCACTCGGCGGAATCCACCTCCGGGGAGAGCGTCAGCTCGCACTTGGGCGCGTAGGCGATAAAGCCGTGCATCAGCTGCCCGCGCAGGGCAAACCAGTACGTGCCCGCGTATTCCAGCTCGGTCACGTCAATGCCGAGCTCCTCCTTGACCTCGCGCACGGCGCAGACCTCGGCGGTCTCGCCCGGCGTGATGTAGCCGGAGGTGAACGACGCGTATTGCTTGGATAGGTACGACTGCCGCCCCAGCACCACCTCGTCAAACTGGTTATACACCAGCACGATCACGCAGCTTGCAAAGCTGTCAAACCAGAACTGCCGGCAATTCTCGCAGTATGGCACGTCGCCGTCGTCGCCCGCGGGCCTGTCCACAAGCCTCGCGCCGCATTCCGGGCAGTATTTGTAGTGGGTGCAAGCCTCCATGCCGCCTCCTGTCCGCCCGGCGGAAGGCCGGGCATGTCCCTTGTATCAGTCCAGCTCAAACGCGCCGGTATACAGCCTGTAATAGGTGCCCTTTTGCGCGATCAGGGATTGGTGGTCGCCGCGCTCGATGATGCGGCCGTGGTCCAGCACCATGATGGCGTCCGCGTTGCGCACGGTGGACAGCCGGTGCGCGATCACAAACACCGTGCGCCCGTGCATCAGCGCGTCCATGCCCTTTTGCACGATGGCCTCGGTGCGCGTGTCGATGGACGAGGTGGCCTCGTCCAGAATCATCACGGGCGGGTCGGCCGCGGCCGCGCGGGCGATGGAGATGAGCTGCCGCTGCCCTTGGCTGAGGCCGCTGCCGTCGCCGGAAAGCACGGTTTGGTAGCCGTTTGGCAGCATGCGGATAAAGCCGTCGGCGTTGACCAGCTTGGCCGCCGCGATACATTCCTCGTCGGTCGCGTCCAGCTTGCCGTAGCGCAGGTTGTCCATCACGGTGCCGGTGAACAGGTTTACGTCCTGCAGCACCATGCCCAGCGAGCGGCGCAGGTCGTCCTTTTTGATTTTGTTGATGTTGATGCCGTCGTAGCGGATCTTGCCGTCCGCGATATCGTAAAAGCGGTTGAGCAGGTTGGTGATGGTGGTCTTGCCCGCGCCCGTCGCGCCCACAAAGGCGATCTTCTGGCCGGGCTTGGCAAAGAGCGATACGTTGTGCAGCACGGGCTTATCCTCGGTATAGCCGAAGTCCACGTCGTCCAGCACCACGTCGCCGCGGAGCTCCGTATAGGTCACGCTGCCGTCGTGGTGGGGATGCTTCCAAGCCCACAGGCCCGTGCGCGCGTCGGCCGCCGTCAGCTCGCCGTTTTCCTTGCGCGCGTTGACCAGCGTCACGTAGCCCTCGTCGGTCTCGGAGGCCTCGTCCATCAGGCGGAAGATGCGCTCCGCGCCGGCCAGCGCCATGATGACGGACGAGATCTGCTGCGAGACTTGGCTGATGGGCATGATGAAGCTGCGCGAGAGCGTCATCATGGAGGCGATCATACCCAGCGTCATCAGGTTTGTGCCCGCGAGGTACACGTTGGGCACGCCGCCGAGGCAGAGCGCCGCGCCCAGCACGGCCAGCGCCACATACAGCGCGTGCCCCAAATTGTTGGTCACGGGGCCCAGCACGTTGGCAAACTTGTTGGCCTCGGCGGCGTTCCCGCGCAGCGCCTCGTTGCGCGCGTCAAACTCGGCCACCGTTTTTTGCTCGCGGCAGAAAACCTTGACCACACGCTGGCCGTTGACCATCTCCTCGATGTAGCCGTTGACGTCCGCAAGGGTTTGCTGCTGCCGCACAAAGTATTTGCCGCTCTGCCCGGAAAGCCGCTTGACCAGCCACAGCATGGCCGTCACAAAGACGATGACGAACAGCGTCAGCCATACGCTGACGGACAGCATGGCGATAAACACCGCCACGATGCTCACCAGCGACGAGCAGACCTGCGGCAGCGCCTGCGCGATCATCTGGCGCAGCGTGTCGGTATCGTTGGTGTAGTGGCTCATCACCTCGCCGTGGCTGTGCGTATCAAAGTACCGGATGGGCAGCGTTTGCATGTGCGCGAACATATCGTCCCGGATGCGCTTGAGCACGCCCTGCGCCACGGCCACCATCAGGCGGTTGTACAGGTACCCGGACAGCGCGCCCACGGCGAACACGCACGCCATTTTCACAATCGCGCCCAGCAGCCCGCTGAAGTCCGCGCTGGAGGCGGCCAGCAGCGGCGTGATGTAATCGTCTATGAGCGTGCGCAGGAACAGCGAGTTGAGCACGCCGACCACGGCGCTGATGAGGATGCACACAAAAACCAGCGCCAGCCGCGCGCGATACTGCCCGACATAGTCCATCAGCCGCGCGACGGTTCCCTTGATGTCATGGGGACGACGGCCGTCGCCCCGCATTCTCGTGCCTCGCATCATGCCGCGTTGCCTCCCTTCATCTGCGATTCGTAAACCTCGCGGTAGATATCGCTTTGCGCCATCAGCTCGTCGTGCGTGCCCGCAGCCGTCAGACGGCCCTCGTCCAGCACGAGGATTTTGTCCGCGTCCATCACCGAGGCGATGCGCTGCGCGATAATCAGCTTGGTCGTTTGCGGCAGCTCCTCGCGGAACGCCTTGCGGATGGCCGCGTCGGTGGCGGTATCCACGGCGCTGGTGGAATCGTCCAAGATCAGGATGTTTGGCTTCTTCAGCAGCGCGCGGGCGATGCAAAGGCGCTGCTTCTGCCCGCCGGACACGTTGGTTCCGCCCTGCTCGATGCGGGTATCGTACCCGTCCGGGAACGCGCGGATGAACCCGTCGGCCTGCGCGAGCCGGCACGCGCGCTCGATCTCCTCGTCCGTTGCGTTTTCATCGCCCCAGCGCAGGTTGTCGCGGATGGTGCCGCTGAACAGCTCGTTCTTTTGCAGCACAAAGGCCACCGCGTCGCGCAGCGTGTCCAAATCGTACCGCCGCACGTCCTCGCCGCCCACCAGCACGGCGCCCTCGCTTGCGTCGTACAGGCGGGGGATCAGCTGCACCAGCGAGGATTTGGCGGACCCGGTGCCGCCCAGAATCCCGATGGTCTGCCCGGAGGCGATTTGCAGGCTGATGTGGCTCAGCGCGGGCTTTTCGGCGGCGCTGTTGTAGCGGAAGGTCACGTCCCGAAACTCGACGGAGCCGTCCCGCACGGCGTGGAGCGCGTCGTCGGGGTTGGTGATATCGCTCTGCTCGTCCAGCACCTCCACGATGCGCTCCATGGACGCGCGGGAGATGACGATCATCACAAAGACCATGGAGAGCATCATCAGGCTGGAGAGGATCTGCGTGGCGTAGGTGAACAGGCTGGTCAGCTCCCCGGTGGAGAGGCCCAGCGCCGCGTCGCCGCCGCAGGCCACCACGGCCCGCGCGCCCAGCCAGCTGACCAGCAGCACGCAGGCGTACATGCACCCCTGCATGAGCGGCATGTTAAACGCCAGCAGCTTTTCCGCCTTGGAGAAATCCCGATAGATACGCTCGGAGATGCGGTTGAACTTGTCCTCCTCGTACTCCTCGCGCACAAAGGCCTTCACCACGCGGATGCCGCGCAGGTTCTCCTGCACCACGCCGTTGAGCTGATCGTACGTTTTGAACACGCGCTCAAAGATGGGGTGCGCGCGCGAGGCGATGAAAAACAGCCCCACGCCCAAAATCGGGATGAAAATGAGAAAAACCATGGAGATTCGCGCGTCGATGCCGATGGCCGCGATCAGCGAGAACAGCAGCATAAACGGGGAGCGCACCGCCGTGCGGATGATCATTTGGTAAGCGTTCTGCACGTTGGTCACGTCCGTGGTCATGCGCGTAACAAGCCCGGCGGTGGAAAAATGGTCGATGTTGGCAAACGAGAAGCCCTGCGCGTGCGCGAACATATCGTGCCGCAGGTTTTTGGCAAAGCCGGCGGAGGCCTCCGCCGCGTACTTGCCGGACAGCACGCCCATCAGCAGCGACACGCAGGCCGACAAAAGCAGAATCAGCCCCATTTTGAGGATGTAGCTCATGTTGCCGCCGTTGATGCCCTTGTCGATCAGCTCCGCCATCAGCAGCGGAATCACGACCTCCATGACCACCTCCAGCGATACGTATACGGGCGCCTTGATGGACGGCGTTTTGTACTCGCGGATGCTCCGCATCAGTTTTTTGATCATTTGAGGGGTTCTCCTTCCTCCAGATTGTGACGCATGCGCTCCAAATAGTCCTCCAGCCGGGCGGCCTCCTCCGGCGTAAAGCCTTGCAGCAGGCGCTTGTCCATGGCGGCTCCCTCGGCCAGCATCTTCCGGGTCAGCTCGCGGGATCTCTCGGTGAGGGACAACTTTTTGAGGCGCGCGTCCTGCGGCACGCCCTCCCGGCGCACCAGTCCCTTTTGCTCCATGAGCCGCAGCACCTTGGAGGCCGTGGAGCGCGTAATGCCAAACGCCTCCTCCAAGTCCTTCTGAAAGACGTCCTTGCCCTCATGGCGGCTCAGGTAGCGGATGATGCGGCCGTTGTTGCCCGTGGCGGCCTCCGGGCGCTGGCAGTTGTTCTCCATCAGCCGTCGGATGCGGTTGGAAAGCCGGTGTACCTCCGCGCCCGGCATAAAGCCATCCGGGCGGTCGGGTGTGGGAAAGGGCATAAGCGCCTCCTTGCTTGTTGCATAGCAAACTGTACGACATCCAACATTATACACGCATAGATTCTACCTGTCAACACATCAAAAAAACCCGGCGTACCGGGTTTTCCGACGCATCTCAAGCGCGCGCGTCGCGGACTTTATTTGGGCAGCCCCAGCTTGCCTTGGAAGAACGCGGCGATCTCCGCCCAGACCTCCTTTTGGAAGAACCGGATATCGGCATGGTTCGCGCCGTCCAGCGCCAGCAGCGTGACGTCGCAGCCCGCCGCCTCCAGGAGGTCGTGCAGCTCGTCCCCCTGCGCAAAGGGCACAACCATGTCCTGATTGCCGTGGATAATCAAAAACGGCGGCGCGTCCATGGTTACAAGCGTTACCGGGCAGCAGCGCAGGGCCTTGTCTTGGTGCAGCAGCACGTTTTGGCCCATCAGCAGGGATTCCGGCGAGGCCGCGCAGGACTCCGCGTCCGGGTAGGGGAAGCCGCGGAAGTCCGTCGGGGGATACCACGGGCAGGCGGCCTGCACGCGGCTGGACTCGCCCAGATATTCGCCCACGTCGTTGGCGGGGTCGTTATCCAGCGCGGCCATGCAGGACAGGTAGCCGCCGGCAGATTCGCCCATTACGCCAAAGCGCTCCGTATCGATATGGTAGCGCGCCGCGTGCGCGCGCAGGTAGCGGATGCCCGCCTTGATATCCTGAAGCTGGGCGGGGTAGGCGACCTGATTGCTGGTGCGGTACTGCACACTGGCCACCACAAAGCCCTTGCGCGCCAGCTCGGACAGGTAGGCCAGATGCGCGGATTTATCCAGCATCAGCCAGCCGCCGCCGCAGATCCACACGACGCAGGGGTAGCGGCGCGCGTCGTCCTCCGGGTAGATCAAATCGAGCTTGAGATCCTGCCGCGTGTGGCCGAACCACGCGTCCACCTGCGCGAAGGCGATATCGGTCACCACGGAATACTGGGGAGCCTCTACCGGGATGTGAAGGGTGCGTTTCATAGCGATTGTCCGTATGGCTGGAGCCATACATTCCTTTCTTTATGTTGTGCGGAGCGCGCGCTTATTTGCTGAGGATCCGCCGGAGCGCGTCGGGATCCAGCAGCAGGTTGACGGTTTGCAGCCTGCCCTTGTAAAACGCCGCCCAGTTGTTAAAGGCGCAGGGCAGCGCCTTGGCCTTTTGCAGCGTGTCCACCAGCACAAACGTAACGGGCACGCCGTTCTCCGCGCAGTAGGCGCGGACGGTCTCAACGCCCTGCGTCACATAGGGGCATTGCAGGTCGTAGTAGATCGTCAGCTCTTGGCTCTCTATCGTGCCGCGCTTCGCCCTGTCCGTAAAGCGGGGCTTGGCTCCGTTAAAGGAGCAGGCCAGCAGCTCGTAGCCGTCGTCGGTCGTATCCACGCACGCAAAGCCGAAGCGCTTAGCGAACGACTGATCGGTCAGCCATGCCTTTTGCTTGGCCGCGCCCAGCATGCACACGCCGGATTTGCCCTGCCGCCGCGCGTCGGCAAGGCAGCTTTCCATCAGCGCGCGGCCGTAGCCCTTGCCCTTGTATTCCCCGGCGGCCCACAGGCAGTAGACGTACAGATAGCCGTCCCCCAGCACGGGGACCCACGCGGTCTCCAGCGGCGCGTACTCAATAAACACCGTAGCCTTGGCGTTGAGCTTGCGGAACACATGGCCCTCCCGCAGCCGCTCAGCCAGCCATTGGCGCTTGGCCTCGACGCCGGGGTGGGCCTTTTTGCTGCGGATGATGCAGCACAGGTGCTCGCCGGCAAGGTTATCCTCCGTCAGGCAGATCAGATCCATCGGCGCGTTCTCCATACGGGTCGCCTCGCTTGTAAGGTTTGTTGGCGTAATGATACCACATCCGCGTGCCGATTTCAACGAGCGCGGAGCGGCTGCGGGCGGGGCCGATAGAGGCGGCGCTTCCATCTCCAACTGCCGCGCGGGAGACTGTGCATCGGGGCTTATCGGGCGCTTGGCGGCAGCGCATGCGCCACCGGGCCTATCGCGCGCATGGCGGCGGTGCCCGCGCCTCCGGGCCTGCCGTCATGCAAGCGGCAGACGGGTTCCTTGGCGTTTAGGAGAAAATGCGCACATTTGGAAGGCGAACACCTATTCCCCTTTGTGGTGGATATGCTATAATGGGAGCAGCGAACGCGGGGGGAGGGAGCGCAGGTGAACCGTACCTATTTGTGCATCGACCTCAAGAGCTTCTTCGCCTCCGTGGAGTGTGTGGAGCGCGGCCTCGACCCCATGACCACGCACTTGGTCGTGGCCGACGCGAGCCGCACGGAAAAGACCATCTGCTTGGCGGTTACCCCCTCGCTGAAGGCCTACGGCGTACCGGGCCGCCCCCGGCTTTTTGAGGTCGTGCAGCGGGTGGAGCAGGTCAATGCGCAGCGGAGGCGGCTGGCTCCGGGCGGGCGGCTGGCCGGGGAGTCCAGCAACGAGCCGGAGCTGCGGGCCGACCCTGCGCTGGCGCTTGGGTACATCGTCGCGCCGCCGCAGATGGCGCGGTACATGAAGGCGAGCACGGACATCTACAATACCTACCTCAAGTATGTTTCCGCCGAGGATATCCACGTGTATTCCATCGACGAGGTGTTTATCGATGTGACCTGCTACTTGGCAACCTACGGGCTTACGGCGCGCGAGCTGGCCATGCGCATGATCCACGACGTGCTGCATACAACGGGGATTACCGCGACGGCCGGAATCGGGAGCAACCTGTATTTGGGCAAGGTCGCCATGGATATCTGGGCGAAGCGCAGCCCGCCCGATCAGGACGGCGTGCGCATCGCGGAACTGGACGAGGAATCCTACCGCCGGCAGCTCTGGACGCATCGCCCGCTGAAGGACTTTTGGCGCGTTGGGCGCGGGTATGCGCAAAAGCTGGAGGAAAACGGGCTGTACACAATGGGCGATATCGCGCGCTGTTCGCTGGGCGGGCCGAGGGACCGCCACAACGAGGATCTGCTGTATAAGCTCTTTGGCGTAAACGCGGAGCTGCTGATCGACCACGCGTGGGGCTGGGAGCCCTGTGCCATTGCCGACGTAAAGGCCTACAAGCCGCAGAGCAGCAGCCTTGGCACGGGGCAGGTGCTGTCGTGCCCCTACCCGTTTGACAAGGGCAGGCTGATCGTCCGGGAAATGACCGAGCTGCTGGCGTTGGAGCTGGTGGACAAGGGCCTTGTGACCGACCAGCTCGTTCTGACCATCGGCTACGACGTCGAGAATCTGAGCGACCCGGCGCGCAGACGGGCCTACGCCGGGCCGACGACCACCGATTTCTACGGCCGCGCCACGCCCAAGGCGGCGCATGGTTCGGCCAATCTGGGCAGGCAAACGTCCTCCACGCGGCTGCTGATGGAGGGGATGCTGACGCTGTACGACCGAATTGTGGACAAGGGGCTGACGATCCGCCGCGTCAACGTGACGGCAAACCGCCTGACCGAGGAAAGCCGCGTGCCCGAACGGCCCGCGCAGGAGCAGCTCGACCTCTTTACGGACTACGCGGCGCTGGACGCGGCGCGCAGGGCCGAAAGCGAGGCGCTCGCGGAGGAAAAGCGGCTCCAGCGCGCAATGCTGCAAATCAAGCGGAAGTACGGCAAAAACGCCATCCTGAAGGGCACCAACTTTGAGGAGGGCGCTACGGCCATGCAGCGCAACAAGCAAATCGGCGGCCATAAGGCGTAAGGAGGATGACGCATGCCGGACGATCCGCATCGCTACGACGATCTCATTCATCTGCCGCATCACGTATCGGGCAAGCATCCGCAGATGTCCATGGAGGGCCGCGCGGCGCAGTTTTCGCCCTTTGCGGCGCTCACGGGCTACGGCGAGGCCGTTGCGGAAACGGCGCGGCTGACCGACCGCAGGGTCGAGCTGGACGACGACGCGAAGAGCCTGCTGAACGATAAGCTCCAGCTGCTGCAGGACCATATCGACGAGCGCCCGGAGGCGACGTTTACGTTTTTTCGGCCGGATGAAAAAAAGCGCGGCGGCGCGTACACAACCCTGTCCGGCCGCGTAAAGCGGGTGGACGGCTTCGCGCGGCAGGTCGTGCTGACGGATGGAAAAGCTCTTGCGATTGACGAGATCATCCAAATCGAGGGGGAGCTGCTGCGGGAGCTGGACGAGCGGACGGTATAGCGGCGCGCTCGTTCGGCGGATTGCCGCGCCCCGTTCAAAGCTCAATTTTACACAACCTTTACACAGCCATGACACGCCCTTTACCATGGCTTGCTATGCTATTCCCGTACCAAGAAAGCAAAGAGGATTTGAGGAGGATACGGAAATGAGCAATGGCAAAAAGGTAATGGGCATTCTGCTGGCGTTGGCGCTGGGCGCGGCAAGCGCGTGCGCGGAGACGGGCGGCGAGATCACCGTTTGCTCCCGCGAGGACGGCAGCGGCACGCGCGGCGCGTTTGTGGAGCTGACCGGCGTGGAGCAAAAGAACGAGGCGGGCGAGAAGGTTGACAACACCACGGACGAGGCCATCGTGACCAACTCCACCAACGTGATGATGACCACCGTCGCCGGCGACGAGAACGCCATCGGCTACCTCTCGCTGGGCAGCCTGAACGATACCGTCAAGGCCGCGAAAATCGGCGGCGTAGAGGCGACCGTCGCCAACATTCAGGCGGGCGCGTATCCCCTCAGCCGTCCATTCAACATCGCCGTCAGGGCGGAGGTAAGCGACGTCGCCGCCGACTTTATCGCCTTCATTCTGTCCGCCGAGGGGCAGCAGGTGGTCGCGGACAACGGCTACATCCCGCTGGAAGCCGCCGAGGCCTACGCGGGCAGCCAAATCGCGGGCAAGATTGTCGTAGCGGGCTCGTCCAGCGTGACCCCGATCATGGAAAAGCTCAAGGAAGCCTACCTGCTGGTCAACCCCAACGCCGAGATCGAAATCCAGCAGAGCGATTCGACCACCGGCATGAAGAGCGTCATCGACGGCGTGTGCGATATCGGCATGGCCTCCCGCGCCCTCAAGGACAGCGAGACCGAGGCGGGCGTCACGGGCACCACAATCGCCATGGACGGCATCGCGGTCATCGTGAACAACGCGAACCCCCACGACGACCTGACGCTTGAGCAGGTGAAGGCGATCTTTACCGGCGAAACGCTGACGTGGGAAGAACTCCAGTGAACACAAGGCTCAAGGAAAACGCCATGCGGCTCGCGTTCTGCGCGGCCGCATGCGCCTGCGTTTTGGCCGTCGCGCTGATCTGCGCGTTCCTGTTCGCCAACGGCCTGCCGTTCTTTGGCAAGGTGGACGCGCTGGCGTTCCTCACGGGCGAAAAATGGAAGCCCGGCAACAATATCTACGGCATATTGCCGATGATCCTCGGCTCCGTGTACATCACGGCGGGCGCGGTTTTGCTGGGCGCGCCCATTGCCGTCCTCACGGCGGTGTACATGGCGCGGTTCGCCCGCAAGGGCGCGCTCCGGGTGTTGCAGCCGGCGGTCTCGCTGCTGGCGGGGATTCCCAGCGTGGTGTACGGGCTGTTCGGGCTTACGGTGCTGGTGCCGTTTGTGCGCGAGACATTCGGCGGCAAGGGCTTTTCCATCCTGACGGCGAGCGTGCTGCTGGCGATCATGATTTTGCCGTCGATCATACAGGTCGCCTATTCGTCGCTCAGGCAGGTGCCCGAAAGCTACTACGAGGGCAGCCTCGCCTTGGGCGCGACGCCGGAGCGCAGCGTATTCCGCGTGATGCTGCCCGCCGCCAAGTCCGGCGTGATGAGCGGGATCGTGCTGGGCGTGGGCCGCGCCATCGGCGAGACCACGGCGGTGATGATGGTGGCGGGCAGTCAGGCGCGCATGCCGGCCGGGCTGCTCAAGGGCATCCGCACCCTGACGGTGAACATCGTGATGGAGATGGGCTACGCGGCCGATCTTCACCGCGAGGCGCTCATCGCCACCGGCGTGGTGCTGTTTGTGTTTATCCTGCTCATCAACACGCTGTTCTCGCTGATCAAAAGGAGGCGGGCCGCATGATACGGAACCGGCTGAAGCATCCGCTTTCGCTGCTGGCGCGGCTTGCCTGCGCGCTGGCCTCGGCCGTGCCGTGCTGCGCGCTGCTGTTCATCGTCGGCTACGTGCTGGCCAAGGGCGCGCCGTACCTGACGCCGGAGCTGTTTTCCCCAACCTACACCAGCGACAACGTATCGCTGCTGCCCGCGCTGTTCAACACCGTATGGATGACCGTGCTGGCGCTGGCCATCGCCGCGCCGCTCGGCGTAGGCGGCGCGATCTATCTGGCGGAGTATGCGCCCAAGGGCAGCAGGCTGGTCAGGATTGTGCGCGTGACGGCCGAGACGCTCTCCGGCATCCCAAGCATCCTGTACGGCCTGTTTGGGATGATCCTGTTCGTCACGGCGCTGCGCTGGAGCTACTCGATGCTCTCCGGCGCGCTGACGCTGGCGATCATGGTGCTGCCGCTCATTCTGCGCACCACCGAGGAGGCGCTGCTCTCCGTGCCGGACGGCTACCGCGAGGGCAGCCTCGCGCTGGGCGCGGGCAAGCTGCGCACGGTGATGCAGGTCGTGCTGCCCCCGGCCTCCGGCGGAATTTTTTCGGGGATCATCCTGGCGATGGGCCGCATCGTCGGCGAGACCGCCGCGCTGATTTACACCTCCGGCACGGTGGCGCAGTTTGCCGTAAACCCAATGGACAGCGGCTCCACGCTGGCGGTGCATGTGTACGTGCTCTCTGGCGAGGGCCTGCACGTCGGCGAGGCCTACGCCACCGCCGCAGTGCTGATGCTGATTGTGTTTTTGATGAACGCCCTCTCCGCGGGCATCGCCAAGCGCTGCGCCAAAAACGCGGGCTGAAGCAGAAGGAGGAACGAGATGAAGTTTACCGTTGAGAACCTCGATTTGTATTACAGCGCGTTCCATGCGCTCAAGGCTGTCAACCTGCAAATCCCGGAGCACGGGGTCACGGCGTTTATCGGGCCCAGCGGGTGCGGCAAGTCCACGCTGCTAAAGTCCCTCAACCGCATGAACGACCTCGTGCAGGGCTGCCGCATCACGGGCAGCGTTTTGCTGGACGAGTTGGACGTTTACGCGCCGCAAACGGATGTAAACGAGCTGCGCAAGCGCGTGGGCATGGTGTTCCAAAAGCCCAACCCGTTTCCCATGACCGTGTACGACAATGTCGCCTACGGCCCGCGCACGCACGGCGTCCGGGGCAAGGCAAGGCTGGATATGCTGGTGGAGGAAAGCCTGCGCGGCGCGGCCATCTGGGATGAGCTCAAGGACAGGCTGAACAAGAGCGCGCTGGGGCTATCCGGCGGGCAGCAGCAGCGGCTTTGCATCGCGCGCGCGCTGGCCGTAAAGCCGGAGGTGCTGCTGATGGACGAGCCGACCTCCGCCCTCGACCCGATTTCCACCGGGAAAATAGAAGAGCTTGTGATGCGGCTCCAAACCGATTATACTATTGTCATCGTAACCCACAACATGCAGCAGGCGCTCCGCATTGCCAACAAAACCGCGTTCTTCCTGCTGGGCGAGGTGGTGGAGTACGACGATACGAGCGTTCTCTTTTCCACACCGCGCGACAAGCGCACCGAGGACTACATCACGGGGAGGTTTGGATGATGCGCAGCCAGTTTGACGAGCAGCTTGAGCAGCTCAATCAGGAGCTGATACTGATGGGCGCCATGGTGGAGGCGGCCATCGAGGGCGCGTGCGACGCGCTGCTGACCCATAACGTGCCCAAGGCGCGCGAGATCTACGGGAACGATCCCGCCGTTGACCGCAAGGAGCGGGATATCGAGTCGCTCTGCTTCAACATGCTGCTGCGTCAGCAGCCGGTCGCGCGCGACCTGCGGCTGGTATCCGCCGCGCTGAAGATGATTACCGATATGGAGCGCGTGGGCGATCAGGCGCAGGATATCGCGGAGATCGTTACCATGCCGGAGGTGGCCGATTCGGTCGCGCCGCCCGCGCCCATCGCGCGCATGGCCGGCGAGGCCGGCGGCATGGTGCGCCGCGCCATCGACGCGTATGTCAAGCGGGACGTGGGCTTGGCGGCGCAGGTCATCGCGCATGACGATGTGGTGGACGCGCTGTTTTTGCAGGTGAAGGACGAGCTGGTGCGCATCCTCGCCGATCGGCCCGCGCGCGGCATGGCGGCGCTGGATATGCTCATGATCGCCAAGTACTTGGAGCGCATCGCCGACCACGCCACAAACATCGCCGAGTGGGTGCAGTTTGCCGTAACGGGCCTGTACAAAGGGGAGAAGCTGTCATGAAAATCTATTCCGTGGAGGACGACGCGAGCATCCGCGAGCTGATTGTCTACGCGCTGAATCAGGCGGGGTATCCGTGCGTCGGCTTTGAGACCGGGGCGGCGTTTCAAAAGGCGGTCGCGCGGGAAACGCCCGATTTGGCGCTGCTGGATGTGATGCTGCCCGACGCGAACGGCTTTGCGCTCCTGCACGCGCTGCGCGCCGACGAGCGCACGCGCGCGATTCCCGTGATTATGCTCACCGCCAAGGGCACGGAGATGGACAAGGTGCTGGGGCTGGATAGCGGCGCGGACGATTACGTGGTGAAGCCCTTCGGCGTAATGGAGCTATTGAGCCGCGTCAAGGCGGTGCTGCGCCGTTCCGCGCGCCCCGCCGAGGACAGGACGCTCCGGCTGGGGGAGATCGAGCTGGATCCGGCGCGGCACGCCGTTCTGGCGGGCGGCCAGCCTGTCGAGCTGACGCCCAAGGAGTATGAGCTTTTGCGCGCGCTGCTCCGCAACCGAGGCATGGCGCTCAGCCGCGAGCAGCTTTTGGACAGCGTGTGGGGCGTGGCCTTTGCGGGCGATACCCGCACGGTGGATATGCACGTGGCGACGCTGCGGCAGAAGCTGGGCGCGTGCGGCGAGCAGGTGCAGACGGTGCGCGGCGTGGGTTACCGGATGGAGGGTTAAATGGAAAAGAGGATTTTTCGCGGCTATCTGCTCCTGACGGCGCTGCTCACGCTGTGCCTGCTGGGCGTGATGGCGTGGGGCCTGTACGAGGCCGAGATGTCCAACGTTGCCGACACGCTGACCGAGGAGACCGCCCTGCTCGCGCAGGGGCTGACCGGCGCGGAGGATGAGGCCGCGGCGCTGCGGGCGGTATCGCTGGGCAAGCGCGTCACGCTGGTCGCGCCGGACGGCTCCGTGCTCTATGACAGCGAGGCCTCCGTCGCCGATATGGACAATCACTTAGAGCGCACCGAGGTCGGCGACGCGCTGGCAAACGGCTCCGGCACGGCGATCCGGCGCTCCGGCACGCTGGCGGACGAGATGGTCTACTACGCCCTGCGTCTGCCCTCTGGCAACGTGCTTCGGCTGGCCGCGCGACAGCGCACCCTCTGGGGGCACCTGCTGGGTTGTCTGCCGCAGATCGTTCTGCTGGTTGTGCTGTGCCTGCTGGCGGCCGGGCTGCTGTCCCAGCTGCACACAAAGCGCCTTGTCAAGCCCATTACGGAGCTCAACCTGGAAGCCCCGCTGGACAACGATTGCTACGAGGAGCTCACGCCGCTTCTGCGGCGGCTGTTCGACCAGCAGATGGACAATCGGCGGCAGCTGGAGAGCATCAAGCGGCAAAAACGGGAGCAGGAGACGATCCTTTCGCAAATGCGCGAGGGCTTGGTGACGCTCAACCAGAGCGAGCGGGTGCTGTCTATCAACGAGGCGGCGGCCGGGATCCTCGGCCTGCAGGCGCGGGAGGCGGAGGGCCGCTCGCTGCTGGAGCTGAACCGCTCCGCCGCGCTGCGGGAGATCCTGTCGCTCCGGCGCGGCAACAAGGCCGTCAGCGGGCCGCTCACGCTGGGCGGGCGGCACTATCATGTGTGCATGAATCCCGTGGGGCAGGACGACGGCTGGCTGCTCCTGCTTCTGGACGATACCGCCGAGTTTGAGGCGCAGTCCATGCGGCGGGAGTTTACCGCCAACGTCAGCCACGAGCTGCGCACGCCGCTTACAACCATCAGCGGCTGCGCCGAGATGCTGGAGAACGGCATGGTCAAGCCGGAGGACGAGCGGGAATTCGCGGCGAAAATCCACCGGGAGTCCGTGCGGATGCTCGCGCTGGTGGAGGACATCCTGCGCCTGAGCCAGCTGGATGAGGGCAGCGTGGCGATGAACGCCTGCCCGCTCGATTTGACCGCGGCGGCCGAAGAGACGCTCAGATCCCTGACCGATAAGGCGGCGCGGCGCGGCGTGTCGATGACGCTCACGGGCGAACCGGCCGTGATCACCGCTGATCCGACGCTGACGCAGGAGATCCTGTACAACCTTGCGGACAACGCCATCAAGTACAACCACGAGGGCGGCTTTGTACGCCTGCGCGTGTTCCGCGAGGACGGACGCGCGGTCTTCGAGGCGGAGGACGGCGGCATCGGCATCCCCAAGGAGCAGCAGAAGAAGGTGTTCGAGCGCTTCTACCGCGTGGACAAGAGCCGCAGCAAGGCGACCGGCGGCACCGGCTTGGGCCTGAGCATCGTTAAGCATGCGGCGGGCCTGCTGGGCGCGGAAATCGAGCTGGAAAGCGAGCTGGGCGCAGGCACCACCGTGCGGGTGCGCTTTCGGTAGCCGCGCAACGGAGACGGGCCGGAACGGCGGAGGGGCTAAGGCGGCGTTTGCCGCTAAGCCTACAACAAAAAAGGAGCGCCGCAAGACGCTCCTTTCAGCCTGTCTGCCCCGTGCCGTCCCCCCTGCGAGGGGCTTGGCGAGCCGCGCCCGCTTACGCCTCCGGCTCATCCTCCAGCACGGGCTTGCCGTCCCGGATGCCCGTAACCGTCGCCAGCGAGACCACATGGTAGCCCTCGTTGCGCAGGCGCTGGCCGCCCGGCTGGAAGCCCTTCTCGATGCAAACGCCCACGCCCACGACCTCCGCGTCGGCCTGGCGGGCGATATCGCACAGGCCCTCGGCGGCCTCGCCGTTGGCCAAAAAATCATCGATGATCAGCACGCGCGAGCCTGCCGGGAGGTATTTTTTGCTCACGCGGATGGAAAACTCCTGCTGACGCGTAAAGCTGAACACACTGCTCTGGTATACGTCGTCGCCCTGATTGCGCGCCGCGCCCTTTTTGGCGAAGATCACGGGCAGATTGCCGAAGGCCTGCGCCGTTGTGATGGCTGCCGCGATGCCGCTGGCCTCGATGGTGAGCACCATGTCCGGCCTCGCGTCCGCAAAGTCCCGACGGAACGCCTCGCCGATCTGCGTCAGCAGCTCCGTATCCAGCCTGTGGTTGAGAAACATGTCTACCTTGATGATCTCGCTGCCGATGCCCACGCCATCCCGCAGGATGGCCTCCCGCAACTCCTTCATGCGCAAGCCGCCCTTCTGTATCAATACGGATTTATCATACCACATTTTTTGCTTTTGTGCAGCTGCCAAAACACACCGGGCTGCGCCGACTGTACACGGCCCCCGAAATGGTGTACAATGTGGGGTGTTCATCCCATGCCGCGCACGTGTCCGCGCGCGCGGCGCATCCTCCCGTCCCAGCGACGGGCTGCCCGGAGGCTTGCATGCGACGCACAAGGAGGGTCTGCCTGCTCGCGCTTGCGCTGGCGTTGCTGCAAGCGGCCGCGCTTGTCGCCCCCGCGCGCGCAAAGGCCGATGGCTCCGTGAGCCGCGCGCTGCTGGTGGGCGTGGATCAGTTTGTCAGCCGCCCCTCCACCTACCCCAGCAGCGTCAACAATGTGTACGCCATGCAGGCCGCCTTTCAGAACAGCCTGTACCCCTTCGATACCATCTACCTCGCCGACGACGCCGTCGCCTCCGGGGAGGAGCTGACGCGGCTCATCCGCAACGTATTTGCGGGCGCGGACGAGAACGATACGAGCTACCTGTACATCAGCACCCACGGCGAGTACATGGGCGAGGAGGCCGAGCCCGCGCTGCTGCTCAGCGACGGCAAAACCGAGGGCCGCGTGACCGCCGAGATCCTTGAGCGCGCGTTTGACGGGATCGCCGGCATGAAGGTGCTGCTGATCGACGCGTGCAACAGCGGCGCGTTTATCGGCAAGGGGCTTTCCTTTCTGTCGACGGACACGCACTTTCTGGGCGACGACTTTAAGGTGATCACGTCCAGCGGCGCGCTGGAGGAAAGCTGGTACTGGAGCGCCGAGACCGACGCGACCAAGCCCGCGCAGGGCGGGTTCTACTTTACGCAGACGCTTGCGCAGGGCCTCAGCCGGGGCAGCGGCGTACCCGCGGACGGCAACCGGGATGGCGAGATCACGCTGGCGGAGCTGTACGATTACCTGCTGCACAACCACGCCGCGTCCACGCCGCAGGTCTACCCCCAGCAGGATGATACCGTGGTCTTTCGCTACGACCCGGCCGAAGCCGCCCCGTCCGCAACCGAGGGCGAGGCCATCCGCGACGTGGCGTTCAGCGGCACGCTGCTCACCGCCGCAAGCTCCTCGCTGACGCTGGAGTTCGTGGCCGTGCGCCCGGTGCGCGTGGCATACCAGCTGGTGTACCGCAAGGACGGCAAGTGGAGCTTTGAGACCGCGCGGCTGCTGTTTGACGACGCGGAGCGCTTTACCGCGTTTGGCGACGCGAAGGGCGCCGTGTCCGCCGGGCGCAAGGTGCGCACGCTTTCCATCAGCCTGCCGCAAAACGACCAGAGCGGCTATGTGATGGTGCAGCTCGTCAGCATCGAGAACGACCAGCTCACCGTACATGGCGGGCGCGTGCTGTGCGTGCCGCGCGGGGGCGCGCTGCCGCAGGCGCGCGTCGCCTCGGACGTGCAGTACGCCGTCAGCGACCCGCGCGAGCTGTGCGTCTTTGTGAGCCACTCCGCGCCGTGCGTCCTCAGCGTCGCCATCGTGGATGAGGACGATAACGTGGTGCGCCGCCTCTGCCACAGCCTGACGACAAGGCCGCTGCAAACCACGCCGCAGGGCACCCCGTTCTACTGGGATGGGCTGGATAAAAACGGCGAGCCGGTTATCGCGGGCAGCTACCGTGTGCGTGTGCGCGTATCCAACGGCGACCAGAGCCGGACAATCTACGGCGAGACCATCCGGGTGGATCAATAGAAAGCGAGGCTTTGCCATGAGGGACAGCAAGCTGATGGTGGTCATCCCCTGCTACAACGAGGAGCCTGTGCTGCGGGAGACGGCCCGCCGCCTGACCGAGAAGATGGGCCGGATGATCGCCGACGGCCTGTGCACGCCGGACAGCCGCGTGCTGTTTGTGGACGACGGCAGCAAGGATAAAACGTGGGAGATCATCGCCGCGCTGCATGCCGAAAACCCGCTCTTTCAAGGCGTTAAGCTCACGCGCAACCGCGGGCACCAAAACGCGCTGCTGGCCGGGCTGCATACGGCGGCGGAGCGCGCGGACGTTATCATCAGCATGGACGCGGACCTGCAGGACGATATGAACGCCATGGATCAGTTTTTGGCCAAGTATCAGGCGGGCTGCGACGTGGTGTACGGCGTGCGCAACCGGCGCGATACGGACACGTTTTTCAAGCGTCAGAGCGCGCTGCTGTTCTATCGCCTCATGAAGGGGCTGGGCGTGGACATCGTGTACAACCACGCGGACTATCGGCTCATGAGCAAGCGCGCCGTGGAAGGGCTGGAGGAATTCAGCGAGGTCAACCTGTTCCTGCGCGGGCTGGTTCCGCTGGTCGGCTACAAGAGCGATACCGTTTTCTACGACCGCAGCGAGCGCTTTGCGGGGGAGAGCAAGTATCCCTTCAAAAAAATGCTGGCCTTCGCCGTGGACGGCATCACGTCCTTTTCGGTCAAGCCCATCCGCATGATCTGCACGCTGGGGCTGCTGATTTTGATTGTGTCCATCCTCATGCTGATCTACGTGTTTGTCAGCTGGGTCACGGGCCACAGCGTCGCGGGCTGGACGAGCACCACGGCCTCCATTTGGCTGATTGGGGGCATTCAGCTTTTCAGCCTTGGGGTCATTGGCGAGTACATCGGCAAGGTATACACCGAGACCAAGCGCAGGCCCCGTTTTCTGATTGAGGAAGTACTGGACGATACAAAAGAAGCGGAATGAGGATGCTCCTATGCGAATGCTGACACTGAATCCCAACCCGGATACCGACGCGCGCCTTACCCTGTACCTGCGCGAGCCCTCCGAGGAGCTGCCCAAGCGCGAGCTGCCCATGCTCCTGATCCTTCCCGGCGGCGGCTATGTGATGACCTCCGACCGCGAGGCCGAGGTGATCGCCATGCAGTTTTACGCCATGGGCTGTCACGCGGCGGTGCTGCGCTACACCGTGGCGCCCAAGCCGCTGGGCCTCACCCCGCTGACGGACGCGCTGTGCGCGATCCGCCACATCCGCGCGCACGCGGCGGAGTACCACGCGCGGCCCGATCAAATCGCGGTGTGCGGCTTTTCGGCGGGCGGGCACTTGGCGGCCTCGACGGTCACCACGCTCACGCAGGAGGACGCCGTCGCGGCCAAGCTGGGCGATACGGCCGACTGCCGCCCGAACGCGCTGGTGCTGGGCTACCCGGTCATCAGCAGCGGAGAGTACGCGCACCGGTTCAGCTTTGAGCAGCTATCGGGCAGCGGGCAGGACGACGCGGCCAACGCGCGCTTCAGCTTGGAGGACAAGCTGCTGCCCACCGTGCCGCCGACGTTTATCTGGCATACGCGGGACGACGACACCGTGCCCGTGCAAAACACGCTGCTCTGGGCGAACGCGCTGCAAAGGCAGGGCGCGCCCTACGAGCTGCACATCTTCCGCCACGGCCAGCACGGGCTGGCGCTGTGTACCGAGCAGACCACCTACGCGGAGCCGCACTGCGCCCACTGGGTCAAGCTGTGCCTCGAATGGCTGGGCGAGATCTGGCCGTAAAGGAAAACGCCGCCTCGGCGGCGAATGAAGCAAATGGAACAATGACTATTTGATTGATGGAAAGAAAGAAGAGATTTTTCTGAGTGAATCCCGTTTCGCCCTGTTCGTTGATTTGGAGAACTGCGGCGCCAAGGTGAGCACGCTGCTCAGCGTGCTGGAAAAAGTAAAGATTCGCGGCGACGTGCTGCTGGGCAAGGTGTACGGCTATACCGACCGCTACGACGACCTGAAGGAGGTGCTGCTCAGCAACACATTCACGGTGGTGCCCAGCCTGCGCTACGGCATCAGCCAAAAGAACAACGCCGATATTCTGCTGGTCATCGACGCGCTGGAGGTGGCCTACACCAACCCGCTCATCGACAGCTTTTGCATTGTCAGCGGCGATAGCGACTATACGCCGCTGGTCGGCCGCCTCAAGAGCATGGGCAAGTTTGTGCTGGGCATCAGCCGCAGCGAGGCCGCCAGCAACATATTTATCAACGCCTGCAACGAGTTCCAGTTTTTGGAGAACGTCGGCTCGCGCAGCCCGCGCGCGCAGACTGGCAAAAAGAAGCCCGTTGTCGACCCGGAGACGCTTGACGAGACCGAGCTGAACAAGCTGCTGGAGAACATTCTGGAGGAGCAAACCGATAAGGACGAGCTGTACGCCAGCGAGCTCAAGGGCATCCTGCTCCGCCTCCGGCCCGATTTTAACGAGAAGGCCTACGGCTGCAACACATTCCTCAAGGTGCTGGAACGGCTGAGCAAGCAGTTTGGCACGCTGCACATCCGCAACGACAACTTTAACGTGATGGTCACGCTGGCCTCAAACGGCAAGGAGAGCGCCCCCCAGCTCACCAAGGACAACTGGCTCGCGGCCTTCCGCGATCAGCTTTCCCAGTACAAGGAGGGCGGGTTCGACCGTATCAACCCCAGCATCCTCAAGGCCGATATGCAAGCCGCCTACCCGGACTTCAGCGAGCGGGCGCTGGGCTTTAAGCGCTTCAGCGATCTGCTGAAGGCGCTGGAAAAAGAGGGCCTGCTGCAGGTGCTGATGGACGAGCAGAACACCATGCTCATTCAGGTTCGCTAACAAAGGAGGCCGCTTGCCATGGCAAAGGGTCAGGTCGTATCCATGTACGCCGCACCGACGGCGGATTCGGGCTTCGCGCGCGTTGCCGCGTGCAGCCTGCCCGTGCATCTGGGCGATATCGAGGCCAACCGGGACGAGATCATCGCCGCCATGGCGCGCCTGCAAAAGCAGGGCGTGCAGGCCGCGGTGTTCCCGGAGCTGTGCATTACCGGCTACACGCTGGGCGATATGCTCGCCCAGCCGCTGGTGCAGCGCCGCGCCTATCAGGCGATGGTTTCCATTGCCGCCAAAACCGGGCCCATGGCCGTGGTGGTCGGGCTGCCGGTGCGCTCCTGCGGGCGGCTGTTCAACTGCGCGGCGGTTTTGCAGGGCGGCGCGGTGCGCGGCATCGTGCCCAAGACGTATCTGCCCAACGGCTCCGAGTTTTACGAGACGCGCTGGTTCGTACCCGGACAGCAGACCTTTGAGAGCAACCGCTGCATGGAGGACGGCGACCCGGAGATCCCCTTTATGCCGGGGCTTCTGTTCGACATGGGGAGCTTTACATTCGCGGTGGAGCTGTGCGAGGACCTGTGGACGCCCGTTCCGCCCAGCTCAATGTACGCGGTGGCGGGCGCGGACGTCATCCTCAACCCCAGCGCGAGCAACGCGCTGGTGGGCAAGCACGAGTATCGGCAGGCGCTGCTGCGCCAGCAGAGCGCGCGGCTGTACGCGGGCTACGCCTACGCCTGCGCGGGCTTTGGCGAGAGCAGCAGCGACTTGGTGTTCTGCGGCTATACTGGCGTGTACGAGAATGGCCGCGCCCTCGCCGAGGGCCCCCGCTTCCGCCGCGAGGGCGGCTGCGCCGTGGCGGATATCGACGTGACGCGCATGCACTACCACCGCCAGCGCAACGGCAGCTTCTACCAAACGCGGGAAGATGTGATGATGGACGTGGTGAGCATGCTGCCCGCGCCCGCGCCCAAGGCCCCGTGGCTCCGGCCGATGGAGCCGCTGCCCTTTGTGCCGCAGGGGCCGGACGCGAGCGACAGCCTGCGCGAGATCGTAACCATACAAACCATGGGGCTGGTCACGCGGCTCACGGCGATCCGCGGCCAGAGCGCGGTCATCGGCGTATCGGGCGGACTGGACAGCACCCTCGCGCTGCTGATCGGCGTAAAGGCCTTTGACGAGCTGGGCCTGCCGCGCGCGGGCCTGCACGCGCTCACCCTGCCCGGCATGGGCACGGGCGCGCGCACCAAGGGCAACGCTGAAAAGCTGATGGAGGCCCTCGGCGTGAGCAGCCGCGAGGTGCCCATCCATCAGGCCGTGATGCAGCACTTTGCGGATATCGGCCAGAGCCCGGACGATCACGACGTGACCTACGAGAACAGCCAAGCCCGCGAGCGCACGCAAATCTTGATGGACTACGCCAACAAGGTGGGCGGGATCGTGCTGGGCACCGGCGATATGAGCGAGGCCGCCCTCGGCTACTGCACCTACAACGGCGACCACATGAGCATGTACAACGTCAACTGCTCCGTGCCCAAAACACTGGTGAAAGGCCTTGTGCGCTTTTTGGCCGAGAACGACTTTGACGAGGTCGTGCGCGACGTCTGCTTGGACGTGTTGGATACGCCCATCAGCCCGGAGCTGCTGCCCGTGACCGAAGGCGAGCTGCAGCAGCGCACAGAGGATATCCTCGGCGATTATGCCCTGCATGATTTCTTTTTGTACCACATGCTGGATAGCGGCTCCGCGCCCGCGCGGCTGTACGCCATGGCCAAGCAGGCCTTTGCCGGGGCGTATGACGAGCAAAAGATCAAGGACCAGCTGCGCACGTTCATCCGCCGGTTTTTCAGCCAGCAGTTCAAGCGCAACTGCGTGCCGGACGGCCCCAAGGTGGGCAGCGTGTGCCTGAGCCCGCGCGGCGACCTGCGCATGCCCAGCGATATGAGCGCTCAGCTTTGGCTCCGGGAGGTCGATCGGCTCTGAGCGAGCGAACGATATGCCAAGCCCGCGCGCTGCCTAGCAGCGCGCGGGCTTGATGGCTTACGGAAAAAGCGCCGGACGCGTTTGTGCGGCAGCTCAACGGCGCATAGCCAACCTGACGGCGCGCCCGCTTTGCCGCGCCGCGTTTACAGCAGATGCACCACGCTCTGGAAATACTGCTCCACAAACACGGTCTGTTCGCGGATCTCCGCTTCGGTGGGGCGGCTGCCGCGCGGCGCGACCACCCATTTGCTCTCGATATCGTCCAGCCGCTCGATGACGGCGACCACCTGCCCCGTAAAATGATCGAGGGGCTCGTTTTCCACGCCCAGCACATAGGCGTCCTGCCATGCGCCGTCGCCGCCGCGTATGCCGTACACGTAGCCGTAGTTGACCGCGTATACGATATCCGGCCGTCTGGGATGCGCGCTGCCCAGCGGGCGATCCACGGTCACGGTGACCAGCTCGCCCAGCGCCTCGGCGCAGGACGGGCGAGCGTCCACTTGGCCGAGGGACTCGATCAGCCCGGTCGCCAGCAGCCCGCGCTCGCCGGAAAGCCGCGCGGCCAGCTCGCCCGCCGCGCCGTGCAGGTAGCAGCCCGCCTGCAAAAGCGACAGCATGTCCAGCCGATAGGTCTTGTTGCCGGCCAGCAGCGCGCCCAGCACGCCCGTAAGCGCGTCTCCGCTGCCGCCCTTGGCCATGGCCGCCGTGCCGCGCAGGTTCACCGCGCGACCCTCGCCGGAGGCCATCAGGCTGTGCGCGCCCTTGAGCACCACGCTGGCCCCGTACCGCTCGCCCAGCAGACGAAGGCACTCCTCCGGCGCGGGCAGCTCCTTCACGGCGGCGCGGCCCAGCAAGCGCGCGGCCTCCATGGGGTGCGGGGTCAGCACCACCTGCCTGCCAAGCCGATAGGGCGCGTCCGTATCGGCGTTTTGCAGCTGCGCGAGCACATTGAGCGCATCCGCGTCCAGCACGGCAGGCAGCTCGTGCGCCTGCAAATAGGCGAATACCTGCATCAGCAGCATCCATACGGGCTTGCTCTGGCCCAGCCCGCAGCCGCAGGCAAGCGCGTCCGCCTTGGCAAGCACCGGCTCCAGCATCGCCCAAGCGGCGCGAGGATCCTCTAGGGGCAGCGCGATGCAGGTCGCGCTGGGGACGCTCTGCTGCACAAGCGGCACAAGCGACGCCGGACAGGCAACCGTGCACAGGCCCACGCCCGTTTTCAGCGCGGCCGACGCGCACAGCTCCGCCGCGCCCGCCATGCCCTCGCTGCCGGCCAGCACCAGCAGGCGGCCGTAGCTGCCCTTGTGCGTGGCGCGCGAGCGACGCGGCAGCAGCCGCGCAAAATCCTCCGGCTCCAGCGCCAGCCACGCGCCGTCCGGGGGAGCCTCGGCGGGCAGACCGATATCGCACACGGTCACGCGCCCGGTGCAGCCGGGGCCCTCGCCCAGCAGCAGCCCGGTCTTGTAGGCGTGGAAGCAAACCGTCTCCGTGGCGCGGACAGCGTCGCCGTATATCGCGCCCGTTTCCGCATCCAGCCCGGAGGGAACGTCCGCCGCCAGCACGGGCACGCCCGTGAGCGCGTTGATCTGCGCGATCAGCGCTGCTGCCGTGCCCTCCGGCGCGCGGGTAAGGCCCGTGCCAAACAGCGCGTCCACCACAACGATGGTATCGGCGGGCCATTCGCCCGCGCGCGAGGCGCGCCCGGCCGGGCGAATGGTCGGCTCGCCGCCGCAGCGCTGGAGCCACTGATATTGCAGCTCGCACAAGGGATTGCGCTCTCCGCCCAGCAGCCAGACCGTCACCGCCGTGCCCGCCGCCGCCAGCAGCCGCGCCGCCGCCAGTCCGTCGCCGCCGTTGCCGCCCGTGCCGCACAGCACCAGCACGCGGCCGCGCCGCCCGTCCATCAGCCGTTGCGCCGCCGCCGCGATGTGCTCCGCGGCGCGCTCCATCAGCACCGCCTCCGGCAGGCCAAGGCCGTCGCACAGCCGCCGCTCCGCCGCCCTCATTTGCGCGGGGGTCAGGGTGTATCGCATGGCGTTTTCCTCCCCAGAGTTATTCCAGCGCGCACACGGCCGCCGCCAGTCCGGCCTCGTGGGTCAGGCTGAGGTGCGCGGCCTTCGCGCCCGATTTCGCCAGCGCGTCCAGCGCCGCGCCCGTAAGCTGATACGAGGGCTGCCCGCCCGCGCTGTGCCGCACGCCGATATCGGCCAAGGGCACGCCGCCGTCCAGCCCCAGCCCCAGCGCCTTGAGGAACGCCTCCTTGGCGGCGAACATCGCGGCCGCGCTCTGGGCGGCCATGGCGTTGCGGCGGCTCAGGTACGCGCGCTCCTCCTCCGTAAAAAAGCGGCGCAAAAAAGCGTCGCCCTTGTCAAGCGTGATTTGGATGCGTGCGACCTCGCACAGGTCGATTCCCAGCCCGATCATGCCTCGGCTCCCGCGGTCACGGCGTTGCTGATGGCGCGGGCGGTCACCTCGGCGGCGGCTGCGCAGAGGGTGAGCAGGTTCACATCCGCGTCCACGCGGCAGGTCGCCAGCGCAAAGGCCGTATCGCCGTCCATCTGAGTATGGACGGGGCGGATGCAGCGGGCGTAGCCGTCGTGCGCGCAGGTGGCGAGCCGCGCGACCTGCGCCTTGGTAAGCACCGCGTCGGTGGCGACCACGCCGATGGTCGTGTTGCTGCCCACGGGCGGGAACTTGAGCAGCTCCTCCGCCGGAACCTGCCCAAAGAGCAGGCTTTCGCTCAAAATCGGCTGGCCGTTGCCCAAATGCCCGCAGGCCAGCGTTTTGCCCGTGTGGGGGTGGAATACGTCACCCACGGCGTTGACGGCCACGATGGCCCCCACCGTGACCCCGCAGGGCAGCGTGAGGGAGGCCGTGCCGACGCCGCCGGGCGCGCAGACAGCGCCGGGCACCAGCTTGCCGACGGTCGCGCCCGTGCCCGCGCCATGACGGCCCTGCCGCACGTCCTTTCCGGCCGCCTTGCAGGCCTCGATGGCCATGGCCGCGTCCGGGCGGATGCGCGCGTCGCCGACGGTCAAATCAAACAGCACGGCGGCGGGAACGATGGGCACATGGCATACGCCCATGTCCACGCCGACCTCGTTTTGCTCCAAAAAGCGCATCACGCCGTCCACGCTGCCCAGCCCGAACGCGCTGCCGCCGGTGAGCACCACGGCGTTGGCGCGCTCCACGGCGTTTTCCGGCCTGCACAGGTCAATCTCCCTCGTGCCGGGGGCCGCGCCGCGCACGTCCGCGCCGGGCACCGCGCCCTCGCGGCTGCACAGCACCACCGTGAGCCCGGTGCGCGCCGACTGGTTTTCCGCCTGCCCCACGCGGATCCCGTGCACCTGCGTAATGGAACCCTCAAACATCGACATACCCCATCACTCCTCTTACCGATACGTCCGCGCTGAGCACCGGGTGCTCCATGCCGTTCTCGTCCGTCACCAGCAGCGCCCCGGTATCGCTCAGGCCGGTGGCAATGCCGATCATATCGACCGTTTGGCCCAGCAGGCCGCTTTGCACCTTGACGCGCTTGCCCAGCGTGACCGATCGCGCCTCGTACTCCTCGCGGATGCCCGCCAGCCCGTCGGCCTCCACGCGCTCCATGGCCTCCTCCAAGCGGAGCAAATACAGGCACAGCAATGCACGCCGATCCACACTCGCTCCGGTAAGCAGCGCAAGCGACGTGGCCTTATCCTCCAGCGCCTTTGGGAAGCTGCGCTGGTTCACGTTCACTCCCGCGCCGATGATCGCATGCTCCACGCTATCCATGTTCACGGCCATTTCCGTCAGGATCCCGGCCACCTTGCGCGTGCCGACGACGATATCGTTCGGCCATTTGATGCGCGCGGGCTGCCCCGTTTGCTCCTCGATGGCTTCGGCCAGCGCCACGGCGGCGGCCAGCGTGCAAAGCTGGCCCTGCTCCGGCGTGAGCTTGGGGCGCAGAAGCACGGACTGCAAGAGGTTTTCCCCCTCGGCGGCCTCCCATGTGCGCTGCATGCGGCCCTTGCCGTGCGTTTGCCGCTCGCACAGGCAGAGCGTGCCGGATTGCGGGGCCTGCGGCAGCAGCGCCTTGAGGGTATCGTTGGTGGAAGCCATCACCCGTTCATAGAGGATATCAAATCGGCCCAGCCGCTTGGTTTTGAGATCGCGCTGAATGTAAAACGGCAGCAGCAAATCCTCCGGCGCGACCAGCAAATAGCCGCGCTTGCCCATGCCTTCGATGCGGTAGCCGGCCTGACGCAGCTTTTGGATGCGCTTCCACACGGCGGCGCGCGTCATGCCCAGCCGCTGGCAGAGGGCCTCGCCGCTGAGGGGCGTATCGGTACTGAGCAGGTATAGAATCGCGTCCACGGACAACACCTTCCTTTGGGTTGCGAGTCTAATTACATCTACCAGATAGTGTACAGCAAAAAAACACAATACGCAAGTGGTTGTGTAGGGGGCCTATGTTGCCTTTTCCGATGAACACAGCATAGCACAAATCGGCCGAAAAGTCAAGTCTTGTCTTGCTTTGCGGGTGGGTGTACGCTGGGCGCGGAGGCGATGGACATGGAGTGTTCCTTGGCGATGCTTCAGCGCGCGGCGCTGCTGGACGCGCTGCGGCAGACCAACGGGCTGTCCGAGCGCTACGGCATGAGCCTGACCGAGGGCCAACTGCAAGCGCTGGCGGACGGCTGCCGGGAGGCGCTGGCGGATACGGGGCGAATTGAGCTTGGCGTGGGGATTCTGCCGCGGCTGATCTATGCGCTATGCGACTCGCCGTATCTGGATCGGCGCAGCTATTGCGATACGCTGCTGGAGATGCAGGAGCTGTTTTACTACTTCAAGAGCGAATCGGACGACGCGTTTGCGGACGACGAGCTGGTGGAGGCCCTTGCGCTGGCGTTCAACGGCCCCGCGCAGGGCGCGACGGAATACGTCGCGGGGCTGTCGCCGGAGGAGCTGTACCGACTGTGGCGGGAGGCGTGACGGCATGAGCAAAGAGTCTCAACAGGCCGTGGGCGCGGAGATCGCGCTCGCACGCCTGACGGACGGGCTTACGGACAGCGAGCAGGCCCTGCTGCGGGAGCGCCTGTGGGCGCTGCTGGCGCGGCAGGCGAGCCGCTATACGCAGGGCGATTCGACCTCGCTGCCTGTGGAGTGGGCCGAGGCGCTGTATGAATCCGCGTGCTTTACGCTGAGCTATTGGCAGCGCGAGCGCGGCCTGCCCGCGCAGGCCCTGCTTCGCGGCGAGCTGGACGATTGCCTGCGCTCCGGCTGGACGCTGCTGCGGGAGCGTGTCGCGCAGACCCGCGCGCTCTACGGCGAGGCGCTTGAAGCCGCGCCGCCCTACGCGAGCCGCGCCCTGCGGGATACGCTGCGCGGGATCGCCCCGTTCTTCACGCGGTACGACTGGCGGCTTGCCGCGCAGGAGATCCCCGCCGATATCGACTATCCGTTGTGCCTGCCCGTGCCGGAGGCGTTGCCGGGCGTGGCGTTTGTAGGGGAATACCTGCGGCGGCTGCGCATCGAGGAGCGCTTGCTCGCGCTGGCGGGGGAGGGCCCGGCGCGCGCGGTGCTCCGGCGGTATTACGGCGAGTGGGAGGAGCCGCTGGTCAACCTGTACGAGCCCGTTGCGGCCTGCGCCGTGGGGCTGGCGCTCGCGGGCGGCGACGTGTGCGCGCTCCGCTTTGCGCCCGGCGAGGAAGCCGCGCTTGCGTATCGGCTGGGCGGCCTGAGCGACGGGGCGGGCCGCAGCCTCCTGCGCGAAGCCGCTCACCGCGCCGCCGAGACCCTCGGCCTGCCCGCCGGGGAGGATCGGCAGTACCTCGCGGAGCTGGCCGAGGCCCTCTGGCCGCGAGCGCGGGCCGCGCTGTCCGGCGGCTCGCTGCATGGCGTGTTCGCCTGCGGAGGCGCGTCGGCGTGGGGATGAGGCGGGGGATGCTCGGCAAATGTCAAATCTGGTTGTAAAACTGTGGCGGGAGGACATCCATCTCTTGACAGCGGCCCATCGAGCCGATACAATGGTTAGGATGATTCTTCCGCCGGGCGACCGCCCGCGTAAAGGAGCTGTTTTGATGTCTCTGCTTGATCTGATTCCCATCCCGCCTCTGCTGGGCGACGGCGAGCCCGGCGTATTTGTGGCGGGAACGCATTGCCCGGTAACGCTTGTCACGCAAAGCGGCGTATGGTTGCACAGCGCGGGCAGCGCGATGCTCCAGCAAAGCGCCTACCAGCTAAGCCCCATGACCCAATGGCTGTGGATGATCGTGGACGACGGCTGCCTGCTGTTTGAGGCCGAGGATTCCCTGTTTGAGGTGCAAAAGGGCGAGTGCGTGGTGATTCCGCCGTCCGTGCCGGGCTGTGTGCTCCGGCAGGCCAAGGACGCGCGCATCCTTTGGTTTACGCTGGACGGGCCGCTGAGCGGCGACTTTTTGCAGCAGATGAACGCGCTGTCCACCGCGCCCGCCAAGCAGGGCGTGCTGCCCTCGCAGGTGCTGCTCACCCGGCAGATCGTGCAGGTGCTCGTGCGCCATACCGATACCGGGGACGCGAGCTATCAGCTCAGCCAGCTCCTGTGGAGCCTCATTGCGGCGCATGCCGGACAGCCCGTCGCCATGAGCGCGACCCTCAGCCATGAGATCGCCCGCGTGGTGGACGCGCTGCGCGCCAGCCGCTTCCGCGAGAATCTTTCACTGGCGGACATGGCGGCCATCAGCCGCATGCCGGTGGAGACCTTCCGCAAGCGATTCTCCACGGAACTGGGCATTCCGCCGCTGGGGTACCTGCAATTCCTCAAAATGGAGCGCGCCAAAACGCTGCTGCGCACAGGCCTGAGCGTGCGCGATACCGGCGCGGAGATCGGCATGAGCGACCCGTATCACTTCAGCAAGCAATTCAAGCACGTGGTGGGCATGAGCCCAACCGCGTACCTCAAGCACGTGGGCGTGACCCCCGCGCGCACGCGGGGTTGAACACAGGTCGCCCAACCATTGCCACTCCGCACAAGTGACTCTCGCGCGCACGCGGGTCAATACGTGCGTGCTCAAGCGCAACGGCGTGGCGAGCAGGGCTCCCCGCGCGCACGCGGGTCAATATCGGCGGCAAACCGGGCGATGGAGTCGAGCCGGGGTGTCCCGCGCGAACGCGGGCTAATAGAAAAAACAGGCGCGGGGGCAGATCGCCCCGCGCCTTTTGTGCGTTTTGCGTTTCGCGCTCCCGCAGCGCTATCTCTGATCCGGCGCCAGCGCGCCCGTGATCTTGTGCGGCAGGTAGGGCTCCTCCAGGTAACGCACCTCCTCGGCGGTGAGCTTCACATCCAGCGCGCCCGCCGCGTCGGTCATGTACTTGGCCTTGGTCGCGCCCACGATGGGAGCGGTCACGCCCTTGGCAAACTGCCACGCCAGCGCGATTTGCGTCATGGTTCTGCCGTACTTCTCGGCCAGCTCATGCACGCGCTGCACGATGGCGTAGTCCTGCTGCTCGGTGCCATCATACTTGGAGACGGCGGTCTTGTCGGTCTGGCTGCGCAGGGTGTCGGCCTTCCAATCCAAACGGCTCAGGCGTCCGGCGGCCAGCGGGCTGTACGGCGTGCGGCTCACGCCCATCTGCTCGCAAATGGGGATCAGCTCGCGCTCGTCCTCGCGGTAGAGCAGGTTGTAGTGATCCTGCATGCTGACAAATTTCGTCCAGCCGTTGCGCTCGGCGGCGATCTGCATATTATGGAACTGGTAGCCGTACATGGCGCTTGCGCCCAGCGCGCGCACCTTGCCCGCCTTGACAAGGCTGTCGAGCGTCTCCATGGTTTCCTCGATGGGCGTATCGTAATCGAAGCGATGGATGATGTACAGGTCCACATAGTCGGTGCCGAGGCGCTTGAGCGAGCCGTCGATCTCCCGCAGGATGGCTGCCCGCGACAGATGGCCCTCGTTGATGTACACCTTGGTTGCGATGACCACCCGATCGCGCGCGACGTGCTTTTTGAGCGCGCGGCTGAGGTATTCCTCGCTGGTGCCCGCCGAATAGCAGTTGGCGGTATCAAAGAACGTGATGCCCAAGTCCAGCGCGTGCGCGATGATGGCCTCGCTCTCCTCCGGGTTGAGCGTCCATGCGTGCATTTTGCTTGCGGGGTCGCCAAAGCTCATGCAGCCCACGCAGAGGCGCGATACCTGAATGCCGGAATTGCCAAGCTGTGTATACTCCATGCGGTTTCCTCCTTATTGCGGTCGCCATGGTACGGGTGATAAACTCATCATACCACTTCAAGTCAACTTGAAGTCAAGCGTTTCGAGGGAGAAGCCGCGGCCGCACGGAAACGCGCAGAACGCAAAGCCCCGGCAGCGATTGCTTGCCGGGTAGGAAATGCCGAAGGAGGCCGCGTCAGCCGCGCGGCGCGGAAACGCGCAGAACGCAAAGCCCCGGCAGTGATTGCTTGCCGGGGGTGAAATGCCGAAGGAGGCCGCGTCAGCCGCGCGCCGCGCGGCACGGAAACGCGCAGAACGCAAAGCCCCGGCAGCAATTGCTTGCTGGGGGTGAAATGCCGAAGGAGGCCGCGTCAGCCGCACGTCGTGCGGAAGCGCATAAATCGCAAAGCCCCGGCAGCGATTGCTTGCCAGGGCGGGAAATCTGGATTGTGGCCGCGTCAGCCGCGCGCCGCGCGGATCAGATCGTCCAGCAGCGCAAACAGCCATTCCCGCAGCGGCGTAAACGTAAAGCCTATGCTCCGGGCGCGCTCCACATTGATGCTGTACGGCTGCTCGCCGTTGTAGGGCGCGGGATCGCCCGTATCGCTGAGCACCGCGCGCTTACCGGTTTTCTGCCATACATAGTCGGAGATCTGGCGCAGGGAGGCCGTTTGCTCGCTGGCGCCATTCACGGCCCCCGCAAAATCGCTCTCCGCCAGATGCGCCAGAAACGCCCCGGCCTCATCCGCACGCACAAAGGCCATCGGCACGTCCCAATCGTCGCTGTCGATCGGCTGCCCGCGAAGGATATGCTCCACATAGAAGGTCAGCCGCCGAGTGTAGTCGTCGGGGCCAAGCACATAGGGAAACCGCGCCGCCGCCGCGGGCTGGTCGGGGTAGGCCTGCCGCAGCGCGCGCTCGGCCTGCCGCTTGCCCTCGCCGTAGGCAAAGGCCGCGCGGTCGCCCCACGTCACGGGTACGGCCAGCGGGTCAAAGTCGGCCTCCGCAATGCTGCCGTGGCTCTGGTAGACCGCCGCGGAGGAGGTGAGCACGTACCGCCCGCAGCGCGTCGCGTCCAGCAGGCGGCGCACATCGTTGGAGCAATACGCGATGTTATCGCAAATTACATCGTAGCGCTGCCCGCCCAGCACGTCCTGCAGCGCGCCGGGCAGCGTGCGGTCCACGCGGACGCGCCGCACGCTGTCGCCGTACTCATCCGGCGTTTGCCCGCGCGTGGCAAGGGTTACATCATGGCCGTGGGAAAGCAGAACACGCACCAAGTGCTTGCCAAAAAAGCGCGTGCCTCCCAAAACAAGAATGCGCATGGCGGGTCCCCCCTGCCCAGAATATGAGCGCGCTTACGCGCGACGAGTCAGGGCTTGTCGGCCGCTTTTGCCTTGGCTTTCGGTTTGACCGTCGCCTTGGCCCCCGGCTTTGCCTTCGCGTTTGTCTCCGGCGCGGCAGCCGCCTTGGCCTTCGCGTTTGCATCCGGCGCGGCTGTCGGCTTGGCCTTCGGTTTGGCACCCGGCGTGGCCTTCGGCTTTGCCTTCGCTGTTGCCTCCGGCGCGGCAGTCGCCTTGGCCTTCGGTTTGGCACCCGGCTTGGCCTTCGGCTTTGCCTTCGCTGTTGCCTCCGGCGCGGCCATGGCCATTCTTCTGGCCTTTTCCAGCGCGGGCTTGAGGTAGTGGCCTGTGTAGCTGGCCTCGACCTGCGCCACCTCCTCCGGCGTGCCCTCGCACACCAGCATGCCGCCCTGATCGCCGCCCTCCGGCCCCAGATCGATCACATAGTCTGCCGTCTTGATAACGTCAAGGTTGTGCTCGATGACCAGCACGCTGTTGTTTGCGTCCACCAGCCGCTGCAGCACCTCGATCAGCTTGTCCACATCGGCCGTGTGCAGGCCCGTCGTCGGCTCGTCCAGCAGATAGATCGTCCGGCCGGTCGCGCGCCTGCTCAGCTCCGTGGCCAGCTTGACGCGCTGCGCCTCGCCGCCGGAGAGCTGCGTGCTGGGCTGGCCGAGCTTCATGTAGTTCAGGCCAACGTCGTACAGCGTTTGCAGTATCGTGCGGATCTTGGGGTGGTTCTCAAAAAACGGGAGCGCGTCCTCCACGGTCATATCCAGCACTTCGTAGATGTTTTTGCCCTTATAGGCGACCTCCAGCGTTTCACGGTTGTAGCGCATGCCGTGGCACACGTCGCAGGGCACGTAGATATCCGGCAAAAAGTGCATTTCGATTTTCAGCAGGCCGTCGCCGGTGCAGGCCTCGCAGCGGCCGCCCTTGACGTTAAAGGAGAAGCGGTTTTCCTTGTAGCCTCTCGCCTTTGCGTCCGGCGTGGCCGCAAACAGCTTGCGGATGAGATCAAACAGCCCGGTATACGTGGCCGGATTGCTCCGCGGCGTGCGCCCGATGGGGCTCTGGTCGATGCAGATAATCTTGTCAAGCTGCTTGAGACCGTCGATCCGGTCAAACCTGCCGGGCTTGGTATGCGCGCGGTTGAGCACCTTGGCGAGGTGCTTGTACAGGATCTCGTTGACCAAGCTGCTTTTGCCCGATCCGCTCACGCCCGTCACGCAGCAAAGCACGCCCAGCGAAAATTGAACGTCGATTCCCTTCAGGTTGTTCTCCCGCGCGCCGCGCACGGTCAGGAACCCGGAGGGCTCCCTGCGCTTGGCGGGCACGGCGATTTGCCTTTTGCCGCTCAGGTACTGGCCCGTCAGCGATTCCGGGCAGGCGAGGATATCCTCGATGGTGCCGCAGGCGGTCAGGTAGCCGCCGTGCTTTCCCGCGCCGGGGCCGATATCCACGATGTAGTCGGCGGCGTACATGGTTTCCTCGTCGTGCTCCACGACGATGAGCGTGTTGCCCAGATCGCGCAGGCGCTTGAGGGTGGCCAGCAGCTTTTGGTTATCGCGCTGGTGCAGGCCGATGGACGGCTCGTCTAGGATGTACAGCACGCCCATGAGGCTGCTGCCGATCTGCGTCGCCAGCCGGATGCGCTGGGCCTCGCCGCCGCTCAGGCTGGCCGCCGCGCGGCTGAGCGTGAGGTAATTCAGCCCGACGCTATCCAAGAAGCCAAGCCTTGCGTCAATCTCCTTGAGGATCTGCGCGGCGATCATGCGCTGGGTGTCGTTCAGCCGCAAGCCGGCAAAGAACGCCCGCGCCTTGACGATGCTCAAATCGCACGCCTGCGCGATGTTCAGCCCGCCCACGGTGACGGCGAGCACCTCCGGCTTGAGCCGCAGGCCGCCGCAGGTCTCGCAGGGCTCGTTGCTCATGCACTCCTCGTAGCGGGCCTTCATGACGTCGCTGCTGGTCTCGTGATAGCGGCGCATCAGCGTGGTGATTACGCCCTCGAAGGTCGTCTGATAGCTGCCCACGCCGTTTGCGCCCTCGTAATGAATGGTGATCTTCTCGCTGCCGGTGCCGTAGAGAAGAATTTTCATTATGCGCTCCGGCAGGTCCTTGACCGGGGTATCCATGCTGAAATCATACTTTTCCGCCAGCGCGCGGAAGCAAATCCCCGCAAAGCTGTTCGCGTCGCCCACGTCAAAGGCCATGGCCTGCAGCGCGCCCTGCGCAAGGCTCTTGGTCTGATCGGGGAAGAGGGTATCCACGCTCATGCGCATCACGGTGCCAAGGCCCCCGCAGTGCGGGCAGGCCCCGAACGGGCTGTTGAAGCTGAACATGCGCGGCGTAAGCTCCTCAATGGACACGCCGCAGTCGGGGCAGGCGTAGTTCTGGCTGAACATCAGCGAGCCCTTCTCAAACAGGTCAATCAGCACCAGCCCGCCGCTCTCCTTGGCGGCGGTCTCCATGCTGTCGGTCAGGCGGCGCAGGAAAGCCTTGTCGTGCTTGATGACCAGACGATCGACCACGATCTCGATGCTGTGCTTATACTTTTTGTCCAGCGGGGGCACATCGTCCAGCTCGTAGGTCTCGCCGTCCACGCGCGCGCGCACGAAGCCGCGCTTGCGCGCGTCCTCCAGCAGCTTGGTATGCTCGCCCTTGCGGGCGCGCACCACGGGCGCCAGCACCTGCATCTTCTGGCCGTCCTCGTAGGCCAACACCTGATCGGTCATCTGATCGACGGTCTGCTGCTTGATCTCTTTGCCGCACACCGGGCAATGCGGAATGCCGACCCGCGCGTAGAGCAGGCGCAGGTAGTCGTAGATCTCGGTCACGGTGCCCACGGTGGAGCGGGGGTTCTTGCTGGTGGTCTTTTGGTCGATGGAAATGGCGGGGCTCAGGCCCTCGATGCTGTCAATATCGGGCTTTTCCATCTGGCCGAGGAACATGCGGGCGTAGCTGCTCAGGCTTTCCACATAGCGGCGCTGGCCCTCGGCGTAGATGGTATCAAAAGCCAGACTGCTCTTGCCGGAGCCGCTCAGGCCCGTAAACACGACCAGCTTGTTGCGGGGGATCTCCACTGTGATGTTTTTCAGGTTGTGCTCGCGGCAGCCGCGAACGATGAGCTTATCCTGCAAGGATTACACCTCGATCAATTGATAGTCCATGGTGCCGAGGCCGAGCTTCTGGGCATGCTCCAGCCCCGCGCGCCAGTTGGTGATGGGAGCGATGTCGTGAAAATGATCGCCCGTGGGGTGCTCCACCTCGCTCAGCCAAGAGCCGGGCGTGGCGGGCATGCGGTTGCAGGCCTCGGCGCAGGCGGTATCCAGCGCCACGGGGTCAAAGCTGGCAAACATGCCCACATCGGGCACAATGGGCAGGTCGTTGCCGGAGTGGCAATCGCACAGGGGGCTCACGTCCATGACCAGGCTGATATGGAAGTGCGGCCTGTCCTGCAGCACGGCCAGCGCGTACTCGCTGATCTTGCAGGCGCACAGCTCCGGGCCGCTGTCCGCGCCGCCGATCGCGCCCTGCTTGCGGCACGCGCCCACGCAGCGCCCACAGCCCGCGCACTTGTCGTGATCGATATACGCCTTGCGGCCCTTGCCCTCGCCGGTAAAGCTGATGGCGCCCTGCCCGCACTGCTTGAAGCACATGCCGCAGCCGACGCAGGCGTTCGGGTCCACGGTGGGCTTGCCGTCGTTGTGCATCTCGCGCTTGCCGGCGGTGGAGCCAAGCCCCATGCCGATGTTCTTCAGCGCCCCGCCGATGCCGGTGAGCTCGTGGCCCTTAAAGTGCGTCAGGCTGATGATCGCGTCCGCGTCCATGACGGCGCGGCCGATGAGCGCGTGGTCGAGGTACTCGCCCTTGATGGGCACGCTGACGTGATCGTTGCCGACCAGCCCGTCCGCGATGATCACCTGACAGCCGACCTGCATCGGCGAGAAGCCGTTCTGGTATGCGGCCTCAATGTGATCCAGCGCGTTGCGGCGCATGCCGGGGTAGAGCGTGTTGCAGTCGGTCAGGAAGGGCCGCGCGCCCATCTCCTTGAGCGTATCCACCACGACGCGCGCGTAGTTGGGGCGGAGGAAGCTGAGGTTGCCGGGCTCGCCAAAATGGATCTTGATCGCGGCAAACTTGTCATCCAGCGGCATTTGCTTGATGCCGGCCTTCACGATCAGGTTCTTTAGCTTGTCCAGCGGGCTCTGGTCTGGCGCGGTACGGAAGCTGGTAAAATACACCTTGGATGCGGACATAGGGAGGCCCTCCTTCAAATAAATAGCAAACAAATGTTCACCTATCATTCTACCATAGCCGCGGGAATAGAGCAATACGGAAATGCGTTCCAAGCGCAAAAAAGGAGGGACGCCCGGCCCTCTCCGCGTGTCAGCAAAGCGGCTGCGTCCCTTTATGAGGCTTGCGCTGTTCACCCGCAGCCGATTCGGCCGGCGGAGGGCGATCGGCCCTGTCCGGTTTGCCGCAAAGCCCTTTCGCCGCCGCCTGATCCGGCTCCTTGGCGGGCTGAAGCGAGGCGCGCGCAGCCTCGTGCTTTTCTCGGCTTACTTTCCGTCCCGCAAAATCCGCCGGATATCGTCCAGCAGCCCGGTCAGGCTGGGCGACTGCTTGATGGACTCGTCCACCTTGTCGATGGAGGACATCACAGTCGTGTAATGGCGTCCGCCAAACGCGTCGCCGATCTTGGTCAGGCTCAGGGGCATCATTTCGCGGGTCAGGTACATGGCGATCTGGCGCGGCACGGTGATCTCGTGATTGCGCCGCGGGCTTTTCAGATCCTCGACCGTGATGCCGTAGTAGGTCGCCACGGCCTCTTGGATGGTCTCGCAGGTGATGCGGCGGCTCTCCGCGTGGCTGAACAGCTCGCGCAGGGCCTCGCGGGCCAGCTGCATGTCGATGGGGCGGCCCGTCAGCGACGAGTACGCCGTCAGGCGCGTCAGGGAGCCCTCCAGCTCGCGGACGTTGGTATCGATTTTCTCGGCGATGAGCGTCAGGATGTCGTCGCCGACGACGAGGCGCTCAAACTCGGCCTTCTTGCGCAGAATGGCCAGACGCGTCTCGTAATCCGGGCGCTGGATATCGGCGATCAGGCCGCCCTCAAAGCGGCTGCACAGGCGTTCCTCCAAGTTGTCGATGTCCTTGGGCGGCTTATCGCTGGTCATGACGATCTGCTTGCCGGCGTCCCGCAGGTGGTTGAATGTGTGGAAGAACTCCTCCTCCGTGCTGGTCTTGCCCGCGATAAATTGGATGTCGTCCACCATCAGGATGTCCACGTTGCGAAAGCGCTCGCGGAAATCGGGCATTTTGTTGGTTTGCAGCGCGCGGACGAGCTGGTTGGTAAAATCCTCGCTGGTGATGTACAGCAGCTTCATTTCCGGAAAGAGCTCGTGCGCGTAGTGGCCGATGGCGTGCATGAGGTGGGTTTTGCCAAGGCCCACGCCGCCGTAGATGAACAGCGGGTTGTACGCCTTGGCGGGCACCTCGGCCACGGCAAGGGACACCGCGTGCGCAAAGCGATTGCTGGTGCCTACCACAAATGTGTCGAACGTATACTTGGGGTTGAGCATGCCCACGTTGTCGTCGGTGCGGCGGGCCTCCAGCTCGTTGACGCGCGACAGAAGCGCGTCGTGGCTGTACACCTCTACCGTCAGCGCGCGGCCCGCCGATTGCGATACCGCGTTCTGGATCTGGTTCATGTAGCGGTTGACGCCGATTTCCTTCATCAGTTCGTTGACGCACTCCAGCAGCAGGCAATTCTCGATGACGGCATAGGGCTTCAGCGCGGTGGAAATCCAGGTGTCGTAGGAGGTGGAGTTCATTTCTTCCTTTAGGCGCTTACACGCGCTGCTCCACAGATCTTCCGCATTCAGCAAGGCAACGACAACCCTTTCGTAACAAAAATGACCAAGATTTGTATAATATTCATAATGAGATCCCGCAGCGTCCCAACCGCCGGATGTCGGGGCCTACGCGCCTGCCCTGTGGAAAACTGCTCTCTCCGGAAAGCGCGCCGGAGATTATCATAACAGAACCACGCGGTTTTGGCAAGCGTCCCGTGTCAAGACGATTGTGAATAACTCGCGCCGCGTCAAATGCCTTTTCCACAACCCATGGTGTGCCGCTCGTGTTCGACCACAAGAAAACGGGATTGACAATTTCAAAATGTATAAGATTACATATATAAGCTAAATATACGCATAATATTCATACCGCTTCGATTCTTTCTTTGCGGAAAACAAGGATATTCGGCGTTTCCCGTAGAAAAGAAAACAATTAGCAAATTGTGCGGGAGGGGGAGCGGGCATGGCGGTTCCCATCACCCAAGGGGACGTGGAGCGCGTGCTTCGCCCGTGGGTCGGCGCGCTTTTTCTTTCGTCCAACAGCTTCGCGCGCGGCGCGGCACAGCTGCTGGCCGATTTTGCTCCCTACCGCCAAACGCTGGAGGAGCTGCACACGCAGCTGGAGCGCTACGTGCTGACCGGCATGAGCCGCCTGACGCGCGGCAGCATGCGCGTCGTGCTGCCGGACTACCGCACTCGCCGCCTCAACCTGCGGGATATCGGCTGGCTGACCGACGATCTGATGGGCGTGCTTTTTGATTGCCTTACGCCGTTTTCGGCCAACTACCTAAAGATCAACGACTATTCGCTGCATGTGGAGAGCCTCAACGCCATGCGTGTGCTCTACCAGCGCTACCCGGAATTTATGAAGCCGGAGGAGCGCGTTTTCCTTGCGCGGATGATCAAAACGCTGTATCCCGTAAGCCGTTACTGCGACTGGCTGGGGTAGCGGCGCGGGGCGGGACTTCCGTTTTTGGGGCAAAGAAAGGGCCGCGCTTCTTCGCAAAGGCGCGGCCTTGGTTCTATCAATAGAATGCGCGGGGATGCTCGCTGGCGGCGTTATGCTTTCCCTGTCCGCAGCGTGCGCAGAAGCGCCGCGGCGATCTCCTGCTGGCGCGCGCGTGCCGCCTCCGCAAAGGCCGTCGCGCTCTCCGCCGTAGGAAACAGCAGCCACAGCTCGATCTCCGCGCCGTCCGCCGGGGGAAAGCGGCAATGCGCTAAGTATTCCGTGGCGCTCAGGGCCTCCACCGCGAAGCGCTCGTCCGGCGGGAGGGCGGCGGCGCTTGCGTCCGGGCCGGACGGCGCGTCGGGCCGCGCGGGCGTCGGCGGCGCGTAGAACATTTGCAGCACCGCGGAGGCTGCCGCGCCAAAGCGCTGCTGGCAGTCCCGCGCTACGGCGCGGTGCTTGGTGCGCACGCGCAGACGCAGCGTGCTCACCTCGCCCTCCGTGAGGCGCAGCAGCAGCGCGTAGTCCCCGCGCTCGGCGCTCTCGTAGATCGCGCTCACCTGCCGACGGTGCAGCTGCTGGCTCTTGAAGGCCTCCGCGTGGGCGGCGATGGTGCGCCGCATGCTGGCGGGGAGCCTGTCGCCAAACAGCCGCAGGGACTCGCGGCCCGCGTCCGTCACGTAAAGCTGCCCGGCCATGGCGTGCGACCCGGCGGCGATTTGCCCGCCCTCGGTAAGCTCGTGCAGCGTCAGCCGGAAGGCAAAATAATCGTCCGTGAGGGCCCAGCCGGAGGCAAACTGCCACAGCGGCTCGGCGGCGGAGGGCTCCAGCGCCTGCAGCAGATGGAGGATCAGCAGTTTGCGCTCCGCCTCGCTTACGTTGCGTCGGGGGGATTGTATCGCCATAGGAGCCTCCCTTCTGGATTCTCGGCGCGAAATCCTGCAATTCCAAAAAGAGCAAGGAATTTCCTTGCTCCGTACGCGCTCTGCGCGTTTTTGCTGTGCCTGTGCGCCTGCCTTGCGGCAGGCGGCGATATTACGCCACGAAGGGCTTGATATCGCTCAGAAGATCGTCGCAGCTGTCGGCGTAGATCTCCATGGTGATGGGCTTGCTCAGGTCGAGGCTGAAGATGCCCAGGATCGACTTGGCGTCCACCACGTGACGGCCCGCGCGAAGATCGACATCGTAGGGGTAGCGATTCACGATGTTGACGAACGACTTGACGTTCTCGGCCAGGCTCAGCTTGATGTTAATAGACTTCATACGGAAGCCCCCTTTCTTGGTACGGAGACAGTATACACCCAAACGCTTCCAATTGCAAGCGGTATTGCCGTCAAGCGAACAATTTGCCCGATTCTCTCCCATCCCGTACAGGCTACCCAAGCGCGGCGGATTATGGTATAATCGCCCTAAGAATCCAGTGGAAGGAAGGCGCGCTGATGGAGGAAATGACCGCGACCGTGCAGGAGACCACCTTCCGCAACGATGAGAACGGCTACTCCGTCCTGCGCGTGCTGCAAGGCCGTCGGCAGGAGACCGTAGTGGGCGTGCTGCCGGAGCTGAGCGCGGGGGAGAGCGTCCGCTTGGAGGGCGACTGGACGGAGCACCCGGTGTACGGCAGGCAGTTCAACGCCAAGGTTTGCGAGATCAAGCCTCCCTCCGGGCTGAGCGGCGTGGAAAAATACCTTGGCTCCGGGCTGATCCGCGGCGTGGGGCCCAGCACCGCCAAGCTGATCGTGCGGCATTTCGGCGAGGAGACCCTCGCCGTGCTGGATGAGACCCCGCACCGCATCACCGAGATCCCCGGCATCGGCCCCAAAAAGGCCGAGATGATTATCGAGAGCTACCGCGAGCAGACCGCCGCGCGCCGCACGCTGGTGTTCCTGCAAAACTACGGCATCAGCCCCAATCTGGCGATGAAGATCGCCAAGTATTACGGCGAGCTGACGCAGGAGCTCATCAAGCAAAACCCCTATCGCCTTGTGACGGATATCGACGGCGTGGGCTTCCTCACCGCCGATCGCATCGCGCTGTCCATGGGGATCGACCCGCAGAGTGAGTACCGTATCCGCTCCGCGCTGTACTATCTGCTCAACGAGGCGGCGAACGGCGCGGGCCATACCTACCTCCCGCGCGAGGAGCTTGTCTCCCGCGCGTGCGCCATGCTGCGCGTGGAGGAAAGCGTGGTGCGCAATCAGGTGCAGGAGGCTCTGCTGATCAAAATGCTGGTCGGCTTTTCCTTTGCGGATTGCGAGGACTGCGTGTGCCTGCCGGTGTTCTATCACGCGGAGAGCGAAATCGCCACCCGCCTGCATTACCTCATGGAGGCGCGTCCGTACAAGCGTGTTGCCGGGCTGCCCCAGCGCATCGAAAAAATCGAGGCCGAGCTGGACGTGCACTTTAGCAAGGTGCAAAAGTCCGCCATCCGCATGGCCATCGAGGAGGGCGTGCTGGTCATCACCGGCGGCCCCGGCACGGGCAAGACGACCATCATCAACTGCATCATCCGCCTGCTCAAGGAGGAGAACGACGTAACCCTCTGCGCGCCCACGGGCCGCGCCGCCAAGCGCATGAGCGAGGCCACCGCCGAGGAGGCCCGCACCATCCACCGCCTGCTGGAGTACGGCGGAGAGGAGAACACATTCGTCCGCAACGAGGACTACCCGCTGGAGACCGACTGCCTGATTGTGGACGAGATGAGCATGGTGGACGCGCTGCTGATGCGCGGGCTGCTGCGCGCGGTGCTGCCCGGCACGCGGCTGATATTGGTCGGGGATGCGGATCAGCTGCCCAGCGTGGGCGCGGGCAACGTGCTGCGCGATATTTTGCAAAGCGACGTGGTGCCCAGCGTGCGCCTGACGGATATCTTCCGGCAGGACGAGAGCAGCATGATCGTCCTCAACGCCCACCGCATCAACGACGGCGAGCTGCCCTACCTCAACAAAAAGAACGCCGATTTCTTTTTTGAGCACAAAAACACCCAGAGCGAGGCCGCCCAGAGCATCTGCAATTTGCTGCTGAACCGGCTGCCCAAGTATTTGGGCTTCCCCAAGGGCCAATGGCAGCGCGAGGCCGTCCGCTCGATTCAGGTGCTCAGCCCCACCAAGAAGGGCGACTGCGGCAGCTACGCCCTCAACCGCCTGCTGCAAAACGCCCTCAACCCGGAGCGCGCGGACGCCGATTCCCTCACGCACGGGGACACCGAGTTCCGCGTCGGCGACAAGGTGATCCAAACCAAGAACGACTACCAGCTCGCCTATGTGAAGCGCGGCGAGTTTGGCGTTGAGGAGGGACAGGGCGTTTTTAACGGCGACGTGGGCTATGTGGAGGACGTCGATCCCGCCGAGCACCTGCTTACCGTCTGCTTTGACGACGACCGGCTGGCCACCTACCAAAAGCAGCAGCTGGACGCGCTGGAGCTGGCCTATTGCCTTACCGTGCACAAGAGTCAGGGCAGCGAGTTCCCCGTGGTGGTCATGCCCGTGGTCGGCGGCCCGCCGATGCTGCTGGCCCGCAATTTGCTGTATACCGCGCTCACGCGCGCCCGCCAGCTTGTGGTGCTGGTCGGCCGCGAGGAGATCGTGGCCCAAATGGTCGCCAACAACCACGTTGCCAAGCGCTACACCACGCTGCGCGCGCGGCTGGAAGCGCTGGTTGATCTGTGAGGTGCGCATGCAACAGCTCCGACGCGTAGGACAATGGCTGCTGGAGACCTCCTTTCCGCAGGGGAACCGCTGCATGGCCTGCCGCGCCTCCATGCCGCGCGGGCGGGAGCATTCGCTTTGCGAGGCGTGCGAGGCCGAGCTGCAAGCCTGCGCCGCCGCGGGGCAGCGCGACGCGGCCGAGGTGAGCGAGTTCGCGTGGGCCGCCGCGCCCTACCGCTACGAGGGCCTTGCGCAAAAGCTCGTGCGCTCGCTCAAGTTTGCCAACACGCGGCTTGCGGCTGTGCCGCTGGGGCAGGCCATGGCCGCGCTGACGGAGCCCGCCCGCTGGGATCTGATCGTTCCCGTGCCGATGTTCCGCAAGCGTCAGGGCCGACGCGGGTATAATCAGGCGGAGTTGCTCTGCGCGCAGACGGCGAGGCTTTGCGGCCTGCCTATGGCGAGCGCGGCGCTCAGACGCGCGCGCGGCGGTCATCCGCAGGTCGGCATGAGCCGCGAGGAGCGCCTGAGCAACCTCCAAGGCGCTTTTGAGGCCGACCCGGCGCTGGTATCGGGCAAGCGCGTGCTGCTGGTGGACGACGTGTGCACCACCGGGGCGACGGCCGCCGCCTGCGCCGAGGCGCTGTATCGCGCCGGAGCGGCGGAGCTTGGCCTGCTGACGGCCTGCCGCGCATAAGTCGGCCCGCGTCCGCGCATACTCCCTTCTGATGTGGCGGGGAGGGATGCGCGTGCAGGTAATCACGGTGCTGTGGACAACGCTCGCGTCCGTTGCGACGCTGTTTTTGCTTACCAAAATGCTGGGCAATCGCCAGATGAGCCAGCTGAGCATGTTCGATTATGTAACGGGCATCACCATCGGCTCCATCGCGGCCGAGATGTCCACCAACATCGAGGGCGACTGGCTGTACCCCTTTCTGGCCATGATCCTCTACGCGCTGGTCACGCTGGGCATCTCGCTGATCAACAGCAAAAGCCGCAGGCTGCGCAATTTCTTTTTGGGCAAGGCGCTTGTGCTGTACGATCGGGGCACGCTGTTCTACAACAACCTCAAAAAGTCCAAGCTGGATCTGAGCGAGTTCCTGACGCAATGCCGCAACAGCGGGTACTTCAACCTCAGCCAGCTTTCCATGGCCGTGCTGGAGACCAACGGCCGCATCAGCTTTCTGCCCGCGGAGACCGCCCGCCCCGTAACGCCGGAGGATTTACAGCTTGCGCCCGCGCAAAGCCGCCCGCCCTATACCGTGATTATGGACGGCCTTGTGATGGCCGCCAACCTGAAAGCGTCCGGCAATAACGAAATCTGGCTGACCAAGCAGCTTGCCCTTCAGGGCTTTGATACCCCCGGCGACGCGCTGCTGGCGACTGTAGACGCGGACAATAACCTCTCCGTGTTCAAGCGCAACATGGAAAAAACCTCCGAGAATCACTTTACGTAACGCGACTGCCAGCCGTCGGGATCGGCGGCGCTGCGAAGCAACGCTTCCCTATACGTTTCACCGGCCTCGTTCTGTGAGGGAGGCCCTCTGCCGACCGTGCAGGTTGCAGGGGGAAAAGCGCAAGCCTCGCAAAAGCGACGCAGCCGCTATTGCGATACGCCGCGCCATCGTCACGCTTGACGGTGGCTTTTTTTTGCGGCCTGTGCTACAATGTGAGGCAATAGAGTCGCAAGGGAGGGATGCCTGTGAGCGAGCGAGATCGCGCGCCCGCGCCGGAACGCGGCGGAGCGCCGGATGCCGCCGCGCTCCCGCGGCAGCAGGCTATTACGGACGACGCGCCCATCGAAAGCAAGCCCAAGCGCGGACGCGTCATCCTAAAGCGCGTGGGCATGGCGCTGCTGATTCTGGCGACGCTGACGTTCTGCTACGTGTTCCTGCTGCTGGGCGAGCCCAGCGAGGAGGACGGCGTATCGCCCACCCTCGCCCCGGACGAGATCATCCGCACGCCGATGAACGGCATGACCGCCCAATCCAGCGCGGATATCCCTGCGCTGGCGGCGCGCTTTGTCAAGCCCGTGCTCACCTTGCAGGGCGGCTGGACGATGCAGTCCGCTACCCTGTACGATACCGCCTTCAACGGCGCGTACGCCCGCCGCGTGACCTTTGTATACGCCTTCGCGGACGGGCAGACCGTCACCGCCGAGAGCATCCGTCCCGTAACGGCCGCCACGCTGCTGGGCGGCAGCGACTATTCGCTGGCCGTGGAGCAGCGCTATTCCGTGGCCGGGCTGGACGCCGTGCGCATGGACTCCGCCTCGTCGGTGTGCGTTTTCGCGCAGGGCGAGGGCGCGGTGTACGCCATCGTCTGCCCCAAGAGCCATCAGGACGAGCTGGGCACGCTGCTGGCGCAGGCGCAGCTGATGCTGTCCAACGCCGCCCAATAACCCACTTACAGAAGGAGCATCCGCATGAGGAATACCCGCGCCGCGAAAAACGCGTCCCTGATCAAGCGCTTTTTGCCATACTACAAGGGCTTCGTCCCCATCATGATTTTGGATTTGTTCTGCGCCGCGCTCACCACGCTGTGCGATTTGGCCCTGCCGCTCATCGTCAAAAACATCACGGCCTACGCCACCACCGATCTGGCCGCGCTCACCGCGGAGTACGTGCTGCGCGTGGGCCTGCTGTACGTGGCGCTGCGCGTGGTGGACGCGGCGGCCGCCTTTTACATGAGCTATGTGGGCCATGTCATGGGCACGCACATCGAGGCCAACATGCGCACGGATCTGTTTGCGCACCTGCAAAAGCTGAGCTTCTCGTATTTCAGCAACGCCAAAATCGGGCAGATCATGGCGCGCATCACAAGCGACCTGTTTGAGGTTACCGAGTTTGCGCACCATTGCCCGGAGGAGCTGTTTATCGCCGTCATCAAGATCGTCGTTTCGTTTGTGATATTGCTGGGCATGAACCCGCTGCTGACGCTGATCGTCTTTGCCATGCTGCCGCTGATGTACGTGTGCGTGCGCTTTTTCAACAAATGGATGCGCGTTTGCTTTAAGGAGCGCCGGCATCAGGTGGGCGAGATCAACGCGCAGGTGGAGGACAGCCTGCTGGGCATCCGCGTGGTCAAGAGCTTTGCCAACGAGCCCATCGAGATCGAAAAATTCGAGCATGGCAACGACGAGTTTGTCAAGATCAAAAAGAAGAGCTATCTCGCCATGGCGTGCTTCGGCACGACGACGCGCGTGTTCGACGGGCTGATGTACATCGTGGTCGTGGTGGTGGGCGCGCTGTTTCTGATCGACAAGCGCATCACCGCGCCGGATTACGTGGCGTACCTGCTCTACGTGGGCACGCTGCTTACGTCGATTCGCCGCATCGTGGAGTTTACCGAGCAGTTTCAGCAGGGCATGACGGGCATCGAGCGCTTTGCGGAGATCATGGACGTGGAGCCCGCCATCACCGACGCGCCGGACGCGGCCGAGCTGAAGGACATGCGCGGGGACATCACGTTCGAGGATGTGTCCTTCCATTATGAGGATAACGATCGCTCCGTGCTGGCGAACATCAGCCTCAAGGTCAGCGCGGGCGACCGCGTGGCGCTGGTGGGGCCCAGCGGCGGCGGCAAGACCACGCTGTGCAACCTGATTCCCCGCTTTTACGATGTGACCAGCGGGCGCATTCTCATCGACGGGCAGGACATCACGCGCCTCACCCAGCAGAGCCTGCGCGAGAACATCGGCGTGGTGCAGCAGGAGGTGTACATGTTCTCCGGCACCGTGTACGAGAACATCGCCTACGGCCTGCCCGGCGCGACGCACGAGCAGGTGATCACCGCCGCGCGGCAGGCCGGCGCGCATGAGTTCATCATGGAGCTGCCGGACGGCTACCAGACCTATGTGGGCGAGCGCGGCGTCAAGCTGAGCGGCGGGCAGAAGCAGCGCGTCTCCATCGCGCGCGTGTT
>CAYOYK010000009.1:0-1810 GCA_964408185.1 uncultured Oscillospiraceae bacterium | reverse complement strand
CTCAAAAACCCGGCCATCCTGATACTGGACGAGGCCACCAGCGCGCTGGATAACGAGAGCGAGCGCCTTGTGCAGCAGTCGCTGGAGAAGCTCTCCGTCGGGCGCACGTCGTTCACCATCGCCCACAGGCTGACCACCATCCGCAACGCCACCACCATCTGGGTCCTCACCGAGAACGGCGTGGAGGAGCAGGGCACGCACCGGGAGCTGATGGCCAAGAAGGGCAAGTATTACCAGCTATACAGCATGTATACGGAGGATATGGCATGAAGTTTGCGTTGGTCAAGGCCGAGGAACTGGAAGCCGTCTGCGGGCTCTACCGCCGCGCGGCGGAGGATATGGAGGCGCGCGGCCTGCGCCAGTGGCATTGGGGGGAATACCCCCGCGAGGAGAGCCTGCGCGCGGACGTCGAGAACGGCCGCCTGTACGCCGCGTATCAAAACGGCGCGCCCGCTTGCGCCTTTGCGCTGACGAGGGAGCAGGAGCCGGAATACGCGACGGTTGCGTGGCGCTACGGCGTTAAGCCGATGGCCCTCCACCGCGTGGCGGTGGAGCCGCGGTGCGGCGGCCATGGGCTGGCCCGCGAGGCCGTCGCCTTTGCGGAGGCCGAGGCGCTCCGGCTGGGCTGCGACGTGCTGCGCGCCGATACCTGCTCGCTCAACGAGCGCGCGCAGGCGCTGTTTGCCGCCAGCATGGACAGGCGGGCGGGGCAGGTGTACTTTCCGCAGGGGCATTACACGCGGGACGTGCCGTATTACTGCTACGAGAGCCGTCTGTCCTGCCAAACGCCGCTGCTGCCCATCCCCATGCGCCCCGCCTACCGCTACGGCGACAGCACGCCTTGGGGCGGATGCCGCCTCAAGGAGCTCTACCACAAGGAGATCCCCGATCCGCGCACCGGCGAGGCGCTGGAGATCAGCGCCATTCCCGGCCTCAACAGCGTCGATCCGATGGGAACGCCGCTGGGCGAGCTGCTGACGCTCGACGAGGAGGCCCTCGCGGGGCCGGACGGCGCGGGGACGTTCCCGTTGCTGCTCAAGCTGCTGGACGCGCACGATACCCTCAGCGTGCAGGTGCACCCGGACGACGCGTACGCGGGCGCGCACGAGAACGGCAAGCTGGGCAAGAGCGAGGCGTGGGTCATCCTGAGCGCGGAGCCGGACGCGGCCATCCTGTATGGCATCAAGCCCGGCGTGACGCGGCAGGCGCTGCAGGCCGCCGTGGACGCCGCACAGCCGCTGGACGAGCTGATCCGCCGCGTCCCGGTCAAGGCGGGCGACGTGTTTTATATCCAGAGCGGCATGGTTCACGCCATCGGGCCGGGCATTGTGCTGTACGAGATCCAGCAGTCGAGCGATGTGACCTACCGCTTTTGGGATTACAACCGCGTCAACGCCAAGGGCGAAAAGCGCCCGCTCCACCTCGCGCAGGCGATGGACGTGGTGGACGTCGCGCTGGCCGGACAACGCGCCGAGCTGCCGACCGAGGCGGGCCTGCGCGAGGTGCTGCGCGTGCCCGCGTTTACGCTGCTGTGCGCGTGCGTGGCGGGCAAGCTGGCGCTGCCGGAGCACGGCAGCAGCTTCCGCATGCTCACGGCGCTTGACGCGCTGACGCTGATGTGGCAGGGCGGCGAGCTGCCGCTGGCGGCGGGCCGGAGCGTGCTGATTCCGGCGCTGTGCCCCGCGCTGACGCTGGCTGGCGAGGGCCGGGCGCTGATCTCGCAGCTGGGATGAAAGCCTGTGCAAATTCTAACGCCGCTGTTGAGGTACAATAGATAAGTGAAAAAAGACAGGCGGCTCCGAAATTGGTA
>CAYOYK010000008.1:42863-71887 GCA_964408185.1 uncultured Oscillospiraceae bacterium | reverse complement strand
TTATGGTGGAGCATAGGAGATTCGAACTCCTGACCTCGACAATGCGAATGTCGCGCGCTACCAACTGTGCTAATGCCCCACGCGCTACCTCATTTCGGCAGCGGATGTATTATAACAAACGTTCCGTGAAAATGCAAGCATTATTTTTACACGGCACTGCAATGGCAAATGGCATCCTGCGCGGCCGCGCTCCGGCGCAGCTCCGGCAGCAGCAAGGGCGCGCGATATCGCGCCCGCGTGCGGTCACCGACGCATCCAGACGCGCATCTCCCCCACGCCCCGGTTGTTCCAGCAATAGTAGGGCACTGCGGTCAGTGCGCGAGCCTCGCGCACAGGCGGCTCCGACGTATAAAGCGCTTCTGCGGCGGCGTGCTCCTGCCAGCCGCTCACTTGCAACGCAAAGCTGGCGGGATCAACGGGGTTAGGCAACAGGGTAACCTTCGCCGTTCCATCCACGCCCATGGACGCCAGCCCGCCGCCGTTATCCGCCTGCTCAAAGCAGTACACCAGCGGCCCCATCGTCAGCGCGACCTTGCCGCAATCCTTTGCAACGCGCGGGTCGGCGTACACGTAGCGCGGACGCACATCCAGCCGCAGCGTCAGCTCGGTAACGCCCGGATGGCAGGCGACCCTTGCGTAGCCCCGGACGATCTCCGGCCGGATCGGCTGGCCGTTGACGCTCAGGCTCAGCAGCGGCGAGTGTTCGGGCACGCGCAGGTACAGCTCGCAGGGCGACGCCGCTTGATAGCGCAGACGGATCTCCCCCGCGCGGGGGTAATCGGTCTCCACGCGCAGCGAGGCGTTCGCGGGAAGGGCCGCCTCGCAGGGAAGGTACAGGTTCACATACAGCTCGCCCTCGGCCGCGGACAGCACATATTGTCCCAGCGAGCCCAACGTGCGCGCGATGTTGGTAGGGCAGCAGGCCACGTCGTACCATTGCTGACGCTCCGTCTTGACATGGCGGAGCGCGCCGTTGTGCTCGCAGGCGGACGGAACCACCTCCAGCGGATTGACGTAGAAAAACCGGTTGCCGTCACGGTTGATGCCCGCCAGCACGTTGTTGTACAGCGCGCGCTCCATCACGTCCGCGTAGGACGCGTCCCGCTCCAAGCGGCTCATGCGCAGGGCGAACAGCGCCAGCCCGATGGCGGCGCAGGTCTCGCAATAGCAGGTATCGTTGGGCAAATCAAACGCGGTGGTAAAGCGCTCGCCAAGCTCCGCGCTGCCAATCCCGCCTGTGATATACATTTTGCGGCTGACCGTATCATAGAACAGCGCCTTGCAGGCCGTGCGAAGCCCCTCGTCGCGGTTCTCAAGCGCCAAGTCGGCCATCGCGCAGCACAGGTACATCGCGCGGACCGCGTGACCCTCTACCTCGCGCTGATCGCAGGGCTGCTTGTGCGCTTGCAGATACTTGCCGCCCTCGTCCAGCATATCCAGCCCGAAATGCGTCGCGCCGCCGCGCGCGGCCAGCTCCGCCTCAAAGTAGCTGGGCTTCCGCCCGCGTTCCTCGATAAAATACGCCGCGAGCCTGCCGTAGCGCTCCTCGCCCGTAACGCGGCCGAGCTTGACAAGCGCCAGCTCGATCTCCTCATGCCCCGGATAGCCCCTGCGCTTGCCCGGCTCCGGGCCGAAGGTCCGATCGATCAAATCGGCATAGCGGCACATCACGTCCACCAGCGCACGCTTGCCAGTCGCCTCGTAGTAGGCCACCGCCGCCTCGATGTAATGGCCCGCGCAGTACAGCTCGTGCCCCTCCATCAGGTTTGTCCAGCGCTTGCCGGGCTCCTTGAGGGTGAAGTAGCTGTTTAGGTAGCCGTCCGGCTGCTGCGCCTGCTCCAGCAGCGTGACGCACCCGTCCATGCGAGCCTCCAGCTCCGGGTCAGGGCGGATTTGCAGGCTGTACGCGGCAGCCTCCAGCCACTTGGCCAGATCGCTGTCCAGAAAGATCACACCCTGATACTCGCCCTGCTCCAGCCCCGCCGCGATGCGCAAATTGCGCAGGCAGCCGCTTTTTGCGCCGGACGGAGCCCGATCGTTGAGCACCTCCCATTGGTAGGGGAGGATCTCGGTATACAGCTTGCCGATGTAATGCCCAAAGAGCGGATCGCGCAGCTTGATATCGCGCAGCGGGACCTGATGCAGCTGATTCATGCGTACCCTCCGTTATGCCAGATGTATGCGAATGACGTTCCAAGATTCTGCCGGCAGTGTGATTTGATCCAGCTCGGTCAGCGGCAGCTCCACAGGCGCGACGGGCGACGCTTCGGCGGAGTTGCGCTCGTCCAGAGAGTGCCCGCATAGCGCCGTCCAGCCGCACATCCGGCCCTCCAGTCCGGGCAGGCTCAGCGCGAGCTCATCCGTCTTGTTGACGACGAAAAGCGTCAGCTCATCGCCCGCCTCCGACAGCACCGCCGCCGTCGCCAAGCTGGGCGCGTCGGGGCGCAGGACGCAGGCATACGTGGGCGCGTCCGCCTCCACGCGCAGGGCCGTGCCTCGCCCGTAGCGCGACGCGTGCAGGAAGGGCCAGTAGATGGTTTGTACAAACGCCTTGCCGCCCGGCAGCGTGGTGATGGGCGCGATCACGTTGATCAGCTGCGCCAAGCACGAAATCTTGATGCTGTCGGCATGGTTGAGCAGCGTTGTCAGCATCGCGCCGACCAGCAGCGCGTCGGCATAGTCGTACTCCTCCTCCTCGATGGGGCGGGGGTTGAGCCAGCGCTCCGGCTCGCGGTGCTCCTTCCTGAAATGATACCACACGTTCCATTCGTCAAAGGAAAGCGCGATCTTTTTCTGGCTGTGCTTCTCGGCAGCCACCTCGCGGCAGATGTCCTCCACCTCGCGGATGAACGCGTCCATCTCCTCGTTCTGTGCCAAGAAGCTGAGCGTATCGCCCGCCGTGTTCTGGTAGTAGGAATGGAGCGACAGATAATCGATCTCCTCCCAGCACTCGCGCAGGATCGTGCGCTCCCAGTCCCCGAAGGTGGGCATGGAGCGCATGGAGCTGCCGCAAGCGACCAGCTCGATGGACGGGTCCTGCCACTTCATCATCTTGGCGGTCTCGTGCGCGACGCGGGCATACTCCGAGGCGGTGTGGGAGCAGATTTGCCACGGGCCGTCCATCTCGTTGCCAAGGCACCAGAGCTTCACCCCATGAGGCTTTTGGCGCCCGTTCTTGGCGCGCAGAGCGCCCCACGCGGACTGCTCCGGCTTGTCGTTGCAGTATTCCAGCAGATCGACCGCGTCGCGCGGCGTGCCGGTGCCCAGATTGACCGCAAGCATCGGCGCGATGCCCAGCGCGGCGCACCAACCGCAAAACTCATCCACGCCCACCTGATTGGTCTCGGTGGCAAACCAAGCCAGATCGCACCGCACGGGGCGCTTCTCCTTCGGGCCGATGCCGTCCTTCCAATCGTACCCGGATACAAAGTTTCCGCCCGGATAGCGGACGCTGTGCAGCCCCAGCGGGCGGATCAGCTCCATCACGTCCTGCCGGAAGCCGTTCGCATCCGCCGTGGGATGGCCGGGCTCGTACAGGCCCGTATAAACCGCCCGTCCCATGTGCTCCACAAACGACGAGTAGAGCCGCGGGTCGATCGGCGAAATCTGCTCCCGCGGGTTGATCCGTAAAGTAGCCTTAAGCATGCTGATTCCTCAATTCTTCATGCCGGTCATGACGATACCTTCCACAAAGTATTTCTGACCGATGAGATAAAACACAATGCCGGGGACGAAGGCCATGCACGTCGCGCACATGATCTTGCTCCAATCGCTCTTGAGCGCGCCCTTAAAGAGGCTCAGGCCGAGGGCGATGGTAAAATCCTTCTGATAGTTGATGTAGATGACCTGCTGGAGCAGATCGTTCCACAGCTCGATGAATTTGAGCAGCCCAACCACGATCATCGCGGGCACGATGGCCGGGATGATGATCGAAAACAGAATGCGGAGATGCCCGCAGCCGTCGATGGTCGCCGCCTCGTCCAGCTCGCGGGGCACCGTGCGCACAAACTGCCGGATGAGAAAGATGTTAAACGCGCCGCCGCCGCAGAAATGCGGCAGGATCAGCGGCCAGTAGGTATCGTTCAGGTGCAGCAGCTGCGTCCAGCCGATATACTGCGGCACGAGGATGACCATGTTGGGCAGCAGCATGGAGCCTACGCACATGGCAAAGAGCACCTTTTTCCCCTTGAAGCGCAGGCGCGCAAAGGCATAGCCGCCCAGCGTCGCCGTGATGACCGCGCCCAGCACGCTGGGAACGATGATGACCAGCGAGTTTTTGAGATACGTAAAGAACGGGAAGTATTGCAGCGTCTCGGCATAGTTGCCAAAGCGCCACACGTAGGGCACGAAGGTCGGCGGATAGGCGTACAGCTCCGCATTGGTCATCAGGCTGGAGCGAACGATCCACCAAATGGGCAGCATGACGACCAGCGTCAGGATTACCAGCAGCAGAATCGACACAATGTTGCCGACGGTCGTCATGGTGCGGCGGCTCCTGTAATGCGTTCCCGTCGGCTTTGAGCCGTCGGCACACATCCGCGCGGACAGCGTCGCGTGGTCTGTCATTTGTCATCGCCCCCTTCGTAGAAGATCCAGCTCTTGCTGGTGGCAAACAGCACGGCCGTAAAAATCCCAATCAGGATAAAGAGCACCACGGAAATCGCGCTGGAATAGCCAAATCGGCTGGGCACATCCTTAAAGGCATAGCGGTACAGGATGAACGACATAAAGCAGGTCGCATTGCCGGGCCCGCCCTGCGTCAATGCCAGCGCGGGCGTGACCACCTGCATGTTGGTCACCAGCGACATGAGCAAATTGTAGAAAATGATGGGCGTCATGCAGGGCAGCGTCACATTGAAGAAGCGCTGCCACGCGTTCGCGCCGTCGATCTCGGCAGCCTCATGATAGACGCGCGGCACGTTTTGCAGCCCCGCAAGGAAGATGACAATCAAGTTGCCGCTGAGCCATACGGAAATGAGCGACAGGCACGGCACGGCCATGGCCGAATCGTTGAGGAAATTGGACTTGCCCATTCCAAGGGAGACAAGGATGTAGTTGAAAAAGCCGTTGTTGTAATCGTACAGCCAGCTCCAGCCAAGATAGACGGCCATGGCGGGCAGCACGTACGGCAAGTAGAACACCGCGCGGAAGAACCCGCGGGCGGGAATTTTGCGGTTGAGGAGCATCGCCACGATCAGCGAGTAGAGCATGCTGCCCACAACGCTTAACAGGGCGTAGTACATGGTAACAAGAATAGAATCCTTAAAATACGGGTCGCGCGTAAACAGGCGAACATAATTGCTCAGGCCGATGAATTCCGGCGTGGAAACGCCGCGCCAATTGGTAAAGCTGAGCACCACCACCGCCAGCAGCGGCAGGTACGTGATACACACCAGTCCGATCAGGGATGGGGTTAGGCAGGCATACGCGGTGATGGACTCGGCACGGCGCATGCGGTTGATGGCTTTTGCTTGACTCATAACGCACCTCTGTGGATGATTGTCATTCGGGCTTGAAAAAGGGAAGCGCCCGCAAGCGCGAACGCTTCCCTCTTCTAGGTTTGGCTTAGAAATCCTCCATGGAGGCAACCAGCGTGTCATAGCCGGCGGTGATCGCCTGCTCCGCGGTTTGCTCGCCGTTCCACACGGGGCCAAGCACGGTGCGCAGCGCGTCGATAAAGCTGCTCGTGTTGGGGGTGTAGTACCAGCAGGCGGACTTGGCGTTGTTCATGGTGTAGTCCACCAGAACGGCCTTGGCCATGTCGTAATCCTTCACGGGGAAGGCCTCGTCCTTGAGCCACTTGTCGGTGAAGGTCGGATCGGCGTAGTACTTCTCAAGCAAAGGCATCCAGATGCCGCTGCTGATCAGGCCCCAGCTGTTTTCTTCCTGCGTGTACCAAGCGATGAAGTCCATCGCCTCGCGCTGGTGCTTGCTGCCGGCGAATACGACCTGCGGGCCGGAGGTGCAAGCGGTAACGGGGGTCTTCATGTAAGGCAGAACGGCGATTCCCCAGTTGAAGTCCACGCCGGGCATCGCGGTGCCCATGTTCCACGCGCCGCCGGTGGCCATGGCCACGTTGCCGGCAGCGATGGAGCGGGTGATGCCTTCGTCGGCATGGCCGTCATAGTAAGGCGCGACATGCTCAACCAAGTACAGATCGGCAACCTTCTGGATGGCCTCGATGGCTTCGGGGCTGTTGATGGTGCATTCCTTGCCATCCTCGCTGAACCAAGCGCCGCCGTTGCTCTGCGCCCAGACTTCAAGCTGCCAAGTCCAGTTGTCCACGTTGCAGCCATACTGCACAATTGCGTTCTCGTCAAAGCCGTCCTCGCCGGGGTGCTTTCCGTTGGCGTCGAGAGTCAGCTGCTTGGCAACCTCGATGAACTGGTCCCAAGTCCAAGCGTTCGCAACGTCGGCGGCGGGATAGGCGATCCCGGCGGCGTCAAACATATCCTTGTTGTAGTAGAGCATCAGGATTTCGCAGCAGCCGGAGTAGGCAACCGTCTTGCCGTCCGCTTTGAAGGCCAAGCAATCCAAGGGCTTAGAATCGGAGTTGGCGTACATATCGCTGATGTCGGCCAGCATGCCGGCATTGGCGAAGGCCAGAACGCCGTTCTCGTTCATGATACCGCAGTCGGGCATGGAATCGCCGGTGGCCATGGCGTTCAGCTTGGCGGTGTATTCCTCGTTGGGGATGCACATCAGCTCAACGGTCACCTTGTCCTGAGAGGCGTTGTAGGCGTCCAGCACGGCCTGCGTGGAGGCGGATTCTTCCGGCGTTCCCCAATAGGAGTACGTGATGGTGACCTTCTCCTCGGCCACGGCGGCCGTCATGCCAAGCAGCATCATGGCGGCGAGCAGGATCGCAAGCAGTTTTTTCATTCCGAGTTTTCCTCCTTTTTAATCGATCAGTGCCTGCATGAACGTTTCCGTGACCAAACGGCTGGCTTTTTGCGCCCATCCGCTCGCGTTGATAACATGAACGTTCATGTCCTCTGATGGGATGATTATACCCAAGGTCTCCCGGCTTGTCAATAGGATTTTCAAAAATAAATTTATTTTACCAAATTATACATTTTTCCGCGTACGATGCGCCTTTTGTTGTTCCATATTCTGGTATGAACGTTCATGCCGCCGCTTGACAAGGCTTTTGTTTTCTGTATAATAGCTACTGATAAAGGAGGCCGGAGGAATGGACGAGCAAGCAAATCGCCGCACCACCATGAAGGACGTCGCGCAAGCCACCGGTTTCACGGTCAACACGGTATCCCGCGCGCTGATGGGCATGCCGGACATCTCCGCCGCCACGACGGCGCTCATCCGCGATAAGGCTCACGAGATGGGCTATGTGCGCAACCACATGGCCAGCTCGCTGCGTTCGGGCAGCACCCACACGCTGGCGCTGATCGTCGGCCATTTGACCAACCCATACTTCGCCATCATATTTGATAATGTGGAACGCGCCGCCAACGAGCTGGGCTACACCGTAATGCTGCTCTCCTCGCACGAAAAGGCCGACCGCGAGCTGAAGGCCATCCGCACCGCGATGGGGCACAACGTGGACGGCATCATCCTCTTCCCCAGTCAAGAGAATGCGGATTGCTTGTCCCTGCTGCACAGCGGCGGCATCCCGTTTGTCATCCTCGCGCGCGAGTTTGAGAACGAGCCCGTCGATTGTGTGCTCTGCGAGGAGGAGGAGGCCGGCTATCTGGCCACAAAGCACCTGATCGAGCAGGGCCGCCGCAAGCTGATCTATGTGTACGACTCCAACCTGATCCACAGCATCAACCTGCGCCGGGACGGCTTCTTCCGCGCCTGCAAGGAGGCCGCCATCCCCGATGGCGACATGCGCGTGATCCGCAACCTCAACGAGGCGGGCGAGGACGACGCGGTCGGCACAGCCGAGCGCATCGCGGGGCTGTATCGGCTTGGCTTTAACGGCGTGGTCGCTTTTTGCGATATGGTCGCGCGGCGGCTGGTGACCCAGCTGCGCGCGCTCAACCTGCGCGTGCCGGAGGATATCGGCCTGATCGGCTTTGATAACATCGACAGCATGGCCCCGACGGTCTTTCCGTTGTGCAGCGTGGACGGAAGCTGTCAGGCGATGAGCGCCGCCGCCGTGCGCCTGCTGGACAAGCGCATCAAGGGCGACGATTCCGCGCCGCAGCGGCAGCTGTTCCCGGTGCAGGTGGTGTGCCGGGACAGCTGCAAGTGATCCCGGCAATACGGCGCAGGCCGTTCTTTCCTTCTGTTTTCTCAATGTGCTCCTGAGCCGCGCTTTTTGAAAGGCGTTTGCAGGAGCGTTGCCGATAAAGCCAACCGAATCAGCGGCTGCACTGCACGGCGGCTGCACTGCGCGGCGGCCGCAGCAAACCGCCCGGACGGAAGAACCCGTCCGGGCGGTTTGCAGTCGCGGGTCTACGGCAAGCGCTTGCGGATGGTCAGCACGTTGCGGCCGTCCTCGTAACGGTACTCCACGGAGTCCATCAGCCTCCTGACCAAGTGAATCCCCAGCCCGCCGATTTCCCGCTTCTCCGCCGAGAGGGATACGTCCGGCGGCTCGCGCAGCGTGGGATCGTAGGGCGCGCCGTCGTCAATCAGGCGCAGCACGGCCTGTCCGTCCTCCACTCCGCAGGCGACCGTCGCCCGCCCGGCCCCGCTGTGCCGTACAATGTTGGAGTACAGCTCATCCAGCGCAATGCTCATGCTGGTCATCACCTTCATGGGACAATCGAGCGCCTCAAGCGTCTCCTCCACAAAAGCGGCTACCTGCGGCGTGTTCTCGGCAACGGGCCGAATGTCAAGCTGTTTCATTGCTTCTCGCCTCCCAAATAGCGCAGCGCCAGCATGGTGATATCGTCAAACTGGGGCGCTTCGCCCACAAAGCGCTCCACGTCCGCTTGAACGCGGGCCGTCATGGTCTGCGCGTCCGCATCCGCGCTGGCGTTCAGGGCCGCAAGCAGCCGATCCTCGCCGTAGAGCTGCTCGGCCGCGTCGGTCGCCTCCGTCACGCCGTCGGTGTACAGGAAGAGCGCGTCTCCGGGCAGCAGCTGCAGCGTCTGCGTCCGATAGCGCACGCCCTCCACGCCCGCCAGCACAAAGCCGCCCCGCCCGCGCAGGTACTCAAACGCGCCGTCCGCATGGCGCACCAGCGGCGGGTTGTGCCCGGCGTTCACATAGGTCACAAGCCCCGCGCGCACATCCAGCACACCCTGCCACGCGGTGACAAACATGCCCGCGTCGTTGCCCTCGCAAAGCCGCGCGTTCGCGTGCGCGACAGCATCCGCCAAATCGGCGCGGGATTCCACCTGACCCTTGAGCGTCGTTTTGGCCGTCATCATAAACAGCGCGGCGGGAACGCCCTTGCCCGACACGTCTGCGATCAGGAACGCCAAATGGTCCTCATCCAGAAAGTAAAAATCGTAGAAGTCCCCGCCGACCTCCTTGGCTGTGTTCATCAGCGCATACAGGTCAAACTCCCCGCGGTTGGGGTAGGGCGGGAATACGGACGGCAGCGCGGAATGCTGGATGCTGCGCGCCAGCTCCAGCTCCCGGTCCAGCCGCGCGGCAGCCTCGGCAATGTAGCCCTTGAGGGTGTCCACCGTCATGTTGATATCCTCGGACAGCGAGGCAAACTCCTCGCTGGAGCGCACCCGCACCTCCTCGCTCAGGTCGCCGCCCGTAATGCGGCCCAGCGATTGGTTGACGCTGTTGATGCTGCGCACCACCTGCCGCTTGAGCAGGAAGTAGATCATCGTAAACAGCGCCGCAAAGAGGATGATCTCCATAAACGCCGTCATATAGGCGGATATGTCGCGCGGGCGCATCACCTCGTCGCGCGGCATGACGGCCAGTATGCCGTAGCCCTCCGCCTCGGCGTACAGGCACAGGGAGGACTCCCCGTACAGGTTCAGCTCAAACAGGCCGTCGGTCTGCGCCGGCAGCCGCGCGCCCGCATCCGACAGCGTCGTGCCGGTGCGCTCGCGTCCGTCGCTGCGGATACGGCCGTTCTCATCCAGAATCATCAGGTAGCCGTTCTCGCCGATGTGGCGGTTATGCGCCGCGCCGACGACCACGGTATCCAGATCCCGCTGGAAGCGCTCCGCGTCATAGCCCACCTGCACAAACCCGCCGCCCAGCAGCGCGACCCCGGCGTACTTGCGGTATACCGCTTCGTTAAAGGCCATGGGCTGATACGCCTGCACGAGCTCCTTCGCATCGCCAAGCAGCGCCAGAAACGCGGCGGATTGCTCCCCGCCGGCCATATCAAAGCCGACATAGCTCGCCTCCGTGCTGGCGACGATCACGCCGCTGTCGTCGATCACGTCGATCTCGCTGACCTCGTACTCCTCCGCCATCTGCGCAAGCAGCGCGTCCCGATCGGACCCGTAGGCGGCGGCGTTCAGCCGTCCGGCCGCGAGGCGGGTGATCCCCAGCAGGTTGACATCGGACGCGTCGCGGATATCGCCGTACACGTCGTCGATGTTGATGCGCATCAGCGAGGTCGCGTTGCCGCGCGCAATGCAGGTTTGCAGCACCAGCACGAACACGCACGTGCACAGAAACGCTGCCGTCACGCATACCAGCAGCCAGCGCTGAAAGATCGCCGCCAGCTTGCGCTGGTCTTTGCGCAGGGCGAGCCTCTCGCGGGCCATGAGCGTAACGGTCAGCACGGCCAGCATCACGGCAAGGCCGTTGAAGGCGATCATCGGCAGCGCGCACAGCTCCACAAACGTAAAGGCCGTGGACACGTCGTTCATGTGGGTGAGGAAGATCATGAGCATGTGCAGCACTTCCATCACCAGTCCGACCGCCAGCCCATAGAACCAGGATGGCTTTTTGTTGTCGAACATATGCCTGCGAAGCGCGGCCGCCAGCAGCCCGGCCATAACGGTGGACAGCGAGCAGGCGAGCCGCGTGTACGCGCCCGCGCCCCAATATACGGCAAACCACCGCTCCACGCCGCCGATCAGCCCGGCGATGATCCCCGCAGGCGCGCCGAAGATCAGCCCGGCGCACAGCGGGGCGGCGTCCCGCACGTTGAGTGTCGCGCCGTTCGCCTGTACGCCAAACTCCGTACCCATAACCGCCAGCCCGCCAAAAATCACGCCGATCACGAGCTGCCTCGCCCACGGTCTGATTCGGCCCAGCGCCGTCCGCTTCTCCGCCAGATAGACCAGCGCGACCGCCGCTACCATCAGCAGCGCCGCGCATGCCAGCTTGATTGAGCCTGAAAACATCGTTGCGTCCTCTCCTCTGTGCGGGAACATCTCCGGCGCGGCTTGCTTGTAATTGGAAATGCCGTCGCCGCGCCGTGTAAAAACTTACGCCATCAGGGTTGCTTTTTTTTGCCCGTATGGTATGATTCTGTCAGATGAGCACAAGCGGGTCGGCCTACTCCGCAGGATCGTCAAAGAGGCCGGAATCCTCGGCCAGCAGCCGGGATACGGTATCGCAGCAGCCCTGCGCGTCCAGCCGATAGACCCTCGCGTCGCCAAATCGCCCGTAGGTCAGCGCGCCGCTGTGCACAAGCGCGTCCTCCGCCAGAGGATAATTCTCCGACGGCGCGTTGAGGTGATTATGCTGCATCACGGTCAGCGTGCGTCCATCCGACGCGCGCACGGTGTACGGCAGCGCGTCGCGCAGACGGTTGGGCACGTTGCACCATTCCTCCACGCCATGGATAAACGTGCACTTGTCCAGCCCGCACCCCACCAGCAGGATTACGGCGCGCCTGTCCAGCAGCTTGCCCCAGCAGCCCTCGCGCGCACAGGGAGACTCCGCCCGCTCCTCCCCCGCGATATACGCCGCCGCGTCGTGTCCATAGGCGGCGACGGAATGTGTGGGATGCAGGCTGCGCAGCACGCCGGGCCGACGCCGGAAGAGCTCCGGCAGCGCGCCCACGCAAACGGGCGATTCCGCCTGATCGTACTCGTGGCCTCCATCCCAGCGGATGGTCTCCCACGTGTGGGTGGGCAGCACCAGCAAGCCGGGCGCAAGGTATTCCATCCATGCGTCCAGCACGGTATCCGCGCCGCCCTCCACGTGGCCGATCGCCTTCATGGAGCTGTGGATCAGCACGGTATCCTCCGGGCGCACGGCCAGCGCGGCCATCTGTCGCTTTAGGTCGTCCTTGGTGTACATGCGGTTTCCCCCTTTTGTTGAATAGTTCCCCCTGGTACCGCAATATTCCTGCAAAACGCAGAAAGAAGGTTGCCTATGACGGAACGCGAACGCTTTATCAAGGCGCTGCGGCGCGAGCCCATTGAGGGCCGCGTGCCCACATTCGAGCTGGTTTTCTTTCTCACCATGGAGGCCATCGGGCGCGTGCATCCCTCCCACCGCTTCTACGAGCAATGGGATCAGATGACCGTGCGCGAGCGTGAGCTCCACCTGCAGGACATGGCCTCCTGCTACATTGAGGTCGCCCAAAAGTACGAGCACAGCGCCATCTTTGTGCACCCCAACCCCGGCAGGCCCGACGATGTAAAGCGCCTGCTGGAGATCATCCGCGAGCGCACAGGCGAGCAGTATTACCTGACCATGCACGGCGACCCGACCTTCGGCATTCCGGATGGCGAGCACATCATGGATTTCTCCATTGCCATGTACGACGAGCCGGATCGGCTCAAGGACGAATCCCGCCGCCGTACCGACGAGGCGCTTGAGGCTGCCGCGCGGCTGGCGCACACCGGCCTGCTGGACGGCTACACCCTCTGCTCGGACTATTGCTTCAATGTAAACCCGTTCTTCTCCCCCGATCAGTTTGCCGAGTTTATCGCGCCCGATCTCAAGCGCGTCATCGCCGGGTATCATGAGCTGGGCTATTACGCCGTCAAGCACACGGACGGCAACATTCTGCCGATACTCGATCAGCTGGTGGATTGCGGCCCGGACGCCCTGCACTCGCTCGATCCGCAGGCGGGCGTGGATTTGGCGGACGTGAAGCGCCGCTACGGCGACCGGGTGGCCCTGTGCGGCAACGTAAACTGCGGGCTGCTGCAAACCGGCACGGAGGCCGAGTGCATCGCCGATACCCGCCGCGCCCTGCGCGACGGCATGAACGGCTGGGGCTACGTGTTCTGCACCTCCAACTGCGCCTATACGGGGCTTCCGCTTGAGCGCTACGAGCTGATGCACAGTATCTGGAAAAGCGAAGGATATTACCGATAGGAGGACTCTGCCATGACAAGCCGCCAACTGGTACTGGACACGCTGAACTTCCGCAACACCACGGGCATTGTTCCGCGACAGCTCTGGGATCTGCCGTGGGCCGGGCAAAACTACCCCGACCAGCTGCTTCACATCCGCGAAACGTACCCCGCCGACATCGGCGGCCCGGAGACTACCTATGCCAAAGCCTCATCGATCGCGGCCGGACAGCCGTATGAGATCGGCGATTATGTGGACGAGTGGGGCTGCCAGTTCACCAGCCTGCAGCGCGGCATCGTGGGGGAAGCCAAGCGGCCCATTGTCCCCGCCGAGGACGAGGACTGGGAGGATACCAGCCGCATCCATCTGCCTGAGGAGCAGCTTTCGTTCGACCGCGCGGCCGTAAACGCCTACTGCGCCAAGACCGATCGGTTTATGATGGCGCACGCCTGCCCCAATCCCTTTGAGCGGCTGCAATACATCCGCGGCACCGAGAACCTGTACGTGGATCTGATCACGCAGCCCAAGGGCCTGCTGGATTTTATGGAACGCATGCAGGAGTTTTATGCTCGGCAGATGACCGCGTGGGCCGAAACCGACGTGGACGCCCTCAACTTTATGGACGACTGGGGCGCGCAGCGCGATCTGCTGATCAGCCCCGACCTGTGGGACCAGCTTTTCCGGCCGATGTACCAACAGTTCATCGACATTGCGCACAGCCACGGCAAAAAGATCTTTATGCACTCGGACGGCAACATCCTGCGCATACTGCCCAAGCTGATCGACATGGGGCTGGACGCGGTAAACAGCCAGCTGTTCTGCATGGGGCTGGAGAACCTCAAGCCGTTCCGGGGCAAGATCACCTTCTGGGGCGAAATCGATCGGCAGCATATCTTGCCCTACGGCACGACCGAGGACGTGCGCGCCGCGGTGCGGGAGGTGCGCGAAACGCTGTGGCAGGACGGCGGCTGTATCGCCCAGTGCGAATTTGGCATCGGCGCAAAGCCGGAGAACGTTGAGGCGGTTTTCCGCACGTGGGAGGAGCTGGGGCCGCGCCGCTGATCGCCCTCTCGCATTCCTTAGCAAACAAAAAGAACGCTCTCACCATTTTCTGACCAATGTTTTAGCCGTTCCTCAAGCTCGCGCAGCCGATCCGTGTTACGATATCCCCGTCAAAAGGAACCACCCAAGACTGAGGAGGATATGAACATGGAAAATACCACGAGCACCCATGAGAACTTTTTTACCAAGCTGTACCGCACCCGCTGCATGGTGACAAAGGGCGATACCACCATACTGAACCTTTCCGCGCTGTTTAGCATTATCGCCGTCATCACGGCGCCGTGGGTCGCGCTGGTGTTCCTGATCTGCGCGCTGGTGCTGGGCTATCGCTTCCACATCCGCAAGCACGACGAGGCCTTTGGCGAGACCATCGACGCGGTGGTCAAAAACGCGGCCGGCAACGTGCAGCACACCGTGCAGCATGTGAAGGAAAGCTTTACCGGCGACGAAGAATAAGCCGGTTATCCAAAAGCGCGCTCCTCATAACGAGGAGCGCGCTTTTGATGCCTGTGCTTTTTGGCTCGGCCTGTGGGAACCGCCTTACTCGATGGTAAGCATATCGGAGAAGCCCGTGATGTCAAAGACTTCCTTGATGCTGTCGTTCGCGCCGCGCACGACCATCTTGCCCTGTACGGCGTTCATCTTCTTTTGCGCGGCCAGCAGCGAGCGCAGCCCGGCGCTGGACAGATACTCCACGGCGCTCAGGTCGATGACCAGCGAGGCGACCCCCGCCAGATCGGCGGTGATGGCGGCGTCAAAATCGGGGGCGGTGGTGGTGTCCAAGCGGCCGGCCAGCCGATAGGTCAACGAGGTTCCCTGCTTTTCTGTTTGAATGGTCATTGTATTTCCTCCTTATTTTTCGAGCAGTTTCACGCCCGTGATGTGTACGGAGTTGGAGCGGACCGTCACGGTGATATCGTCCGCGATAGACTCGATAATGGCCTTCTCTATGCCCTCCAGCTCGTCCTTTTGCTCGGCGGGGCGGGCAGCCATCTCATCCTTGTAGTTGCGATAGGTAAAGTAGTAGCCGTTCGGATGCGCGCCCATATAATCCAAATCGCAGCCCAGCATATCCATGCTGTAGCTCAGGCCGTAATCGCTGTCCGCGGAGAAGATGTTATCCAGCGCCATGCTGATGCGGCCCAAAAAGCCCTTGGGCTTGGTGTTTTCGCCCGTCTTGGAGATAGCGAGAAACTTCTCCTTGTCGGCCGTGTCGGTATAGGCCTCGATCTGGATGTGGATCTCAAAGCGGCGCTCGTCCGTGCTGACCCAGAGCTTGCCCTCATACTGATCCAGAATGTTCTGCACGGAGAGGATCAGCTCCTCGGCCAGCAGGCACATGTTCGCGCTCTCGCGGCGATCCATGCCCGCATACTGGGCGATAAGCTCCACCTTGTCCAGCGCCTCCTTGATCTGCTGCCTATCCTTCGAAATCGTCAATTTGTCGGTCTGCATAACGCTCCTCCTTCGTATATCGCGGGTCGCCGACGGCACCACGCCGGATTGCCCCGCCCGTGGATTTAGCCTGCTCCATGTAGATTCATTATAGACGAATCTTGCGGTTTTGCCAAGAGCAAAATTGAAAGCATCCCAAGCAACGCGCCCACCGGGCTGCGCATCGGCACGACGATGATCGCGCCTTCCCCTTGTATTTATCGGCCGCGAACGTTATAATGGAGATGGATCGCGTCGTTCATCAGGCTTGGCGAAGCCCAAGCCCCTGCAAGGAGGCTTTGGATGGGCTCTTTCTTTTGGCAAAACACAAGGTTTCAAATTGCGGCAATCTGTATTCTGGCGGTGGTGCTGTTTGATTATGCCCGGCGTAAGCGCCTGAACCTGCGTTCCACGCGCTTTTTCAGCGCCATGCTGATCATCGCGGCCGTCAACCTCCTTTTTGATTTGGTGACAGTCTACACCATCAGCCATCAGGACGTCGTGCCGGATTGGCTCAACCGCCTTTGCCATCAGGTTTTCATCGGCTCGCTGGATACGCTGGCGTACTGCCTGTTCCTGTACGTGGCTCTGCTAAGCCGCAAGCAGCGCCGCCTGCCGCGCTGGTTCCTCGCGTTGATGAGCCTCCCCTATCTTGCCTCGCTTGCGTTGATATTGTTTGGCCCGCTGTATTACCACTTTGAGGGCGCGGACGGCTACTCCTACGGGCCCATGGCAAACAGCATCTTTTTGTGCCTGAGCGCGTACATCATCACCATCGATGTATACCTGCTGCATTACCGCAGGGAGTTCTCCCGCCGCAAACTCATGACCATCGTCGTGGCAACCGTGATCTGGATCGTGGTCGGGGTGACGCAGTATTTGCAGCCCTCTCTGCTGCTCAGCAGCCTTGGCGTATCGCTGATGCTCCTGTACATTTACCTCACCTTTCAGAGCCCCAGCGAATATCTGGATCACGACACGGCCTGCTTCAACCGTCGTGCCTTCCGCATGCAGCTGAGCGAGCTGTTTTCCGAGGGCAAGCAATTTCTCGTGCTGGATGTGATCCTGTACGATCTCCCACGGATCAACAATCAGCACGGCTACGGCGTGGGAATGCAGATGCTGCGCGAGATCAGCGCCGCCGTTCAGTCCGCGTTTGGCGAGCGCGTGTTCCACTATCGCGGCAACGCGCTGACCGTGATCGTCAAGGATGAGGAGACCTTCCGCTCGCAGTTGGATCGCTTGCAGGAGAAGCTCGCCCTGCCCATTCAAATCGGGCGGCAGCGTTATCTGACCCCGTATCACATTGATGTGCTCAGCTGCCCGCAGTTCGCCGCTGGGGACGAGGAAGTGTTTGAGCTGCTGGACTACCTGTACCCGCGCACCGAGCAGGACGTGAGTACGTCCGTTCACTTTGCGGACGACGCGTGCATCGCGCAGAAGAGCCGCGCGGCTACCGTGCTGCGCATGTTGGAAGCCGCTGTCGCCAACGACGGCTTCGATGTGGTCTATCAGCCGATTTACGCCGTGAGCCGGGGTGGCTTTATCTCGGCCGAGGCGCTGGTTCGCCTGCGCGACCGCGATACCATCGGCTTTGTGCCGCCGGACGAGTTTATCCCCATTGCGGAGAAAAACGGCCTGATCGACGAGCTGGGCGCGGCCGTGCTGACGCAGGTATGCCGCTTTCTCTCCAGCGAATCGCCGCAGACGCTTGGCATCCGCTATGTGGAGGTCAACCTGTCCGGCCTGCAAATGGATGACCCGGCCCTTGCCGACACGCTGCTGAGCATCCTCGCTCAATTCCATTTGGAGCCCGGCCTCATCAATTTTGAGGTCACGGAAAGCGTCGCCGTACATTCCAGCGCGACCTTCCAGCAGAACATGGTCGCCCTGCGGAACGCGGGCGCGAGCTTTTCGCTGGACGATTTTGGCACTGGGTACAGCAACCTGTCCCGGCTGGCCAAGGAGCCGTACGACCTGATCAAGTTTGACAAGAGCCTCATTTGGCCCTGCTTTGGCGATGAGCCGGACAGCGCGCGCATCGTGCTGGAAAGCAGTGCGCGCATGTCCAACAGTCTGCGCATGCCCATTGTGGCCGAGGGCGTGGAGACCGACCAGCAGGCCGAGATGCTCAGGACGCTGGGCGTAGAGTACATGCAGGGCTACCTGTACGCCAAGCCGCTGCCGCCGGAGGAGCTGATGTCCTTTTTGCGCGGCTGGAGCCATTCCGCAGCGAACGCGTCGGGGCCCGACGCGCGCAAATAGAGAAACGCAAAGGAGAACCTGTATGATTGCTCAAACGCCTCCCATGGGATGGAATTCCTGGAACACATTCGGCGAGCATATCGACGACTCGCTCATCCGCCAGATGGCCGACCTGATGGTTGACAACGGCTACTTGGCCGCCGGGTATGAGTACCTGGTCATCGACGACTGCTGGAGCCTGCGTCAGCGCGATGAAAACGGCCTGCTCGTCCCCGATCCCGCCAAGTTCCCGCACGGCATGAAGGCGCTGGCCGACTACGTGCACAGCAAGGGCCTCAAGTTTGGCATGTACTCCTGCGCCGGAGCGCGCACCTGCGCGGGCTATCCCGCCAGCTACGACCACGAGTTTACGGACGCAAAAACATTCGCGTCATGGGGCGTGGATTTTCTCAAGTACGATTTTTGCAATTTCCCGCTCAGCGGCAGCTGCAAGGCGCGCTATCAGACCATGAGCATGGCCCTCAAGGCCAGCGGACGGGAGATCCTGTTCTCGGCATGCAACTGGGGCGAGCAGGAGCCTTGGCGCTGGATGCGCTCCGTCGGCGCGCACATGTACCGCTCCACGGGGGACATTATGGACAACTACACCTCGTTTACCGAGATCGTCAAAAGCCAGCTTGACAAGCTGTGCATGAGCGGCTCGTATTGCTTTAACGATATGGATATGCTCACCGTGGGCATGCTCGGCAAGGGCAACGTGGGGCTGGGCCGCGTTTGCACGTTTGAGGAATATCGCCTGCAGTTTGCCCTGTGGTGCCTGTGCGGCGTCCCCCTGATGATGGGGGCCGACCTGCGCTCGCTCGCCCCGGAGTACGAGGCCCTGATGACGAACAAGCGCCTGCTGCGCATCGATCAGGACGTCGAGTGCCGCGCGCCCTACCTTGTGCGCCGCGGCGACGTGGGCGTGCCAAACCCGGACGCCAAGGAGGGCGAGTATCCATGGAAGGCCCTGCCCGACACCGCCTTTGTGATGATCCGTCACCTGAGCGACAACGAGTTTGCGCTTGCGTACATCAACCTAGCTCCGCAGGAGTCCGAGGTGCGCTGCGAGCTGGTGGATCTGGGCGTGCCCGTGGCCAGCGGCCTTGCGCTGCATCTCACGGACGCGTTCACGGGCGAGGACTTGGGCAAGGCGGTGGATTTCTACAATCCGCGCGTGCCCGGCCACGACTGCAAGCTCTGCCTCTGCAAGCTGGAGCCCGCCCGTGGATGACCGCTGCGATACCTGCGGCGCGCCCGTAACCCCGGACGAGATCGCTCTGAGCAAAAAGCTCATCAACCGGGCCACCAAGCGCTACCTGTGCATCCGCTGCATGTCCAAGCGCTATGAGGTCACGGAGGCCGAGCTGCGCCGCAAGATCGACGAGTTTCGCGCCATGGGCTGCACGCTGTTTGAAGCCGCCGACAGCGGCGCTTCCCCGAACGCGCAGTAAGTAAACAAACGCAGGGCGATGAAGTGATGCTTCATCGCCCTGCGTTGTTGTGAGGTCGTTTATTCCGTCAGCGCAAAGGTCTCCAGCATGGCGTACATGCGCGGTGCGACGCCCTCCTGAGCCTCCACAAACCAGTCCATCTCAATCAGCAGCGTATCCGCCCCGTGCGGCAGGCAGACATAGCTGCAAACGCGGCTGTCGTAATCGGTTCCCTCGCTGAACAGGAATGTGGGACAGCTCTGCCCGGCAACCTGCATCGTGCCATCCTCTCCGTCCGAACCGGCTTGGAGCTTCAGCCCGGCGACAGCGTTCTCGGCCGTAAAGCCGTTCAGCAGGCTGACGCTCAGGAATACGCGCGGATAGCCCTCCATTTGGCCGTTCCACAGGAAAACGTCCACGGGCGCGCTCGCGTCCGTGCCTGCGGTAAAGGCAAAGCGCTCCGCGTCGTACTTCATGGTGTAGCCCAGCGCGCTTTGCGCCACCGCATCGGGAGCCGGAAGCGGCTCGCCCTCGGCGGTCTGCGCCAACGCGGGCAGGAAAAGCGCCAGCAGCAGCAGCGCTGTCAAAAGAGCAGTCAAGCGTTTCATTCTGGTACCTCCTTTGTCGATCTCCCTGATACAACGAATCAGAGCTCGTTCTCCGTCCCGCCTCGCGCATGCTCCTCCGGCGATACGGCGGCGTGCGGGCACGACAGCTTGTCAGCGCGACGCTCCGGGGCCAGCCAGCGCACCGCGTTGAGGAGGATCCGCCGCACATGCTCGTTGAAATAGGAGCCATTGGTCTCGTGGCCCGGCTGGAAGTAGAAAATGCGGCCGTAGCCCCGCCGGAACACGCAGCCGGAGCGGAACAGCTCCCCGCCGCGAAACCAGCTTGCAAACACAAGCTCGTCCGGCTGCGGAATATCAAAGAACTCGCCGTACATCTCTTCCTCAGGCAGCTCAAAGCTCTCCGGCACGCCCGCCGCGATGGGATGCGACGGCGAGAGCGTCCACACCCGGCAAAAATCGCCCTCACGCCAGCACAGCGTACAGGAGGTACCCAAGAGGAGCCTCATGGGCTTGCACAGGTGCGAGGAATGCAGCGGCAGAAAGCCCATGCTGCGCAGCACATGCTGCTGTACGCGAGCCGCGACCTCGTCCGGCACACGATCATGCGCCACATGCGACCACCACAGCAGCACGTCGGTATCGGCGAGGACCTCCTCCGACAGGCCGCATTCCGGCATGGAAAGCGTCGCCACGCGCACGCGGAGATCCGGCTGCGTTTCCAGCAGCGCCTTCAGCGTGCCATGGATGCCCAACGGGTGTACCCTGCGGACCTCGCGCGCGATCTGCGCAAGCTGCGCGCGTTCCGCCACGCTCCACGCGGGGTCGATCGTCTCGTCCCAATGCTCCTGCACGTCCTCGTTGAAAACCGTTACGCGGATGACGCGCCGTTCCTCGGACTGGTCCATAGCAAACGCCCCCTTTTGATCGTCGCCGCATGCGAAAAGCCGCGGCATTCCGCGGCCCGGTGGGTTACTCTGCCTTGGCGTACGGCGAGAGCTTCGCCATAAATACGATGTCCCGGTACAGCCCGTTAATCATCACGTCGTCATGGCAGTAGCACTCGCGCATGTAGCCCGCCTTCTCAAAGCAATGCAAGGACGCGGGGTTATCGGCCAGAATGCGCGCGAAAATACGGTGGAGCTTCATCTCCTGAAAGCCGTACTCGGTCATCAGCTTCACGGTTGCCACGCCGATGCCGCGGCTGCGCGCATTCTCCTCGCCGATAAAAATGCCGATTTCCGCGCGGTGGTTCTGGTTGTCGATATCACGCAGAAAGGCGGAGCCGATGTCTTGCCCGTTTGCTTTTTCCACAATGATAAACTGGCGCACGTGTCCCGTTTTCACCTGCGCGCGCAGCCACTCCTCGTGGCTCTCCACAGTGAACAGCTCCTGCTGCATAAAGCGTTCCCGCACGCTGGGCATATTGCGCCAGCGCACGATATTCGGCGTATCGGAAGAGGCGATATCCCGCAGGATCACCCGTTCATTCTCAAGCATATGTATCCGCCTTTCCAATTAAATCAACGGTTTGCCGGTGTTTACGATGCCAAAAAACATAATATCCCGGTACTCGCCGTTAATGCAAACATAGTCGTGAAAGTACCCCTCCTGCACCAGTCCGCTCTTGAGGGCGGAGTGCATGGAGATGATGTTATCGGACAGCACGCGGCAATAGACGCGGTGCAGCCCCAGCTCGCGGAAGCCGTAGTCGATCGTGCGAATGGTCGATTCGGGGCCGATGCCGCGTCCGCGCGCAATCTGCTCGCCAATGAAGCAGCCGATTTCCGCCTTATGGTTGACGGGATCAATGTCCCGTAGGAAAGTGGAGCCAATGTCCCGGCCGGTTTCGTTTTCCACAATGATAAACTGCGCCACGTGCCCCGGCTCCACCTGCGTGCGCAGCCACTCCTCGTGGCTCTCCACGGTGAACAGCTCCTGCTGCATAAAGCGCTCCCGCACGCTGGGGTTATTGCGCCAGCGCACAACGTTGGCCGTATCCGCCGATGTGATCTTGCGTAGCGAGACCTGGTTGCCCAACATCATACCCTACTCCTTAGCGGCCAAGGCCGCTGTCCATGATAGGTGCAGTATACCATATTCGACCGTACAAGTAAAGCCGGGCGCGAAATCGCACCCGGCCTTCTGTGTTGGCAAGCGTTAGTTACGGCTCGATCACCATTCCGTCCGGGGACGCCTCCGGCTCGGTAAACGTGGCGTACAGGATGGAGGCGGACCAGCCCCAATCGCTGTTGATATCATAGCCGTACAAATCGCCGCGGTAGAAATCAAAGTACACGTTGGAGTACAGCGGCGCCATGGGCAGCAGCTCGGCCCAGCGCTGCTGGAAGGCAAACCAGCGCTCATAGTAGCCGTCCGTATCCTCGGCGGCGGTCTTGCGCATGCTGTCCGCAAGCTCCATCAGCTTTTCATCGCTCAGACCGGACGTATTGTACACGCCCTGATAGCTGTCGCCCGTGTTGTAGGTATTGTACGGATCAAACACATGGTCGAAGTTGGTGGACAGGTTGAACAGGTTGTACGCGCGATCCGTTTGCCGATAGTAATGCGACAGCAGCTCGGCGAATGACACCTCGGTAATCTCCAGCTTGAAGCCCAAGCGCTCGGAGGCGGCTGTGAGCATCGTCTCCAGCGCGGCGGAGTTGGCCGCGTTGTCGGCCTTGGCCCAGCGGATCGTCAGCGGCACCAGCACGCCGTCCACGTTACGGCAGCGCACATCGTCCGTGCCGATGGCAAAATCGCGCCCCTGCTCGTTCAGTGTCCAGCCGCTGTCCACCAGCAGCCGGACAGCGCCGTCCGGATCATAGCCATACAGATTCAGCTCGCTAAGCCGTTCGGAATCCACGGAGGTCATCCATTGCCCCAAGCCGTAGTACCCGTATACAGGCAGCGCGTAGCCCTGAAACACATCGGCGCACAGCGCGTCGGCATCTATGCACTTTGCAATCGCCTTGCGCACGGCGACGTCTCCGGTCGCCTCATCCTCGCAGGCAAACGCCAAGAAGCCGAAGCCCGCGCGCACATAGTTGATGGAGCTGAAGGAGCCGCTCTGCCCCGCCGCCAGCATCTGCGTAATCACATCGCCGTCCGCGACCTTGTTGAGAATATCCACCTCTCCGCTCTCCAAGGCCGCCTGCATGTCTTCGTTGCGGATCGAGCGAAACTCCAGCTCCTCCATTTCGGGAATCTGGCCCTCAAAGTTGCCCTGATAATAGGGATTTTTGGCAAACTGCGCGATTTTTTGCTGCGCGTCATAGCTGACCAGCCGATACGGCCCGCAGGTCGGCGCGGGATGGCTCAGATACCCTGTCGTCTCGTCCAGAATCGTCGCGCGCAGAAGCTCCTCGGTCAAATCGCCCACAAAGTAAGCGCCGTCGCCATCATCCGCGATGTCAATGCCCGGAGCGATGGCGGCCATGGGATAGGGCGTTACATTAACGAGCATCAGCTCGTAAAAGTACGGCAGGTAGCTTTCCTCCACGCTCAGCGAGAAGCTGTAATCGCCCAGCAGCCGCACACCGGAGAACACCTTCTCATCGCCGGAGGCAAACGCCTGCTGTCCGGCGAGGTAACCCATCTCGCTGCCGCTCGCGCCCAGCGCCGTAAGCTGCCGGCTGTTGAGCAGCAGCACGGAGAACACATAGTCCTTGGCCGTGACGCGCGAGCCGTCGCTCCAGAGCAGCTGATCGTTCAGGGTAAACTCGTAGACCTTCTGTCCTCGATTGTTAAGCCGCGTGACCATCCCGGTCACAACGGATTCATCCAGCGCATATGAGCCGCCCTTCATCCATGCCACTGTGCTGTACCCGTGGATGAGACCGCGCACGTCCATATCGGAGGCGTTGTTGCCCCATAGATCGGTAAAGAAGCAGCCGCTCATCTCCGTATTGGAGCCGATGACCAGCTTGGTCGGCTTCGCTTCCTGCGCCAGCGCAGGTACGCAGCCCACCGCGAGCAGCAGAGCAAGACAAAATGCCAGCAATCTCTTCATGTTCCAGTTCCTCCCGTTTTGCCGCGAGGGAAGCGGCTTATTGCGCGCCCCGTAATGATCGTGTAAAAGGAGGGAAAGGGAAGCGTTGACCGCTTCCCTGCCTGTGTTCGTCAGTCGATGCAGTCGCCCACGTTGACGCCCAGCATGGATCCGGCAAGAGGCGTATCCACATCCACCAGCAGCTCCAGCGTGCCACGGCCCACGTAGTAGACGTTGATCTCACCGTCGTTCTGGCCGAAGCTCAGCGTCAGCGGCGTTCCCATGACCCGATCCAGCCGCATGCCGGAGCGGATCCGGGAGGGTACCGCATCCACGGTGGTGCCGTCCAAGCCTGTCACGGTCAGCGTCGCCCCGGCATCCAGTACGCCGTTGTAGTAGTAGTTGACGCGATAGCGTACCGTGGCGCGGCGAATGCTCAACGTGCTGCCAACCCAAGTTACATCATAGTTGTTCATGTCCACGGCGTTTCCGGCCGCGTCCGCCATCCAAGTCAGGGGCTGGTTGAAGCTGACGTTGTAATTGCCCACGGCCGTCTGTCCGTCGCCCGTCAGCACCGCGTGGAGGGAGGTCCCGCTCAGCGGGCCGCCCACGCCGTTCACAGCGCCGGCCACCGCGGCGGCATACTTGGCGCTCGCGTCATACACATAGCTGCTCTGCACAACCGCGAAGAGGATCGGCCGCTTCGTGATCACTACATCCTTGCAGTCCTTGCTGATGACGTAGTTCGCGGTAACGTCGTCCGTACCGTCCTTGATGACGATGTTTACGATATCCGTAGGCGTGGAGCCCACATCGGTGATCGCTGTGCTTGTCGCCATCGCCGTCAGCGTGGAATTCGTGCCTGCCAGCGCGCCGCCGGACAGTGTATACGCGTCGGGATCGATGGTGTGGGGCGTGCCGTCAAACATGTGGGACGTCCCCGCCACGCTCAGCGTAATGGGAATCGCACCCTGATCGACGGTCAGCGCGCCGTCCTTTGTGGAGAAGTTGAACTGATCAGCGGCGTTCACGCCCGCGGGCAGGTTTGCGCCCGTCACGACCATTTGGCCGAGGTCAAGTTGCACCGCCTGCGTGCCGTCTATCCTGCGCACATTGCTGTTGTTCAGGAAGCCAACGCCGCTCACGGAGAAGCCGTTCGGCAGCCCGGTGTTGCTTTGCGCGTTGAAGGGCTCTACCGCCGTCGCAGCGTCGAAGCTGAGCGAGTGGTCGGTCCCGTCATAGGTGAACTGCCCGGCAACGCTGCTGGGCGCTGTGATTGTCACATCGCGGCGCAGAATCTCAATGGAGCCGGAGGTCGTGACGGGGGCGTAGTTCGTCAGCTTCGCACCATTGCGCAGGTTGTCATAGCCCGTCGCGTCCACAGGGGTTGCGCCCGTCACATACGTCTGAGAGGCCGCCGCGCTAAGCACAGGCGTGAAGCTCTCCATGTCCGTTTGGCCGGCACGCTTCACAAAGCCCTCGTTCGCCCCCTGTGTTCCCAGCGTGGCCACAGCGTGGTGCTCCTGCCCGTCGAACGTAACGGAGACGGTGTCGATCGCGAAGCGGACTGTACGGGTGGTAATGACCGTGCGGCCGTCGACGATGGTCGGCGCGTAGTTATCGGTGATGGTATGGCTCGCCTTGTCCGAGACGCTCAGGTTCTTGTACGTTGCGGTATAGACGCCCACGTCGATCGGCTCGTCGCCCTGCGCGCGGGTATCGGTCGCCTGCACGCCGCCGCTGAGCTGATGGCCGGACAGCAGACCGTCCACGGCAGCGACCGTGATGGGATGCTCCTGCCCGTCATACACGCCATTGTACTGGCTCAGCGTCACCTTGAGCGGACGCTGGGTGATTTTCACCTCGGCGGTGCAGGTCAGGCTGCCGTAATTGACAGTCTTGATCGTCACCTCGACCTTGATGACCCCGGCCGCGTTCAGCGCGGTCGTCGCGTTGGTGAACACAGGCGAAACGTTGTGCGAGTGGTCGCCGTCCTTATCCGTCCACTTGTAGACGGTGGAGGTGATCTCAGAGGCGGGAATGACGTTGTTTTGAGCGTCGATCAGCACAGGCGTGCCCAAGCCGTGGGAGTTGCCGTCATACTCGCCGGTATACCCGGCCACGCTGGCGGTCGATCCCGTAGCGCTCAGCACCGTAAAGGTGCCGGGGGTCGTCTCGATGATGTAGTTCTTCTTTACGTCGCCCGTCGCGTCGCGGATGGTCGTAGCGGCCGTATCCACGGTGACTGTTGTGGCGCCGACGTTGGTCAGCGTGCCGTTCAGCAGCGCCGCCGTCAGGGCGTGCCCGCTCAGCAGGCCGCGGCCGTTTCCGTCGTCCTTTTCGGTTTCATACGCAGCGGTTTGCGGCAGCGTGTTGTAGGTCACGGATTGATCGGCGACCGATACCAGCACGCGGCGCTGCTCGATGATGAGCGTTTGCTTGACCGGGGCAGCGGCGTAGCGCGCGTCGGTCATGCGGACGTAGATGGCATAGGTGCCGGCGTCGGTGTACTGAGGCTTGCCCGCGTTCCACACCGCGGTGGTCGGGTCGGTTTCGTACTCGCTCGCCGTTGTGTACTCGTAGCCGCTCGGACTCAGCGTAACGGTGGTTTCCACGCCGCCCACGTACTCCTGCGCGGTAAACACAGCGGTCGTATCGGCCGGACTGTGCGCCTTTGCGTCATACACGACAGTCAGGCTTGTCGGCTGTCCGACGGCCGTCCCCAAGCCCACTTGGATCGCGCCGGGGATTACCGTAATCTGATAGTTTTTGGTGGAGTCTCCGCTCGTCTTGACAATCTGCGGCGCGCTAACCCGGATGGGGTTGGAGCCGACGGTATCGCGCTGGTTGCTGGACAAGCCAGTGGCGCTATCGGAAAGTGCCGTAAGCGCTTGCAGCGTTTCGCCGGATACCAGCGAGCCAACGGTAACGAATGCATCCGTAGGATAATCGGCCGGGTTCAGGGATACGGTATGCGTCTGCCCGTTAAAGCTGAAGCTGCCGCTGGGAACGGTGACGGTGATCAGCCGCTTAGTGACCTTGACGGTCGCGGTCGCGCTGGTTCCCTCCCCGCTATCCTTCTTGCCGTAGATCACAACGCCCGCGCGCTTGACGCGCACCTCCACGGTGATCGCGCCAGCATCGGTCAGTGTAGTGGGCGTACTGGACCAGCTGCCATCCGGCTGCCTGTACTCGACAGCATCGCCCGTCGTCAGGTTGCTCACGGACACGCCGTGGGGCTGACCGTCGTACTCGGACTCGGAGCCGATGACGCTCATGCCGTTCAGCACCGGGGACCACGTTCCGGCAAAGTCTACGTTGCCGGCCCACGCAGCGCTGCCCATGGTGAAGCTGCCGCTGGTGTACTTGATTGTGCCAAGCTGGCCAAAGCTGTTGATGCGATACCAGCCGTCAAACGTGAAGCCTTCCGCCGTGGGAGCGGCCCCGAAGGCGAAGCTTGACAGGTAAGGCACGTTCGCGTGGTTGTACGTGGAGGGATCGGTCGCGTTGGCCGGCACGTCGCCACGATACGAGAACGTCGCGTTGTAGGCGTTGCGCGTCCAATGGCCCACCAAGGCCACATCAGCGGTCACGTTGTTGTTGACATAGCTGGTAGCGTAGACCGTGCCGTTTGCATCGGTATAGTTCTGGAGCGAAAACCCGACAGCGGCCGGCTTCTTGATGGTGATGCTGCCGCCGAAATCACGCTGATAGCTGCTGCTCGCGCCCTGATAGGCAGCGGGCATATCGCCGTCGTAGGTCACGGTGATGGTATAGGTGTTGATCGTCCACGAGCCTGTAAAGACCACATCGGAGGCGGGCGCGGTAAACACATCGCCGCCCGTGGTCGCGTCCTGCGTGACCGTTACGCCCGGCGTAGCCGTGGTCCAGCCGGAGAATGTGTAGCCCGTCAGGGTCGGGTTGGCCGCGACCGCGACCGTATCGCCAATGTGCGCAACAGCGCTCGCGGGAGTCGTCGGCGCGCCCGTGGGCACAGCGCCGATGTACTCGTACGTGACGTTGTAGTCAATAGCTGTCCAAGAGCCGATAAAGCTCACAGCATTATCCGGCATGGCATAGGTACCGTCAGCAGCCGGGGTTACGCCGCTGGACCTCCAGCCGCCAAATGTGTAACCTTCGAGGGTGGGCTCGTCAGCCACGGTCAGCGGGGCGCCATAGGCGAATGTACCCACCTTCGTCGCGTCGCTCGGCAGAGCGGGCGCGCCAGCGGGAGCGGTTGCGTCGTACGCATAGGTCACTGCGTGGCTGTTGATCGTCCAGTAGCCATAGAGCTTGATGTCCTCGGCAGGCATGAGATAATTGGCGCTTACATAGCTCGCGCTGTCGCTGCGTTCCAGCTTCCAGCCCGCGAAGGTGTAGCCCTCGCCGGTGGGCACGGGCTGCGGCACCGCCGAGCCATACTTCACCTGCGTCTCCTGCGGAAGCGTCGCGCCAATAGGCGTTACATCCACAAACTCGTATTCTACTTTATATTGCTTGCGGTTCCATACGCCGGTCGCCGTCTGATCGGCTGTCAGCGTGTAATCGGTATCCGGGTCGTGCTTTACAGCCGCGCCCGTATCATCCGGGATGTACCAGCCCTCAAACTCCCAGCCTTCGGGGATTGCGGTGAAGGAGGGCAGCTTGAAGGTGGTTCCGTACACGTTCGTCGAGCCGCCGGGCAGGGGCAGCGAAGGCGCGTCGGTGGGATCCGCCCACACGTAGGACAGCGTGTACAGCTTTGCGAAGTTAGCGGTATAGGTCTGCGCCTCGTAGAGGCCGCTCGTCGCGTCCTTGCCGGGCGTGAAGGCCAAGACCGCGCTGACCTGCTGGTTCGCCTCGTTCGTCCAGTTGACGAACACGTAGCCGGAATCAGCAGCAGCGGTGGAGCCGCTCGCGCTGCCCGTCGCGGGCGCGACCGTCTCGCTATCTCTGCTGACGGAGCCGCCCGTCGTCGCCGCGTAGGCGATGGTCACAGCGCTATCCTCGGCAAAGTTGGCGGTGTAGGTGGCCGCAGCGTACAGGCCGTCCGTGCCCTTGCTAGGCGTAAAGGACAAGTCCGTGCCGACGGCATCGCCGTTGCTGTTCGTCCAGTTGACAAAGTGGTAACCAGCGTCAGCCGTCGCGGTGGAGCCGTTCGGG
>CAYOYK010000008.1:0-42763 GCA_964408185.1 uncultured Oscillospiraceae bacterium | reverse complement strand
CGTCCAGTTGACAAAGTGGTAACCAGCGTCAGCCGTCGCGGTGGAGCCGTTCGGGTTGCCCGTCGCAGGCGCGACATTCTCGCCAGAGCTGCTGACGGAGCCGCCCGTCGTCGCCGCGTAGGCGATGGTCACATCGCTATCCTCTGCGAAGTTGGCGGTATAGGTGGCCGCGGCGTACAGACCGTCCGTGCCCTTGCTAGGCACATAGGCTGTATCCGTGCCGACCTCAGCGTTTGCGCTGTTCGTCCAGTTGACAAAGTGGTAGCCAGCGTCAGCCGTCGCGGTGGAGCCGTTCGGGGTGCCCGTCGCAGGCGCGACAGTCTCGCTTTCTCTGCTGACGGTGCCGCCCGTCGTCGCCGCGTAGGCGATGGTCACAGCGCTATCCTCGGCAAAGTTGGCGGTGTAGGTGGCCGCAGCGTACAGGCCGTCCGTGCCCTTGCTAGGTACATAGGCTGCATCCGTGCCGACGGCATCGCCGTTGCTGTTCGTCCAGTTGACAAAGTGGTAGCCAGCTTCGGCCGTCGCGGTGGAGCCGTTCGGGGTGCCCGTCGCGGGCGCGACAGTCTCGCCAGAGTTGCTGACGGAGCCGCCCGTCGTCGCCGTGTAGGCGATGGTCACAGCGCTGTCCTCGGCAAAGTTGGCGGTGTAGGTGGCCGCGGCGTACAGGCCGTCCGTGCCCTTGCTAGGCACATAGGCTGTATCCGTGCCGACGGCATCGCCGTTGCTGTTCGTCCAGTTGACAAAGTGGCAACCAGCGTCAGCCGTCGCGGCGGAGCCGTTCGGGGTGCCCGTCGCGGGTGCGACAGATTCGCCAGAGCTGCTGACGGAGCCGCCCGTCGTCGCCGCATAAGTGATGGTCACATCGCTGTCCTCGGCGAAGTTGGCGGTATAGGTGTCTGCGGCGTACAGGCCGTCCGTGCCCTTGCTAGGCACATAGGCTGCATCCGTGCCGACCGCGACGTTTGCGCTGTTCGTCCAGTTGACAAAGTGGTAGCCAGCGTCAGCCGTCGCGGTGGAGCCGTTCGGGGTGCCCGTCGCAGGCGCAACAGACTCGCCAGAGCTGCTGACGGTGCCGCCCGTTGTTGCCGCGTAGGCGATGGTCACATCGCTGTCCTCGGCGAAGTTGGCGGTGTAGGTGGCCGCAGCGTACAGGCCGTCCGTGCCCTTGCTAGGCACATAGTCTGCATCCGTGCCAACGGCATCGCCGTTGCTGTTCGTCCAGTTGACAAAGTGGTAGCCAGCGTCAGCCGTCGCAGTGGAGCCGAGCGGGGTGCCCGTCGCGGGCGCGACAGTCTCGCTGGCGCTGCTGACGGATCCGCCCGTCGTCGCCGCGTAGGCGATGGCAATCTCCGGCTTCTCCGTCCACGAGCCTGTAAAGATCACATCGGAGGCAGGCATGTTGTAGCTGCCATCAGCAGCCGGGGTCACATTGACGGACGTCCAGCCGCTGAAGTCGTAGCCCGCCAGCGTAGGCGTGGCCGCAACCGTGAGAGAATCGCCGACATGGTTGGCGGTGGTCTCTGCGGGCAGACCCGGCGCGCCCGCGGCCGTATTGCTGTACTGATAGGTCACCTTGTAGTTGATCGCTGTCCAAGAGCCGATAAAGCTCACGTCGTTGTCCGGCATGGCATAGGCGCCGTTCACCGGGGTTACGTCGCTGGTCGTCCAGCCGCCGAATGTGTAACCGGCAAGCGTGGGATCGTCAGCCACGGTCAGCGGTGCGCCATAGGTAAAGGTGCCAACCTGCGCCGCGTCGCTTGGCAGCGCGGGCGCGGTGGCGGGCGCGGAGGAATCGTAGGCGTAAGTCACCGCGTGGCTGCTGAGCGACCACGTTGCGTAGAGCGTTTCGTTTTGGATGAGCGTAATCGTGCTCGTCATCCCAGTCCCGGTTCCGTAGGTGGGCGCGATCAGACTGCCGTCCGCGCCCTTGGCCCGCCAGCCCGTAAAGGTGTAGCCTTTGCGGGTAAAGCCTGTGCCGTCGTTGATGTTCACGCTTGTGCCGGACTTGGCCGTCACGGAGGCGGGCGCGGTGGTAACGGTCAGGTCTGTCAAGTCGGTCAGGTTGTAATCATAGCTGAGGGTGTATTGGATGTTGCTCCACACGGCGAAGAGCGTCCGACCGCCCTGCACCATCAGCAGGCTCTGGTCGCCCGCCTGATAAAGCTGCAAGCCGCTTAGCGTAGCCGCATCGGTAATGACGCTCTGCTTTGTTAAGCTCCAGCCGCAGAAGTCATTCTCGCCATAAGCCATATCGCCCTTGCCCTGCACGGTGATCGGCGCGTTGACCTGATACTGGGCGGAATCCGACGGCAGGGTGCTCGTCGGGCTTGCGCCGCCGTTCGCATCGTACGTGACACCGTAATAGACAGGCACGTACTCAAAGAGCAGCACGTTCTTGGCGTTGTCCTGATCCACAACGAGGCTGGCCGGGCTGGGCGATACGCTCAGGAGGTACTCAATCCCGTTGGCAGTCAGTTTCTGAGGAGGCGTGGCGGTGTAGGCATAGGTATCGCCTATCTTGAGCAGCGCGCCGCTGGCTCCACCGTCGTTGTTCTGCCGATTGGTCGATACGGCAGTCGCCAGATCGGTCAGCGTGTTGTCGGCGTTGCGGTACACAAAGCGCACCATCACGCGGAAGGTATCCAGCTGATTATAGTAGAAGATAAACTTTTTGTTGTCGCCGTCCAGCGTCAGGCTGGCGGGCGAGGTAGAGGAAGCATCCAGCGCGTAGTTGGGGTTGGCCGCCGCAATCAGCTCCACGGTGACGCCGTGTCTGCCGGTTCCGGTCGTTTCGGGGCTGACGGCCTCGTCGGTGCCCTTGACCAAATACTGCACGGTGTAGTGGTAGATAGAGATATCATAGTAGAGGTGCAGCTCCGTGCTGTTATCCGAGCGCACGTAGCCGGAATCGACCGAGATCCCTTGGTTGAACGTGTAGCCGGTATGGGAGGCGGCGTTGGCAAACACAAGCTGCCCCACCGCGCCGTCCACGGTCGTTTGCAGCGTGGCGGCGTCTCCCTTGGCGGAATAGCCGCCCTCCGACTTTTGAAAATGCTCGTATACGGTGTATTGCGCCTTGCTGTTTTGCGTGTACCGGAACACAAACACGTTGGTCACAACGCCGTTTTCCGGCTCGTTGGCCAGCTTGTGGTAAATCTGGTACAACAGCGGCTTATAGCCGTTCACAGGCGAGTAGGAAACCGTAATGCCGTTTTGCGTGGTAGAGAACAGCTGGGACGCCCGCAGCTCCTTGGGGTTGGCGGGGTCCGTCACGTCCAGATATTCCACGCGATACCACACGGTATCGGCGGTTGTATAGACGAATGTGAAGATGTTCTGCGTCGCGTCGGCGACCAGCTTCATGCTGGTGCTGGCGACCTGCGGGAAATAGTTTTTGCCGTCCTTGGTAATCAGCACAGGCTCGAAGGTGTAGGTCTCGCCCATCTTGCCCACGCCCGTGGTGGCGCTGGCAAGCTCGTTCCCCTGCGCGTCCTTGTAGTACAGGGTGTAGCCGATATCCTGACGCGCGTTCACCTTGGGGTACAGCGTATAATCGCGGGTGATCTGCACGCCAAAGCTGAACGGGCGCTCAACGCCCTGCGCGTCCTTGTAATACCAGCCAAGGAACACATAGCCCACCGGGTCAAACGTCGGGGCTTGGAGCTGCGCGCCATAGGCAAGCGTCGTATCCGAGGGAAGCGTAAACTCACCCTGAAGCTCCGCGGACGGATACGCGTAGTTTACTTTGCACTGCTGAGGGATCCACTTGGCGTACAGCAGCAGGTCGCTATCCGGCATGGAGGAACCCCACGCATACTGGGTGCCATCCAAGCAGTCCTTAGTGGTGTACCAGCCGCCAAACTGTACGCCGACCTGCCCCGCATACTTGGAGGGCATATCGCTGGTGTATGGCACGAGGTTCTTGTTATACTTATCTTGGGTAATGGCTGTGCCATAGTACACGCCGGTCGTTGTGGCATAAGCGCTGGAGGACTCGTTGTAGTATACGATGTTGTGCGTTTTTAGATCGTAGTACAGGTATTTTTCGTTCTTGTTTTTATTGGGCACAACGGGATCGCCGGATGCGGTGTACCCTGTGATCGTCTTGTGGCTAAGGTTGCTGCCAATAACGATGCTTGTCAGCCGGTATTCTGCGCTATCTATATAATACTTTCCGTTGCGCGTCCCATCATACGAAGCAGGCGGGTTGGCCGCGTCGCCGGGAACCTGAAGCATGTAATGGAGGCTCCACGTGGTGTTGGTGCTGCTGTAATTCGCCGTAATTGTGACGATTCCCGCGTCACTCGCACCGTCGACAATTGCTTCGTTCATCGTGTAAACAGGCGTTGTTTGTTGAGTTGATTGCCCCGGTATTTTCCACGAGTAAAAGGCTTGCCCCCACCCGTCACTGCCGATGGTCGCATTGCCGTTATACGGCCACTGCGGGCCAATTACTGCATCAAACAGCGCGGTAATTGTGTAGTAATTGGGGCTTGTGTACGTTTTCCCCTGAAATATCATATTCTTCTGGAACACAAGCGTATAGGTTCTGCGCGTATAATAGACCTTGAGGATTGTCGAGCCGTCGCCCTTGATATCGCCGTCAAACTCACAGCGATCAAACGCAAAACCCGTGATTTTCTCAAAGGAACCAGCCGTATATGTCGGCTGCGTGCCGGCCGTGCCATTCTTCGTCTGGTAGCTCGACGAGGGCTGGCGATAGCTGTATGTGCCGCCCGACAGGTCTTGCAGCCAATACTGCACGGAGAATTTGACGGTATTCGCCTTCCAGTGCGCTTGCACCGTAACGGGTTCAACAGGGATCGTCTGGGGCAGGTCGTTGGCGTTGCTCACCTTGGTAGTGCCAATATACCAGCCGTCAAACGTGTAGCCTTCGCGCTGAGGCACACGGCTGGTGCCAGACAGCTTGCTGTTGTCCCAAATCGCTTTCACCCGCGCGCTGATATCCTCGCCATACAGGCCCGTAATCGCGTCGATCGGCGTGCCGCCGTCGGTATCAAACAGCACGGCGGATGTGACGCGATCGTAATAGAGATCGATCACCGTGGTTTTATCCGCGGCGACGGTCTTATCATTATAAGCGGTAACTGGCGTAACCAGCGTAAACCCTGTGTAGGTCCTGAGCTCCGGCGCGACGATATCGCCCGTCATGCAGGAGGTGATGGTCGCGTGCTCCGCCAGATCATAGCCGCCGGACAGGTTTTGCTGATAGTAGTTCACCGTGTACTCGGAGGAGGACGCCGTGTAATAGATAAGATAGGTCTGGTCGGCGGCGATCCCGCTGATGGAAATATTCAGCTTGCCGTCCGAATCGATGCTGGCGGTATCGCCCAGCGCGATCCTAGCCGTATCCAGCGCGTAGCCATCGAGCTGAGGCAGCGCGATGGCAGGCGGGGCGTAGTTGTAACCCTCGTACACCGTCTCAATGTACGCGGGCGACACCTGCATGTTGGTCATGCTGTTGATGTAGTTTACGGTCACAACATACTCGTTGAGCTTTGTGTACAGCGCCTGCACCGTCACATCGGTGGTCATGGCCTTGAACACATCGTCCGTGGGCGTCTTGTTCCAGCCCGCGGACTTGAAGCCCGTGCGCGCGTCAGGCGCAAGCGGCCAAAGGGTCGCGTCAAAATCCGCACCCTCGGCCACCTCGATGCTGCCGTTTGCAATTTGCGTGCCGTCCCAATCCACAAAGGTAACCGTCACTTTTGCGGACTCGTCGCCGCCCTCCGACGGGTTCTCATCGCCCGCAGGAGAATTGCCGGGGAGGAGCGGACCCGTCTGGTCTTGCACGCTAGGCGTGTCGTCCGCCAGCGCGACAATATCGGTCAGCCCGCAGGCGCTAAGCATCATTAGGCTCAGTACCATCGCCAACAGCCTGTTCAGGAAGCTCTTCATCTTCATAAACCCTCCCGCAATTAGAATTGCCAGTTACATATTTGCTGTATCGCACGCTGTGTGATCTTGCATTATGGAAATATCGAACTAGTATAGTAGGATTATAGCCCATCAAGGCGAAAAAGTCGAGCCTTGGCCCGACGCTTTTCGCGCTGTGTGATTTGCCTCTGCATTACGCCTGCGGGACGCTCAGCACCGTGACGACCACGCGCCAGTTCCAAGAGCCGTTGTCAGCATCGAGGGTGATATCGAGGGCGTTGCCGTTGCCCGCGCCGGGGACCTCTTTCCAATTGGCGCTGTCGTAGCTGTACTGCCAGGAGCAGGAGTAGGTGCAGCCTTCAAAGCCGGTCAGGTCAGCCTTGAGGGTGACATGCTCGCCGATGGCCAGCTTGTCAGCCAGCACGAGGAGGTGCACGCCCAGACGACTCATGTCGAAGCTGGCGGCCAGCGGCACTTCTTCGTCCATGATCACAACGGCCTCGTCGGAGGCTTCGTCATCGGCTTCGTCGTCGGTCTCTGCGTCAGAGGCTTCCTCGGCAGGCGCTTCCGTCTCGTCAGCGGCGGGAGCCGCTTCGCTCGTCGGTGCGGGGGTGACTTCCGCGGCCGGGGTCTCGGCGGCGGGAGCCGCTTCGCTCGTCGGTGCGGGGGTGACTTCCGCGGCGGGGGTCTCGGCGGCGGGCGCAACGGGGGCGCTCTCTACGGTCGGGGCCGGAGTTTCGGGAGCGGGCTGCTCCACAGTGGTCGCGGGGGCTGTATTTTCTTCGGCAGTGCTCAAAACAGCAACGCTGCAAAGCAGCATAATTGCCAGCGCCAGACCGATCAGCTTCTTCATTGTATTCTTCATGGTTCTTCCTCCCATCCGTAGGTGGTTCTTGTTCCCATCTACAGCTACATTCTACCTTGTCAAGGTTACATGAGCGGTCACATGGGAACATTTTTTCAAAGTATTTTTCCAAAACAATCCACCCTGAGAGGCAACGGGGTCGTCCCTCGCGGGAGGAGGCTCGCAATCCGTTGAATTGCATGGGTTTTGCGGATTCACAAATTCTTGGCGGGCGCGTGCTGTTTTGTTTGGTACGCTTTTTGCCGAGTCGGCCATTTGCACGATAACGATTTGATTTGCACAATTCTTGCACAACTTTTCTGCCGAAAACGTTACGGTTACATTTTGTTTACAGATGCGACAAAAACCGCAAGCGTCGAGGAAATACAAAAAATACAGCATTGATGTATCACGTCACTGCAATCCTTTCCTAAACTTTCGGAGTCAGGCGATAGCATGTGTTGGATATTCAAGGATAATCAGTCTTTCAACGAATACGTTTTATGTGTTTTGCACGAGATCAGCCGCTCGCTCAGCGGGAAGCCCTCGCCGTTAGGCCCCTCACAGTCGCCCGCGCGCCCGTCAGGCGCACGGCGATCATCCGCCCGCGGCCGCTGTCGCAGCAGAAACAGCCGACGTCCCTTCCTTGCTGGCGCATGCCGCAAGGTGTCCCCGCCACGGGCGGGCAGAGAAACGCGCTTACTCGGCGCGCGGGTTTTCCCCGTCCCGCCGACCGAAGCCGGCGACTCGCAGGTCGAAGGTTTCCTCCCGTGCCGCCTTGTGCTGCCGAACGCAGTCCGGATTCATCAGTCGCTCCTTGTCGTCTTGCTGAGGCGCAGCGCAACCGCGTCAAAGTCCAACGGATTGCCGTCCGTATCCAAGCGATACCACGCTCCGCCCGCGTGCCAGCACGCCGTGCAGCGGCCGTCCTCCGCGCGCCGCACGAGGATATCCAGCGGGGTGCCCTCGTCGGACTGGTCGCGGATGGTCGCCTCCAGCTGATTGGGCGCGTCGCCCGCAGGCGATTCCAGCGCGCGCTTTGCGGACGCCTGATAGGTATAGCGCGCCTCCCCGACGGAAAACGTCGCTTGCGCCACGTCTCCGTCTAGGACGGCGTACTGCGCGTCCGTCGCGCCATCCGGAAGCGCGATTTTCACGCCCAGGGCCGCAAACGCGGACGCATCCGGCTTTGCCTCCGACGTCACCTCCGCGCCATCCAGCGACGCGGTGCTCCGGCAGCCCGCCAGCAGGCAAAGCAAAACAAACAGCATCAAAGCTGCGCTTGTCCGTTTCATTAAAACCGACTCCCTTCTGGGAAGGATTGTTACAGTATACTTGGCAAGCCCTTATGTGTCAAGCATTCCGAGCCGCATCCGCAAAAGCGGGATAAAAAACCGCTCGACGGATTTTGCAAAAGCGCGGGAGTATGCTATAATCTATTTTGGATTTTTATCGCTAGGACGACGGAGGATTGCCATGTTTGGGAAGATGATGAACAACTTCTATTATGGAAAGAGCGGCAAGGGCGATTTCCGCAAGGAGGATCTGCCGGAGAACCGCTGGCAGCTTTTCGGGTCGATGCTTCGCATACGCTTTAGCGGGCTTGTGCGCCTCAACTTGATCTACATGCTGTGCTGGCTGCCCACGATCATCGTGCTCGCCATGGATTTTTTCATGCTTCTGCTGGGCCCGGACCCCGAAAGCGGCATGACCGTGACCGACTTCAGCTTGGGCATCGTATGGCAGACGTGTCTGCTGATGATTCCCTGTCTGCTGATTACCGGGCCGTTCACGGCGGGCGTGAGCTATGTAACCCGCAACTGGGCGCGTGACGAGCACGCCTTTGTCTGGTCCGATTTTAAGGACGCCGTAAAGGAGAACTGGAAGCAATCGCTCGTGGTGAGCGCCATCACCAGCGTTCTCCCCACGCTGGTGTACGTGTGCTCGTCCTTTTACGGCCAGCTTGCCAACACCAACGGAGCGTTCTTTATCCTGCCGGAGGTCCTTGTGATCGTCGCCGCCGTGATGTGGCTGATGGCCCTGATGTACATCTATCCCATGATCGTTACCTACAAGATGAAGCTGGGCGCGATCATCCGCAACGCGTTCCTGCTGGTCATCGGGCGGCTGCCGCAGACCGTCGGCATCAAGCTGCTGACCCTGCTGCCGCTGGTCATCGGCTTTGTGGTAGGGTACTGTATCCCAAGCACACTGCCCTACGTGATCCCCATCGAGGCGCTGTACTACATCCTGCTGGGCTACTCGCTGAGCCGCTTTGTGCAGGCCAGCTACTCCAACGCCGTGTTTGACAAGTACATCAACAAGCGGATCGAGGGCGCGGAGGTCGATCGCGGCCTATACAAGGATCCCGATGCGGACGACGGCGAGGACGACACGACCGAGGACGACTGATCGAATCAAAACCGCCTCCGCGACGCACAATGAGCCGTATAGGAGGCGGCGTATGAGCAGGAAGAACGACATCGGGCCCGCGCAGTCCGGCGCGATCCGCCGGCAGGCGCTGGCTTATCTCACCCGCGACGAGAAGCGCAAGTACGAGCTGGCCCGCGAGCTGGGGCTGCTGGATCGCGTGCGGCAGGTCGGCTGGGCGGGCCTTTCCGCCAAGGATACCGGCCGAATCGGCGGGCTGATCGGACAGGAGCGCAAGCGCGGCGGGCACTAGGAGGAACCAGATGTACACAGCTTTCGCAACGGTGTACGACCGCCTGATGGCGGACGTGGACTACGACGGCTGGGCAGGCTATTATCGGACGCTGATGACGCAGTACGGCATCGCCGCCGGCAAGGTGGTGGAATGCGCCTGCGGCACAGGCGGCCTGACCATTCCGCTGAGCTTGGCCGGATACCAAATGACGGGGATCGATCTGAGCGCGGATATGCTCTTTGAGGCCAGCCAGAAGAGCCGGCAGGCCGGAACAATGATCCCCTTCGTGCGGCAGGATATGCGCCAGCTCAAGCTGCACCGCAGCATGGACGCGGTGCTGTGCACCTGCGACGGGCTGAATTATTTGGAGGGCGAGCAAGACCTGCGCGCGTTCTTTGACGCGGCGTACGCGACGCTCCGGCCCGGCGGCGGGCTGTTCTTTGACCTCAGCACGCCGTATAAGCTCTGCCATGTGCTGGGCAACAGCATGATGTGCGACGAGACGCGCGAGATCGCTTATCTATGGAAGAACGCCTACCGCGAGTCCGATTGCAGCGTGCACATGCAGCTGAGCATCTTTGTGCGCGAGCGCGAGGAGACCTATCGCCGCATTCAGGAATCCCAGCGCCAGTTCGGCCACGGCAACGAGCGGCTGCGGGAGCAGCTTGCGCTATCCGGCTTTGCGGACGTCCAGTTCTACGGCGACCGCAATTTTCAGCCTCCGGCGGCGGAATGCCACCGCGTACACGTCGCGGCACGCAAGCCGCTGGACGCGCCTACAAAGGAGAGCCTATGAACGACAGGATTCTGCACTTTACCCTCCGGGACGGCGCGGTGCGCGGACTGATGATCCGCTCCACCGATACCGTCGCCGAGGCGGCCCGCATTCACGGCTGCACGGCGGTTTGCGCGGCGGCGCTGGGCCGCCTGCTCACCGCTACGGCCATGATCGGCTGCATGCTAAAGGAGAAGGACGCCTCCGTGACGGTCACCGTGGCGGGCAACGGGCCCATCGGCAAGCTGGTGGCGGTCGGCGACAGTACGAGTGTGCGCGGCTCGCTGGGCGACGCGTCGGTGCAGCTTCCCCTGCGCGCCGACGGCAAGCTGCCCGTCGGCGCGGCGGTCGGCGCGAGCGGCCGTTTGTCCGTCGTCAAGGATTTGCGGCTGAAAAACCCCTACATCGGGCAGGTGGCGCTGGTCTCCGGCGAGATCGCCGAGGACTTTGCGCTCTACTTTACGCAAAGCGAGCAAACGCCGTCGCTGGTCGCTCTGGGCGTGCTCACCGCCGGCATGGGCGCGGAGAGCGCGGGCGGTCTGCTGCTGCAGCCCCTTCCGGGGTGCCCAAGCGACGTGATCGACCAGCTGGAGCTCCGCTCGCCGATCTTTGGGGACATCAGCCACGCGATGCGCGACGAGGAGCCGGAGGCCCTGCTGCAAAGCTGGCTGAACGGCCTCGACCCCGTGGTGCTGGAAACCACGCCCCTGCGCTACCACTGCGGCTGCACGCGCGCGCGCATGGAACGCGCGCTGATCTCACTGGGCAAAAAGGAGCTGCAAGCGCTCATTGACGATCAGCCGGAGGGCGCGGAGCTGACCTGCGAGTTTTGCCAGCGCAAGGAGTTCTTTACCGCGCCGCAATTGACCGACATCCTGCAACGAGCCACAAGAGGAAAAGCATGAGCTATCTACGCAAGCCGCCCCGATCGGGGCAGGTGGTATCCCTTCAGCGCAGCGCGTCCTACTGGACGGAGCACGCGCAGCAATGCCTGCGCAGCGGGCAGGCCCGCCGGGCGGCCTATTTGCTGCGGCACGCCATGGCCATGGAGCCCGTCGCCGTGGATACGCGCGTGGCCTACGCGCAGGCGCTGCAAGCGCTGCAATGCTACGAGGCAAGCAATCGGGAGGCCTTCCACGTGGTGGCGCAGGCCCCTTCCGAGCCGGACGGCTACCAGCTGATCGGCCGAAATATGCTGATGCTGGGGCGCGAGCAGGAGGCCATCGACGCGTATGCCAACTACCTGCACATCCTCCGCCAGCGCCCCGACGCGCTGGTGTACGAGGAGGAGCTGTACGATATCGAGGATCTGCTCTACGCGCCCAAGGAGACCGGCTACGCCCGGTACGACGTGCTGATGGCGCAGACAGGCGACCACTTGAGCGATTGCCAGTACAATCGGGCGCTTGCCTGCCTGCGCCGCGCCAACAAGCAGCGGCGTAAGGACGAGCGCCTGCACACCCTCTATGCCACAACCTACCTTGCCCTGCGCCAGCCGGATCGCGCCCTGCTGCACGCCCGCATCGCCGTGCGGCAGGCCCCGTACAGCGTGCAGACGCTGTGCGCGCTGGCCAGCGCCTTCTCCGCCAAGGGCATGCGCGGGCAGGCCGGCGCCGCCCTGCTGCGCGCCGCGCCGCTGTGCCGCTATGCGCACGAGGAGCAGATCTATTGCGCCACCGCGCTTCTTCTCAAGCTGCCGGAGACGGCCCTGTGCATGCTCAAACACAACCTGTCGCAATCGCCCAACCGCGTGCCCACGCTGAGCAATCTGTGCGTGTTCTGCATCCAGCAGGGAAACCTGCGCCTTGCGGACGAATACATCCACCGCTGCTTGGATATCGACCCGGCCGACGTGCCCTGCCAGTATCAGGCGGAGATCGTGGCCAAGCTGATTGAGTCCAACGCCGATCTTACCTCGGTGCGCAAGCACTTTGAGGATATCCGCGAGCAGTATGTGACCATCCCCTTCTACCCGCAGGTGGGGCCGGGCTGCGCCAAGCAGCTCCTCCGCTCGCTGACCGCGAAGCTGGAAAACGGCGTGGAGCCGTTCTGCGACGCGCTGCTCAACGATCCGAGCTTTCAGGGGCGGTTTCTGTACGCCATGGAGCTGCCGGACATGCACCTTGAGCGCCTGTTGCAGCTGGCCGCCATGCAGCTCCCCCGCGAGTCTGCCGAGAGCCTGCTGCGCAAGGTGCTGGTGCTGCCCGGCGCGAGCGACGAGCTGAAGCGCTGCGCGGCGTCCTGCCTGCTGAGCTTGGGCGCGGAGCCACCCTATGTGGTCTACCACGAGGGCCGCATCGCGCAAATCACGCTTAAGGCAAGCGAGCCATCCGAAAAGCAGCCGCTTCGCGCCCTGCTGCACGAGCTAATGGAGAAGCTGCTGGAGCTTACGGAGTGCCCGCCGGCCGTTACGCTGGCGACCCGGATGCTCAACCGCATGCCGAGCGCCACGCGCCGCGCCATCGCGGAGGACGCGCCGGAGGTATGGGCGGCGGCCTTCGCGCTGTACGCGTGGCAAAAGCTGGGGCCGGAGCGCATGCGCGAGCCAACCCCGATCTATGCCTATCCGCCCGACCAGCGGCGGCGCATTCGCCCGGCGATGAGCTTCCTTGCCGCGCAGGAGCCCGCCCCACAGCCCAGCCACAGAAAGGATGGTCCAGATGGATTGCATTGATTTTGACGCGCGCTTTATGGCCTGCTGGGAGGACTGGGAGCAGAAAAACCGCCATCGCTTCAAGAATATCGACGATATGGAGGACGAGGTGCCGGGCGTTTACCTGCAATTCCTCAACGCCAAGGCCGATTGGCTCGGCGGCGAGACGCCCGCCGAATACTTTGAGAAATACGACGACGGCAAGCTGCTTGTGGAATGGATGCGCGAGTATGCAGAAACAGGCGTGCCCGTGCCCGACCTGCTGCTCCACCGCATCACCGAGCTGCCGGATACCTCCACGCAGCCGCTGCTTGGCCTCATGGTCGATCGGGACGCGCCGCTGGACGCGCGCGCGAACGCCATCGAGCTGCTGCGCGAGATGGAGCGGCAGGAGCCGCTCATCACCTATGTGCGCTGGCAGGTGGAGCGCAACGAGGACGACGACCTGCTGGAGCAATCCCTTGAGAGCCTCAAGGATATGGGAGAGCCTGCCCTTGAGGCTTGCCGCGCGGCTTTCCGCGCGGCGGACAGCGTGGGCAAGGAAGCCCTGCTGGATTACCTGAGCGACTATCCCGTCACGGACGAGGTGCTGCATTTCGCGCTGGAGAGCTTCCAAAAGCAAAAGGACAAGCGCGCGCTGTTTGCCAGCTACCTTGGCAAGCTGGATGACGACCGCGCGCTGGAGCCCCTGCTGGACGCGGCCGAGAGCGACGACGTGAGCTACATCGATTTTTTGGAGATCCGCAACGCGGTAGAGCGCCTCGGCGGCGAAGCGCCCGTGCGGGACTTTACGGGCGATTCCACCTATCAAGCCATGCGCAGGATGCAGGAAAAGTAAGCCCCGCGCCGTTGCATCAGCGAGGCCGCCGCGCTTTGGCGCGGGAAAGGAGCACATCATGACATTGAACGACATCAAGCAAAACGAATGTATTCGCGGACTGGTCGCAGCCGCCAACCGCTATTTGGAGGCGCTTGGCTATACTGATCACGGCCCGCGCCACCTGAGCTATGTGAGCCGCACCGCCAGCAGCGTGCTGCGCGAGCTGGGCTACGACGAGCATCAAATTGAGCTGGCCGCCATTGCGGGTTGGGTACACGACGTGGGCAACTCCATCAATCGGCACGACCACGGCCCCAACGGCGCGGTGCTGCTCTACCCCATCCTGCGCGAGGCCGGCATGCCCCTGCCCGACGTGCTGGAGGTCATCACCGCCGTGGGCAACCACGAGGAGGATAGCGGCACCGTATCCAGCGCCGTCAGCGCGAGCCTGATCATCGGCGACAAAAGCGACGCGCACAAAAGCCGTGTGCGCAACGGCAAGCCCGATCCCACCGACGTGCACGATCGCGTCAATTTTGCCATTCAAGAAAACACCGTGGTCGTGGACAAGGAAAAGCGCGTGATTCGCCAGTCCCTGCAAATGGACGCGTCCTCCTCGGTGCTGGAATACCTGAGCATCTACCTGCCCCGCATCATCATGTGCGAAAAGGCCGCGGCTTACCTAGGCCAGAGCTTCGAGCTGGAAATCAACGACCGGCCCGTCAACAATCGGCCCGGCCTTCACGCCTGAGAAAGGAGGCCGTCCATGATCTGTCCACGCTGCGGAACCTATATGGATGACGAGTCGCTTACTTGCAGCACCTGCGGCACCTCGCTGCGCGCGGAGGCCGCGCGGGAGACCGGCGTGCGGGCCATGCGGCAGGGCCGCGTGAGCGCTTCCGCCCCCACGCTGCACGACGAGGAGCGCGAGGAAATCCCCGAATACGGCGATTTTGATCTGTCCTCCGTGCCGCTGGCCCCGCCCAGCCCCATGCGCAAAAAGAACGCCAAGAACATCTCCTCCGCCTACGCCAGCCGTCCTACCGCAAAGCGCGGCGTGCCCACGCATACCGCACAGCGGCCGATCTCCATGCGCGGCGGCCATTACGTATCCAAGCCCGTCAAGGCGCATCCCGTCAACTGGATGCTGGTGGGGCTGATCGTTGTGGTGCTGTGCATCCTTGCGGCGGCCGGATACTATGTCTACATGAGCCAGACGGATGAGGGCCAGCGCATGACGGCGCGCAGCGTGGTGAAGGACTGCACGGAGGATACCTTTACGCTCGCGCGCTCTACGGACGACGCGTCCGCCGAGGCCCGCAGTGCGGCGCTCAAGACGCTCAACAGCGCGCCCGCGCAGGCGTACTGGGTGGTCGGCTCCGATTACTCGGACAAGGGCGACGTCTTTATGGCCATCACGGCCTATCGCATCGCCGATCTGCTCGACCCCGAAAACTACGACGGCCTGCTGCTGCTGGCCAACGCCTACGAGCTCACCGAGCAGGACGACGAGGCCGAGAAGCTCTACCTGACCATGGCGGAAACCGTCAGCCCCAGCCGAACCGAGGCCTACACGGCGCTGATCCGGCTGTACCAGAACGAGGGCCGCCGCCCTGAGGCCGCCGACATGATGCAGCTGGCCTACACGAACACCGACAAAGAGACCTATCGCTTGGAGCGCAAGGATTATATCCCCAACACGCCGCTGGTTGACCTTGCCGCGGGGCGCTACAAGCTGAGCCAACAGGTCAACCTGACCTCCGCGCAGGGGTACAGCGTGTATTACACCACCGACGACGCGGCGGTGCTGCCGCAGGACGGCGTGCTGGTGGACGGCCCCATCACCGTTCCGGAGGGCACCATCACGCTGCGCGCGGTCTGCGTCAGCGGGGATTTGGTCAGCGATCCGCTCAGCGTACAGTACATCATCTACTACCCCTCCCCCGCCGCGCCGCGCTGCAATTTGGCGCCCAATACGTACAGCAAGCCCAAGACGGTCAGCCTGCGCTGCGGCGAGGGCGACGAGAAGGAGGAGCTGGTTTTCTATTATACCATCGACGGCTCCCAGCCGGACGAGACCAGCCCTGTGTACGACGGCACGCCCATCCAGCTGCCCAACGGGCGCGTGTGGCTGAAGGCCGTATGCGTGAACACCTACGGCAAAATGAGCTCCACGCTGGAGGTGTTTTACAAGATCGACTGCGCGCCATATATGCAAAAGCCCTATTCCGAAGAGGATGTGTTTGTCAGCTTCAAGGTCAACGGCACCGTGCTGTCCGACTTTAAGAGCAAGTTTGGCGAGCCGTCCAGTGAGACGGACACGCAGTACCTTGCAACGACCTACGACGCCAAGCTGCTTACCTACTCGTGGGGTGAAGCGGTGTTCATCCTCAACAGCAACTCTTGGCTGCTTGCGCGGATCGACTTTACGCAGAACCTGTGCGACGGGCCGCGCGGCGTTGGGATCGGCGCGAGCGAAAGCTCCGTGATCGGCGCGTTTAAGGATGTGGGCCAGCCTGAGTCCCCCAACGGCCGCCGCGGCCTGTACTACGACGACCCCAACATCGGCTTTGTGGAGCCGCAGGCGGACGGCACGCGCATCGTGCAATACACCACCAATACAGCCGATAGCAAGGTCTGGGCGCTTCAATATCACATCAAGGGCGGCTCGGTATATAAAATCTCATACTTTTATCAGCCGTAACAAAATGGGGATTTTCTTTTCAGGAATCCTTGTGGGTGCGGGTCCGGTAACCCTCTACATATGGTGGACGGTCGGTGCGGCCGTCCGCCTTTCCTTTTTGCCCCCTGTTACGGCAACCGTTGGCATAATGCGGGTTTGCTCGTCAGCAAATCCAACGCCGGCGTTTGGGGGTTCGGTATTTCTGTCGCTTTTGGACGGTTGGGTGCTTGTCCGTGTCACATTCTGTCGGACGTATACTATTCGTATCGAATACTTCCCTTCGTTCGCATTATATGCTATAATCCAGAAAAAGGAAACACGATTCCTTTCAAAAAAACAGTCAGGACAGGAGGAGGAGACCCATGCCGGAGATCCGCACACTACTGGTGGACGACAACACGGAGCTGCGCGCGACCATGTACGACTATCTTTCCCAACAGGAGGGCTTTGCCGCACCACGCCAAGCCTCCAACGGCGCGGACGCGCTGAGCATCCTCGCCGGCGAGCCCATCGATGTGCTGGTAACGGACATCATCATGCCGCACATGGACGGTTATCGCCTAATGGAGGAAACCCACAAGCTGGGCCTCAGCCCGGAGCCCAAAATCATCGCCGTCACGGCGCTTGGACGCGACGACTTTGTGGCCCGCGCCATCGAGCGCGGCGCAACCTACTACATGGTCAAGCCCTTCGATATCGCCGAGCTTGCCCTGCACATCCGCGAGGCCGCGCTTGGCGAATCCATCAGCGATTGCAGCGTCGCGTCCGCCGCGTCGGCAACGCGTGCGCAGAGCATTGACGAGCGGCTGGGCAACCTGTTCCTCACCATCGGCATTCCCGCGCACATCAAGGGCTTCTCCTTCCTGCGCGAGGCCGTCAAGATGGTCGTCAAGGAGCCGGAGACCATCAACCGCATTACCAAGGTGCTGTACCCCAACATCGGCCTGCGGTTTGATACCACCGCCAGCAAGGTGGAGCGCGCCATCCGCCACGCCATCGAGGTGGCGTGGAGCCGCGGCCGCGTAGAGAGCCTGAACCACGCCTTCGGCTGCCGGGTCTGCTCCAAGGAGGACAAGCCCACGAACGGCGAATTCATTGCGATGATTGCGGACAAGCTGTCGGTTGAATGCACCGGCTGACCGCGCCGTGAAATACAGAAACACAGGCCCCGCCATTCGTTGGCGGGGCCTGTGCGTTTTGTCTGCGGTCAGCCGTTGCTGCCGCCAAATTGATACGGGTTGTTCAGCGAGCCGTCACCGCCGGAGAGCGTACACAAGCTCACATCCACCCAAACCGCGACGCGCACGCCAATGTTCGTGCGGTATACGTTGGCCTTGCCCATGGAGCCGTTGTAGTGCATGTTGACGATATAGCCCTGCGTAACGGTGGAGACCCAGTAGTTGCTGCCGCCGCCTTCCTTGGCCACAAAGCAGCCGCAAGCGGCCGCGTAGGGCGTAGCATACGCGCTGCGGTTGGGGTCGGGGGACTTGGAGTTGCTCTGGAAGCCGTAGCCCGGATTCGTCAGATCCGATTGATCGAGCACAAACGCCAAGCCCCGGCTGGTGCCAACCAGCGCGCCGCGCTCGGTATCGTCGAACGCGCGGTAGACAAACTCGCCATTGAGGAAGGAGTACACAGCCGAGTCCGTAAAGGCGCAGCCCTTCGTGGGCGCGTTATCGTAGGGAGCCTCCAAGTACGGGCGACAGTCCACGATATACTCGCTCCACAGCAGCGCGTAGCCGCCGTCCACAGTCAGCACGCGCCACAGGATGGGGGCCTCCCCACCACGGCGCTGGTAGGCATAGCTGCCAAACTGCACATACTGGTAGCCGGTCTGGTAGGAGTACCCGCGCAGCGGACTGCTCCCGCCGATCTGCGTTGCGCCCCCTCCTGCCTGCGTATCGCTCCCGCCGGTCCCGGCCATCTCGTTGGCCTCGTCGGTGGTAAGCAGCCGGACGTTCGCGGCGGACACATACCCGGTCGTGCCGCTCCAGCTGACATGGTACCACAGCACCTTGCCCGTCATGCTTTGGCCGAGCACCTCCAGCAGCGTCGCGGCGGGAAGCAAGCCCACCACCTGCCCGGTCGCGCTGGCCGTGGAAACCAACACCGTATCATCGTTGAGTGTCAGCGCGTAATTGGAAAAGCTGATGGCCTGCGCGCCCGGCAGAAGGATCGACAGCAGCAGCACGGACAGCAGCAAGGAAAGAAACCGTTTCTTCATACAAAACGCTCCTTTGGTTGTCGATCGGCACAGCGGGCCGGGCGCACGTCATTCTCCCTTGTAGATCATAATTGTCAGCGTTCCCTCGCCCTTGCTCTCGGCCACGATGCGAATGGGAAAATCATAATCATTGCGGAAGATAAGGTTCAGGGAGGTGTTGCCCACAGCCGCGTCCGTATGCTGGGGCAGATAGCGGGCGCTGCCCGGCCCATGCGGGCGGCGGTACAGCACCGTGATTCCGGGTAGCTGCCGAATGGCGTTATACAGCGTGCTTGAGCTTTGGCAGGTGCCGCCGCCATAGCCAAGCTGGCTGCCTCCGCCTATCAGCACTGGCGCGGGATAATAGCCGTTGGTGCGTTTGTACGGGCCGATATCGGCGTTAAAATCCAGCTGCTCGCCCGGCTGCATCACGCGGGTCATCAACTCGCAGCTGCGGATGATGTTGAGCACGCGGCCGGTATTGGCCTCGGTACCCAGCCCGTACTCGAAGAAGGACGTAAACGCCGCGATGGGCGTCTCGTCGCTGAGGGGCTCCTCGGTGGGCGATACCACCACGAGGTCGCAGAGGCGATCCGCCGGGATGTAGCCGTAGCTGCGCCAATAGATGGTCTTGGCAAAGCCGTCCTCAAAGCCGATAATGGCCACCTTGACGCCCTCGCCCAGCACGATCTTTTGCGTATCGCCGTTGACATCCTTGGTCTGATAAACGGGCGTGCTCTGTTTGGTGGTCGCCACATAGGCCATGGGCATCACCCCATAGGGCACGGTGTTTGCGGGGTCGATCGCCACGCAGTTTTCATCGATACAGGTGCGCAGGATGTAGCCGACGACGCCTTGGTACTCGATGAGCACGAAGGACGGCAGCACCTTGTAGATGGTGACTGTCTTGCCGGACGCTACGGAGCCGAGCGCCTTGGACTCGGTGTCCTGCGCGTAGCGGATCGCAACGCTTTTGCCGGTGGCCGTCAGCATTTTGATCACGGTGGTGTAGAGCGGCTTCAAGCCCGCGATGCTGGGCGGGCCGGCCACCTCGTCCACAGCGGCGATCGCGGCGTCCTCGTCGGTGGGCAGATCCTCCTCGGCCACGCCCTCCTCGATTGCCTGATCGACCAGCGGCACGTCGGTCGCCTCCGGCGCGGCGGCCGCGTCCTCGGCGCAGGCCAGCAGCGGACAGGCGGCCAGCAGCAGGCAAAGCAGCGCGCAACGCATGCGTTGTAAAATCATCATACGGTTGCTCCTTTGGGGCCACGCCCCGGGCAGGTCGGCATTGCCGTCAGATCATTATACCACAGTTTGATTGCCCGTGCGCGCCGCCGCGCCGCGCGGCAGTTTTTTTACAGCGCGCCTCAGCCTGCCGTCGCGGCGGAGGGCATCCGCGCCGCGCTTAGAGCAGCGTAATGCCGTGAGCCTCGCAAACGCGGTGAGTTTCCTCATCCCAAATGGAGGACTGCACCTCGCCGATGTGCGCCTTGCCCAGCAGCAGCATGCACAGGCGGCTCTGCCCGATGCCGCCGCCCATCGTCAGCGGCAGCTCGCCCGCCAGCAGCATTTTGTGGAACAGCAGCCCGCGTCGGCTATCGCAGCCAGACAGAGTAAGCTGACGGTCAAGCGTATCGGGATCCACGCGGATGCCCATGGAGCTCAGCTCAAAAGCGCAGCCCAGCACGGGGTTATAGTACAGCAGATCGCCGTTCATGCTCCAATCGTCATAATCGGGCGCGCGGCCGTCATGCGGCTCCCCGTTGGAGAGCCTGCCGCCGATGCCCATCAAAAACGTAATGGGATGCTCGCGGAGGTAGGCGTTCTCGCGCTCCTTTGGGGTCATCTCCGGGTAAAGCTCCAGCAGCTCCTGCGCCGTGATAAAGCTCACCTCGCCGCGAATCTGCGTGCCAAGCTGCGGGTAGCGGCCGTTGACCATCAGCGACGCGTCGCTGATGCAATCCACAATGGCGCTCACGGTCATGCGCAGCATTTGCAGGGTGCGGGTCTCGCGGGTGATCACGCGCTCCCAATCCCATTGATCCACATAGATCGAGTGCAGGTTGTCCAGCGTCTCGTCGCGGCGGATGGCGTTCATATCGGCGTATATGCCCTTGCCGGGATGCACGTCGTAGCGGTAGAGGGCCATGCGCTTCCACTTGGCGAGGGACTGCACAACCTGCGCGTCGATGCCGGCGTCCGGGATATCAAAGCTGACGGGGCGCTCCACGCCGTTCAAATCGTCATTAAGGCCGGTGGAGGGAATCACGAACAGCGGCGCGGATACGCGCTTGAGGTTGAGCGCCTTGGCAAGGCCGTCCTGAAAGGTGCGCTTAATCAGGCTGATAGCGGCCTGTGTTTCGTACAAGGAAAGTCGGGGCTTGTAGCCTTCGGGAATATAGGTTCTGCTCATGACAGGGCTCCTTTCCGGGCGTAGCGAATGCAACCAGTATAGCCACCCGCTTCCGCGCTGTCAAACCAATGAACCGCAAAGAACAAAAAACGCACAGACCGCCGCATATCCGCCATCGCGTCATTTCTCCGCGCAATAGGCCTCCGGCCGGCCCTTCCCCGCGGATTTGGCGCGGTACATGGCTTGGTCGCTTTTTTGGTACAGCTCATGGAATGTGCTGCCGTCCTCCGGCGCGATGGTGACGCCGATGCTGGCGGTGACGCGCAGCCCGTCCAGCCCCTGCATGCAGCGCTCGCCCAGCTCCAGCAGCAGGGCGTTTGCCTTCTTTAGCGCGCTTTCTCGGCACGCGATGCCGGCGAGCAGCACCGCAAACTCGTCGCCGCCCACACGGCCCACCACATCGCCGGAGCGCACGCCCTCGCGCAGGGCTTCGCCGATGGCGCGGATGGCCGAATCGCCCGCGGCGTGACCCAGCGTATCGTTGATGTGCTTGAAGTTATCCACATCCAGCAGAAGGAAGGCGCATTCCTGTCCGGTCGCCAGCGCCTCGTTGACGCGCTGCTCCGTGGTGGCGCGGTTGAGCACCCCGCTCACGATATCGAGCTCCGCGCGCGTGCGCAGCTCCTCCTCGCGCCGCCGCTGCGTATCCACCACCTTGAGGTAGATCAGCAGGCGCGGCTTGCCGTTCTCCGTCTCGCTGAGCGGATGGATGGCGGCCTCCACCCAGACCCACTCGCCCGCGCGGTCAATAATGCGGAATTGCCTGCGAGCCTCCGTTTGGTCGTCGGACGCGCCGTAGTTCTTCTGGGCGATCATCTCTTGCAGGGCGGGCCAGTCCTCCGGATGGAAATTCTCGCGGTTCCCCTCCTGCAGGCGATAGGCCTGCCATGGCAAAAAGCGCTCGTCGGCTTTGGGCGCGGCGTGCAAAAGCGATACGCGCCCGTCCTCCGGGTTGACGTCGTAGACGTACAGCGTCTCCGCCAGCAGCGCTTGGCGATACCTTCGCTCGATGCGCAGGCGCTCCTCGATCTCCTTCTCGCGGTCAATGCTCAGCACGCGGCCTACCACGCGGAACACGCGGCCGCTCTCGTCGGCTACGCTGACATAATACATGCGGCACCAGCGGTAGCCATCGCCCGTAAAGTCCGCCAGAAGCTCAAGCGTTCCCTCCGCCGGATGATCGATCGCGGTGAGCAGCGCGGCGCGGTAGACGTCGCGGAAGCTGCTTTGAACGATCTCGCATTCCTCCAGCCGCCGCAGGTGATCGTCAAGCGTGCGCTCGTGAGCGTCGGTCTCGCGCGTCCGGAGGGTGAATGTCATCACATCCCGCTCCACGTCATAGTCAAACAGAATGGAATCGGTATGCTCCACGAGCAGGCGATAGCGCTCCTCCTGCCAGCGCAGGCGGCGGCGCGCGACGACGTTTTCCGTTACGTCGCTCAGCATCACGTAGCAGGCGGTGTTGCCCGCGTCATCCTGCGCGATGCGGTTCACCGATTGTACCCAGATACTCGCGCCGTCCTTGCGCCGCATTTGCAGCGTTTCCTGCGTGATGTACGCGCCCTTTGCAGCCCGCTGACGTGCGGAGTGGATGAGCGTCTTGCTTTGCAGGCGCTCCAAATGATCCCCCAGCGTGGAAAAATCGCCCGTCATCAGCTCCTCGTGGGAGTAGCCCAGCAGCTCCGGCATCCGGGCGTTGAGGTAACGCGGGCGAACCGCGTCTCCCTCCAAATCGAAGATTCCCATGCCGACGGGCATATCGTCCAGCAGGCATTGCAGGTGGCGCTGCGTCTCCTTCAGCTCGGTGATGTTGGCGATCACCGCCAGCAGGCGCAGGTGCTCGCCCTCCTTCTGGGGCAAAGCGCAGGTCTCGGTGCGCAGCCACAGGCCGTCGCCGTTTTTGCTCACGGCGCGGTATTCCAGCGTAAACGGCTCGCGCGTGCGGATGATGCCCGCCACGGCGCTGTCAAACTTGGCGACGTCGTCCGGGTGGACGGCCAAGTACGCGGACTCGGTGTGATCCTGATGAAACTGCGCCTTGTCCTCGTAGCCCATCATGCGATAGAAGCCATCGCTGAGGTAGGTCGCGTGGCTCTGCCCGCCCCATACCTCGTACACGCCAAGGCCGACCATGTAGTTATCCGCGAAAGCCTGAAACTGCGCCTGCGCCTGCACATAGTCCTCGCGCATGCGAATCTGCTCGTCAATCTCGGAGATGGTGGCGGCAATGCGCGTAGGCTTGTCCTCCGCTCCGCGCGTAACCAGCACGCGGACGCGGCACCAGCTCATCCCGCCGACCTTCTTTTGGAGGCGGACGACCGCCGTGCATTCCTTAAACTGCGCGGCCTTGGACATGAGCATCAGCGCCACGCGCCGATCGTCCTCAAATACGATTTCTTTCAGATGCTTCCCCCGCGCGACTTCTTCCAGCGGGTAGTCGCTCATGCGCCACTGGGCAAAGCCGGAGGAGCAATAGAAGCGGCTGTTCTTTGTCAAATCCCAGTCCAGCAGGGTAGTGCCGGTCTCCTCCATCAGCGCGAGGTAACGCTCCTGCTCCTTCTGCTTGGCTTGGAGAATGTGGTTCTCCTCGGCAAGCCGCTGTCCCCGCTTGCGCGCATCGATATCCTGCACGCCCAACAGATAAAGCGTGCGCCCGCGCGCGGCGTCCGCAAAGGAAAAAACGTGAAACGCCGACCATTGGTAGCGCTCGCTGTCGTCCAGCCTCATGCGCGCCTCCAGCCGGAGGTGCGTCCGCGCGCGCAGCGTTGCGGCCAAGTTCTCCTCGGTCAGCGCCTCCCCGATGCCGTCGCGGTCGTCGGGGTGAACGCGCTCCAAGTAGTACGCGCGCGCCTCGACAAGCGAGCGGTCCCCTTCCTCCAGCTTGACGCCGTCGCCGGCCTGATAGACCAAGCGCACGCGCTGATTGGCAAAATCCAGCTCAAACAGGCTGCGGTACAGGGAGCGCAGCGCATCCGTATACTGCTGGAACGCGCGCGCCATCTCAAATTCTCTCTGCTGAGTACAATCGTTGAGCGTCATGTAAAAAACGGGATGGTCGCCCGCTTTGCTGATGTAGCGGAGCTTCACATCGATCCACAGCATGCGGCCGTCCTTATGGTACTGCCGCACCGTCACCTGCTCTACGCGCCGCGTTTGCAGCGCGCGGCGGCACGCGTCCAGCGCCGCCTGCCTGTCCGCCGGGTTGAGGCGAGCCAGCACGTTGCGGCCCTCGGCAAAGAGCTGGCTTGGCGTCATGCCAAACAAATCGTAATACGCGTCGTTCACGCGCTGTACCTCCAGCACGTCGCCCGCCAGCTCGTACAGGCCGATGCCGCTGATCATTCCGTTGAGGAGCGTGTTGAACTGGGCGTTCGCATCCCAGACCGCGCCGACGTCAATATCCGCAGGCTCGTCGATGCAGGGCTTCTGGACATACTGCCTTCCCAGCAGCAGCGTCTCCAGCTCATCGGCAGGCATGGGCTTGGCGTAAAAGAAGCCCTGCACCTGATTGCAGCCAATGGAGCGCAGAAAATCAACCTGCTGCTGGGTTTCCACGCCCTCCGCGATGACGGGGATGTTGAGCCATTTGGCCATGCGCACCACGCTGGTAATAATGCTGGCCGCGCGCGCGGAGGTTTCCAGCTCGGCCAGAAAGCGCATGTCGATCTTGAGGGTATCCACAGGCATATCCTTGAGAATGTTCAAGCTGGAATACCCGCTGCCAAAATCGTCCATCAAAATGTGAAAGCCCGCTTCCCGCAAGCGATTGACCACGACCAGCAGCTCGCCGGGGTTCTCGGTGTAGGCGCTCTCGGTGATCTCCAGCTTGAGCAGATCGGGCGTAAGGCCGTATTTGTTGACCAGCGCTTGCAGCTGCTCGCACAGCTTTGGGCTGTACAGGTCTACGCGGCTGATGTTGACGCTCAGCGGAAGGCCGCAGCCCGCCGCCTTCCATTGCGCCAAAAGCCGACACGCGCTCTCCCACACGTTGGAATCCAGCTTGGTGATAAAGCCGTTGCGCTCGAACAGCGGAACAAACAGCGCCGGGGAGATGAACCCCCGCCGCGGGTGCTTCCAGCGGATGAGCACCTCCGCGCTGACGGGCTTGCCGGTAGAGATGTTGTAGATGGGCTGCACGTAGGGCACAAACTCGCCGCGGCTCAGCGCGTCGTACATATCGTCAATGATCTCCTGCTCCTCCAGCAGGGTTTGGCGCAGATGCTCATCGTAATAAGCAAAGCGAACTACGGCGCTGCTTTTGATGGTGCGCATCGCCATAGCGGCGCGGTCGCACATGTTTTGCACCGACACGTTGAGGTTGTGCACGCGGTACAGGCCGATGCTGACCTCCACATGGTAGTCCAGCCCAGATTCCGTCAAGCGCCGCTGGAAATCCTGATGGAATTGCTCGCAGTCCAGCATGCCCTCCGGGCAGCACAGCGCAAACCGATCCGACTCCATGCGCGCGTACGTACCCTGCTGATGATGCCGCGCCTTGAGCGTATCTGCCAAGCAGAGCAGTACGCGGTCGCCGGCCTCCTTGCCAAATAGATCGTTTACGACCTTGAAGCGGTCAATATCCAGCACAGCCAGCGTGTATCTCTGCTCCGGATGCTGTCGGAGCATCCGGTCGGTCTTTAGGCAGAAGCTCTCGCGGTTGCAAATGCCGGTCAGCGTGTCATGCTCGGCGCGGTACCGCAGCTCCTTCAGGGCCAGCTCGGACTTGCGCTCCTCGGTCTTTTCCTTGGTGATATCCAAGAATACGGCGTTGCAGATGCAGGTTTTGCCGTCTCCGCTCTCCGGCGCGCAGCTCATGGTAATGTGGCGCTGCTCGCCCGATTTCTGATTCACACGGAAATCGCAGGTCACGCGCCTTGGGTTGGCCGGCAGCGAGTCCAGCAGCTCCTCCACGCGCGGGCGGTCCTCCGGCACGATATGCTGCTTGAGGTCGCCCGCCGCGATGGCAATGTACTCGTCGCGCGTGTAGCCCAGTGTCTTTGCCACCGTATCGTTGAAATAAACCACATTGCTCGGCCCGCCCACCGCAAAGATGATGATGCCGCCGGGCACGGTGTCCATGAGGGTACGGAGCTGATTGCTTGTCCTTTGCAGCGCCTGCTCCGCGTCGTGCTGGCGGGTAACATCCGTCAGCGAGATCAGCACGATGCGCGAGCGGCTGGACAAGTGCCGCATGGAGTACGCGTTGAGGAACTGCCGGCAGCACGCGCGCTCCGGCCCGTCCGTGTCGCATTCCATGGCAAACGGCTCGTCGCCTTCCGGGCCGAGCAGATGCGCCAGCAGCTCGTCCGCGTCCGCACGGCGCAGCATGGGCAGAGGGTTGCCGGGCTGCGGCGTGCTCCCTGCCAGCCGCGCAAGCTCCGTATTGACATAAATCGGCTCCAGCCGGTCGTCCAAAACGCGGTACAGGCCGATGCCGTACGGCATGTGATCCATTACCTGATAGACGTTCCGCTCCCGCTCGTGGCCCTCGCTCGCCATGCGCTCCATACGGATGAGGTTGAGCGCGCGGCGCTCGCCCTCGGCGGGCATGCCCGGCACGCGAAGCACATCGGCCGCGCCGTCCAGCAGCGCCGCCTGGGCAGCCTCCGGCGTGCTTACCAGCGCGAGGACGGGCAGCGTCCCGTATTGCGGCAGCTCATGCACGCACTGTACCCACGCGGGCAGCTTCCCCTCCGTTTCCACGGCAAGGAGCTCGATCTCCGGGTGCTCCGCCAGCTCCTTCATCGCCTGCGGCCCGTCTCCCGCGCGCAGCACACAAAGGCGCTCTCCAAAAAGAGCGTCCAGCCAAGGGACAGTCTCCGAGGTACGGGTAACCGCCAACAGCGTAGGGTTCGTGTGCATCGGCCGGATCTGCCTTTCGCATGGGATACCGAATTGAGCTTATCAACAATCGACCGCCGTTCCGGCGGCCCGCTGTGACCATTGTAACAAATCCTATGGATGAATACAAGCGCTGATGAAAACGTTTTATCGGAGAGAGGCAACGCAAAAGCCGCCCACACGGGGGCGGCTCAATGTGTCAACAAAGCGGCGAGGCCACTTTGTTGAGACTTGCTCTTTTCACCTGCAACCTGTTCGGTCGGCAGAGGGCCTCACTCAAACCCCTCAAACCGACGGCACCAGACATACTTGGAAATCGCGCTGTTTTGCGCGCTGCGCACGTAGGTGCACAGCAGATCGCGGATGTAGGGCGGGAGGAACTGGTTAAACTTGACCTCCAGAATCATCTCGTCATGGTCGAAGGGCGACACGGTGGGCACGTAGGGGTTGAACATGTCCGTGGAGCCAAGCCCGCTGCGGAGCTGCTTGTCAAACGTGATGCGAACCTCCTCCGCGTCGTGCAGGTAGGCCTCGCGCACGTAGTCCACAATCACCACGGGATGCAGGTAGTTGAGCTTCATCTCGCGGTACACATCGCGCAGCAGGCCGCTGCGCGTGCGCTCCAGCCCCGTAGGGTCGCCCGCGATCAGCTGCTCCGCCAGCAGGCGGGGGATGCCCAGCGAGCGCTTGGAGATCAGGCTGCCCACCTTCGTCTTGCACTCGATGCGGATGAACCGATCCGAAAAATTATAGATGCGAATGCGGTACTTGTCCCGATCCTTCACGCCGGACAGCTTGTCATACATGGCGGTATCGTAGACGGTATCAAAGTACAGCGACCGGATGTGATACTCGTTATTCTCGTCCCCGTTGGGATCGCGGTGGAGCACATGATCCAGCGCGTGCGAGAGCAGATGGTATTCCTCCAGATTGATAAAGAATTTAAGCTCGTGCCGCAGCGGCACCGCAATGGCCAATCCACACCCCTCCTCGCGGCCGCGCTCGGCTTACGCGCCAACCTCGCTCTGGCAGGCGACCAATGTCGCATCGTGTACGCCCTCGATATCCAGCATGCGGGCCACGACCTCGTGGCGCTCGCTCAGGCGCACCTCGTAGGTCATCTCGGCCCCGGCGCGGGTGAGCGTTTTGCTGCGGAGCTTGGAGCTCTTTACGGAGCGGCGCAGCTCGGCGTTGATGGACTGCTCGCAGTACTCGTCATAATGGAGCACCAGCAGGTAAGCGTTGGCCTGATTGAACTTTGCGATGGACAGGATGAACATGAGCACCGCGATAATCAGCACCACGATCAGGGCGATCAGGTGCAGGCCCGCGCCCAGCAGAATGCCCATCGTCAGCGCCCAAAACATGTAGGCGGTGTCCATGGGATCCTTGACGGCGGTGCGAAAGCGCACGATGGACAGCGCGCCGACCATGCCCATCGACAGCGCGATATCGCTCTTGATGCACATGACCACAGGTGTGGTGATGAGCGTGAGCATAATCAGCGTGATGGCAAACGACGGGCTGTACAGCACGCCGCGGTAGGTCTTGCGGTAGACCAGCGCGATGATAAGGCCCACCACGAAGCCCAGCCCGATGGAGATAAACAGATCCGTCGGCGAGATGGACTTAAACTGGGCGGCCAGCCCGGTTACGCCAGTAGCGGCAGATTCGGTCACGGAGGTGAGCAGAGTAAGCATAGGAAGAGCGCCTCCTTGGTATTAGGTTCATCCGCCAATGGCGGTGGATATCCGAGGGTGATTGTACCGCATGTTTGTAACAAATGCAACCTTCGCGTTACAGCTTGGCGTCCGCGGGCATTTGCGGCTTAGGCCCGAAGTAGGCTGTCATTTCGTCATCGGTCAGCGCAAACTGCTCCTGCACCATTTCGTACAGATAGGTCGGCCGCTTTTTAATGACGTTGCGCGTATAGTCCAAACGAGAGTACCAGTAGCGCAGCGCGCCCTGCGGGTTGGTGGGCGAGTCGATGTTGATGGCCTTGTCGTTCTCCTCCGCCCAGCGGTTAAAGTGCATGGTCATCTCCGGCTCCAGCAGGTCAGCCATGGTGTTCAGCTCGTCGAGCATAAAGTCCGTGGTGAACACTTGGAAGATCTCGCCCAGCCTTGCGAGGAACTTGGCCTGCATCTCGTGGTTTTCCATCAGCTTGCGGAAAAGCGTGTTGTCAATGTTCTGCTGGCCCGCGCCGCTCTGCTTGAGATAGCTCTTGGGCGAGTTGAACTTGCTCTGGAACAGGCCGTAATCCGCATCGTAGAATATCCACTTCCACTTGCTGCCCTCGGCCTTGAGCTTGTAAAAGCGAATGTTGCCGGGGTCGGAGTTGCCAAAGAACATCTCAAAGGCCATGTAATCAAAGTAATTATCCACATCAATGCGATCGAGGATGTATTGCAAATCGCTGTCGCTGGTGCCGGGCGAGCTGCTTTTAACATGCTTAATCATCGCGCTGTACTCATCCTTGCTGCCAAAGCACACCTTGCCGCTGGCCTCCAGGATGTCCATGCCGTCGGCCTCCTCCAGCGTAAGGCCCTCATGCTGCGCCACAAAGTATCTGTCCACTCGCTCGCGCAGGTTGTAGTGGCCCCAGTAGTAGCCGTTCAGATACACCACCACCGGCTTCCACGCCTGATGGATCACATCGCTGGGGGTATCCGTCACCTCGTTAAAGCGGTCGATCAGGCGGGATTGCAGGCCGTCGTTCAGGCGCGTCCACACGCAGTCGTTGCCGCTGTTGCGCAGCACAAAGCTGCGGTACTGCGTAAAATCCCGGTCCTCAAACAGCTTGGCGTCAAAGTACTTGTTGCCGTACTTGGCCTTGGCCTTGACCTTGAATGTCTTTTGCGGCATATCAAGGCTGTACTGGCCCTGCAAGGCAAACTCCATATCCTGCGAGAGCATCTGCGTGCCGTCGAGGGCGTACATTTCTATGTGTCCGGGCCGCGCGATCTTGCCAACCTCGCGGTAGACGGTGTTTTTGAACGGGATGCCCTTGCTCTTATCCACGTTGGGGCCCACGGTCAGCATGCCGTTGGTCTCGTTCCACAGCTGGTCGGGATCCGTGACCACCGATACGATGGGGAACGAGTGATACACGTTCAGCAGGTAGGTCTGGGTGATGATCTCGCTGGGCTGAAGGCGGCCGCTCGCGTCAAAGGCGCGGGCGCGGAGCACGCGCACGGCGCTGATCTCAAAGGCCTCGCCCGTGTAGAGCGTGCTGTCCAGCGTGGGAATGCTTCCGTCTGTTGTATAGTACACCTGCGTGTCCTTGGGCACCTCGATGCTCACGGACACAGAACCTTTATATTCGCCGCCCGGTACGGAGAAGGACGGATTGCTCGCATAGCCATAGTAGCCCGATCCGTTCGCGGCGCCGGGCGTGGGAACGTCGTAGTAAAATAAGCCGCTCACACCCAGCGTGCGGCCGTAGCTGTGATCGGTAGGAATCAGCGAAAGCGCAAGGCGATCCAGCACCTTGCCGGTTGGGTCGCAAAATGTCACGGTTTCTCCGCCCGCGCGGGTCAGCTTAAAGTTGGCGTGCATCTCCTGAAAGGTCGTCAGGTCGCTCTGTCCGTCCAAATAGACGATCAAATACGCGCCCGGCTCAATGGCAGCCCCCAGCGGGAACTGCCATTTGCGCGGCCGGGTCACGCTGTCGCTCAGGCCATAGTTGCTCAGATCGACAGTCTGCGAGGAGGAATTGTACAGCTCGATATAGTCGCAGGTGCGCGCGGACGCGCCCAGCACCGTGGTGTTGTTGGAGGCCATCACCTCGCTGAGGATGACCCCCGTGGGGTTAAAGGCGCGGAAGATCTCATCCGCCCTGTTCTGGCCCTCCAAATCGTTGCTCAGCGTCGGCGTGGATTGCTGAAAGAGCGTCCACGCGCCCGTCTCGTCCCGGCCGACGGAATAATCGGCGGGCACGTTTTCAATGGACACGCGGTCCACCAAGCGCCCCTGCGAATCGCTGAGCACCACGGTCTCGCGCTCCGCGCTGAGGGAGAAGTTGGTATGCGGAATGCCGTTCTCCTGCAGGTAATCCTTGCCGGAGCAGAACACAAGGTAGTAGCCGTTGGCCGGGATGACCGCCCCCGCGGGAAAATGCCACTTCAGCGGCTTGTTTTCCTTGTCGCTGAGCGCATAGCCCGCAAGGCTGATGGGCTGATCGGTGGTGTTGTACAGCTCCACCCAGTCGCAGATCTCGCCGCTGTCGTCCGGGACGCCCAGCCGAGGCGCGGGGCAGATTTCGTTGAGGATCAGCGTGCCGCCCTCCACGGAGTTATCGGCGCGGTACGCCACAAAGCCCGCCTCGTTGTTCTCGTAGCCGGGGCTGTAATACGTGGTCTCGGCGTAGATGCGCGCGCCCGTATCGTCGTTGCCGACCCAAGCGTAGCTCTCATCGCTGAGGAGCGTCGGCGTAACCAGCTCGTCGATCAGGTACATATCGGGATCGTACATATAAATGTGGTCGCCCACGGACGAAATCTTAAACTTGCCGTGCAGGGGCTTGTCGGTATCCAGCTGATAGCTGTCCGACGCGAATACAATCACCCGCTCGCCCGCCTTGAGGATCATGGACGGGAACGGGAAGCAGATGCGATCCGTGCGGTTGGTGAGCATAACGCCCTCCATGTTCACGTCCGCGCCCGTGCCGTTGTAAATCTCCAGCCAATCGTAGAACTCACCCGTCTCGTCCGGCACGGCGGAGGAATTAGCCGCCATGACCTCGCTGATGATCAGCCCGTCGTAGATGGTGGTTCCGCTGGAGCGCCCCGCCTCCTTGGGGAAGATAAAGTACATCACCGCGAGCAGCGCGACGAAGAGCAGCAGCCACGGCAATATGGATAGGATGCGGCTTTTGCGCTTGCGCGGCGCATAGTCCTTGGTGGGCCGCTTTTGCGGAATAGGGTTGGGTTGCGTACCAAACGCCTCCTTTCGTTCCAAACAGAAGGCCGACGGCGGCTCGGCCGGCAAGGCCCTATCGGGCGTTCGCGCGGGCGAACCGTCTCTCCGCCAGTATACCATACGGCGCGACGCGCCGCAAAGCCCGCGCGGCGGTTGTTACAGGGGTTACGCCCCGGCGGCCGCCAGCAGCGCCGTAAACAGCGGGTGCGGCTTGCCCGGACGGCTGATGTACTCCGGATGATACACCACCGCCGCGTAGAACGGATGTTCCTCCACCTCAAAGGCCTCCGGGTAGCCGCCGCGCTCGCTCTCCCCCACCATGCGGAAGCCCTTTTCCGCAAGGGGCTCCACGTAGGCGCGGTCGATTTCGTAGCGGTTGCTGTGCCGCTCGGTAATGGCGTCCGCGCCGTACACATCGCGCAGCATGCCGGGCGCGAGCTTGACGCGCATCGCGCCCATGCGGGTCGCTCCGCGGCTGTCGTTTTCGCACACGCGGTCAACGGGGATATGCGCCACCGGGTGCGCCGTGGCGGGGTCAACCTCCGTGGAGGCCGCGTCGGCCACGCCCAGCAGGTCCCGCACCGCCTCCACCACGGAGAGCTGCATGCCGAAGCCAATCGCCAAGAAGGGCGTTTTGTGCTCGCGGGCGTAGCGCGCCGCGTACAGCATGCCGTTTGTGCCGCGGTCCCCGTAGCCGCCCGGTATCACGATGGCGCGGCAGGCGCCCAGCACGGCGGCGGCATTCTCGGCGGTGATGGTCTCGGAGTCGATATAGTGAATGCGCAGCTTCATCCCTTTTTCGATGGCGGCGTGGTGCAGCGCCTCGGTGACGGATAGGCACGCGTCCGGCACGGTGACGTACTTGCTCACCAGCGCCACGTCCAGCTCCCAGTTGGCGGCGCGGGAGCGCTCGCACAGCGCCTGCCAGTCCGCCAAATCGGCCGGGCGATCCTCCAGCCCCAGCTCGCGCAGCACGATGGACGCAAAGCCTTCCTTCTCCAGTACGAGGGGCAGCTCGTAGAGGTTCTCGACGTCCATGTTCTGGATCACATTACCGGTTTTGACGTTGCAGAACAGGGCGATCTTGTCCTTGCCCTCGCTGGTCATGGGGTGCTCGGTGCGGCAGACGATCACATCCGGCTGAATGCCCAGCGAGCGCAGGGATTTGACGCTGTGCTGCGTCGGCTTGGTCTTTAGCTCGCTGGCGGTTGAAATATAAGGCATCAGCGTGACATGGATATAGCAGCAGTCGTTCGGCGAGGGGCACTCCCAACGCATCTGGCGGATGGCCTCCAGATAAACGGCGGCCTCCATATCGCCCACCGTGCCGCCGATTTCCACAATCGCCACATCGGCCTCGGCCCGCGCGGCAACCTCGCGGATGGTCTGCTTGATCTCGTTGGCGACGTGCGGAATCGCTTGGATGGTGGAGCCGCGGTACTCGCCGCGCAGCTCTCGGTCGGCGATGCTGCGGTGGATCTTGCCCGTGGTGGAGCTGGCCGCGCCCGTGAGGGTGATATCCACAAAGCGCTCGTAATGGCCCAAGTCGAGGTCGGCGGCGGTGCCGTCGTCCGTGATGAAGGCCTCGCCGTGCTCCAAGGGGCTCAGGAAGCCCGGCTCCACGTTGTAATACAAGTCCAGCTTTTGCATGGATACGCGGTATCCGCGCGCCTTGAGCAGCCGTCCCAGCGAGCCGGCCGTCAGCCCCTTGCCCAGCGAGGACACCACGCCGCCGGTAATGAATACGTACTTCATATCGCACCGCTCCTATCTATGACTTTCCGCTTTATTGTAGAAGGTGGAGCGAGGCTTGTCAAGCGGGCAAATAGAGGAATCACAGGCGACGTGTCAAATGCTGTCAGAGGCCGCCGACGCGCGCCAAAACAGCTTGCGACGCGTGTACGAATCATGTATAATAGCCGTGTAAATCCGTAACAGAAAGGATCCTTTTTATGAAAGCTGCTTCCCTCTATCGGGCGCTGACGGTGCTGGTACTGCTGATGGCCCTGTCCGTCTGGTTTTTGATTCCCTCCGGCGAAATGCTGGATACCGCCAAGGCCGGGGCCCTGAGTGTGGACGACGAGGAGGAGTTTGTCCCCTACGACGAGACCTCCGCCGCGCGCCGCGGCGTGCTGGCCGAGGCCGGCGCGTCCGACGTCGGCGTGGTGGACGCCGCCATGGCCAACGGCCTCTCGATGGCGGGCTTGGAGCCGCTGCCCATCGACATGAGCGCCGGGCCGATCGCCCCCGAAGAATCCTACACCGAGACCGGCTACGAGGACCAGAGCCTGCGCGTCACGCTGGAGCAGCGCCGTATGTTTGACAGCGATGTGTTTATCGCCTATGTGCAGATCGCCGATCCCAGCCAGCTCCGCACCGGCTTGGCCGGCACGCTCGGCTCCGGGCGCACGCTGCCCGCCGTAACCATGGCGCAGAGCTACAACGCCGTGGTCGCCATCAGCGGCGATTATTACAATAACGATCAGAAAACCACCGGCTATATTGTGCGGCAGGGCGAAACGTGGCGCGAAAAATACTCCAGTTCCTTCGACTACTGCCTTATCGACGAGAACGGAGACTTCCATTTGGTGATGCGCGGCAAGAGCACGCAGGAGGAGGAAATCAAAGCCCTGCAAGCGGAGCATACCATCTATAACTCGCTGTACTTCGGCCCGGCGCTCATCAAGGACGGCGCGGTGCAGCCGATGCCGGATAAGTTTATCATCTCCACCAACCCCGATATCACCGAGCCGCGCGCGGCCATCGGGCAGGTCGGCCCGCTGAGCTACGTGCTGGTGGTGGTCACAGGCCGCAGCGATACCAGCGAGGGCGTCAGCCTGCAAAACCTTGCCAGCATTATGCTGGAGCTGAATTGCCAGCAGGCCTACAACTTGGATGGCGGCGGCTCCGCCACGCTGGCCTTCCACGGCGATTACTATTCCACCGAGCCGGGCAGCGTGCGCAGCCTGAGCGATATCATCTACTTCGCCACCGCCGTGAGCGAGTGAGGCCGACATGAGCGAATCCTTTACTCTGTGGGGCCTAACGGGCTATCGGTTCGGGCTGATCCTCTCCGGCGCGTGGGTCGCGTATCTGCTGGCGGTCGGCCTGCTGCGCGCGGACAGGCGCATGCCCGTGGGCGTGACGCGCGTATACGCGGCGCTGAGCTTCCCGCTTGGCATTTTGTTCGGGCGGTTGGAGTACTGCCTTGTCAACCTGCGCTATTTTACGCAGACGCTGGAAAACCCCCTTGCCATGCTCCGCTTTTGGGACGGTGGCTTTGGCATGATGGGCGTTCTGGCCGGGTTCTTCCTGGCGGCGTTCCTCGCGTCCCGCATCCGCGGCTGCCGCTTTGGCAGCGTGGCGGATATTGCCTGCGTGCCGATGGGCTTGTTTCTCGCGGGCGAGCGCCTCGCGGAGGGCTATACGTCGCTGGGCGTCGGCATGGACGTATCCGTCACGCCGTTTGTGACGCGGTTCCCGTGGCTTTTCGTTCACGAGCAGGTGGGCGCGGCGGACATCCCGCGTCTGGCGGTGTTCCGCTATGAGGCCCTAATGGCCTTGCTGATTACGGCGTTTCTGCTTGTGCTCTACATCGGCCGCCATCACAAGCGCCACGCGCGGCCCGGCGATCTGGCGCTTGTGTTCTACGCGCTGTACGGGGCCACGCAGATCGTCATGGAAAGCCTGCGCGACGACGGGCACCTGCTCTTCACGTTCTTCCGCGTAGGCCAGCTCTGCGCCGTGCTGCTGCCCATCCTTGCGATGATCATTTTCACGCGGCGCGCCGTGCGCATCCACGGAGCGCGCTGCTGGCAATGGATCAGCTGGATCGGCTCGCTCGTGTGCATCGGCCTGTTGATCGCGCTTGAGTTTGCAATTGACGGACGGCTGGAGCTGGAGCTGTCGCTGTTTGGCCTGAACGGAACAGGGCTTTATTACCTGATTATGGCGCTGACCTGCCTGCTGCTGTTCCTGTTCCCCTATGTGCAGTGGCGGCAGCTCAAAAACACCCTGTACAGGGGCGATCACATCGGCATGCGCCTGCGCGAGGAGCCGCGGGAGCTGCCCCTATGAACAGCGCGCTCACATGGGATACTCCCGTCGGCCCGCTTACCCTTGTGGAGAACGGCGCGGCCCTTACGCATCTGCTCTTTGGCCCGCTGCCGGAGGGGCTCGCGGCCGAGGCGGCCGCCACGCCGCTGCTGGCCGAGGCGCGGCGGCAGGTGGACGAGTACCTGTACGGCTACCGCCAGACATTTGATCTGCCTCTCGCGCCGCAGGGCACCGATTTTCAGCGCCGCGTGTGGGCCGCCCTGCGCTTGGTCCCCTACGGCGAGACCCGTAGCTATTGCCAGATCGCCGAGGCTATCGGCCAGCCAAAGGCCGCGCGCGCCGTGGGCGGCGCGAATCACCGCAACCCGCTGCCGATCATCGTGCCGTGCCACCGGGTCGTTGGCCGGGACGGCAGCCTGACGGGCTTTGGCGGCGGGCTGGACGCGAAGCGGTATCTGCTGGCGCTGGAACGGCCGTAAAGCGCAAAACAGCTTGCGGAGACGATTGGTTCAATTCCGAGCGCGCGCCGAGCGGAGACGGTTGCTTCAATTCCAAGTGTGCGCCGAGCGGAGCCTCCTAGCCCGCCGCACGGTTGGGCGTCTGTGTTGTTGCGTCCGAAAACGATTTCATTCGTCCCGCGTAAAACCGGAAACGGCCGCGAAAAGCCGCTTTGCCCCACCGACCTGCAAGCCGAAGGAGGCGCCTGCCATGGCTAATCTGCTAATCCCAGATCGTAAGGTGACCCTGACCCCTATCAACGATGACATTACCCTGCTGGATGACAACGGCGAAGCGACCTGCTACATTGTGCGCGGCACAGAACAAGCGCTGGTTATTGATACGGCCAACGGCGCTGCGGATATTGCCGACTACGCTCGCCAGCTTACCAGCTTGCCCCTTACCGTGGTAAACACCCATGGCCACGGCGACCACGTGCTGGGCAACGTGTTCTTTAAGGAAGTTTATCTGCACCCCGCCGATTGGGCGCTGCATGACGAGCACGCCAACGGCTGGCCCATTGCCGAGCAACACCGTCGACTGGGGCTGAAGCTTGCGCGGCTGCTGCCGCTGGACATTGGGCATGTGTTTGATTTGGGCGGCGGGCTGACGCTGGAGGTGATTCCTCTGCCGGGTCACACGCCGGGCAGCATCGGGCTGCTGGATCGCAAGCATCGTATTCTGTTTACCGGCGACGGCCTCAACTCCCATTGCTGGATGCAGCCGGAGGAGTCGCTGCCAATTGCGGATCTGATTGCCACGCTGGAAGCCGTGGAAGCCAAGTATCGCAAGGATTACGACTTCATTCTAACCGGTCACGGCAAAGGGCCGGAGCCCGCAGACATTACCGAGCGCCTGCTGGCCTGCGCGAAGGATCTTGCCGCCGGGCACACGCAAAACGACGCGCCCTACGAGTGGTTTATGGGCATGTGCCACTTCCATCGCTTCCTTGCGCCGTCCGGGGAAGGCGAGGGCATTGTATACGGCCCCACAACCCCCAAGGAGGAAATGCCGTGAAAAACGCCGATATCTACCTGTACGGGCAGGTACTGATGACCCGCAGCTTTTTGCTGGAGGCGGCCTATCCCGCGCCAGACAGCTATGCCGAGGTGCGGGCGCAGTATCACCTGATCGGCGGTGAGACCGGCTGCGCCGCCAACGTGCTGGATAGTCTGGGCTGCTCGTCGCGCGTGGAGGGCTGCTATCTGGGCCGCAAAACACGCGAGCCGGTTCTGCGATTCTTCGAGGGCAAAAAGGTGGATGTAAGCCTGATGACCTACGATGACAGCTTTGACGGGCTGGAGGACAACGTGGTCATCGACAGGGAGACCCGCACCTGCTTTGGCATGTTTGGGGCCTTTTTCCGCGACCCTGTTCACCGCTGGAACCACCCCACCGCCGATAGCATGCGCGGCTGTCGCGCGGCCGCTATCGATCCGTTCTTCGGGGACGATTCCGATGAGGCGGCGCGGCTCTGCGTGACCGCCGGTATCCCCTATGTGACCATCGATTGCCGCCACGATGGCTATCTGCATCAGCACGCGGCAATCAATGCCGTGTCCGGCGAGTTTTTGCGCAGCGAGTATCCGGATATCAACCGCGAGGAAGCGTTCGCTCTGTTTCAGGCAAACGCGGAGGGCTTGGTCATCTTTACGGCGGGCGGCAAGCCGCTCACCTACGGCCGACGCGGTCAGCGACCGGCAAGCCTGCCGGCCTACCGTGTGCCGGTAGTCAGCACGCTGGGTGCGGGCGATACCTTCAAGGCCGGCTGCACCTACGCGCTGTATCGCGGCATGGCCGACGCGGAGGCCGTGTCTTTTGCCAGCGCATGCGCGGCTTCGGCCTGCATGTGCTTTCCGATTCCGCTGTATCCGCCCACGCCGGAAAAAATCGCCCGCGTGCAGGCCGGGCAGGCGTAACCAGCCCCCCGATACGTGTCGTTGCCAATACGCCAGCCAAAAATCCACATAGAAAAGCGCCGTGCGGTACGGCGCTTTATGCCGCCTTTTATCGGCGGCGATCGCTCTTTGCTGCGTTTGCGTTGGCGCGACATGCCCGTTATCGGCAAGCAAAGCCCCGACGCGCGTCGGGGCTTTGCCGTGTCAGGCTATTTGCTTTGCACTTCTTCAATCAGCGCCAGCACCGCGTCCGTACCGTCCTTGACCGGGCAGGCCTCGGCGGCGGCGCGAAGGGCCTCGCGGTCCTGCATCAGCTCGCGCACGCGCGCGGCGAGGGAATCGGCGGTCATGTCCTCCTGCGGAAGCACCATCGCCAGCCCTCGCGCAAGGTAGCTCTCGGCGTTTTGGATCTGGTCGCCCCGGCTCGCGCCCTTGGGGTACGGCACCAGCAGCATTGGCTTGCCCAGCGCAAGAAGCTCGCTGAGTGTGTTGCTGCCCGCGCGCGAGAGCACCGCGTCCGCGCAGGCCAGCGCGTCCGGCATATCCTCCTTGAGGAACTCGAATTGCTTGTATCCCGGCTGATTCAGCAGCGATTCGTCTAGGTTGCCCTTGCCGCACAGGTGGGCGATATCCATATCCGGCAGCATCGCAGGCAGCGCGCCGCGCAGGGCCGCGTTGACCGATTGCGCGCCGAGGCTCCCGCCCGTCATCAGCAGCACGGGCTTGCGGCCGGAAAAGCCGCAAAGCGCAAGGCCGCGCTCCCGCGTGCCCAAGAACAGCGAGGGGCGCATGGGCGTGCCCGTCTGCACCGCCTTGGGGCCGAGGGCCTCGGCGCACTCGGCAAACGTCGTGGCCACGCGGTCCGCGTAGCGGGCGCAAATGCGGTTGGCAAGGCCGGGCGTCAGGTCGCTCTCGTGGCAGACGCAGGGAACGTGCCGCCGCGAGGCCGCCAGCACCACCGGCACGCTGACAAACCCGCCCTTGCTGAACACAACGTCCGGCTTGAGCTCCTTCATCAGGCGCAGGCTTTCAAAATAGCCCGCCACCACCCGGAAGGGATCGGTGAGGTTTTGCAGGCTCAGGTATCGGCGCAGCTTTCCGCTTTTGATCACATGGTACGTCACCGCCGGAAAATCGGCGATCATGCCGCGCTCCATGCCGTCGGCGGTGCCGAGGTAGTGGACGGCGTAGCCCGCCTCCATCAGCCGGGGGATGAGCGCAAAGTGCGGCGTTACATGCCCGGCGGTGCCTCCGCCGGTGAGTATGATGACGCGTTGAGGCATTCGATCGGCTCCTTTCGGACTTCCCACGCTATATTATATGATAGAAGCGGCTGTTGCAAGCCCTATGTGAAAGAAATCGCAAAAATGCCCTGTCCGCCCCAAGCCGTATCCCTCGCAGCGCACGCCGCAAGCGGGCGTGCCGTCCCTCGACAGGCCGTCTGTTTGGCGCTCCGCGCGCCGCCGAATCCATCGACCGGGCGTCCGCGTTGCTCGCCCGCGTCGTCGGCCCGCACTAGCCGCCTGTTCGCGGCAGTTCGGCGCTTCCCGCGGCGGCAGGTCAGCCCCGGTAGCGCGGCATGGGCAGGCCGCCCACGGGCAGCCTCACCGCAAACACGTTGCCCGCGTGAGGCTCGTCCGGCTTGCCGTCCGACGCGCTGGTGATAAACAGCGTGCGCATGTCCGCGCCGCCAAAGCAGCAGGAGGAGGTCTGCGACGCGGGCGCCTCCACGCGCGCCAGCAGCGCGCCGGTAGCGGGGTCGTAGCGGCCCACAAAGCCGCCAAACCAGTGCGCCACCCAGAGCATGCCCTCCTCGTCGAGTGTCATGCCGTCCGGCAGCCCGCTTTCGCGCGGAACGGCAAAGGCGACGCGCGCGTCCGTCAAGCGCAGAGGATTCTCGCGCACGCGGTACGCGTCCACGCGATGGCGGTGACTGTCAATGTGATAGAGCGTATCGCCCGCGAAGGCCAGCCCGTTGGCGCAGCTGAAGCCATCGGCCAGCACGTCGCAGCGCGTATCCTCCGTCAGGCAGCAGAGCATGCCCCGGCGGTATTCGTCAATGCCGTACAGATCCGCCGTGCCCGCCCAGAAGCGGCCCTGCGGGTCGCATTTGCCGTCGTTGAAGCGCGTCATGGGGTCGGTGCGCAGGCAATCAAGGCGGCGCAGCTCGCCGTTCTCGGCATAGCGGTAAAGCCCCGCCGCCATGCCCAGCACGTAGCCGCCGCCCTCGCACAGCGCAAAGCACCCCACGTTCTGGGATACGTCCAGCGTCGTCAGCGCCATGGAGGCCATATCCAGCCGATTGACCGTGCCGCCTTTGATATCCGCAAAATGGAGCGCCTGCGCGCGCTCGTCCCACACGGGGCTCTCCGCCAGCCGATAGCGGCCCGTGAGCAGCGGCTCCGCCTGATATACATCCATCCTCGTCATCTCCCCTAAACAGCATTCGGGAAGGAGCGCGGTTGCTCCTTCCCGATGAATGGATCGTTTTTGCGTCAGTCGATGGTCACGTCCACGCGGACAGTGCGGCCGGCCTCGGTCGGCAGCGGGATCAGCTGGCCGTCAATGGCCTTGCCGTCCACCGTCAGCCGGACGGTCCCTTTTTCGCCGCCCGCGTTGTTGACGATGTGAATATCATACGTGCTGCCGCGGAACTTGCGGGTGACGCTGACGTTGCGGATCGCGCCGGGCAGGCACGGATCGATGGTGAGGCCGTCGAATTCGGGCTTTACGCCAAGGATGGCCTGCGAGACCGCATGGAAGTTCCACGCGGCGGTGCCGGTCAGCCAGCTGTTTTTGGCCTCGCCGGGGAGGAAGCTCTCCTTGCCGTTCACGGTTTGAGCGTAGACATAGGGCTCGGTGCGGTGGAGCTTTTGATCCTCGATGTAGGCGGGGCAGGTGCGGCGGTACACGTCAAAGGCGCGGTCGCCGTGGCCCAGCACGGTTTCGGCAATCACAATCCACGGGTTGTTGTGGCAGAACACGGAGCCGTTTTCCTTGTATCCGGGCGGGTAGGAGCTGATCTCGCCGATGTTGAGGCGGTAGGTGTTGTAGGCGGGCCAAAGCAGCACCACGCCGTAATCGCACAGCAGATGCTCGCGCGTGGCGTCCAGCGCCTTTTGCGCCAGCCCGTCGTCCTTGCCGATACCGGCCATGACGCACATGCCCTGCGGCTCAATGTAGATTTTGCCCTCGTCGCACTCGTCGGAGCCGACCTTATCGCCGTTCGCGTCGTAGGCGCGGATAAACCATTCGCCGTCCCAGCCGGACTTTTCGACGGCCTCGATCATGGCCTGCTTTTCGGCCAGCGCGTAGTCGGCCTCGTCCGCCATGCCGTGCTTGCGGCACAGCGCGGCGTAATCGTCCGCGCAGCCCACCATCATGCCCGCGATGAACACGCTCTCGGCAATGCCGGTATCGTTATTCGTCACCGTTTGGAAGCTCTCGCCCGGCTCGGAGGAGTAGCAGTTGAGGTTGAGGCAGTCGTTCCAGTCCGCGCGGCCGATGAGCGGCAGGCCGTGCGGGCCCTTGTGCTCGGTGGTGTAGCGGTAGGAGCGGCGCAGGTGCTCCATGAGCGGCTGAGCCTGCGCGGGGTCGTTGTCAAAATCGACTTTCTCGTCCAATATGGACAGATCGCCGCTCTCCTTGATGTAGGCGCACACGGCGTAGATCAGCCAAAGCGGATCGTCGTTGAAGCCGCTGCCAACCTCCAGATTGCCGCGCTTGGTGAGCGGCTGATACTGATGGTATGCGCTGCCGTCCGGGAACTGCGTCGCCGCGATATCGAGGATGCGCTCGCGGGCGCGCTCCGGGATGAGGTGCACAAAGCCCAGCAGGTCTTGGCTGCAATCGCGGAAGCCCATGCCGCGGCCGATTCCGCTCTCAAAGAAGCTGGCGGAGCGGCTCATGCAGAAGGTGACCATGCACTGGTACTGGTTCCATGTGTTCACCGTGCGGTCGAGCCTTTCATCCCCGGTCACGGCGTGGTAGTGGCTGAGCAGATCGGCCCAGTAGGCCTTCAGCTCGGTCAGGCGCGCGTCAAACTGCGCGTCGGTTTGAAACTCGGCCAGCAGCTTGTGCGCGTTGTCCTTGTTGATGACGCCGGGCGCAGTAAACTTATGATCGCGGGGATTCTGGATGTATCCGAGCGTGAAGATGTAGCTGACCTTCTCGCCGGGCCGGAGGGTCTTGCGCAGGCAATGGCTGCCGATGGGCGCCCAGCCGTGCGCGTCGGTGTTCTTGGGCTGATCGGCAAAAACAACATCAGGCTTGTCAAAGCCATTGTACAGGCCGATGAAGCTCTCGCGGTCGGTATCGTAGCCGCTGACGGGCGCGTTGACGGCAAACACGGCGTAGTGATCGCGGCGCTCGCGGTACTCGGTCTTGTGGTAGATGACCGCGCCGTCCCGCTCATACTCCATCTCCGCCAGCGCGTAGTTGCGCTGGAAGTTGGTGCAGTCGTCCCACGCGTTCCACAGGCAAAACTCCACAAAGCTGTACAGGCTCACGTTCTTGGGCTGATCGCTATTGTTTTGCAGCGTTACGCGGGTCACCTCGGCGCGGAAGCCGCGCGGCACCATGACCTCCTGCGTGGCC
>CAYOYK010000007.1:0-73189 GCA_964408185.1 uncultured Oscillospiraceae bacterium | reverse complement strand
TCGTTGACGCACATGGCCACGCAGTCAATGCCCACGGTATCGTGCTTGTCCAGCAGGAAGGCCAGCTTGAGCTTGGTGCCCACGCCGTCCGTGCCGCTGACCAGCACCGGGCGCGTCAAGCCCGACATGTCCAGTTCAAACAGGCCGCCAAAGCCGCCGATCCCATCCAGCACGCCGCCTGTCAGGGTGCGGGCCACATGGGCGCGCATCAGCTCCACGGCCTTGTATCCTGCGGTGATGTCCACGCCTGCGGCCTTGTAGCTCTCGCTCTCGCTCCTCATCATTGGGCCTCCTTCTCGCTCAGGGCGGTTTCGAATTTCAGCTTGCGGGTGCATTGGGGCGGATGCACCGGGTATTCGCCCGTAAAGCAGCCCTTGCAAAAGCCGCACTCGCTGTGGTCGGCCAGCATGTCGCAGTCCTTCACGCTCAAAAAGCCGAGGCTGTCCGCGCCGATGATCCGGCAGATCTCCTCCACGGAGTGGTTGTGGGCAATGAGGTTATCGGTGGAGTCGATATCGGTGCCAAAGTAGCACGGATACAGGAAGGGCGGCGAGCTGAGGCGCATGTGCACCTCGGCGGCCCCGGCCTCGCGCAGCAGGCTGACGATGCGGGCGCTGGTGGTGCCGCGCACGATGGAATCATCCACCAGCACGACGCGCTTGCCCTTGACCGTGGAGCCGACCACGTTCAGCTTGATGCGCACCGAGTTGGCCCGCTGGGCCTGCCCCGGCTGGATGAACGTGCGCCCGATGTACTTGTTTTTGATGAAGCCGATCCCGTACGGGATGCCGCTCTGCCGCGCGAAGCCAACGGCCGCGTCGATGCCGCTGTCCGGCACGCCGACGACCACGTCCGCCTGCACGGGATGCTCCAGCGCGAGGAACGACCCGGCTCTCAGCCGCGCGGTGTGTACGCTGGAGCCGTCAATCACGCTGTCGGGGCGGGCAAAATAGATAAACTCAAACACGCAAAGCGAGCTTTGGCACGGCTCGGCATACCGCAGGGAACGCACGCCCTCCGGCGATACCACCACGACCTCGCCCGGCTGTATATCGCGCACAAACGTCGCGCCGATGGCGTCCAGCGCGCAGCTCTCGCTGGCAAACACGGGATCGCCGTCCAGCTCGCCCATGCACAGCGGGCGGAAGCCGTGCGGATCGCGCGCGGCGATGAGCTTCTGCGGGCTCATCAGCACCAGCGAGTACGCGCCGGAGATGCGGCCCATGGCCGCGAGGACGGCCTCCTCGATGGAGGCGGTGTGCAGGCGCTCCTGCGTGACGGTGTAGGCGATGACCTCGCTGTCGCTGGTGGTATGGAAGATTGCGCCCTGATTTTCCAGCTTTTCGCGCAGCTCAAGGGCGTTGACCAAATTGCCGTTGTGGCACAGGGCCATTGCGCCCTTGAGGTGATTGACCAGCAGCGGCTGGGCGTTATCGCGCCCGCCCGCGCCGGTGGTGCCGTAGCGGCAATGCCCCACGGCCATCTGCCCGTCGGTCAAGCGCTCCATCACATCGCGGGTGAACACGTCCCCCACCAGCCCCACGTCCTTGTGGCAGCGGATCACGCCATCCTCGCCTGTCGCAATGCCGCAGCTCTCCTGCCCGCGGTGCTGGAGCGCGTACAGCGCGTGATACGCCTCGGACAGCACGCCCCTGCGCCCCTCGCGGCGGTAAATGCCGAACACGCCGCATTCCTCGTGCAGCTTGGCCTCAAACGCGTCCATGCTCACTCCCCCAGGAGGCGCTTCATGATCTCATGATACGCATCCTCCACGCCGCCCATGTCCCGGCGGAAGCGGTCTTTATCCAGCTTTTCGTGCGTGACGGAATCCCAAAAGCGGCAGGTGTCCGGGCTGATTTCATCCGCCAGCACCAGCGTGCCGTCGGCGGTCTTGCCAAACTCCAGCTTAAAATCGATCAGCTCGATGTTCAAGTCCTTCAGGTAGGCGGTCAGCACGTCGTTGACCTTGAGGCTGTACTTGCAGATCAGGTTCATCTCCGCGTCGGTGGCCCATTTCATGGCGGCGATGTGGTAGCGGTTGACCATCGGGTCTCCCAGCTCGTCGTTCTTGTAGCAGAATTCCAGCACGGTCGCGCCCAGCTTTTCGCCCTCCGGCAGACCCAGCCGCTTGCTCAGCGATCCGGCGGCGATGTTGCGCACGATCACCTCCAGCGGCACGATGCTCACCTTTTTGACAAGCGTCTCGCGGTCGGAAAGCTCCTGCACATAGTGCGTGGGGACGCCGTTCTTCTCCAGCAGCTTCATGAGGTGGTTGGTCACGCGGTTGTTGATGGCGCCCTTGCCCGCGATGGTGCCTTTTTTCAGGCCGTTGAGCGCGGTCGCGTCGTCCTTATAGTCCACGAGGACCAGCGTGGGATCGTCCGTGGCAAACACCTTTTTGGCTTTTCCTTCGTAGAGCTGCTCCATCTTTTTCATACAGGGTCACTCCTTCCAAATAATCAAGCGTTAAGCTCCGCGTCCTTGCGCAAAGCCGCGTCGTGCATGGCCTGCTTGGCGGCGGCAAGCTGCTTGCTCAGCCCGTCGTCGGCAATGGCCAGCATTTGGATGGCCAAGAGCGCGGCGTTCTTGGCCCCGTTGATGGCGACGGTAGCCACCGGCACGCCGGAGGGCATTTGCACGGTGGAAAGCAGCGCGTCCATGCCGTCGAGCTGGCTGGCGCTGATGGGCACGCCGATCACCGGCAGCGTGGTTTGCGCGGCGAGCGCCCCGGCCAGATGCGCGGCCTTGCCCGCCGCCGCGATGATCGCGCCGAAGCCGTTTTCGCGCGCCGACGAGGCGAACGCCGCGGCCTCGGCAGGCGTGCGGTGCGCGGAGTAGATGTGCTTGACGCACGGCACGCCAAACTGCGCCAGCGCGGCAAAGCAATCCGTCATTGCGGGCAGGTCGCTGTCCGAGCCAAGGATGACGGCGACTTTTTTCATAAGCAGATCAACCTCCGTTCAAAACAAAAGAATTGCCGCAGAGCGAATGCTTCTGCGGGGATAATGTTCGTGTTTTTGGAGAAGGCAAAGTGCAACGCGATGCCAGAGGTCATACGGTCTGTACGAGGAGTTTTGTCCAAAAGCATCGTTACATCGGCCCTCCCTCGCTTGAATACAGGGCCATTATAACGGGTAATGAGAAGCCTGTCAATGGATAAAACACGAACGTTTTATCTTTGACAAGTTATTTTGTATGGTTTTTGTGGAGTGAATACAAAAAATGAGCGACGGCCCGTCAAGGGCCGCCGCTGTACAGGGAGCGGCTCAAATCTGCCAGAGGCGCTTCATGGCCTCGAAGCAGCGCACATAGGCCGCGTAATCGCCGCCGGGCGCGCTAAGCAGCTCGTTGTCCACAATGGTGCGCAGCTCCATCCTCGCCGCCTCGGTCAGCTGCACCCGCGCGCCTTGGCTTACATCAAACAGCCCGGACAGCAGGCGCTCCCCCGCCAGCGGGAAGCTGCTGTAAAACGACGGCAAAAACGCACCGATCATCGCCATGTGCTGCTGGTGATCCTCCAGCGCGGGCGGCTGCCCTTCCACGGCCCACGCGTTTTCGCCTTGAATGGCGCTGCGCATCGCGCTCGCGTCGCTGAGCAGACCGAGGGCGACCTCCTGCTTGGGGTCCTTGCTTTGCACGAGCGTGAGGCGCTTGACGGGGTGCTCGCTCGGCAAGCGCGCGAGCGTCATGGCGCAGAGCTTGCGCTTGCTCTCCTCGTCAAAGGACTTGAGAAGCTGGCCGCCGTTGCCCGCCACGCAGATCTCCATGCCGGCGTGGAACTGCGCGCTGTCGCTCGCGCTTTGCCATGTGCGCGCGAGCAAATCGCCCATGATATGGAACAGAAAGCTCACGTTAAACAGCAGCAGGCTTTCCAGATAGCTTATGCGTCCGTCGGCGCGGGTCTGCTGCATCATGCCGCGCAGCTCGCGGGCATAGCCCGCAAAGAGGTCGTCCAGCAGGAACATGTTTTTATGGCGCAGCTTGGGCGAGGCGCCTCCCGAAAAGCTATCGGACAGCTCATGCACGATGGCACGCAGCGCGGCGTCGTCGCAATCGGCAAAGTCTCGCTCAAAGTCGCCCAGATGGCGCTGGGAGATGCTCTCAAACAGCATCTGACGGCAGCCGAGCAGCAGCGAGGTCTCCTCCGCGGCCTGCGAGGCCCCGCCCAGCCATACGCTGACGTCCGTGGTGCTGCCGCCGATATCCAAATTGATATAGCCGCTGCGGGCGTTGACCTCGTTGCGGCTGCGGAAGTAGAGCCCATCCGCTTGGTTCTCGGAGGCGAAGAGCACCGCCGGAGCGCCCTGCGGCAGCGGCACGCCCGTTACGCCCGCCATTTCCCGCGCAAGCCCTCGCATCAGCTCCAAATAGGAGCTTTGCTTAAACAGCGGCATCGAGTTGGGCATACTGACGCGCCACGCCGCGCTGGGCGCGCCGTCCAAGCGCGCGCACAGCAGCGCTTGCAGCATCACCTGCCGCAGGTACAGCCGCATGCACTTGACGGCGTAGCTTTCGTCGCTCCACTTCAAATCGTAATACAGGGTGTTGCCGGGCTTGTCCATCAGCGCGGTCAGGCTCTCCGGGAAGTAGATATGCCCATCTAGGAACACCTGCTGCCAATCGTCCTCCACGTCCGTAAACATATCCATCACGCTGTAAAACATGGAGTCGCGGCCCTTGGGCTTGAGGCCCTTTTCGTTTGGCAGGAGCGCGTCAAGCGGCAAAAACTCATCGTTGAGGCAGCCGTCGTCGGCCGTCTGACCCCTGAGCAGCACGCGGTGCAGGCAGCGCGGCAGCGCGCCCGGCAGCACGCGATCCTCCTGCCGGATCATCACCGTGGTGGCGATGGAGCCAAAATCAATGGCCAGCTCGGCGGTCGGCTCATGCTTGATGAGCACGCGGGAGGCGACGTTATACAGCGCGCCCATGGTCAGCCCGCCCTTGCGCAGCAGCACATACGCCGGATACGTCTCGGTGACGGCGGTGCGCCACACGCGCGTTCTTTCCGTGCCGAGGGCCTCGTCCAGCTCGGACACGCGGCGATACAGGCCCTGCTGCCACGCGCCGTCGCGGTAGACCCACACGTCGAGATTCTGCGGCCGATGCGCGTACACGTAGTAGCGCCGCCAAAGCTCCGGCGCAATATGCACGTTGGGCCACGAGACCACGTAAGGCAGCGCCTCCCCGGAGACGCGCATGACCATGCCGGCCGCCGTGAGACGCGCGTCCGGCGCGGGCAGCAGATACTCGCGGCGGAAAACCACCGTGTTGGTGATCAGCGCGTCCTCGGCCGGCGTTTGACGCTTGACCTCAAACTCGGCGCGGATCGCGGGGCCTCGCTCCGTATCAACGCGCGTAAAACGGAAGGAATCCGGCTCAAGCCACGCGGCGTTCTCGCCGCCCTGATCGCATTCCGTCAGCAGCCATTGCGCCATGGCCGCGGAAAGCGGCGGCACGGCGTAGCATCCATCGTCCATCCCCTCCACGCGGCAGTGCGTGCTAAGCGAGGGATCCTCAAACGGCGGGGCTTCCGGGCAGTCAACCGTCAGCAGACAGTCCGAAAAAGCGTCCTCCGCGCAGGGCAACCCCAGCGTGTCCTCCATTAGGCGCGTCAGCGACCCGGTGGGGCCCTCGATCGGGTAGCTCAGCTCGATGCGCTGGTCGCACGAGGTCGGATACGCGGCCAACTCCCGACTCCAGCGCCGCAGCAGGTCGCATACGCGATGGCTCGCGCCCACGCGCGGGGCAAGCTCCGCCGCCAGCGCGTTGAGGCGCGCGGCCGTGCGCTGGTTCCACGCGCAGGAATAGCCCTGAAAGACGGCTACCTCCTGCTCCACAAGCGCAAACGTGCGATCCTCATCGGGATGGTTGGCGGGCTCCAGCAAATACGCGCCTGAGGAGCGCGCAAAGGGCGCGCCCTGATAGGTGTACACCGTGTGCCGTGTATCCGTGAGCACGCCGTCGGCAGGCAGCGGCTGGGTGAGCAGCGCGGCGATGAGCGGATTGGCGGATAGCTCCCGCGCGTCCAAAAGCTGCTCCTCGCAGGCGATTGCGGCGATGGCGCGCTCATCGCGCTCCGCCATGCCTCCGTAAACCGCCAGCACGCGGCCGCGCAGCTCGCGCTCCGCCTGCGGGTCTCCGCCCTCGATGCGCTCGCGCCAGCTCATGCGGAAGCCGAGCAGATCGTCGATGAAACGGTCCAGCAGGCTGATGAGCGGCGCGTCCTTGGCATAGATCGCGCTGTGGTAGCTCTCCTCCTCGTTGAGGCGCTGAAGCAGCCGGAGCTGCGCCACCAGCCGCGCGCGATCCTCCTCCTCCAAAAAATCGCAGGGATCCTCAAAGCGCTTGCGCGCGCGATTATACCAGCGGATGCGATCGGGCAGCACATCGTCCAAATCGCCGGGGTTGGCGGCGGGCATGATGACCACGCTGCGCGACGCCATGCAAAGCGGGCGTTTATCGGGCACCTGCTCGCGCTGGCTGACCAGCGAGAACACCTTGAGGCCGTCCGCCGCGCGCTCCGGGGTGAGCGACATCGCCACCGCGCGCTGAAAGGCCATGGCAGTGGTCATGCTCTCCGGCGTAAGAAAATCCTCGTAGGAGAGGATCGGCCAAGTTTCGTCCTGCTCCCAGCTGTCCCAAAGCAGAAGCACAGCCAGAATGCCGCGCCAATCCAGCATTTCCTGATGGCGCATGGCGTCCTCGTAGGGCAAGCGAATCAGGCGCTTCATCTGCTGCTCTCCGGCCAGCACGTCCGGGATGGAATAGCCGACCTCCTCGCCCTGCGTAAGCATAAAGCGCGCCACGTTTTCCAGCCATTCGTGGGGCTTTTGGTTCTGATCGCTCACAATGCCGGGCAGCGTGTGATAGCCCAGATGGAAGCCCTCGCCCATGGCGGGCAGCAGCGTTTGGTAGGAGGTCTGCCGATCCAGCTCCTGCTTGCCCTGCGGGCTGTTTACGCCCGGCGCGCGGCGGTTTGCCTTTCGTTTCATAGGGAATCCTCCTCCAGCACCGCGCCCAAAAGCTGCGCGAAGAATGTGCCGACCGCCGCCTGCGGGTCCGCGCCCTGATAGCGCCCGCCGCCCAGCCCGGCGACAATTTGCGACATTGCGACCGTATCCGGCACGCGGTGGACAATCAGCCGGCCCATGCCCGCCTGGATGGAATCGCACAGCAGCTCGTAGCGGCGCAGGTTGCGCTCCTCGCGCGGCTGGCCGCTGATGCGCAGCAACTCGTAAAGCTGGGATGCGAGCCGCGCGTCAAACAGCTCGTTCTCCGGCAGCAGCGCGGCTTTCTCCTGCTTGGGCGCGGGATAGCGGGCGGCAATATCGTCCGTAACGGCGGCGCGGACATCCTCGGCGACGCGCTCGGCCTGCTTGGCCACGCGGGCAAGCGCGTCCCGCATGCCGTCCAAGCGGCGGTTTTCCATTACAAGCGACTGCTCGTCCAGCGCGCCACCGTCCTCGTCCAAGCCCTGCTCGATCCGGCGTTGCAGCGCCTCGATGGCCATGCGCTGCTGGACTGCCCGGCCCTCCAGCCGCGTGCGCGCGTTCTGAAGGATCTCCAGCTGGGCAAGGCCGCCCAGCTCGCGCGCGTAGGCCTCCTGCTTGCTTTCCAGCGCGCGCAGAACCAGCTCGCCCTGCGCGGCGGCCAGACGATCGGCCGGATCGGCCAGAGCGCAGGCGGCGGCTTGCTCGCAAAGGCGTGCGTAGTTCTCCACAGCCTCCTGCCGGCGCTGCTCGGCCGGGCTGACCTTGCGCAGGTTGGGCGGCAGCGTCCGCAGGATCTGGCACATCCAGTTGCAATAGAACACGAGCAGGCGGTAGAGGGAATCCATGCTCTTTTCGAGGGTGGCGCGCTGCGCGACGGTGAGGCTGCGCAGGCAGCTGAAATACGCGGTATCGTAGTTGACCAAATTGCGGCGGCCCCGCACATCGCCCTTGATGCGACCGCGCAGGTAGGGGTAGCACTCGCTCACGTAGGTCGCCCCGGCCTTCATCAGGCCGCCAAAGCCCGTGCGGTACAGCTCCGCCTCGTCGTCAAAGCTGTCCCACGAAAACGCGCGCTCGTGCATTTGGTAGTAGTAGCAATCGATCTGATGGCTCTGCGCGCCGCGAAAGCCCGTGCGGAAAAACCGGGCCACGCAGCGCATTGCCAGCCACTCCAGAATATGCGCGTCGTTCTCCTGACTTTGCGAGCCGGTGGAGTACAGGCGCGTGGTCACAAAGGCCTCCTGCGGCATGCCCAAGAGGTAGATCGCGTCATACACGCCGTTCTGATCGTTCTCGTCCTGACGGATCATGCCCTCCATGCCATAGTACGAAAGGGCGGTGCGCGCTTTATCAAGGAACGCAGAGCTCTTGACGACGATCTCCAGCTCCTCGTTCTGCGCGGAGGGCGGCACCTTGTAGTAGGGCAGCATCAGCGTTGCGGCAAGCACGAGCTTGGGCCCGTAGGAACGAAAGCGCTCGCGCAGGAACTGCGAGATGGCCGGGATGCCGCTCGCGCCCGTGCCGCCAAAAATCGACCCGCACAGCACGACGGACGCTGTCTCGCCGCGCTCCATATCCCGCTCGATGCGCGCCATAAAGTCCGCCATTTCATCGGGCTGACCGGCGGCCGCGGCGGCGTCCACGCCGTTAAGCAGCTCGGAAAAGAACAATATGCCGAGGTCGGGATGCCCCCGAAAGCCCTCGGAGTATTCCAGCGACGCCTCGGTCTTGTTAAAGAGCGTGCGCGCGAGGAGCTGATCCTTCTTGTGATTGCGAACCTGCTGCTCCACGCTGGTGGCGCGGCGGGAGAGGTTCATGTTCCATTTATCCACGATCAGGCGGGTATGGAAGCCCTGCGCGTCCGCCTCCGCACGTCGGAGCGCCGCGCGAACGGCCTCGTACTGCTCGCAGGCCTGCCGCGCGCGCGTGGTGTTGCCGCAGGCCGCGTCCACATCCACCGCCAGCAGGTGGATCTCCGGCACGGGCACGCGGCGGCCCTCCTCGTCCATGGAATAAAAAGCATCGGCGCAAGCGCCGTACACGATGCTCTCCATGACCTTGTTGCCCGTGCCGCCGACGGCGATCACATAGCAGCCCATGGCGCGGCCCCCTTTCTGATGGATGATTACAGCCGCCTGAAGAACGCCCGATATCCCGACAGCGTGGGCGGCGCGGCCAGCCGGAAGCACAGGGCCGAGGCGGCGACGGTGAGCGCAAAGCCGCCAAAGTACACCGCGTAATCCCAGACATTCCTGTCCGCAATGAACCGCACGCCCGTCAGGAACAAAAACAGCGCAACGCCCGCGTTCAAAAGCACGATCACGGTCATGAGCAGATGGTACGAGCGTACCGCCCGGCGCGCGGCGCGGCTGGGGTGACGAACGCGCACAAACGACATGCGCCAGCCCAGTTGGATGAGCAGGCTCACCGTCATGGCCACGCCGACACAGCCGCCGACAAACTGCCGCCAGTACAGATCCCGCAGGGCCATGGCGCGCGCGATCGCCGCCGCGCTTGCCTGCGCCCCGGTTTGCAGCGTCGCGGCAGCCTCTGCCAGCGGCTTGCGCAGGAAAGGAAACGCCTGCGTCAGGTTGCTCAGGATATCCGGCGACGTGCCCACCAGCTTATAGGGAAACACCCACCGCAGGGCCGCGTAAACAAGCAGCGCGGCCGTCCCCCAGCACAGCAGATAGCACAGCAGCACCTTCAGGCGGCTGTGATACTTGATCCTCGGCCTTTGCGGCAGGTCGGACGAACGGTTGATGGAAATCTGGCTCAATGCGGGCTCCTTTCCGCCTTACGGCTCGGTGCGGTTATCCGCGAACACATCCAGCGTAAAGCGCACATAGGGCTGCGTCTCCTGCGTAGCGGCCGCGCGAAGCTGATTGATGAGATCGCGCGCCTGCAGGAGCTTCTCTACGGGCGGGCAGTCCGGGATGGCCATGCCGTCGTAGGGGCGCTCGTTATACTTGCCCCACGCGTGCCGGAACTGTTCCACAATATAGGTGCGCTGGCGCTCGGTGCGCGCGACAGCCTCCGCAAAGGTCTCCCAGCGATATACGTCGTCCGCGGTCACATCGGCGTTGAGGCTCCCGTCGTCCGTCAGGCCCGCATCGCTGTTCAGATAGCCGTCAATCCACGGAATGGACGGCCAGCGCGTCACCACGCCGGGCACATCCACCGCGAGCTGCAGGCGATAGTAGCCCTCGGCCAGCTTGTCGCCGTCCACCCGAACGGTAAGCGTCAGCTGCGTTTCAAGCTCGTCCACCGATAGGCCGACCAGCGTAAAGGGCGACTTGGACGGCGAATCCTCAAAGGGCAGCTCCTCATGGCGATAGACGTAGACGGTATCCCGCAGGGTGACGCATTGCTCGTCGTCCGACGGCTGGTAAGCGCTATCGGGCGTGTTGGCTAGGCTGTCGACCAGCGTAAGCGAGCTGCGCACGGTAATATCGCCGTTTTGCGCGGCGGTCAGCTCCGCGAGGCGCATGTAGCTCTCGGCGCGGATGGGCAGCGTGACGGTCAGCGTGCGGTCGGCCTGCTTCCCGTCCGCGTCGGGCGCAAGCACCACGGTATCCAAGCCGTTGCGGCGCGTCCACTCGCTTTCGTCGGAGGCGGCCAGCACGACGTCCGGGGTGTTTTGCGTATAGTAGCCCAGCGTAGGCGGGGTAAGAATCGCCGTTTCATAATCGAATGTGAAGCGCTCGCTGTACAGCGTCTGGCCGTCGCGGGCGTAGACGAGGCGCTTTTTCTCCTCCGGGCCGCGCTCGCCCTGCAGACTCTCGTCCGTATCAAGCCGATGGCTCAGGTCGCCCATGTAGGCCTCCACGTCCGCCTGCGGGCCGATGACAAGCACCAGCAACTCCCGCGGCATCACGCCAAGCTGAATGGTATTGCTGCTATTATCCGGCTGCGGCTTTCCCCAAACGAGCGGCTCGGCCAGATCCGCCGAGCAGATGGAGCTGATCTGCCCCATGTAGTCCAGCCGGAGCGCCATCAGCCCCACGGACAGGCCGCGATCGGTCATCAGCCCCGCGTCGCGGAAGAGCTCCTCGTAGTAAGCGATCCCTTGCCCCTGATCGTCCATGCCGCTCAGGCGGCGGATAGAGGCCGTGTCCGCCACCACGATGTTGAGGCGGCCAAAGTCCATCTGCTGAAGGGCGTACATCAGCGGGCACGAATACGCATCGCTGTCGTGATCGATCAAAAAGCCGCGCCGAAGACCCTCGTCCGCCGCTATCGCCGATATCTGCGCGTCCAGCGCGTCGGACATGGCCCCCACCATGCCGGGGTTTTCCAGCGCGGCGCCGTCGGTATCGGCAAAGCGGGCCATTTGATTGAGCATCGGCGTGCCCAGCCCGTAAAAGCTGACGGACATATCCTCGCAGGACATCGCGGCAAAATCGTCTGCCGTGGGCGAAAGCGCGTAGGTCATCAAGTCCCGGCGGAGCGAGGCCAGCTTTTCCTCCGTTGCGCCCGGATCCGCAAGGCCCGCGCCCAGCAGATAATCATCCGCAAGCACCTCGTTGCCATAGCGGAGGACGCGCACCTGCTTATCGCCCGTCGCCATCGTCAAATCCATCAGCACGGACTCATACCACGGCTTTTGCTTCTCATCCTGATAGTGGAAGCCGCCCTCCCGGTAGTTGCGGTTGCGGTGCGGGTAAATGGATACGTCGCTTGGGTTTACGCCGCCCATGTTCTGGGACGCGTCCAGCCACAGATCCACGCGGTAGTACGCGCCCTCGGACGCGACGTCCCCTCGGCCGTCGTCCTGATCGATATACGCGCCCGGCCGGAGCAGGGACAGGTTGGGCACGGACGAGGTCGTCTCCCCCTCCAGCTCCCAAACGGCGCAGCCGCAAAGCAGCGCCGCACAAAGGCACAGCAAAAGCGCAAGCGTCAGGCGTTTGCCGGTATGCGCACCGCGTCGGATCATGGACGATCACCTCATTCGCATAAAGGGGTATTTATTGATATTCGACCGCGAACCCTTTTTTCCTGCCTGCCTCGCCGCCGTTGCAAAAAGCCGCGCACTGTGCTATACTTGCGCCGCAATCAAAGGAAGGGCTCCGGGCGCCCGCAAGGGCTCAATAAGGAAGCAGGTGCAAGACCTGCGCGAACCCGTCGCTGTCAGCGGGGAGCGCGCTCCAACAGGCAACTGGCCGCCACTGTGCCACCGGCATGGGAAGGCGGGAGCGCGCGTCGATCCGCAAGCCAGAAGACTTACCCGGAGAACCGCGGGGCCGCCACGAGGATTTGGCTAGGCCCGGCAGCAGGCTCGCCCATACGGCGGCCCTGCTTCGCGTCGCCCCCCTGCGTTAGCGGGAGGGCGTTTCTCTTACTCTGATGCGAGCAAAGAGAAGGGATGATGAGCATGGAGAACAAGCACACGGAAAACAACCCTGCGGAGAACAGCACCACGGAGAACAACCCTGCGGAACGCAAGCAGGCGGACGAGCCCATCGTAACCGACGCGGCGGCGGAAAACAAAGCGGCGGAGGCCGAGGCCCCCAAGCGTCAATCGGGCGGCAAGCGAGCCGTCATCGCGGCGCTGTGCATCCTGTGCGCGCTGGTGTTCGCCTTTGGAGGGCTGTGGCTGGCTTTGAAGCCGCAGACGCAGGTCGGGAGCAAGGCCGTGACCATCAGCGTGGACGACGGCCAGAGCGACCCGAAGGAGTTTGTGTACCGCACCGACGAGGAGACGCTGGGGGCGCTGCTGGTAAACACAGGGCTTGCGCAGGGGGAAAGCTCGACCTACGGCCTGTTTATCCAAACGGTGAACGGCGTTACCGCCGATACCGCGTTGCAGCAATGGTGGTGCGTCACCCGGAGCGGGGAGATGCTCACCACGGGCGCGGACGCCACGCCCATTGCGGACGGCGAGCATTACGAGCTTGTTCTGACGACGGGCTGGTGAGCGCCATGACCAGCCGGCCCAGACGTCGCCCGGTTTTGACTACCTACGAGCTGGTGCTCTTTGCGCTGCTGGCCGCGCTGACCTTCGCGCTGCAGGTCGCCATGGCACAGCTTCCCAACATTGAGCCTGTCAGTCTGCTGCTGATGGTCTTTACCCGCGTGTTCGGCCTCAAGGCGCTGCTGATCGCCTATGTGTTTGTGCTGCTGGAGGTGCTGCTGTACGGGCTGTCCCTTTGGACGATCAACTACCTGTATGTGTGGGCCGTCCTTTGCGTCGTTGTGTACGCGCTGCGCGCGCTGGACAGCCCGGTTCTCTGGGCGGTGATATCAGGCGCGTTTGGGCTGCTGTTTGGGCTGCTGTGCGCGATCCCCTACCTGTTTGTCGGCGGGCCGGGGCTGGCGGCAAGCTACTTTATCAGCGGCATTCCGTTTGATCTGGTGCATTGCGCGGGCAACTTCGTGCTGGCGCTGCTGCTGGGCGGGCCGCTGGTCAAGCTGACAAGAAGAGCCGCCCGCGGCATACAAACGCCGCGCTGACAGGAGCGTCGCAGGCACGCAAGCGCCGCGCTGACAAAAAAGCCCTCCGGACACGCCGGAGGGCTTTTTGTCGGTTTCAGGCGTCTTGGTCGGCTTCGTCCGGACGCTTGGCCTTATGCAGCACGCGGCCCAGCAGTCCCTTGGCCGTGCGCAGCGTGTAGGCAAACTCCGGCGTGCGCCGATACATCAGGTAGAACGCCGCGTTGGGGATCGTGGCGCAAAGCAACATCATTGCCAAAAAGCCGGGAAGGGAATCCATCGGGAAGAGGGCGTTGCGCAGAAGCGTCAGGCCCGCGCCCAGCGCGGCAAATACGCCCACAACGGCGAGCGTGCGCAGGAAGTACCCCTTGCAGCTTGTTTTCAGCGCGTAATGATGCACCATCCACGGGTCAAACCACCATGTGGTGAGCAGCCGACTGACGATGGTGGCGGCCAGCACGCCCGCGATCCCCCACGGCCCCACCCACCAGATGGACAGCACGATGTTCAGCCCTGCGGAGAACACAGGCCGAAAGCGGCCCTGCCAGAACAGCCCGCACGCGTCCTTGTACATGATGGTGGTTTCCAGCAGGCCGCTGGTCAGGAAGTTGAGCGCGATGATCGGCGTTACCCACGCGTCGGCAAAGACCCATTCGGGGCCAAAAACCAGCGTAATAAACGGATCGATGAGCACCAAAAGGCAAACCGCCGCAAAGCCGTACAGCCAGCCGTCCAGCTGGTTCAGGCAGCGGAACACAAACGCCTTGCGCTCCGAGGATTCCGTGACGTTGAGGTTGCCCACGCTGGCCGTAAAGCTCTGGAACACGAGCTGGAACATGGTGGTCAGCGCGGTAATGACCAGCAGATAGTTGCTGTACACGCCTATGATCGCAAAGCCGATCCATTTGCCCAGCACCAAGTTGTCCGTGGCGTTGAGCACCGTGCCGCTCAAGCGGTAGAGGCTTAGCCCAAACAGGTTGTGAAAGATGCCCTTTCGCTCCGCCGTGGGCAGCAACGCCCTATCGTCCTCCTCCGGGCGCAGGCGCGTGACATGGCGCAGGTAGGGATACTCCCGGTTGGCGCTGGCGGCGACGAGCAGGTTTTTGAGCGCGGCTCCCGCCACCAAATAGACGACGTACAGGTAGTAGTTGCGCCACAGCAGCAGCGTCACGATCTGGCAGAGCGTGACCGCCGCGTTGACGACGCACTGGATCAGGTTGACGCGGCTCTGGCGCTGATCGGCGGTGAAGATGGCCGTCTTGTAGCCGCAAAACAGATAGCTGAACACGGATTGGCTCAGGAACAGCAAATAGCAGACGCGCAGATCGACCAGCTCGGTCTGCTTGTTGACCAGCACGTCCAAGAAGGGCAGCAGGCACAGGCCAAGCGTCAGCACCGCCGCGCCCACACAGTAGTACGCGCGTCGGAGCAGCCGGATGCTCGCGCGGATGCGGCCCTCGTTGCCGGAGGCAAGCGGCTTGTACAGGCTGACCACAATGGCCGTGCCGATGCCAAGCTCGCTGATGCTGAGGATGCTGAGGATGTTGCTGAACCAGCCGGAGATGCCCAAGTATTCCTCGCCCAGCGTGCGCACGAATACAAGCCGCCCCGCAAAGGAGAGCAGCAGGCCGAGCGCCTGCGTGAGCAGGCTCATGGTGGCGTTGCGCGCGCTGTTGCGCGTGCGGGAAGCGTCAGGCACGGCGCGCCTCCTTTTGCAGCAGCTCGCGCGTCACGTCGCGGACGACTTGGTCGTGATCGGCGCGGACGAGCTGAAGCCGAGCGTCTGCGATGAACGGATCAAGCGGCGCGGCGCGTACCGCGTCCAGCACCTCGCGCAGGCGCGATACGTCCGGCAGCGTGGGCAGCGCGCGCCGCGCCTCGGCGGTGAGGCTGCGCTTCCAAACCATGCCGTCCGGGTACGGGCTGAAGACCAGCTTTCGCCCGGCGATGATCGCGCTCTCGGCCATGGAGCTGTAATCGGACACGACGATATCGCAGGCGGCCATGGCGGGCTCGAAGGGCTCGCCGGGGCTGCGCACCAGCATGCCGCGCGCGCGCTGGCTCTCCACCAACTCGCCCATCGGCTCGATATCCGGGGCGTACCGACCATACTCCTTGGGATGGATGGAAAACAGGAATTGATAGCCCTCCGGCCGCAGCGCCTCGCACGCGTCAAACAAGCCGGGGCCCAGCGCGTGGAACAGGCTGTGCTCCCGCCACGTGCCAAAAAAGCCTACGAGGCAGACGTTTTCCGGCACGCCCATCCGGCGGCGGATTTCCGCGCGGGCGGCGACCGCGTCCGCGATGCTGCCCGCAAACTTGAAGCCCGACCACACGATGCGCGGCGCGAAGCGAGGATCGAATGTCGCCATTTCCCGGACGATGTGCCGGTTGCTTTCCAGCATGCGCGTAAACTTGGGCTGCCCGCGCTCATCCAGCGCGCTGTCCCCATAGCAGTACAGGCGCGCGCCGCCATCCATGGAGACGATGTGCAGGCCATGGTTGACGTACAGCAGGGGCGTCATCTCCCGCGTAAAGCTGGCGGGGGTTCGCATATCCGCGCAGACGATCAGATCCCACGCGACGAAGCCCGGATGCTTGCAGCGGCGGATGCGGCTCGCGGCGACGTTTTGCTCAAACACGTCGGCGGCGGCGTTGGTCAGCGCGCCCTCCGGCTCGTACAAGGAAAAATCGAGGCCGCGCTCATCCTGCACGCACTCATAGTACCGCCAGATATGCGACGACATGGCTTGGTTGTTGACGTACAGCAATATACGCCGCCGTCCGGTCAGGGCGCGGCGCAGCGCGGGCCAGCGCCGATAGTAGGCGTTGCGCGCGGCGCGAAGCGGCGCCTTGACCGCGCCGAGCAAGCTCATGCGTTCGCCCCCAGATATTCGGCCTTCAGCGCGTCGAGAGCGGAGGCCAGCGGATCGCGCAGACGCTTGGTCAGCGTCGCCTCGCGGTCGCCCAGCGCGCCGCGCAGAATGGGAAACTCCGTGCAGCCCAGCACCACGTCGGCGCAGGGCTGGCGCTCCAGCAGCGCGCAGAACCGCCGCAGCGCCTCCGCGTCGATTCGGTCGCACTTGACGGCCTCGATGAGGAAACGAAGCTCGGCAAAGGCGGCCTCGCCCTCGCAATCCACCTGCACGCCGTATTTAGCCAGCACCCGCGGATAAATCCCCGACAGGATGGTGCCCTCCGTGGCGATCAGGCTGACGCGGCGAACGCCGTCCCGGCGCAGCTCCTCGCCCAGCAGCTCAAGGATGTGCCAGACCCGGAACGGACGGCCGCCGGACTGCTCCTCGGCAAGCGGGAGAACCTCCGGCAGAAAGACATGGCTGGTGTTGCACGCAAGCACGATATCCGTACAGCCTTGCGCGGCAAGGCCCGCGAGGCCGCCCGCCAGCGCGGCTATCAGCTCCTCGCGGCGCTCGCCGTACAGGATGGCCCGAACGCGGCTGGGCATCTGGCAGGCGTTATCCACCACGATGCGGGGGCGATCCCACTCCTTTTCGGCAGGGAAGGCGCGCACCAGCCGCGTGAAGAAATCAGCGGTCGCCAGCGAGCCCATTCCGCCCAGCACCCCGATGGCCCCAGCCTTCACAGCTTGGCCTCCTCGGCCTTGCGCAGGTCGTCCTGATCGTCGATCTCGTACCAGCGGTCATCCGGGATGCGGACGACCTGTATATCGCTGTTGCCATAGTAAATCAGCCCGCCGATCACCAGCTCATAGTAGCTGTTGACCCCCTGCGTGCGCACATAGGTCTCCAGGTTGGGCATCAGCACGCGCCGCATCCAGCCGTCTTTAAACAGGTAGGCATTGACCGTCTTGAGCGCGTGCGAATAGTCGAAATCCTCGCCCTGATCGCGCTTGATGACGAGGGACGTGACGCGATCCCCCGCATCGCAAAAAACGACCGAGCCGTTCATGGTTTCGGCGCGGAAGGGGCTGACCAGAATGTTGCAGGCCGCCTTGCCGGATAGCAGACGCTCAATCAAATCGGTCGTATAGTAGATATCGCATTCCAGCATCAGGCAGTCATCCTTGACATAATCCCGCGCCAGATAGAGCGAGTAGACGTTGTTGGTGGTCTCGTAATCGGGATTCTCGACGTAGGTGATCTTCATGCCGTTATACTCGTGACCCACCACGCCGATGATATCGCCCTTGCGGTGGCCGACCACCAGAATCACGTCGCTGATCTCAAAGCAGCTCAGGCAGTCCAACGCGTGTAAAAGAAGCGGAACGCCGTTTACCGGCACCAGCGCCTTGGGCATGGTATCGGTGAGCGGACGCAGGCGCTTGCCAAGCCCCGCGGCCAAAATCATCGCTTGCATCCCGATAAGCCCCCCTTGCAGAATTTGCTCTAGTGTACCAGAATCGGGCGCGGTTTTCAAGCCGCCTATGCACCGTTGAAAAACGCGCGGTTTTGCGCTATACTGAACCCGCAAGCACAACCGAAAGGAGCGCCTATGCCGACCATCAGCCTGATCGTTCCGGCCTATAACGCCGAGAGAACCCTTCCCCGCTGCATCGAGAGCGCGCTGGCGCAGACCTACGCCGACTTTGAGCTGCTCGCGACGGACGACGGCTCGACCGACGGCACACTCGCGGTGCTGGAGCGGTACGCGGCCGCCGACCCGCGCGTCAGGCCCATCCACACGGAGAACGGCGGCGTGAGCCGCGCCCGCAATCTGGCGCTGGAGCAAGCGCAGGGCGAGTACTGGCTGTTCCTCGACGCAGACGACGCGCTGGAGCCAACTGCCATGGCGGAGCTGCTTGCGCGTATGACCGGGCCCGGCGTGCGCATGACGGTGGGCACAGATCAGCGCGTGGATGAGAACGACCGCCTGATGAGCCGGCCCGCCATCCCTCAAGCGCAAGCCTACCCGCACGATCAGGCCGCGCTTGCCATGCTGCGGGGCGCGCCCTTTGACGGCACGCTGCACGCCAAGCTGCTGCGCAAAAGCGACACGCGCTTCGATGAGGATGTGCACATTTACGAGGACATGCTGTTTTTGCTGCGATATCTGCAAGCGCCGGGGGAAACCTCGTTCTTTCCCGCGCCGCTGCACCGCTACACCGTCCAGCCGGGCAGCGCGATGCTTGGGCGGCTGACCGCGAAAAAATGCTCGTCTCTGGCGGCCTGCCAGCGCATGCAGACGCTGGCGCGGGCGTTCTGCCCGGAGGCCGAGGAGGCCGCCCGACGCTTCCGGCTGATGGACGCGCTGATGGTGTGCCAGCGCATCGCGGAGGCTCCCGCAGGCGAGCGGAACGCGGCATGGGCGCGCGAGGCGCGCATCGAGGCTCGGCAAACACTGTTGGCCGATCCGGGCTGCTCGCTGCACCGCGCGGGCTTTACCGCCAGCCAGCGAGCGCTGTACCGCTGTTTACGGCTGGGCTGGCCGGTTTATCGGGCAGCCTACCGCGGCGTGTATCGGACCGCGCGGAGGCTCTTGCGATAGGCGGGAGGGATTGCGCGGCCTGCGCTGCTGCCGAATGGGGCGCGGGTGATTTGCGCGCGCCCGGCGCGGACGCGCCGCCTATCGGCGATATGTTGTCTGTCGGATATACGTTGCCTATCGGCCATATGTTGCCTGTCGGATATACGTTGCCTATCGGCCATACGCCGTCTATCGGTCATATGTTGCCTGTCGGATATACGTTGCCTATCGGCCATACGCCGCCTATCGGCGATACGCTGCCTGTCGGATATACGCTGCCTATCGGCCATATGTTGCCTGTCGGCCATATGTTGCCTGTCGGATATACGCTGCCTATCGGTCATGCGCCGCCTGTCGGTTGAGTGCCGTCTGTCGGCCACGCGCCGTCCGTCGGTTGCGCACCGCGCACACCCGATTCGCATTATTTTTTGTTGTGGATTCTCGCTTTGTTAGCACTCCGCTCCGCTGAGTGCTAATTTGTGATTGCAAAACGCTTCCAGCTCTGATACAATACGCATGGAACCGCAAACGCTCTTCCGACGATCCGTATTTTTAGCGTTTTTCAGGAGGTAGATCCTTATGGCGACTCAATCCGGCAACCTTTCCATCCACGCGCAAAACATCATGCCCATCATCAAGCGCTGGCTGTACTCCGACAAGGATATTTTTATCCGCGAGCTGGTGAGCAACGGCTGCGACGCCGTGCAAAAGCAGCGCATGCTTGCCCCCGACTCCGCCGACGAGTACCGCGTTACCGTGACCATCGACGCGAAGAACGGCGAGCTGCGCTTTGCCGATAACGGCATCGGCATGACCGCCGAGGAAGTGCAAAAGTACATCAATCAGGTGGCCTTCTCCGGCGCGGAGGAATTCCTCAAAAGCTACGAGGGCAGCGACAAGAGCGGCATCATCGGCCATTTTGGCCTTGGCTTCTACTCCGCGTTCATGGTCGCGGACAACGTGACCATCGAGACGCTCTCCGGCAGCGAGGGCGCGACCGCCGTGCATTGGGAAAGCCCCGACGGCATGACCTTCGAGATGGCCGACGGCACGCGCGCCGAGCGCGGCACGGACATCATCCTGCATATCGCGGAGGAGGAAAAGGAGTTTTTGCAGGAATACCGCGTGCGCGAGGTCCTGACGCGCTACTGCGGCTACATGAACACGCCCGTCTACTTGGACGTGATCAACGAACCCAAGCCCGTCGCGCCAAGCGACGAGCCGAAGGCCGACGAGGCTCCGGAGGCTGAAGCCGCCGAGGAAAAGGTGAACGAGCCTGAGCGCATCAACGATACGCCCGCCCTCTGGCTCAAGGACCCCAAGGAATGCACCGACGAGGAGTACAAGTCCTTCTACAAGCACATGTTCCATGTGTACGAGGACCCGCTGTTCTACGTGCATCTGAACGTGGACTATCCCTTCAACCTCAAAGGCATTCTGTACTTCCCCAAGCTGAGCAACGATTTTGGCACCCGCGAGGGCGAGATCAAGCTGTTCAGCGGTCAGGTGTTCGTGGCCGATAACATCAAGGAGGTCATTCCCGAATTCCTGATGCTGCTCAAGGGCGTGATCGACTGCCCCGACCTGCCGCTGAACGTGAGCCGCTCCTTCCTGCAAAACGACGGCTATGTCAAAAAGCTGTCCGCGTATATCACGCGCAAGGTGGCCGATCGCCTGACCTCGCTGTTTAACGAGAGCCGCGAGCAGTATCAAACCTATTGGGACGATATCCACCCGTTTGTCAAGTACGGCTGCATGCGCGACGGCAAGTTCTTTGAGGCCGTAAAGGACACCCTGCTGTTTAAGACCACCAAGGGCGACTACCTTACGCTGAACGAGTACCTGAGCAAGAACGAGGGCGCTTGCGGCAAAAAGCTCTACTACACCAGCGATCCTACCCGGCAGGCAGCCTCCGTTGCGCTTTACGAGCAGAAGGGCATCGACGTGGCCGTGCTGGACGCGATCATCGACCTGAATTTCATGAGCTTTATGGAATACTCCGCCGGGGTGGAGGGCCTGCAATTCGCCCGCGTGGACGCGGACGCGAGCGCCTTTAGCGAGAGCCCGGAGCAGACCGACGACGAGAAAAAGGCGCACGAGGATACCGAAGCCGCGCTCAAAACCCTGTTTGAGAACGTGACCGGCGAAAAGGAGCTGACCGTGCAGCTGCGCGAGCTGGCCCCGGACGCGCCCGCCGCGCTGCTCACGCAGGACGAGCAGGGCCGCCGCTTCAGCGAGATGGGCAAGATCTACGGGCAGGATTTCTCCATGCCGGAGCACCACACGCTGGTGCTCAACAGCCAGAGCCCCGTGGTTAGCAAGCTGATCGTGCGCGAGGACGGCGAGCGCAGGGAGCTGATCGCCTCCCAGCTGTACGATTTGGCGCGCATGAGCACGCGTCCGCTGGAAAAAGACGAGATCGGCGCGTTCCTGACGCGCAGCGCCAAGCTGCTGAGCATGGTGGACTGACCGACTGCCGTTACCGCACGCCCCCGCCTCCCCGCCCGATGGGGAGGCGGGGGTTTTGCGTCGGCGGGTACGCGGCGCGCTTGTCATGGGCTGCCAACTGTGGTAAAATCCTAGCAAATCCGGTGCGGGAGGTCTTGTCCATGCTGCGCGCGTTCACATGCTTGGCGCTGATTCTGGTGTTGCTGTTTTCATCCGCCACGGCGCAGGAGATTCTGCCCTCCGTATCCCCCACCGTAACGCCTGCGCCGACGGCCGCGCCAGACGCCGAAGCCTCGGACGCACTGTACCTCAGCGAGGTCATGAGCAACAACGATTTGCTGTGGGCAACCGGCTTTTTGGACTATGTGGAGCTGTACAACGGCGGAGACACGACGCTTCGGCTCTCGGACTACTATCTCTCCAAGGTCGCGTACGATCCCTACCAGTGCCGCTTGCCCGACGTGGAGCTGCCCCCCGACGGCTACCTTGCCATTTACTGCGACGGCACGAGCATCAGCTTCAACCTGCCCAAGGAGGGCTGCTACCTCTGGCTGACCCGCGCGGACGGCGCGCTGAGCGACGAGGCGGATATCCCCGCCATGGAGGATACCGTATGGCAGCGCGAGCACGGCCTGACCACGCTCCCCTCCCCCGGCTACGCCAACACCGCGCAGGGCGCGGCGGACTATCGCGCGAGCCTGAAGCAGACGCTGCTCATCAACGAGGTGGTCGCCTCCAACAGTACGCTCCTGCCGCGCGAGGAGGAATACTACGACCTGATCGAGCTCTATAACGCCGGGACCGAGCCTGTAGAGCTGAGCGATTACTACCTGAGCGACAAAAAGAAGGATCTGCTGCTCTGGCGGCTCCCCGCCGATTCCCTTGCGCCCGGCGAATACTACGTGGTCTACGCCTCCGGCAACGGCGGCGACGAGGCGAGCTTCAAGCTGTCCTCGGACGGCGAAACGCTGTACCTGTCCAACGCCGCAGGCGAGTGCGCGGATGCGCTCGCCTTCCCCGCGCTCCAGCCGGAGATGGGCTACGGGCGCAGCGGCGATGCCCTGTGCTATTTTGACACGCCGACCATCGGCTCGGCCAATCCGCAGGGCATGAGCGGCCTGACGGACACCCCGACGGCCAGCGTCGGCACCGGGCTGTTCAGCGAGCCCTTCACCGTGACGCTGCAAGGCGAGGGCGCGATCTACTACACCACGGACGGCGCCGCGCCCACGGCCGAAAGCGCCCGATACGACGGCACCCCGATCCTGATGGAGGCCAGCACGGCCCTGCGGATTTGCGCCATTGCGGAAAACAAGCTGCCGTCCGACATCCGCACCTATCATTACGTGTTTGGCGCGGAGCAGTATACGCTGCCGCTGCTGTGCATCTCCTCCGAGCCGGGCTCCGTAACGGGGCGCAACGGCATCTACGAAAAATGGGAGAGCAAGAGTCGTGAGGCCGCCATCAACCTCGCCCTGATCGAGAGCGGGCAGGAGATGTTCAGCATCGACTGCGGGCTGAAGATGCACGGGCAGGGCAGCCGCGCGCTCAAGAAAAAGAGCTTTCAGGTGCGCTTTCGCGGCAAATACGGCGCGTCCACGCTAAAATATCAGGTGTTTGACGATCTGGATATCACCGAGTTTGACGCGCTGACCCTGCGCAGCGGCTCGGAGGACAGCAACCGCTCCTTTTTGCGGGACGAGTTCCTTACCTCGCTCACGGCCGACGCTATGCCGGAGGTGCTCTGTCAGGCGTACCGTCCCGTAAACCTGTTGATCGACGGCGAATACTACGGCATCTACTACATCCGCGAGCGCATCAACGACGATTTTGCGGCCGCGCATCTGGGCGGAACGGCCTCCGACGTGGACATGATAAAGGGCTGGAGCGTGCTGGAGCACGGCAGCGACGACGATTGGTACGCGCTGCTGAGCTTCTGCCGCAAAAAGGATCTGTCGGTCGAGGCCAACTACCAGTACGTCGCGGCTCAGATCGACATAAACAGCTTTATGGATTACTACATCGCGCGGGCCTATACCGGGGACAGAGACTACCCCAACATCCGGCATTGCCGCAGCGCAGGCGGCGACGGCCTGTGGCATCTCGTCAACTTTGATCTGGACTGGGGCTTTGGCTCCGATCCCGCCGGCCTGTACGCCATGATGAGCAAGCCGACCGACAAGTCCAGCCTGAACACGGTGATCATCAACGCGCTGCTGGAAAACGAGGGCTTCCGCAAGCAGATGATCGAGCGGCTGGCGTATCACCTGCGCACAACCTACGACCCGGACCGGGTGCTGGCGCATCTGGACGAGATGGTGAGCGAGATCCTGCCGGATATGCCCTACAACCAAGCCCGATGGGGCTACTCCATGGAGCGCTGGGAGGAGCATGTGCAATACCTGCGCGACTTTGTGCGCAGCGACAAGGGCGACCGCGTATCCACAATGGTGCTGGACGCAAAGCGCACATTCGGCCTGACGGACGAGGAAATGCAGACGTATTTTGGCGAGCTGTGGACGGCGGCGCAGGAGCGGGAGTAACCGGGCTGCGCCCCAAAGCCCGAAGGCGTGGGGCCGCGCCCCGCCATTCCGCGCAGCGGCAAGCCACGCGAACGAACCAGTGAAGCGAGCGAACCTGTGAAGCGTACGAACCAGCCAAGCATACGAACCAGTGAAACGTACGAACCAGCCAAGCAAACGTGCCAGCCAAGTGAACAAGCCAGCCAAACGAGCGAACCAGCGAAGCGAACGACCCTGCCAAGCGAGCGAACCAGCGAAGCGAACGACCCTGCCAAGCGAGCGAACCAGTGAAACGAACGAACCAGCCAAGCGAACGACCCAGTGAAGCGAACGACCCAGTGAAGCGAACAAGCCAGCAAGCAAACAAGCCAGCCAAGCGAACAAGCCAGCCAAGCAAACGACCCAGCCAAGCGCAGCTTGCGGCGGCAGAGCGCAAAAGCGGCCCGCGTATCTATCTACGCGGGCCGCTTGCTATTGAACGATCACAGCCACGGCGGTCGCATTGTCCGCCTGCGGCCCCATGCGCCGAAGCACGCGCTGCTGCATCGCGCGGAGCCATGGCTCGGCGGCGGAATGCTCGCGCAGGTCGGCAAGCATTTCCTCCTCCACAATCAGCTCCCAAAAGCCATCCGTGCAAAGCAGAAACGCGTCGCCGGGACGCGCGGCGTCCGCATGGCATTCCGGCTCCGCGCCATGGCTGCCGCCCAGCGCGCACAGGATGCGGTTGCGATCCTCGTGGAAGCGAATCTGCGCCGGGGTGATCTCCCCGGCTCGAACAGCCGCCTGCGAGACGCTGTGATCCTCGGTTTGATGATAGATTTGCCCCTCCCGGAACCAGTAGATGCGCGTATCGCCCACATGCGCGAGCGTCGCATCCAGACCGTCCAAGAAAAGCGCCGACAGCGTGGTCATCATCCGGTTGCCCAAACGCGCCTGCGCGCCCGCAACGGCTTGATCCGCCTGCCGAAAGAACGCCCGCGCGTCGCGCGGCAGCCACGAGGCGCAGCCGCCGGCCTGATCGCCCACCGTGTCGGTTGCGATTCGCGCGGCGATCTCGCCGTTCGTCTGCCCGCCAAGGCCATCCGCTACCAGCAGCACCGCGCGGTCCTCATGGCAAAGGATGCGCATGCTGTCCTCATTGTGCAAGCGCGCGCCCGGATGGGTAAACGACGCAAATTGAAACGTAAAGCCCAATGCTTGGCAACCTCCGTTCAGCGCGTTCCGTCCTGCGTTGCCGCGGCGCAGACCTCGTAGGTATTGCGGCCGTCACCCAAGCAGAATTGATCGCCCTTGTGCAGCGCTTTGGCCATGTTTGCCGTGAGCTGAAGCGTGCCGACAAACGTGCCGTAGGTGGAGCCCAGATCCGTCAGCTCCAGCGCGCCGGCCTCCGCGGGCTTGAGCACGCAATGCTCCGCGCTTACGCCGGGCGCGGTGTTGGAATACACAAGCGTACAGCCCTGAGGATTCCGACCGATGGTCACAGGATCTGTTACCGCCTGCAAACGGCCCTCCAGCTCGCCGCTGAGGCAGCGGATGGCCAGCGTCTCCTTCTGTGCGGGCTCCGTCCCGGCTTGCGGCGAGGCACCACGCTTCGGCTTGGCCGCGCCTTTTTTCCGGCGCGAACGCACAATCAACAGCGCCGCGACGATCAGCAGCAGCCCGCCGCCCGCGATGATCAGCGGGAGAGGAACGCCGCCCGCGACATAATCGGCCGCTTCAAACGCATAGCCCTCGGCGGTCATCATGGCCGCCAAATAGCCGGCGCTGGCGACGGAGCGATTCTGATACACGATACCCAGCAGCGCGCCGGAGGCGTCAAAAACGGGATTGCCGTCCTTGAGGCTGACGTCTTCCAACGAGTAGATGCAGCCCGTGCCCGCCGCGCTGCCGCCGTTGAGCGTGGCGGACATGGTCTGCGCGGCAAACTGATCGTCCATGAACAGGATGGTGCAGGGCGCATCCTTTGCCTCAAAATCGCGCGCAAGGCGGATGGGTTCAACCCCCGCGACGGTCTGCGATACGACCAGCAGCACAAGCGGGGCGTTATCGGGCGAGATAGCGCGCTCGACCTCGTAGCGCTCGTCCGGGTTGCGGTTCGCATACACGTAGACCGTGCGGCTGTCATCCTGCTTTACAATTCCCGCCAGCGTGGCGCGATCCGTTACATAGAGGGTGGAGCCGTCCCCCGCGACGCCGACCGGGTACGCAATGCCGGAGCCCAGCACGTTTTCGTCCTTGCCATAGCCCGCAAAGAAGGTGATGGCCTCCCGGTAATCAGCCGTGCCGCTGCCGGACGCGACCGCGGGCGTCTCGTCGGCCGTCGGAGTGGAAAAATGCGTGTCGTTATCCGCGAGCGCCGGTATGCACATTGCCAGCAACAGAATCAGCAGCAGCGCGGCGAGGCGATGAATCCTTCTCATGACGGGGCCTTCTTTCGCATATTGGTTAAGGAATCCGAACGGGCGTTCCGGGCCGTCACTCGTCATCCGGCTCCCAGTCCCAATCGAAGCCGTCATTGCAAAGCGGAACCAGCATCAGCACGGTGTGCCCGATTTCGATGCGGTCGTTCGCCTTCATGCCGAGGGTATCGTGCAGGATCTCATCGTTGACGCGGACAACGGCGTGGCCCTTCTCCGGCGTACACAGGAACGCCTTTGTCCGCCTGTCATATGTGAGCGTTGCGCTCTCGCGGGAGACGGTCGGATCCTCGGCGATGCGAATATCCATGGTCACGTCCCGGCCGATGTAGTTGTTCTGGTCGCGGATGACATAGTCCTTGCCGCGATCCGGCCCGGAAACGCACACCAGCCAGCCGACAACCGGGTTGAACCCGCGGCTGAGCGCCACGGTTTGACCGATGACGGGCGCGGCCTCCGGCTCCCCGCCCACGGGCACCGTGGTACCAACAGATGCGGAGACAGCGGGCGCGCAATAGGGGCAGGTCGCGTTTTTTTCGGCGTCATAAAAGTGTCCGGCGGCGCATTGCTTCATATCCATGAGAAACCCTCCTCGTTTATCACTCTTTGCGAGCGGCTTAGTATAGCAAATTGATCCATCGCTTTTTGCGGTTGATTACCGATACACGTTCTCCACATCCTTGACGGGCAGCCAGACCTTGATGCTCGTGTATCGGGCGTACAGCGTTTCCAGCTTGGCAAGGCCGCTCAGAGGCGACAGATCAGTCACGCCCGTGTGGTTGATGGACAGCGCGCACAGCGTGTCCATCGAGCGCAGCGGCTCAAGCGAGCTTACGTCCGTATCGCTCAGACCCAGCTCGATCAGCGGCATCCCCTCCAGCGCGGAAATATCGCCAATGGGATTATCGTACAGATAAAGCCGCGTCAGCATGGGCATATGGGCAAAGGCGCTGCAATCCGTGAGGCCGCAGTTCGTCAGCCATAACGTGCGCAGGCTCCGGAGCTGTTGCAGCGTGTCCGCGCCGCTCAGCTCCACATCGGAAACATGCAGTCTGCGCAGGTTGGGGAAGAATTGCAGGTCGCTCAGCGACAGGCTGCCCCAGCTTTCGCTCTGCTCGTCGTACTCGGCGTTCTCGTCATAATCGAGGGTCATTGCGCCGCCGGAGATCGTGATCTGCGTGATCCGCATCATTTCGTCGCGGCTGATATACTCGCCGGATTCCTTCCCAAGCGCGGTCCAGAGCATGTTGTAGAATCCGATGTCTTGGAAACGGGGAAAATAATCGCTCTGCGCGTCGACCGTAGGGGTGGGCATCGGGGATACAGACGGCTCCGTCGGCGCTGTGGTCGGCGCTGCGGTCGGCGCTACGGATGGCGCTGCGGACGGCTCCACCGTAGGCGCAGGGCTGCCGAGCATCACGCTCAGCCCGGCGACAGGCGACCAGTCAGTCACGCCGGTATTCCGGGCGTCGAGTGTCGTCAGCGCGGCGAGCTTGCTCAGCGGCCGCAAATCGTCAACCAACGTGTCGGCGATGGAAAGCTCGGTCAGCGCGCTCATGCCCTCCAGCGGCTGAAGCGATCTGATCAGGTTCGCGCTGACGTTCAGCGTTGTCAGGCCCGTCAGCCCGACAAGCCCGTCCAGCTCCATAAGGCCGCAATCGCGAAGCTCAAGCTGCGTGAGCGAGGTCGGCAGCGCGGTCAGCTCCACATCCGTCGCGCCCCTGATTTGCAGGCGCGTCAGCGCGGGGAAAAACTCCAGATCGTAAAAGTTCCGCACGGGACAGGGGGCCTCGTCCGCGCCGGGCTCCTCCGCCCACGCAAACGCCAGCCCGCCGTTTGTAAAGGACAGCGTGTCCACCGCGGCAAGATCGGCCGCACGGATCGCGTCGCCGTCCGCCCTGCCAAGCGCGGTATGCAGCAGGCGCTCGAAGTCCGCATCCGCAAACGCGAGGGGAGGCGACCCCTTGGGCAGCAGCAGAACCAGCGCAATAATTACGCAGAGCAGCGCCGCCGCGCCGGCAATCAGCAGCTTGCGCTTGCCGGAAAGCGGCGAACCCGCTTGGGGCGCGGAGGCGCTGAGCTTGGGCTGAAGCGGCGTGTCGCCTGCCTGCGCGGCTAAATCCGGGGTAGGCTTTGCCTGCCTGTGCGTCCATTGAGCCGTCTTTATCGGCTTTTCAATCACCAGCGCCTCGCGGAGCTCCTGCATGGTGGCGTAGCGATCCTTTGCCAGCACCGCTAAGCCCTTGAGCAGCGCGCGCTCCTGTGCGGGCGTGATGACCGCGCCCAGCTTGGAGGGCGGGATCAGCTCGTCCCGGCGCAGGCGTTCGGGCGCTTCGGGCGGCGTAACGCCGGTGATCGCGCGGTAGACGGTGGCGCAGAGCTCGTACACATCGGTCCACGGGCCCAGCTTCCCGTTTGTGCGGTACATTTCCTCCGGCGCGTAGCCGGGCCGAAGCATCAGCTCGGTGCTGCGCTGGGGATCTTCCAGTATCTTGGACGCGCCGAAATCGATCAGCTTCACATAGCCGTTATCCGCCACCATGAGGTTCTCCGGACTGATGTCCCTGTGGATGATGCCGACGGCATGCACCTCCTCCAGAGAGCGCATGGGAATGACGAGCAGCTCCAGCAAGGCGTTCAGTTCCATGCGGTTGCCGCAGCGCTCAAGGTACGCGCCCAAGTTGCAGCCCTTGATGTACTCCATTACAATGTAGCCGGTGCCGTTCTCCGTAAAGTAGTCCTTCACGGTAACAACGCCCGGATTGGCGAAGAAGCGAGCGAGCTTTTTTGCCTCGGCCAGAAAGCGCTCGCGTCCCTTGCTGAAAAACTCCTCGCTGTCGCCGCCGACGGGCAGCACGGCGTTGGTCGCGCTGTGATCGCGGCTGACAAACCCGACGGGATAGTACTCCTTTACGGCGACCATCATATCCAGCACAAGGTCCCAAGCGACATACGTTATCCCAAAGCCGCCCTCGCCCAGAACGCAGCCTACCAGATACTTGCCGTTCAGGATGGACGCAAGCGGAAGCTGGTGCGGCTTGGCCCGATAGGAGGCCGCGTCAAAATGGCAGTTTGGGCAGCTTCCGTCCGCCGAAAGCAGCTCCATGCAGCGCATACATCGTTGATCGTGCATTCCAAGGACTCCTTCCGCCACAGGGCGCTTTGGTACTTGCCGCCGAGCGGCCCGTCAGGCAAAGATATCGGCCAGCACGCTGCGCATGCGCTCGCTCACATCTCCGTCCTCGCCGACGTACATGCAGTAGAGCGCGAGCCAGTCAAAGGGGTTGCGCGGATCCAGCGCGCTGTATCCGCACGCGTCCAGCATGGCGTTGACACGCTGATAGCGGTCGATAAACATGCGCCGAGGGCCTCGATTCTCGTCGATCAGCTCGTCCTCCGGCTCGTCCTCCGCACCGTCCGTGATGAGGAACAGCAGCGTGAGCACCTTGCGCGGCACGTCCATCTGGCGGCCGGCAATGCGGGACAGGCTGGATTCGTTAGGCCAATGCTTGAGCAGCGTCTTGCGCAGCATGTCGCGTCCCATCTCCTGCGCAGGCTCGCCGGGCGCGACGCGCAGGTACATATCCACCACGTCGCGCACGGTATAGGCTTCCTCCGTCACGGTATCCAGCGCGCCCGTCGGGTTGGTGAGCACGCGCATATATCGGCAATAGTAGGCATACGCGGTGTTGTGCAGCATGCCAAGGCTCATGCGGTTTTGCTCGATAAAGCGGTAGAAGTCCTCCTCGGTGCGCACCAGATCAAACCGCTGGGAAATGGAATGCGTCAGGCAATCCTCGGCAGGGCCGCCCGCGCGCGCCATGATCTGCCGCACGCGCGCCAGCATGCGCTGGCTCTGCTCGTAGTCCAGCCCCATGCGCAGCGCGTACAGGTAGGTAAGCTCCTCCGGGTTGCGGCGGTGCAGGCAGCCGCCCCCGGCCGAGGCCAAAAAGTTTTGCGCGTCCAGCTCGTTCAGGCGCATGGCAAAGCAGAGCTGTATCAGCGTCGTTCGATCCTCCGGCGCGTTCTTATCGCCAAGCCAGAGGGCGACCTTGCGCCTTATGGAATCCCGCTGCGCGCCGGGGTTCATGCGCGTCAGCTCGTCCACAAGGAGCGTGCGCAGTCCGTCGGGATCGGCAACGGGAGCATACTTGCCAAGCGTTTCGGAAAACTTACGCTGGCAGATATCCTCGGTGATGTATTGCTTTACAAAGGCGGCGTTCTGCCTGCTGAGCGGGATCGCCTCAATCCCCTTTCTGGACAGAACGGTAAGCTTCTCCTGCGGCATGGCGGGTTCTCCTTTGGACAATCTTTGGTATGATTATACAAGAATCGCCATTCGCCTTGCAAGCCTTTTGCGGATTTTGTCTTGTTTATTCTACTCCGTCAGCGCATCCCGGATGGCGTCCGCCAAGTACGGCATAACGGCAAGCGCCTCCGACAGCGTGTTGCGGTTGTTGCCGACCTCCACCAGCACGCAGTTGGGCGCGACATGCTGGTTGTACCGCCCGCTGCGCACGCGCACGGGCTTGCAAAGGCCCTCGCACTGCCCGTTGAGCGAATCCGTGATCCGCTGGGCGAGGGCAAGGTTTTTCTCCCAGTCCGGCCGCTGGTCAAAGCCCTCGCTGGTCTGCCCCTCGCCCTTGCCGACCAGCGCCATCAGCCGCGCCGTCGGCACACCGCCGATCGACAGCGCGTTGGGTCCCGTCTGGCCGTCCATGTACGCGTCCCGGTGCAGGTCGATATACAGGTCATACGTCTCCCCCGCCGCCTGCCGCCGCAGAAGCATCTCCAGCGAGCGCGCGTAGGAGCTTGCCAAATCGGGCGGCTCGTATGCGTCCGCGTCGTGCGTAACGGAATAGCCCATGCTGGTCAGCAGCGCGGCCAGCTCCTCGCCGACGCGCACCACGTTGTAGCGCTCGTCGGCGGTGCGCCACGCTTCCGTCTCGGTGTAGGCCGCGTCCGCCTCAGGCGTATACGCCTCGTAGGTGTGCGTGTGATAAATCAAGATTCGCACGGGCCGCTCCGACGATGCGGGCGCAATGACCGTGAGCGTAAAGCCGTCGGCAGGCGCGGCCGAGTCCGGCGTTGGGGACGCGGACGCGGGCGTGCCCGCCGTTGGGGATGCGGACACGGACATGTCCGGCGTTGGGGGCGCGGACGTGGACTGGCCCGATTCGTCCGCGGTTTCCGGCGGCGCAAAAAAAAGGCTGTCGTCGGCCGCAAACACCGCCGCCGCATCCTCCGGCGGCTCGTCCACCCGCGCGGGCGCGGGCTGCAGCAGCAGAATCACGCCGACCGTTACCGCCAGCAAAAAGCAAAGCGCCGCCAGCCACAGCAAGCGGTGCCCGTCCGATCGCTCCATGGTATCACCCCCGCCCATACGCGTTACCCATGTATATGCGCAACCTTACTGGTGCATGAGCATTTGCAGCGTCGGCCCGTCCAGCAGCGGGTGAAATGCCTGATTCATTCCGTCGCCCAGCAGCTCCGCCACATGGAGCACAAGCTCGTCGATCTCGCGCGGGGTGACGACCATCTTGCCCAACGGGCCGTCCGCCACATCCCGTAAAATCGCCTGCGCCGCCGGGTCGTCCTCGTCCATCAGGCGATAGCGCGTCATGAGGCGCTGCAGCGCGTCCCGTGCAATGGTGGACGCGTAAACGACCATCGGTACGCCGATGGCGACGACCGGCACGCCCAGCGTCCTCCGGTTCAGCCCAAGGCGATGGTTGCCCACGCCGCTGCCGGGTTCAATGCCCGTATCGGTGATTTGTATGGTGGTGCAGATGCGATCGCTGTCCAGCGCGGCCAGCGCGTCGATGACGATGACGGCCGCAGGCCGCACGTGCGCCACCAGCCCCTTGCAAAGCTCGGCGGTCTCTATGCCCGTTACGCCCAGCACGCCGGGCGCGATGGCGCTGATCCCGCGCAGCCTGCGCGACAGATCGCCCTCCATGCTGCGCAGCATGTGCCGCGTTACTAGCATGCGCTCCACGACGCGCGTGCCCAGTGCGTCCGCCGTGACGTTGCGGTTGCCAAGCCCCAGCACCAGCAGCTCGCCCTCCGGCGGAAGCAGCTCGGTCAGCGCGTCCCGCACCAGCGCGGCGACGCGCGCCTGCCTATCCGCATCGCAGGCGGCAAGCTCCGGGCAATCGATGGTGACATAGCGGCCGACGGCATGCTCCAGCAGGCGCGCGCCCGCCTCGGTATCCACACAGATCGTCGTTACGGTCGCGTCCTCGGTATGCTCGGTATCCATGCGAACGCCCTCAGGCAGACTGTCCTGCCCAAGGGCGGATTCCATGGCCAGATCGGTACGAAAACCGCGCATGACGACCCCTTCCTTTCGCGGGGCTATCATGCGCGGCAAAGCTGGTTTTGATACGGTCAGCCCTCGTAATGGAGCGCCTCGATGGGGCGCAGCTTGGAGGCCTTGTTGGCCGGGTACATGCCGAACACCACGCCGATGAACACGCTGAAGCCGATGGCGATCCACGCCACAAACGTCGGCACGGTCAGCGTCATATCGAGCACGGGGCCGAGTATGTACACCAGCCCCACGGAGACCAGCAGCCCGATCAACCCGCCCATCAGGCTGACAACAAGCGACTCGATGAGAAACTGCATCAGGATGTTGCTCCGCGCGGCCCCGATGGCCTTGCGGATGCCGATTTCCCTCGTGCGCTCGCTCACGCTGACCAGCATGATGTTCATGATCCCGATGCCGCCCACCAGCAGGCTGATGGCCGCGATACCGCCCAGCATCAGGGTGAGCGTCTGGGTGGTCTCGCTGAGGGTATCCAGCATCTCGGTCTGGTTGTATACGGTATACTGCGTGCCGGAGCTGCTGGTGTTGTAGTTCTCAAATGTCTTTTTGAGGTACGCCTCTACATCGGCCTGCGCCAGCGTAACCATTTCGCTGGACGTGGCGGACACATAGAACGTGCTGATGCCGCGCTGGCTGAAGATACGCTCCGCCAGCGTAAACGGAAGGATGATCTGGTTATCGTTGCTGCCGGAGGCGGACGAGCCGTTTTCGGCCAGCACGCCCACCACGGTAAACGTGTAGCCGTTGATGGTAAACGTCTCGCCCACCACATGCGTGGTGCCGTACATCTCCGTGGCGGCCTCGGCGCCGATTACGGCCACAAAGCTGCGGTTGTCGATATCCGGGTCCTTGAGGAAGCGCCCCTCCTGCAGCGACCAATTACGGATCGACTCATAGCCCGGCGTCGTACCCATCAGGCTGCCATCGTCGTAGGTGGTCACGCCCGCCTTCACCGTGCCGGACAGCGTGACCGTAGGCGCGACGAACGCGATGTACTCGCTTTCGGCCAGCTCCTGCAAGCCCTCCATGGTCACGGGGTTGGTGCGCCGCGCGCGGATGGACACGTTGATGAGGTTGGTGCCCATCCCCTCGATGCTGCTGACGACCGACGAATTAGCGCCCTGCGCGATGGAAACCAGCACCACAATGGCCACCACGCCGATGACGACGCCCAGTATGGTCAGGAAGGAGCGCATTTTGTTGCCCGCAATGGCCTTGATGGCCATTTTAAACGACTGGAACAGCATCCGAGGCCGCCTCCTCTCCCTCAAATAGTTTGCCGTCTTCTATGCGGATGACCCGCTGCGCGCGCTTGGCAACGTTTGGGTCGTGCGTGATGAGCACGATGGTATTGCCCGACGCGTGCAGCTCGTCAAAGATATCCAAGATCTCCCGCCCGGTCTTTTTATCCAGATTGCCGGTGGGTTCGTCCGCCAGAATCAGCGCAGGCTTGACCGCGATGGCCCGCGCGATGGCCGCGCGCTGCTGCTGTCCACCGGAGAGCTGGTTGGGCCGGTGCTTCATGCGTTCGCCAAGCCCTACGCGCGAGAGCGCCTCCTGCGCCATGCGCTTGCGCTCGCCCGCCCGCGTGCCCTTGTAGATCATGGGCAGCTCCACGTTCTCCAGCGCGGTGAGCTTGCTGAGCAGGTTGAAGCCCTGAAAGATAAAGCCGATCTGCTCGTTGCGGATGCGCGCAAGCTGCCGCTCGCGGTACTTCTCGATGGGCTTGTCGTTGAGCAGATAGGTGCCCTCGTCCGCCGTATCCAAGCAGCCGATGATGTTCATCAGCGTGCTCTTGCCGCTTCCGCTGGGGCCGATGATGGCGACGTACTCACCCGCGTCCACATGGAGGGAGATATGGTTCAGCGCGTAGATGGTCTCGCCGCCCAGCGAGTAGCGCTTCACCACGTCCGTCATTTCAATCATGGTTCGCCCCTCCTATCCTATTGCTGCCTGCCGCCGCCATTGCCGCCGCCCGAAGGCGCGCTGCCGCCGCCGGAGGGCATGCTGGGCATATCGCCGCCGCCCATGTTGGCAAAATCCATCATGCCGCCGCCGAAGTCCGTGCTGCTGGTGCTGCTGGTGGAAGCCTCGCGCGTCACCAGCACGACGTCGCCCTCGCTGAGCCCGGACGTAACCTCGGCATACGTCTCATCGGAAAGGCCCGTGGTCACAAATGTCTTAACGCCCGGATCGTCGCCGCTCTCCGCGGTGATGCTCGCGTCGTACAGCCACACATACTGGCCGTCGCGGGAGCTGTTGAGCGCCGTGATCGGCACCAGCAGCACGCCCGTCACCTGCTCGATCTTGATGGTCGCGGTGCCGTTCATGCCGATGCGAAGCTGATCGTCACCGGCGATATCCAGCGTGACGTCGTACACGGTCACGCCGCTGGAGGTTGTGCCGATCTGCGATACGTACGAGACGGTCGCGGAGTAGGTCTTATCCGAGATCGCGTCCATGACGATGTCCACGTTCTGGCCCACGGCCACGTTGATGATATCCAGCTCGTCCACGCTGACGATCATCTGCTTGGCGTCGCCTACGTACAGCGAGGCAAGCACGGTATTCTCGGCCTGCTCAACGGTGGAGGCGGTCAGCGCCGAGTTGACGATGCCCGCCACAGGCGCGCAGATCACGCCGCCGGCCTGAAGCGCCTTGGCGCTCTGAATCAAATTGGTCAGGCGCTCGCGCTCCTTCACCTGCGCGGCATACTCGTCGGAGGTGGGCACGTTGGTCAAATAGACCATACGCGAGGCCTTGTAGACCTTAGCGTTGATCTCCACATAGGCGATGCTGACATAGCCCTTGGCTGTGGAGGTGACCCAGTACGGCATATGGATTTGCGCCGCCGCGCTGCCCAGCGGCTTGAGGTCGTTGGTCAGCACCTGCACCTCCTCGTCCTGCAGGGCGTAGGTATCCGTGAAGGAAATTACGGCTGTGTCGCCGTTGACCTCCGCCACGACGCCCGCCGTGGTCCCGGCGGCCGCGCGTACCTTTACCACGTCGTCAATGGCAAGGTCGCCCGCGGGAATCTCCACCCGCATGGTGCCATCCAGCGAGAGCAGCAGCAGCTTGCCATACTCCGCCATGATGTCCTCGATCTGCCTGCCGGCCTCCAAATACGAGAGCTTCACACGGCCCTTGATGCCGTACTTGATGACCTCGGCCGAGGAGTAATCGCTGCTCAAGGTAACGATCTCGGACTCGGCGGTCTCCAGCTCGGTTTGCAGGCTGTCAATCGTGGTTTGGAGCGCGTCCGGATCGATCCGGTACATCTCCTGTCCCTCGGCGACGCTGTCGCCCGCGACCACAAGCGCCTCGCTGATGGTGACGGGGAACTCCAGCGTAACATTCTGCGTCTGAGAGATGCTCAGGGAGCCCGTGCCGGTGACGGATTTTTCCAAATCGCCCGTCGCAACCGCTACCTGCGTATACGCAGTGGTGCTTGCCTCCGCCGACGTCTGCGTGCGGGACAGATAGAACTGATAGCCAAAATAACCCGCCGCGCCGAGCACGACCAGAATCAGCAGCCACTTGATGACCTTCTTCATGGTTTTCCACTCCTTACCGATTTGCTGTGTACGGTGGGAGCATACCGCCGCAAGCTTATCGCGGCATGACCGTTGTGTGAAGGTTTTGTGTTATTCTTCCATGCCTGCCTGTCCGCGCCTGAGCTGGATAATCCTTGCGTCCGCCGCGCAAGCTAACGGCGGAGGCGATGGACATGCTTTCGTTTGTATTTGCCGTGATCGCGGGCGCGGCCATGAGCGTGCAGGGCGTGTGGAACACAAGGCTCGGCGACAAAATCGGCCTGTGGGAGGGCAACGCGCTGGTGCAGTGCGTGGGCTTTGTGCTGGCGCTTGCGGTCATGCTGCTCTTTGGCAGGGGCAACCTGCGCGCGCTGACGCAGACGCACTGGCTGTATTGGCTGGGCGGCGTGCTGGCCCCGGTGATCACCGTTACGGTGATGCTGTCGCTGCAAAAGCTGGACACCACGGTGGCCATCTCCGTGATCCTGATCGCGCAGCTTTTGGTGGCGGCGCTCATCGACGCGCTGGGGCTCTTTGGGCAGGAGAAAGCGACGCTGGGGCTGTGGCAGTACGCGGGCGTCGCGCTGATGCTGGCGGGAGTGCTGACCTTCAAGCTGGCGTAAACCGTTGTGCGCACGGCGCGGATTGTGCTATAATGAGCATATGATATTTACAAGCGAGGAGGTACCCTTGATGTACCATGCAACCATCCCTGAGGAGCTGCGCGTCTCCTCCTCCGGCATACTGGCGTTCCTGAACCGCGCGGAAAAGGAAGGACTCTGTTTCCACGGCGTGCGCATCCTGCGGCACGGCAAAATCGCCTGCACGCTGGAGTGGAAGCCCTACAAAGCCGAGCTGCCCCATATGCTGTTTTCGCTGAGCAAGAGCTTTACGTCCATTGCGGCGGGCTTTGCGGTGCAGGAGGGCTTGCTCCGCTACGACGACCCCATCCTCAAATACCTTGGCGACATCGCGCCGGAGAACCCAAGCGAGCGGCTGAAAAAGGTGACCGTCGAGCACCTGCTCACGATGGGCTCCGGCCTTGATTACGACGCGGACAAGCTGGACTTTGGCGAAACGCATTGGGCGCAGGCCGCCCTGCGCTTCCCCATCGACCACGAGCCCGGCACGCACTTTCATTATAACAGTCTGGGCACGTACCTCGTCAGCTACATTTTGCAGCGCGTGATCGGCATGCCGATTGTGGATTATCTCGCGCCTCGCCTATTTGACAAGCTGGGCATCCGCCACCCGCACTGGAACGTCAGCCCGGAGGGCGTTGATTTTGGCGGCTGGGGCCTCTACCTCGGCACGGCGGATCTCGCCAAGGTCGGCCAGCTCCTGTTGCAGGACGGCATGTGGGAGGGTGAGCGCGTGCTGCCCGACTTCTTTGTAAAGACCGCCACGGCCAAGCACATCAACAACTGGGACGGCGAGCCCGATCCCAAGAGCGATTGGAACCAAGGCTACGGCTATCAGTTCTGGCGCTGCGTAGACGGCTTCTACCGCGGTGACGGCATGTACGGACAGCTGATGCTGGTCATTCCGCAAAAGGACGCGGTCATCAGCGTGAACGCGTGCTTGGAGGACATGCAGCAGGAGATGACGCTGATCCACGAAACGCTGATCCCCGCGCTGCTGAACGACGACGAGCCCTGCGAGCGCACCGCCGATACCGAAGCCTTGCAGGAGCGCATCCGCGCGCTGGCGCTGCCCACCCTTGAGGGCGACGACGGCAGCGTATCGCTGGCGGAGGGCCTGTACAGGAGTGAGGATGGCCGTTCGCTCACCGTGCTGCGTCCCGGCAGCGGTCTTGTGCTTCAATTCCACGGCGAGCCGTTTACGCCGCCCTTCGGCTTTTGCTACAACATGCGGGGCCAACAGTACCAAACCTGCACGCTTTTCGACCCGTACGGCCTCCCGGCCGATTATCAGGCGACATATTGCGTAAAGGACGGCAAGCTGACCGCGCGCGTGAACGTCGTGGAGGATCCGGCCTTCCGCGTGGATGAAATCGTCCCGACAGCGGATGGTTTGATCGACACGGTGACGGGCATCGGCATTCCCTGCGGCACGACGACCTACAAGCGCGTCTGACCGCACGCCAAAGCGCCGCCGCTCCCAGTAGGGGGCGGCGGCGCTTTGCGGCGGCTGCCGGCGTTATTGCAGCAGGTTGGTTTTGTCCTGCAGGGCTGTGATGGCCGCGTTGAGCGTGGTAAGGACGTCGCTGAACTTCTGCCCGCTTTGGAGCTTCGCGTGGAAGGAATCGATGATCGCGTACAGCTCGTCGATCTCCGCCTGCGTATACATCCGCCCGGTCTCGCCGTACATGGAGACGCTCATCTCATTGAGCGTTTCCACGCCGTGGATATAGGAGCGGATGTTCCCCAGCGTGGCGGAGTTGCTGCTGCTGCCATTGGCGGAGAGCTTGCTTGTCTCGCTAACGGCGTGCTGAACCTCGCTGCGCAGGCGGGAGTTGCGCTGGCTCACAAAGTTACTATCCACAATGGCGCCCTTTCCAACCAAAAAGCCGATCAGGAACACGGCCGCAATGGCCAGAATAACCAGAATCGGGCGATATCGGTTGGACTTCATTACGCTGTTAAAGCGGCTTTGTCCGGAGTAACGGTACATCGTCATTTCCTCCTGTCGGATGGTTGGCTGTCTGCTTGCATTATAGCACAGACGCGTCAAGTGGTAAAGAGTCGTCCAAAAGCGTCCCATTTGATCGTAAAAGTGGAGCGAGCGTCCCTTCGCAGGCCGTCAGACCCGTTTTCAGCATTGCTTTGCTCTTTTCTCATGGTTTTCTCATCTTGGTTTCAGCAAACCCTCAAGCAAGCGGGCCGAATCGGTGCTATGCTATCCACGTCAACAGGGAACCAACCATGAAGGAGGACAACGCCATGGCACAATATACGATCGAGGACATCGAAATCCTGCGGCAAAAGAGCGGCATCTCCTACGAGGAGGCCGTCAACCTGCTGGAGTATCACAACGGCAGTCTGGCCCGCGCGCTTGTGGATATGGAAAAGAACGGCCGCATCAAAAAGGACGGCTCCACCGCGAGCACATCCGCCCACAAGGGCAGCAGCTTCGGCCGTCGCTCCAAGGGCGTGCTGACCACGCTGTACCGCTTCCGCATCAAGGTAAGCAAGGGCGAGGTCGGCATTGTGAATCTTTCGGCCATTTACCTGATCCTTGTTACGGTGTTCGCGCCGTGGGTCGCCATTCTGTCGCTGATCGCCTCGCTGCTGCTGGGCTACCGCATCCACGTGGATCGTAGCAGCACCGAGTTTGACAGCTTTGACGATGTGATCCGCAACGCGGGCAGCAATGTCAAGCGCACGGTGGCGAGCTTCACCTCCGAGTTTGGCGGCGAGAAGAAGGATTCCGCCAAGGACAGCTATTATCGGCGTCACGAGGAGCCCCCCCGCGCCGAGAGCGCCCCGACCGGCACCACGCCCGTGAACGTGCAGTTCCCCGGCGACGGCAATGTAAAGGTGACCAACGACAGCGACGGCTACCACGAGGCGGACATCCACTGACCGCGCCACGGCCTTTCGGGACACATGGGCCCGAAAGGCCTTTCTCCGTCTTGCGGGGCGTAGACGCAAGTGGTATACTGAGCCAAATCCTAGGTAAAGGAGTCTCCCATGTACAAGATCCTGATTGTGGAAGATGAAGCCAAAATCGCCCGGTTTTTGACGCTGGAGCTGGAGCATGAGGGCTATGAGGTGAAGGCCGTATACGATGGCCGCAGCGGCCTTGCCGCCTGCGAAAGCTGGAAGCCCGACCTGATGATCCTTGACCTGATGCTGCCGGAGCTGAGCGGCATCGAGGTCTGCCGCCGCATTCGGCAGACCAGCGATCTGCCCATCATCATGCTCACCGCCAAGGACGACGTAAGCGATAAGGTAATGGGCCTTGATATGGGCGCGGACGACTATATGACCAAACCCTTCGCCATTGAGGAGCTTCTGGCGCGCATCCGCGTAAGCCTGAAGAAGCACCGCTTGGATACCGACGACGGCGCGGCCGCCATGACGGCCGGGCTGCTCCGCTTGGAGCCGGCCAGTTACAGCGCCTCCTACGGCGATACGCCCATCCAGCTTACCAAAAAGGAGTTTGATCTGCTCCACTACCTGATGCAGCACGAGCACGCCGCCGTATCCCGCGACGAGCTGCTCAACAACGTATGGGGCTACGAATTCGCGGGCGATACCAACATCGTGGACGTGTACATCCGCTACCTGCGCCAAAAGGTGGACGATCGCTTCCAAATCAAAACCATCCACACCATCAGGGCCGTGGGATATATGTTTAAGTATGAGTAAAAAAGCCAAGCGCGTCTCCACCCTCAAGGGAAGGGTAAAGAACACGACGGGCGAGAGCGGCATCAATCGGCTGTCCGCCTCGGTCAACCACCGCGCCAGCAAGATACTGAGCAACCTGCGCTTCTCGCTGACGCTGCGCATTGCGCTGCACTATGTGGGCCAGCTTTTGCGCACCACCCTGCTGGTGCTGACCATCGTAACCGTGGTATACGCAGTCGCCCAGCAGCCGACCATCCACAGCGCGTTTGCCGCGCTGGAGGAGATGCAACCCGGACAGGACGGCGCGTTTGCGGAGGAGCAGCTGGCCCGGCTGCCGCTGCGCGCCGCGTACTATCTGGACGCGCCCTATCCCAACGATACGGGCGGCTGGATTGCCCGCGTCAAGCTGGCGCTTTCCGATATGCGGCTGAGCACCCACCCCCAGATCAGCCTGTACGAGACCACCGCGACGGGCGGTCTGGTGGCCGTGTTTGATCTGCAATATGTCGTTTACGTATACTCCATGCTCGTCTGCACGCTGCTGTGCTGCGACCTGCTGCGCGTGTGGAGCTTCCTGCGCAGACGAAATCGCCTGAACAAAAAGGTGCTGCGCCCCATCGAGGATATGACGGCGGCCGCTGCCGCCCTGAGCGCAAGCAACCTGAGCGACCGCATCAACATTGCGGGCACAAAAAACGAGCTGAAGGATCTGGCGACGGTCATCAACGGCATGCTGGACCGCATCGAACTGAGCTACAACAGCCAAAAGCAGTTTGTCAGCGACGCGTCCCACGAGCTGCGCACGCCCATCGCGGTGATTCAGGGCTACGCCAGCATGCTGGAGCGCTGGGGGAAAACCGACAAGGAGGTGCTGGACGAGGGCATCACCGCCATCTCGCAGGAGACCGCCTCCATGAAGGAGCTGGTGGAGCGGCTGCTCTTCCTCGCCCGGCACGATAAAAAGACGCTGATGCTTGAAATGGAGGACTTCGACCCCGCCGAGGTGCTGAGCGCCGTACACCGGGACGCCAAGCTGCTCTCCCCCGCCCACGAGTTTGAGCTGACCGAGCTGCAGCCCGCTACCGTCCGCGGCGACAAGAGCATGATCAAGCAGCTGCTGCGCATCCTCATTGACAACGCCACCAAATACACGCCCGCAGGCGGCCGGATCCTGCTGAGCCAGCGCAACGACGGCGTAAACGCGATCCTCACTGTGACCGATACGGGCAACGGCATCAGCGCCGAGGAGCTGCCGCGCATCTTCGACCGCTTCTACCGCTCGGACGAGGCCCGCAAATCGCAGGCCAGCGGACACGGGCTGGGGCTGTCCATCGCGCGCATCATTGTGGTGGCGCACGGCGGGCACATGAAGGTGCGCAGCAAGCTGGGCGCGGGCACCACGTTCTCCGTGCTGCTTCCGCTCAGCCGCGAGGAGCTGCCTCCCGCCGAGGAGGAAACGGAAGTCTGATCGTCCTAACGGCCCTCTCCGCATGGGAGAGGGCCGTTTGATAGGTTGGCAAGCCCTTTTCTGCGCGCAGCCGCCGCGAACCGCGCTTTGCTGGCTCGCCCATCGGACGTGCCGCCGCGCGGAACGCGGGGTTTCGCCCTGCGCCCTGCGGGAGGCAGCGCCTCCGGGTTCATTCGTCGCCGCTATTCCCGCCCGTCCTCCGATTCATCGGGGACAAGCAGCTTTTCCATCATCGTTTGCAGGCGCGGGTCATCGCGGATGGCCTGCGCGTCGCCGCGGGAAATCGCCGTGCCCGTGCCAAGGCAGGCATTGCATTGATACTTGCAATCCGGGCAGTTGCACACGCTGCCATCCTCGGACTGGATCATAAACGCGCCGCAATGGGGGCATCCGCACCGCATCAAACCGCTTCCTTTCGCCATCAGGCCTTGTAGGTATCCGTAAAGCTGATTTCGTCGAGGGTCTTTAGCTTTTTGCTGCCCGGCTGCCGGGCGGGCCTGCCGATGGGCAGCAGGTACATGCAGGCCAGACCGTCCGGCAGACGAAGAATCTCGCCGGCTTTTTTCACGTCCAGCCAACCGACCATGCAGCCGCCGAGGCCGCGGGCCGTAGCCGCCAGCAGGATGTTCTCCATGGGGATCAGGTCGACCGCGTCCGCCATGAGGCGCGCGGGCTGCTCCCACGGCTGATGGTTCTTGAGCAGATTCATAAATTCCTCCCCAAAGCGCAGGCAGTTGACCCGCCAGCCGAAATCGTCCTCCGGCAGTGTCTGGGGCGGTGGATCGAGCCGCGCGCAGCAGGCGAATACCACCGGCGCGGTGGCGATCCACATCTGTCCGCCCGCGGCCTGCGCCAGCGCGCGCTTGAGCAACGGGTCGCGCACCACGCCGAACACATGCGCCTGCCCGTTTCCCCCGCTGGGGGCCAGCTGGGCCGCCCGCAGCAACTCCTGAACGATCTCATCCGAGATCGGCTCGTCCGTATAGGCGCGCACGGAGCGCCGCGCCTCGATGGCCTGCATCACATCCACGGTCATCCCTCCCGAATGATTCTGTCCTTGGCCCACGCGTTGCGCGTGCCAAGGCAATGCGGGCACACGCTGCGGCAGCGGTGGCAGCAGATCAGAAAGTCCTCGCCGTTTCCGCCGTGAAACGCATGTCCGGCGCACTCCGGCTGCTTCAGCTTCGGCTCCCCCACCGCCTTCACGGGACAGGCGTTAACGCACAGACGGCAATTGGCGCAGCAGCTTTCCTCAAGCAGCGGGTCGGGCTCCAGCTCCGCCTCGCAGACGATCGCGCCCAGCCACACCATGTTGCCATACTCCGGGGTGACCAGCAGCGTGTTGCGGCCGATCACGCCCAGTCCCGCCGCCTGCGCCGCGTGCTTGGCGGAGATGGCGTTGCGGAATCGGCCCGTGCGCTCATCCAGCACGGTGGGACCTACCGCGCCGGTGGGCACGGCCAGAATATGCTCCTTCGCCATCTGCTCGCAAAAGGCGACGCTGATGTCGTCCACCCGCTCGCTGAGCTTGTTGCGCACAATGGTGTAGGGCACGGGGCTGGGGCTTGCCAGCGTTGCCGCCGGAAACTCCACCGCAAACGCGATCACGCTGCGGCAGCCCGGCAGCACGTCGCGGGGATGGAAGCCCTCCGGGGCATCGGTAAAGCGATCCACGGGCGCGATCCCACACAAGTCGGCCCCCAGCGCTCGCATGCGTTCCTTGACGGCTTGACTGGTCATGATGGCATTCCTCCTGTTCTTTGAGGCGGCAAACGCGGGCGCAGCCCATGGCGCGCCCGCGTTTGGCCTTATGCTTTTGCGTCCAGCACGCGCTGGCCCTGCTCGTCCTGAAACTGACTGGTGTACAAATCGTAGTAATAGCCCTTCTTGACGATGAGCTGGTGGTGCGTGCCTTCCTCGATAATTTTGCCGTTGCTGATGACGAGGATGCGGTCGGCCTGCCGCACGGTAGACAGACGGTGCGCGATCATAAAGCTGGTGCGCCCCTCCAATATGCCGGTGATGGCCTGTTGGATCAGGTGCTCGGAGTGAGTGTCCACGGACGAGGTCGCCTCATCCAAGATGAACAGCGCCGGGTCTACCAGAATGGCGCGCGCGAAGCTGACCAGCTGCTTTTCGCCGGAGCTGAGCAGGCTGCCGCCCTCGCCCACCTGCGTATCGTAGCGCTTGGGCAGCTTGCTGATAAACGGATGCGCGTTGGCCAGCTGCGCGGCGCGCACGACCTCCTCGTCCGTCGCGTCCGGCTTGCCGTAGCAGATGTTCTCGCGGATGGTGCCGCTGAACATATGCGCCTGTTGCAGCACATAGCCCAGATTGCTTTGCAGCCACAGCAGGCTGCGCTCGCGGTAGTCCACGCCGTCAATGAGCACCTGCCCCTCGGTCGGCTCATAAAAGCGACACAGCAGGTTGACGATGGTGCTCTTGCCGCTGCCGGTCTCGCCTACCAGCGCGATGCTCTGCCCGGCCTTGACCTTGAGATTGAAGTGCTCCAGCACCTTTTCGCCGTCCACGTACTGGAAGGACACATCCCGGAACTCAATGTCGCCATGGAGCGTGGGCCAGTTTTCCTTTTTGGGGTGGAAGTTATCGCCAAACTTTTCCGCAACCTCCGGGGTATCCTTGATGTCCGGCTCGGTGCCCAGCAGCGTGAGCACGCGCTCGGCAGCGGCCTGAGAGCTTTGCAGCTCGGAGAAGATCGCGGCGATGTTGCGGATGGGCTCAAAGAAGCCCAGCGTGTAATTGACAAACACCTGCAGCGTGCCGATGGTGATGATTTGCGGCACGGCCATCACCTCGCTGCCGCCGCGGAACAGCACATACGCGGTCGCTACCGAGCCAAGCGAAACCACAATGGGCAGGAACAGCGCGCTCAGCGTGGCGGCCTTGACGGAGGACTTTTTCATCCGCGCGGTCAGCTCGCCAAACTCCTCGATGTTCTTTTCCTCGCGCACAAGCGTTTTGGTGGTCTTGGCGCCCATGATGCCCTCGTTAAACGCGCCGGTGATCTTGCTGTTGGTCTTGCGGACATCGCGGTACGCCTTGAGGATGCGCTTTTGAAAGTACACGCTGATGATCGCCAGCGGCGGCACGACCAGAATCACCATCAGCGCAAGCTGCCAGCGCAGCAGGAACATCTGGATGCTGCACATCACAAGATAAATGAAGCCCCATACCAAGTCCAGCAGCGACCAGCCGATGGTATCCGCCAAGCGCTGCGTATCGTTGGTCATGCGGGAGAGCAGGTAGCCCACGGGCATGCGGTCGTAGTAGCTAAAGGGCAGCTCTTGCAGCTTTTGGAAGCCCAGCTTGCGGATGGTGTAGCACACGCCGGTCTCAATGCGCCCGCCCAGCCGCGTAAACACGAAGATGGACAGGAACTGCAGCACCATGGTCACGGCATACACGGCGATAAAGCCGCCCAGCCCCTCGGTGGTCTTGTTGGCGATAAACACGTCGATGGCATAGCCCGTAAGGCGCGGAAACACCACATCGGCCACGGCGCACACAGCCATTGCGATCATGATGCCGTACAGGTGCTTGTGGTAAGGCTTTGCAATGTGCAGCAGCTTTTTCCACAGCGACAGATCCAATTTCTTGGAATAGTCAATTTCCTCTTGGCCTTGCATCTTACTCCTCCTTTGCAACGGCGTCGCGGCTCTGCCGGAGGTCGTCCTCCAGAGCCGATTGAATGTCATAAATCTGGCTGTACAGGCCGCCCTGCTCCACCAGCTCCGCGTGCGTGCCCTCGGCGCTGAGCTTGCCGTTTTCGATTACGTAAATGCGCTCGGCTTCGCTGAGGGTGCTCACACGGTGGCTGATGATGATGGTGGTCACGCCCGCGTCGCGCTTTTTCAGCTCGGCCCGGATGCGCTGGTCGGTTTGCATATCCACGGCGGAGAGCGAATCGTCAAAGATGAGGATATCGTTCTCCTTGAGCAGCGTGCGCGCAATGGCGATGCGCTGCCGCTGCCCGCCGGAGAGCGTTACCCCGCGCTCGCCCAGCATGGTATCGTAGCCCTTATCAAACTGCTGGATAAACCCGTCCGCCATGGCGACGCGCGCCATCTCCTTGATGCGCGTCTCGGACGTGCCGGGCGCGGCGATGCCCAAGTTGCCCATGATGCTGCGCCCATAGAGGAAGGGCTCTTGCAGCATCAGGCCCACATGGGCGCGCAGGTACTTGCGGTCGATCTGCTGGATGTCCACGCCGCCGATGCGGATAACGCCCGCCGTGGGCGCAATCAGCCGCTGGAGCAGATGCACAATGGTGCTCTTGCCGCTGCCCGTGTTGCCCAGCAGGGCCACCGTTTTGCCCGCTGGAATGGTAAAGGAGATATCGTCGAGCACCTTGTTGCCCTCTTCATAGGCGAAGCTGACATGATCGAACACGATATCGCCGCCAAGCGGCGGGGTGAGGCTGCCGGCCTCCTCGCCCTCGGCGTTCTCCCCAAGCACCTCGTTGATGCGGCCCAGCGACACGAGGCTCTTGCCCGCGTCGCTCATGATGCGGCCCAAGCCGCGCACGGGGTAGATGAGCATGGAGATGTAGCTGGTAAACACGATCAGCGTACCCACGCTGATCTCGCCACGGACGGCTTTCAGGATGCACACCACCAGCGTGATCATGATCTGGAGCATTGTGATGCCGTCCATGCTGCTCCAGAATACCGAAAGCTGCTTGAGCAGATGGAAGGACTTGCTTTGATAATCGTCGCTCGCCTTGTCGAACTTTTCCACCTCGCGCTGCTGCTTGCCAAAGGCGCGCACCACGCGCACGCCGGTCAGGTTTTCTTGCAGCACGGCGCTCATTTTGCCCTCGCTCTCGTCGCTGGCGGCAAAGCTCTTGGTGATCTTTTGGAAGAAGTAGTACGAGCCGGCGATCATCGGCGGTATCAGGATGATGCTGAACAGCGATATCTCTACATTGCGCTCAAACAATATCACAAACGCGATGACCGCCATCAGAATGGAGCGGAAGGCCTCCACCAGCTGCTGGGACATAAAGCGGCGCACGGTATCCACGTCGCTGGTGCAGCGCTGGATCAGGTCTCCGGTCTCGGCATGGGTGTGATAGCCGAAGCTCAGGTAGCTGAGCTGCTTGTACAGGTGCTCGCGCAGATCCTTGGCGATCTCCTCGCCCGCCACGGCCGTGCTTTTGGCCCGGTAGTACGAGAACACGCCGTTTACGACGTTCAGCACCACCAGCGCCACGCCGATCCACCAGAACTGCTGGCGCAGGAAGGCGCGCCCGCCCAGCGCGCGGATGGGCGCCTTGATGAATTCCGGCATATAGGACACGCCGTCGCTCAGCACCACGTCGATGGTCTCCGAGAAGATCAGCGGGGTGATGTAGCCGATGAGCACGGTAAACACAGTACAAATCAGGGCGCGAGTGAACTCGCCCTTGTATTCGCCCGCAAGCTGAAAAAGCTCGCGGAAGGTTGCTTTTTTCTTCATGGTTCCTCCCGTTTGGTCGAAGGGTTCGGTCGTATCGGGTATGCTATTGCAAGGCATAGCGCTCGATGGCCTTGGCCACGCCGCTGTTGAGGTTGGTATCGGTGATATATCGCGCGGCGCGCTTCACCTCGTCGCAGGCGTTGCCCATGGCCACGCCGTGCCCCGCGTACTGTATCATGCTCAGGTCGTTGCTGTAATCGCCGATGGTCATTACCTGATCGGCCTTCAAGCCAAGTGTCTCGGCCAAGCGGCGCACAGCCGCGCCCTTGCTTACGCCAACGGGCATCAGCTCCCAGTTGTTGCGCCACGAAGCCGTTCGATCGATATCGGGAATAGCGGCAAGCCGCTCGCCCACGCGTTGCAGCAGGGTTTCGTTCTCCTCGATACAGACCACCTTGCACACGCCGCGTTCCCGCGCGGCGCGGTAGGCCGCCATGCCCGCCTCAAAGATCGGCGCGCCGGGCGTGCGGCGCGGGGTGCCCAGCACGCGGTATTCCTGCTCGGAAAGCGCCTCGCAGGGCAGCGCGGCCACGCGGTTCGGCTCAAAGCAGGCGAACAGCACGCCCTCGTCCAGCAGCACGCGCACAATCGCGTCCAGCGCGGCGGTCGTGAGGCAGTCCTTCCAGAGCAGCGGCCCGTTGGGGCGCTCCAGCGCGCAGGCCCCGTTGATGGCGAGAATGTGACACGCGGGCAGGTTGGCGTCCACGGCGTATGCGCTTGCGTCGCCCGCCATGCGGCCGCTGCAAAACGCAATGTGCAGGCCCGCCTCCGCCGCGCGATGGAGCGCAAGGAGGTTGGCGGCAGAGATCTGTTGACGGTCGTCCAGCAGCGTGCCGTCCATATCCATAGCAATCAGTTGTATTCCGTTCATTGCATTACTCCTAGAAGCGAGGGGTGATGTGCAGTTGCAGCTCATTGAGGTAGGCGTATTCCGGGTCGGTCAGCGCAAACGTCAGCGAGCAGGCGCAGAGCGCGAGTCGCCGCGCCCCGTGCGCCCGGTTGAAGGCTCGGTCGCCGTACGCGTCGTCGCCCAGCAACGGATAGCCCAGATGCGCCATGTGGGCGCGGATTTGGTGCGTCCGGCCCGTGTAGAGATCAATTTCCAGCCGACTGACCTCGCCGGACACCAGCACGCGGTAGCCTGTGCGGATGGTCAGCGCGCCGGGTCTCGGCTCGTCATACACGCGCACATGCGCGCGCGCCGCATCCTTGAGCAGAAACGCGGTGCGCACGGCCTGTGCGGGCTCCGGCGTTCCCCGGACGAGGCATACGTAGCGCTTGTGTATTTCTCGCGCGCGGAAGGCGCTTTCCATCGCCGCGCGCGCCGACTCGTCCTTGGCGAGCAGCAGCAGGCCGTCGGTCTGGTTGTCCAGCCGATGGCAGGGCAGCGGGCAGGGCGCGTTCTCGTTTGTCCCGCGGAGGTATCGCCACGCGATCTCCGCAAGGGTCTCGGCGTTGGTATCGTCCGGCTCGCTGCTTACGCCCGCGGGCTTGCGCACAACAAGCAGGCGGCTGTCCTCGTAGCATACCGACAGCTCGGCGGAAGGTTCCGGGGCATAGAGCGTCACTTGCAGGCCGGATACAGCGCTGTCCTCACGATGCAGCCGCCTGCCGTCCGCCTTGACATCCTTATTTTGGAATGCGTTGCGTATGATATAGGGCTTGAGGGTGGGCAGCATGCGCGCGGCAACGGCTTCCATCCTGCGCCCTTCCATGCTTGAGGGAATGGTAAAAGTATACGCTTTCACCGGCTTGGCCTTTCGTTGGTCAGTTACACAGCGTCGCTTGCAGGCCGACCCAATGCGGCGTTCGCAGGTAAAGCTGCTTGAGCGTCTCCTGCATGCGCGGGGTGGGCAGCACGCAGAGCATTGACGAGAGAACCTCCTCCATCTGCCACAGGGCGACGCCCTGCTTGGCCAGCATGCGCAGATCCTCGGCGGCCTCGTGTGCGTCCAGCTCCGGGCGCAGCGAGCCTTGCAGTGCGGCGACCATATCGGCATGGAGCGCCTCTTCCTCCGGGAAGAGACCGTTCATGCCGCCCGCGACCATCTCGGCGGAGAGTTCCAGCGTCATCGGCTCATCGGCCGAATATTGCCCAACCAGCCGGTTGGGGTCCGCAAGCCCCGGATGCAGCAGGATCAGCTCCCGCCTGTTTTCGGGGATGTACTCGTAGGACGCCTTGAGATACCGCAGGGCCAGACGGTGCGAATCGAGCGTATCCTCGCCCAGCACATCTTGCAGGAAGCAGCCCATCGGCTGCGACGAGTGCAAAAAACCGGCGATGTACAGCAGTCCGTGAATGGTTGCGTCGAAGCGAAAGAGGAGCTCCTGTGTGCGCTGATAGCGCTCGGCGTTCATGCCCTCCAGCAGCTTGTCCATCAGCGGCTCGTCCAGCACGGCCGTCAGCTGATCGTCCTCCTGCTCAAAGCGGCACCACAGCCGCGACGCAAGGGCCTCGGCGGAGGCGACGTCCTCCCACTCGGTGAGGAGCAGGCGGCCATTGGCGAGCATCAGCCGCTCCAGCAGGCCTCCCTCGCCAATGGAGAGCGCGCAGACCTCCTGCGGCAGCAGCGCCAGCACGCGGGTACGCAAAGCGTCCAGCGTGACCAGCGAGCACGCGTCGTCCTCGGCGGCATAGTAGGAATTATCGTAGAGCGCTTGGGCGTTCCGGTCCGTCGCGTTGGAGGCAAACAACCCAATGCCGGGATGGTTGGCCAGCCGCTTTTCGCATGCCTCAAGCTGTCGCTCGCGGAGAACGCTCATGGTCGATTCACACCAATCCATGGGGTGCGCAGTGGCTACCCGGAGCATGTGGCTCGCCTCCCTCCCTCGGAACAGTTTGATCTCAGAGCTTTGTGATCCAACCCATGGTATCGGCCACCTTGCCGGTCTGCATCCCGGTAAGGGTGTCGTAGAGCTTTTGCGTCAGCGTACCGATGTTGCCATCGCCGATCTTCTCGTCGTCGCCCTGATAGCTGATGAGATTGACCGGGCTGACCACCGCGGCGGTACCGGTGCCGAAGGCTTCGGTCAGCTTGCCGCTGCGCGCGCCCTCCATGACTTCGTCAATGGAGATGCGCTTTTCTTCCACGTGCAGGCCCATGCCCTTGGCGAGCTTGAGCACGCTGTCGCGCGTGATGCCGGGCAGAATGCTGCCGTTGAGCGCGGGCGTAACCACCTTGTCGCCAAAGACAAACATCATGTTCATGGAGCCGACTTCCTCGATATACTTCTGCTCCACGCCGTCAAGCCAAAGCACCTGCGCGTAGCCCTCGTGCTTGGCCTTGCTGCCCGCAAGGATGCTCGCCGCGTAGTTGCCGCCCGTCTTGGCAAAGCCCACGCCGCCGCGCACGGCGCGCACGAGCTTATCCTCCACATAGATGCCCACGGGAGCCAGCCCGCTGGCGTAATACGCGCCCACAGGGCTGAGCAGAATGTAGAACAGGTACTTCTTGCTGGCCGCCACCCCCAAGAAGGGATCGGTGGCGATCATGGTGGGACGGATGTAGAGCGACGTGCCCTCGGCTTGGGGCGTCCAGTCCTTATCCACACTGAGGAGGGCCATCAGGCCGTCCATGCAGAGCTCTACGTCGATCTGCGGCATGCCCATCCGCTCGGCAGAGCGGTTCATGCGCGCAAAGTTATCACGGGGGCGGAACAGCTGATAGCCGCCCTCGGCGTTGCGGTAGCACTTGGTGCCCTCGAAGATCTCCTGCCCGTAGTGCAGCACCATGCTGGCAGGGTCGAGCGAGAGGTTGCCGTAGGGCACTACGCGAGCGTCGTGCCAGCCCATGCCCTCGTCGTAATCGATCAACAGCATATGATCGGTAAAAATTTTGCCAAAGCCCAGTTTGCTTTCATCCGTCGGTTTTTGCTTGAGATTTGCTGCCTTCGTCATTTGTATTGTATACATATTCCATCCTCCATCATCAAGCCTGCCAGTGCTGAAAGCAAACCTGTTATTGCGTGCAATAAAGCACTTGTGTCTATTATAGTCACAAGCGGAGCGCTGTCAAGGCTTTCCTGCCGACAATTCTTTCCTTGCCGGGTGTTTTTTGTTTGGTTTACTCGGCTTGCGGCTCCGCGGCCGGGAGCGTGACGCGCAGGCAGCGCGTCTCCTCGCTGTATTCGGACTGGAAGCCGAGGATCTCGGCGAATGTCTGCATGGGAAGATAAGGCAGGCCGTTCTCGATGCGCGCCACGGCGCAGGTCAGCTCGATGGGGGCCTCGTTGCGATAGGCGTACACCGCCGTCGGCTGGCCGTCCTCGCCGATTTGGATGGACAGGCGGTACACGCCGTCCCCATAGGCAAAGCCGTATTCCAGCTTGTCATCCACCATGTCCGGGACGACGGTAAGGCCCGCGCTTTGCAGCACCAGCATCGCCGGGGCATACCACAGGCCGGCCTCGTCCAAGCCGGGGCGAATGACCAGCGCGTCGCTTTCTCCGGTCAGGGAGTAGGTCAAGTCCGCCTCGCTGTCCCCCACGCGGATCACGTCCTCCTCCTGAAGGGCAAAGCCCGTGAGAGGCTCCACGGAAACGACCGTCATCGGCACGCCCACCTGATCGGCAGGCGCGTCCGCATCGGCGGCGGCATCCGGCGAGGCTGTCGCGTCCGGGGCGGGGGCAGTCGTCTGCGCGGGGACATCCGGCGTGGGCGAGGCGCTTGGCGTGTAGGTGGGAATCGGCGTGCGCGTGGGCATCGGGGTGCGCGTGGGCACCGCCGTGGGGCCTTGCGTCGTGGGCAGCACAAGCACGGTTTCGCTCTCATAGAGCACCGTCAGCGTGCGCCGACCCGCGATGCCATCCACCGAAAGGCCGTGATAATACTGGAACAGCTCCACCGCTTGCCGCGTTTGGTTGCCAAACGCGCCGTCCAGATCGCCGGAATAGTAGCCAAGCTCCTGCAAGCGGCGCTGCATATCGGTTACGGCGTTTCCCCGATCGCCGACCTGCAATGTCTTGTAGGCGGGGTTGGGGGTGATATCGGGCGTGGGCACCGGGGTAAAGGAGGGCGTGGCCGATACGGAAACCTCCGCCGCGGGCGACGTCGAAACCTCCGGCGCAACCGTTGCCACAGGCGCCGGCGCGCTCTGCACCGAGGCGACAAACACCAGCGACAAATAGAGCAGTATGGTTTTGAGCAGATCCATCCGCGTCCCTCCCCATTGATCGATTGGCAGCCGACTTAGTGCGTATCCACCCGCTTGCGGCGCTTCACGGCTTGTTGCGCGCTTGGCTTGGCGTCCTCGCGGTCCTCGTAGTCCTCGTACAGATGCGCGTAGTCCACGCGATTGGCGCGCGCGTAGGTATAGACCATTCCGAGGAGATGCGCGTCGCTCTTTTGCAGGCGATCCACCGCGCGAACGAAATTCCGCTTTTTTACGCGGCCGTTGGCCAGCGCCAGCAGCGTCGCGTCCTGAGCGTGGCCGATGGCCATTGCGTCCGCAAAAACGCTGGCGGGCGGCGTATCGTACAGCACGTAATCAAAGCGCTCCAGCATCTCCTCGCGCAGCGCAAGCGCCGCGGCCGAGGACATGAGCGTGACGGTGGCGGGCTTGCTGCGGCGATTGTCCAGCAGCGAAAGGCCCTGAAAGCCCGTCGGCACGATCGCCTCGTCCAGCGTGGCGCGGCCCTCGGCACAATCCAGCCAGTTTCTGTCGCCCTGCACGGACAGCAGGCCGCGCAGCGAGGGCGAGTAACAATCCATATCCACAAGCAATACGCGCATACCCTGCCGCGCCAACGTCATGCCCAGCAGCACCGTGAGGCAGCTCTTGCCCTCGGCGGCGCAGGAGGAGGTGATCGCAAGCGTGCGCAGCCCGTCGCGCTGGGCCGCAACCTGCAAATTGGCGCAGAGCGCGCCAAGCTGCTCGCGTACGGAGCGGGTCATCGCATCCAGCAGCGCCCTGTCCTTGGGCGCTTTGGCGAATGCCTTGTATTCCTTGGTAAAGCCCTGTACGCTGCCCAGCACGGGCACGCCGTACTGCGCCTCGATGGGATCGCCATAGTTCACGCGGCGGCGAAGCAGCCCGATCAGGATGCATACCACGCCGCCCAGCACCATGCACAGCGCAAACGCCGCCGCGATGCTTTGCTTGCGGTTGGGCCCTGTGGGCGAGGTGGGCAGCTCGGCCTTCTCGATCTCGTAGATCTGGTCTACCTGCGAAAGCGTGGACACATAGACGCCGAACGCCTGCGTCATCGCCTCCGCGCCGTCCACAGCCTGCTGCGGCTCATGCGCGACGGCGGACAGCATCAGCAGTTGGGAGTCCTCCGCGCCCTCCACGGCGAAGGCAACGCCGCCAAGCGTCTGCCCCTCCGGCAGGTAGGTCGCGGCGTCCTCGCGCAGCCAGCGATAGCGAATGATCTCCTTGCAATCGTGAACAAACAGGTTGTAGGCGCTCGCGTCGTATACCTGCTCTCCGCCGTTGCCCGTTCGCAAAGTGACCATCAGCGTGGCGCGCGCGGTATACTCGTCCGGCACGACGAGATACAGGTAGGCCCCGACCAACGCCGATACGATCAGGCTGAACAGCAGCACCCAAAGGAAGCCCTTCCGCAGCACGCGTTCGATATTTCGCATTCCGAATCCTCTCCCCCGGACAGGCGGCCGACCAGCCTGCATACTCTGATATAGAATACCATATTCGCGCCGCAAACACAAGCGCGAGAGGACGATCAGCGCGCCGCAACGACAAAAAAGGCTTGCCGCGCCTTCTTGCGCACGGCAGGCCCTTTGCGCCTTGCTCAGGACGCATCCCGCGCCGATCAGAGCGCGCAGCCGCCATCGGCCCGCGGGGCGCAGGCGGCGGCAGGCGCAGGCTCGTCCGCGTGCTATTTTCCGGCTGCCGGATGCAGCAGGCCGCGCAGCTCGTCCGTCAGGCGCTTTACCCCGGCCTGAACCGCCGGGCACATGCCCACGCCCTGATCGACGCAAGCGGGCTGAATGCCGATATACGCGGCGCGGCAGCCGCAAGTCGTCTCCAAATAGGAAAGCGTTACGGGCAGCGGCAGCATGTGCGTGCTGAACGTCGCGCCCGTGATCTGCTTGGGATCCAGGATGGCATACGCGCCCGGCTCAAGGCCCATGTGCGCCGCGTCCAGCACCAGCACGACATCCGGGCGGAAGCGCCGGATCGGGCCCGTGCAGTTTTCCGGCGCGGCTCCGCCCAGCGCGACCAGCACCGAGCGGCCATCGGCAAGGGGCAGGAGCGCCTCGGCGGCCGCCATGCCGGCATAGTCGTCCTGACGCAGTTCCGAGCCTACGCCCAGCACCGCGACGCGGCCGCACGCCGCCAGCAGGGACGCAAGCCGCGCCAGCGCGCGTTGCTTCTCACTCACAGCTCGCGGGTCAAATCCTTTCGTTCAAACTGGGCGAGGTTGGCCTCCGGCGTGACGGACAGGCAATGCTTTGCGCAGGAATCCACACATTGAGCGCAAAAAATGCATCGGCCCGTATCCAAAAAGGCGTGCATATCCTTGGCTTCCTTTGTGCCGTGGTTTTCCACGCGCAGCGCGCCGGTGGGACAGTCCCTCATGCACAGGCCGCACGCCACGCAGTTCTGCGGCGCGTAGGCCAGCAGTCCGCGGCAGCGCGCGTCCAGCTTGAGCCGCCCTCCCAGATAGCGGATGGTGGCGGGCTTGTGGAACAGCGTGCGAAACACCGTTTGGGACATGCGAACCTCGCCGCGAAGTAAATGCTTCATGGCACAATCCATCCTCTCGCCAGCAGATTCAAAACGACCTGAAACAGCGCCACGGGCAGCAGCCCGAGCCAGCAGAACGTCACGATCTGGTTGATGCGCAGCCGCGCCGTGACCGCGCGCGCAAGGCACATCAGCGCCAGCACAGCCCCCGTCTCGGCAAGATAGAGCGCAAAGTCCAGCCACGCCATGCCCGTGGAAAACGGGAGGAACATCGCGCAGAACACCGAGAGGATGATCGTCAGCTCGCAATCCTTGGCAAAGCTGATGCACGCCAAGTACCGCCCGCCGTACTCCACCAGCGGGCCCGATACGATCTCCGTCTCGGCCTCCGGCGCATCGAAGGGCGTGCGCTCCATTTTGCATTGCGAGGCCACCAGCGTGACCAGCGCCGCCGGGATGTTGAGCAGCATCAGCGCGGGATGCGCGGCAAAGAAGGCCTCGTTGGCGCTCAGCGACCATGTGCCGGAGAGCAGCGTCGGCGCGAGCAGCGCGAGGAACAGCGGCACCTCGTAGCTGAACATCTGCGTGAGCACGCGGGTCGCGCCCATCGTGGCAAACAGGCTGCGCGAGTACCAGCCCGCCAGAAACGTTACCAGCGTTGGGATGGTGAGCAGGTAGATGGTCACGATCAGATCGCCCTCAAACGAGAGGATCGCCTGATTGCCCCACACCGGCACGTAGATGAACGCCGTCGCCATCGCAGCAAGCGCGAACACGGGCAGCGAGCGGAACATCCGCTGGTTGGCCTCGGCGGGCACCACGGTCTCCTTGCCGATCAGCTTGAGGTAGTCCGCCAGCGGCTGATACCACGGCGGGCCCTGACGGCTTTGTAGGCGCGCGTACAGCTTGCGGTCCATAAACGCCAGCGCGAGCGAATAGACCGCAAGGAACAGAAAACCGGGGAAGATAAACAGCTTGACCAGCATCCACAAGATCGTCATAGCTTCAACCTCGTACAATCCACGTTGCGGGCGGCGTACCACGCAATGCCGTATTCCCGCAGCGCCTTCCAATCCGTTACCCGCGTCCGGCCGTCCCGGTCGAGCCGGATGGCGCGGTCGGTACACGAGTAGCAGGGATCAATGGCCGCGATGGTGATGGGCACATCCGACAAGTAGCCGCCCTCCAGCATGTGCTGCATGCCGTGCCAGTTGCACTCCGACGGCGCACGGACGCGGATGCGGTCGGGCATATCGGTGCCGTTGGAGCGAACATAGTGCATATCCTCGCCGCGCGGCGCTTCCACGCGCACGAGGGCCTCCCCTGCCGGGATTTTGCGCGGCACGCGTACGGTCAGCCCCCCCTGCGGCAGCTTGCCCAGCGCCTCGCGGATCAGCCGGATGGATTCGAGCATCTCCTTCAGGCGTACCTTGGTGCGGCCGTACACATCGGCATGCTCGTCGGTGACGGCCTGCACGGCAATCTGCCGGTACGCGCCGTAGGGCTCGATGACGCGGATGTCGTCCACCACTCCGGCGGCGCGGCAGACGGGCCCCTTGGCCCCGTACAGCAGGCACTCCTCGCGGGACATGCGGCCCACGCCCTTCAGGCGCGCGCGCAGCGTGGACTCCGTGGTGGCAATGCTGATAAAGTTGCGGATCTCCCGCTCCAGCATATCCATCGTGCTGAGGATATCGCCCTTGAGCGCCTCGTCGATATCCCGGCGCACGCCGCCCAAGCAGTTGATGCCATAGTTGATGCGGTTTCCACCGAGCACGGCCATCAAATCCAGCACGCTCTCGCGGTCGCGCCACGACAGCATGAACAGCGTATCAAAGCCGACCTCGTGGCCCGCGACGCCCAGCCAAAGCAAATGGCTGTGCAGGCGCTCCAGCTCGGCGGCGATCAAACGGATGTACTGGGCGCGCGGAGGGGCCTCCACCTGAGCGAGCTCCTCCACGGCCATGCAATAGGCGGTGGTGTGCGCGTGCGAGCAGATACCGCATACGCGCTCGATGATATACAGATCCTGCACATAGGTGCGGCTCTCGCAGGCCTTCTCAAGGCCGCGATGGTTGTAGCCGATTTCGATTTCCGCGCCGCGCACGCGCTCCCCCTCCAGCGTGATGACAAAGCTGCCCGGCTCGTCCAGCGAAGGGTGCTGCGGGCCGATGGGCACCGTGACCAAGCCGCCGTCCGCCGCCTCCTTGAGACGCTCCTCCGGCTCCTCCTCCGCTGCCATGGCGGTTTGCAGCGCCGCCGGATCCCACTCCTTGCGCATGGGCCATTGATCCTTGGGCCAGCGGTCGGGCAGCGGATAGTGCGGCCCGGCGGGCAGGCCCTCCACCACGGCGCCGAACAGATCCACCAGCTCGCGCTCAAAGAGCACAAACGACGGATACAGCGCGCTCAGGCTGGATAGGCGCGGGTTGGTCTTGGACACGGCGGTGCGCAGCGTCACCAGCACATGCCTCTCCCCGGAGATCACATACAGAAAGCCGATCTGATCGCCCTCGTCGGTGCCGATGATGTTGTGGCCCTGCGTAAGACCCATTTCATCATGGCAATAGCGGATCACGCGGTCGAATGTCTCCTTGTCCAGCCAGTCGCACGCGATGCGCATCGGCCGTTCCGCGCGCAGCTTCCCCTCCAGCTCCGGGAAACGGGCGACCAGCGCTTGAATGATCTCGTTTTCCATGTCAGTTCGCCTCGCTTTCGTTCGCCTCGGCAAGCACGATAGGCTCCGGCTTGGCCGCGCCTTTCGGACGAGGCTCCAGCAGCCGGGTAATCGCCCCGATGAGAGCCTCCGGGCGCACGGCGCAGCCCGGCACGTAGATGTCCACGGGAATCACGGTATCCACGCCGCCCATCACGCAGTAGCAGCCCTTGAACACGCCGCCGGAGCAGGCGCACGCGCCCACCGCCACCACCACCTTGGGATCGGGCATCTGCTCATAGATTTGCAGCAGACGGTCGCGCACCTGCAGCGTCACCGCGCCGGTGCACACCAGCACATCCGCGTGCCGGGGGCTGCCCTGCTTGGTTACCCCGGCGCGCTCCAAATCAAAGCGCGGCGTGAGCGCGTCCACAACCTCAATGTCGCAGCCGTTGCACGCGCCCGCGTTAAAATGGATAATCCATGGGGATTTGCGCGCGCCCCACTCCACGGCCTTTTGGAATAGCTTCATAAAATGCGCCTCATTTCCGGAAGATGATGCTCAGCGTCAGGATGCCGGCCGCCACATAGGCCAGCGGCAGCCCCATGGCCTCCCACGGCGCGGTGGCGACCACCAGCGCCAGCACATGCAGCACCGAGAACACAAACGCGTACCGAAAAAACTGCGTGTAGTCCGGGTTGACATAGCTCTCATAATCCCGCTGCCCGCAGGCATAGGGCTCCAGCTCGCGTTCTCCCGCCTCGGTTTTGGCGGCGTAGCTCCGCGCGCGCCGCATGCCCAGCCAGAACAAGAGCAAAAACAGCGTGAACACCACCGCCGGAGAGAGCAGCACCAATGCGTTCATCCAATCACCCCTTCAAGCGGCTCAGGTTGCGCACGTCCATGCTGCCATATTTGCGGAACAGCCCGACGGCCGTGCCCGTGCCCACGACAGCCGTGACGACCTCCATGACAATGATGGTTATAACAAACGTTTCCGAAAGCGCGACCTTGCCCGTTACATTGCCCGCCAGCACCAAAAACAGCGTGACGCCCTTCATGGCGATCTCCACCCCGATGGTGATCTTGAGCATATGGTAGGTGCGGATCAAGCACCAGCACCCGGCCAGCACCATCAGCACGCCGATGGTCAGCAGCAAATACGCTCCGTTCAGCATTACTGATCCCGCCTTTCCTCGCGAAAGAGCACAGCCACCGCCACGCCGCCGCACAGTATCGCCGCGATCTGTCCCCATACATCCGCCTGCCGCTCGTGCCAGAGCACATCCTTCACGTTTTTGCCGTCCGGCAGGGCAAACGCGAGGGGCTCGCCGCCCACCACCAGCGCCAAAACGATCATCACCGCGCCCACGGCGATGAGCAGCGCCGGCAAAAACCGATTGCGCTCGTTATCCCGGTACTCGGTTTGCAGGTCCATCTTCGGCGAGTGCGATAAGCTCACGCCCGCGATAAAGATCACCGTCACCAGCCCGGAGCAGACCGACAGCTCAAACATCGCCGTCAGCTCCGCGCCCATGAGATAGAACAGCGAGGCCAACGCGGCGCTCGCCAGCGCCAGCCCGATGGCCGAGCGCAGAATGCTGCGGCTGATCACGGCGTACACGCCGAATGTCAGCATCAGCACCGCGCAAATCATTTCCATCGCCATGCCCATCGCCTCCTTACAGAATGCCCTGCGCGCGCAGGAAAACCAGAATCGCCGGATACAGCACGCCCACGCCGATATTGACGACGGTGAGCAGCACCTCGGCGGACAGCACCGTGCCGCGGATCTCCTTGACCTGCGTGAGCGAATCCTTGATCTTGCCAAAGAACACGCGCGTTTGCAGGCGAACCAGATACGCCGCCGTGAGGATGCTGGCAATCAGCGCGATGCCTGCCAGCACGGGCTGCCCGCACGTCCACAGCGCCATCAAAATCAGCAGTTTGGACCAGAAGCCCATCATCGGCGGAATGCCCGCCGTGGACAGGAACGCGATGACCGATGTAAACGCGGTCTTGGGCATGCGTTCCTCCAAGCCGCCCAGATCCTTCAGCTCCAAGCTGCCCGTCTGCTCGTGAATGGCGGCGGCGTTGGCAAACAGCGTGGACTTGAACACCGCGTGGCTGAACATGTGCGCCAGCGCGGCCACCAGCCCCAGCGTGGTATCCGTGGAGAGCGCCAGCATAATGTAGCCCATCTGCGATACGCTGGAGTAAGCGATCACCCGCTTGAAGTGCCCCTGCCGATACGCCAGCAGCGCGCCCACCAGAATGGTCAGCACGCCCAGCGCGGCCAGCGTGACGCGCACGGCGGGATCGCTCCCGAAGAGACGGCTGATGGTCATCAGCCCGTACACGCCCGCAATTTTGATTACGATGCCGCTCAGCAGCACAGACACGGAGGTATCCGCGCTCTGGTGCGCGTCCGGGAGCCAACTGTGGAACGGCACCACCCCCGCCTTCAGCGCAAACCCGGACAGCAGCAGCACCAACCCCACGCGCACAAGCCTGTCTTGCAGGTGGCTCATGTTCAGCGCGTTCATCAGCCCGCGCAGATCGTTATAGCGCAGAGAGCCCGTTTTCATAAACAGGAAGGCCATGCCCGTGAGCAGAAAAATGCTGGCCAGCTCGCTCATGACCAAGTACTTGAACGAGCCCTCCAAGTCCACGCGCGTGCGAAACATTGCGATCATGACAAAGCAGCAGATGCCCGTGACCTCCAAGAATACATACAGCGAGAACAAGTCCGTCACCAGCAGCATGCCGTTCATGCCAAGCATGAGGATCATCAGCAGATTGGTGTAGGACGAGCGGTTTTGGTCGATCGTCCTTTTGGCGATCAGCACCGAGATAAACGAAACCAGCCCGATTACAAACAGCAGGAACAGCTTGAGCACGCTCAGCTCAAAGTAGCCCGTGCCCGCCGCGCGCGTCCACAGGATGGAGAACGGATAGCTCGTCAGCCCTTCCGTGCGCAGGAAGAACACGCAGGCCAGCGCCGAGACCATTTGCCACATTGCGCCCGCGCCGGCAAACCAAACAAAATGCTTCCGGGCAAAGTCGTGCTGAAACAGGTTGTATACCAGCACCACAAGGATCGGAGCCAATACAAACCCATGCGCGCATACGCTTACCATATCTGTATCTCTCCTTTCCGTTAAGCCAGCAGGAAGATGAGCGCCACCGCGGCCACGCCCGCCATCGCAAGCAGCAGATACCGCGGCAGGCTTCCGTTATCCAGCCGGGACAGCAGGCCGCCCACCGCCTTCTGCGCGCCGGGAATGCCCGCGTCGTACAGCCACGTAACGCCCTGCTCCACCTTTGCGCAGGCCAGCGAGAAGCCGTTGGCGATGGCCATAAACCAGTTGTAGGGATCGAAGACTCCCTTCTCGGCAAGCGCGTAGAGCTGCTTCACGCCCGGCAGGTTGTGCAGGTGATCGGCCGCCTGTAGGGCCGAGCCCGTCCTGCGGCTCCCATACCAGTGGTCAAGCGCCGCCAGCGCAAGCATCCCGCAGGAAATCGCAACCAGAACGGGGGATTTGGGGATGGCCGCAAAGCTCTGCGCATAGCCGTAGCCAGCGCCCAGCCATGTGTCCAGCGGCAGCGCGGGCCACGCCGCGCACAGCAGGCAGGCCAGCGCCAGCAGCGCCGTGGGGATCAGGCTGGCAGGCCCCGCCTCGCGCACCCGATCGACCGGGGCCCTCTCCTTGCCAAAGAACGCCGCCCGCGTCAGCTTGAGGAAGGACGCCGCCGTCATAAACGCGCCCGCGACAGCGACAATGTAGAACACGATGTTGGTCTCCAGCGCCGCGTCGAAGATCAGCTCCTTGGACGTAAAGCCGTTGGTAAGCGGAAAGCCCGCGATGGACAGCGCGAAGATCACCGTGCAAACCGCCGTGATCGGCATTTTGCGCCGCAAGCCGCCCAGCTGGTGCAGATCGGTCGTGCCCGCCTGCGTCTCCACCATGCCCGCCGCCATGAACAGGCCCGATTTGTAGATCGCGTTGTTCAGCAGGTGATACGCCGCGCCGATGACGCCCACGGGAAGCCCCGTGCCAAGCCCCAGCACGATGTACCCGACCTGCGAGATGGCGTGATAGGCCAGCAGTCGCTTCATATCCTTTTGGATGAGCGCCATCGCCACGCCGCCAAACAGCGTAACCGCGCCCACGGCGCAAACCGCGACGCTCATCGGCGAGCCGGGCTGAAAATCATACATCTGCGTGATCACCCGCGAGGCGAGGTACACGCCGAGGATTTTTTCCAGCGAGCCGGGGAATGCCGCTAAAAAGGGCGTGGGAGCGTCCTTGGCGGCTTCGGGGATCCAAGAATGGAACGGCATGCAACCCGCCTTGCCAAGCGATCCGGCCAGCAGGCACGCGCACCCGACCGCGCCCCAACCGCTGACAGGCAGCGCGCGCATCTCGCTGATGCGCCCCGTGCCCGCCGCGTGGATGGTAAGCGCAATGCCCAGCATCAGCAGCAGGTCGCCCGTGCCATCGACGATCAGCGCCTTTTGCGCCGTGTGGGGATTCTCCGCGTTGCGCAGGAGCAGCATGCCCAGCATCGTGCACAGCAGACCCTCCCAGAAGAACAGCGTCAGCGCCAGATGATCGCTCAAAATCGCGCCGTCGATCATCGCAAGGCTCACATACAGGCAGAACAGATACGCGCCGCCCCACGGCCTGTTTTTGCACGCGTCCCACGAGAATACCGCCAGCACGGGGAACATCCCCGCCGCCATGAGCAAATACAGCCGCGTGAGGCTGTCCGCCGCAAAAACGCCCTCGAAGCCATACGGCACGAAGCCAAACGTCAGGCTCGCGCCCGGCTGGCAGGCGTAACCCGCCAGCGCCAGATGCCCCAGCGAGCAGATCAGCGTGACCGCGAGGCTTGCGGCCTTGTTTTTGCGCAGCAGCCACAGCAGGCAGCCCGCAATCAGCGGCAGCAGCAAAAGCGCTCCCATCATAGCATCGCACCCCCTACCAACGCGGCCAGCCCGGACGGCCACGCCATCACAAAGCCCAGCGCAAGCGCGAGCGCCGCAAGCCCGACGGCCGCGCCGACCATCGTGCCGGTGCCCTCGCGCGCGTCCGGAAAGGTCGGCTTGCCAAGGAATACCTTAACGAACAGGCGCAGCAGATACAGCACCGTCATCACCGCGCCGAGAATAAACACAACCGCGATCCACGGTTGGTTTGCCTCCACCGCACCGGAGATAACCAAATACTTGGCAAAAAAGCCGCTGAACGGCGGCAGGCCCATCACCGACAGCGCGCACAGCGCAAACGCCGCCGCCGTGCGCGGCATGGAGCGGCCAAGGCCGCCGATCTTGGATAGATCCTTGGTATGGACGTTGTGCTCCACAATGCCGCAGCAGAGGAACAGCCCGGCCTTGGCCACGCTGTGCGCCAAGATATACAGCAGGCCGCCCACAAGCCCGGTCTCGGAGCCGCAGCTCAAACCCAGCAGAATAAACGCAAGCTGGCTGATGGTCGAGTACGCCACCACGCGCTTGAGGTCGTTGGCTACCAATGCGCACCCGGCGGATATCAGCGCCGATACCGCCGCGATGATCGGCACGATGGCCGTAAACGCCGGATCGACCAGCACCGTAAGCCCGAACAGCCTCGCGTAGAAGTACACGCCAATTTTCACCAGCACCGCCGCGTGCAGCAGCGACGTAACCGGCGAGGGCGCCACGCCCGCGTCCGGCAGCCAGTTGTGCAGCGGGAATGTAGCCGACTTGGACAGTATGCCGCAAAGGATCAGCACAGCCGACCATGTGGGGATTTGCACGCCGCGCAGCGCGGACAGCTCCATCGTGCCGGTCTGCCCGTAGATGCCCAGAAAGCCCAGCAGCATCAGCAGCGCGCCGAACACCGTGACCATGAACGCCTTATTGGCGCGCTTGATGGACACATCGTCCCGGTAAAAGCCGATCAGCCGCCAGCAGCACAGCGACGAGCACTCCCAAAAGAGGTAGACCTCCACCAGATTGGTGGAAAACACAAAGCCCATCATCGCGCCGATGAAGAACGTGACCATCATGTAGTACTCGTTGAGGTGCGTGTATTCTTTCATGTAGCCAAAGGAATACACCACAATCGCCGCCGCCACCGCGCAGGCCGTCAGCGCCATAAACACCGCCAGCGCATCGGCCTGAAAGCCCATGGACAGCCCCAGCGGCAGCTCTGCGCGCACGCCGGGCGCGCGCCCTTGCAGCACGCCGATCAGCGCAACCGTCGCGCAGACCAGCGCCGTAAGGATCAGCCCCAGCGACGCGGCGTTGCGCGCCTTTTCCGAGCGGCGGCCAATCAGCGGGAGCAAAAACGCTCCCAGCAGCGGCGCGCCTACGCAAACCAACAGGATCATTCCGGCAACTCCTTCCGTATGCGCGTTTAGCAGATGCGGGGCAGCAGCTCGCCCCTCGGCATGAGGATTGGGCGCCTCGTGCCAAGCTCCGTTTGGGCCAGCACGCGGCCCTCGCCCGCCGTCGCGCGCCCGATGACGGTCGCGTCCCGGCCGTCGGGATGGCCGCGCAGCGCGGCAAGCGCCTCGTCGGCCCGGTCGCTTGGCACGGCCAGCAGGAAAACGCCCTCGTTGGCGACAAAGAGCGGCTCCATGCCCAGCAGCGCGCAGGCAGACCGCACATCCGCGCGGATGGGCAAGTCCGGCTCGTCAATGAGCAGGTCTACACCGGGGTTCGTCCACTCGCAGAGCGTCGCGCCCACGCCGCCGCGCGTCGGGTCGCGCATGGCGTGCACGGGCACGCCCGTCTGATAGACCGCGCGCGCCAGCCCGGCCAGCGGCCTCGCGTCGCTTTGAATCGGCGGCTCAAACCGCAGGGCCTCGCGCGCGGCCATCACCGCCATGCCGTGGCTGGCAATCGGCCCGGACACGATCAGCGCGTCGCCGACCTCCGGGCGCTGGCCCGGCAGCGCCCAGCCGCCGTCCAGCGAGCCCACGCCCGCCGTGGTCACATACAGACCGTCGGCCATGCCGCGCTCCACCACCTTGGTATCGCCCGTCACCACGCGCACCTGAGCGGCCTCCGCCGTCCGCGCGATGGATTGCGACACGCGCCTGAGCTCCTCCACGGAAAAGCCTGCCTCCACGATCATGGACACGCTTAAAAAGCGAGGCACCGCGCCCGATACGGCCAAATCGTTCACCGTGCCGGATACGCACAGGCTGCCGATATCCCCGCCCGGAAAGAACAGCGGCCTTACCACGAAGCCGTCCGTCGTAAACGCAAGGCCGGTTTGCTCGTCAAGCCGACACAGGGCCGCGTCGCCCAGCTCGCGCAGCTCCCGCGAGCCGTAAGCGGGAACAAACACGTCCCGCACCAGCTCTCGATACGCCTGCCCTCCCGCGCCGTGGGCCAATGTGATCTCCCTTTCCATTACACGCCTCCATACTGATACGCCGCCGCGCACGCGCCCTCGGACGATACCATGCACGGCCCGGAGGGACAATCCGGCGTGCAGGCCTTGCCAAACAGCGGGCAATCGGTCGGGCGGCACTCGCCGCGCAGGATCTCCGCGCAGCGGCAGCCGCGAGCCGAATCGGCGGTCTGCTCCGCCTGATCGGGCAGGTCAAAGCGCGCCAGCGCGTCAAACGCCGCGTACTCCGGCCGAAGCGCCAGCCCGCTGCCGGGGATGCGCCCCAGCCCGCGCCAGCGCGCGTCGCACGGCGCGAGCACCTCGTCCATCAGCGCGAGCGCCGTCCGGTTGCCCCGCGCCGAAACCGCCGACGGATAATCGTTGTGCAGCGCCGCTTTGCCATCGGCACGCATGCGCGCGATGTCCAACAGCGCCGTGAGGATCTCGGCGGGAGCAAAGCCAGATACCGCCGCCGGGAGGCCCAACTCGTCCGGGACGAAGCGGAACGCCTCCGCGCCGGTAACAACCGCCACATGGCCGGGGCAAAGGAGCGCCTGCACGCGGTTGGTGTCGCCCAGCAGCGCGCGGAGTGCCGACGGCATGGTCTTGTGCGCGCAAAGGACGGTCAGGTTGGGCGCGTCCAGCTCCCGCGCGCGGCGCACAAGCGCGGCGGTAAGCGGCGCGGTGGTCTCAAAGCCGACGGCGAACCAGACGATCTGTCGGTTCGGCTCCACCAGCGCCGCCCGCAACGCGTCCATCGGCGAGGTGGCTAGCCGCACGTCCGCGCCCTGCTCGCGGGCGCGGAGCAGGCTGTCCCGCCCGCCAGAGAGCGGCACGCGGAGCATATCGCCAAAGCTGAACAGCGTTACGCCGGGCTGCCGCGCCAGATGCAGCGCGCGCTCAATTTCCGCGTCGTCCGTCACGCAGACGGGGCAGCCGGGGCCAGACACCAGCGTCATCCGTTCCGGCAGGAGCTGCCGCAGCGCATACCGCGCCACGCTTTGCGTGTGCGTGCCGCAGACCTCCATGACGGTGGTGGGCGGCGTTTCCACGCGGCACAGCGCCTCCGCCAGCGCCCTCGCGTCAGCCATGAAAGGTGACCTCCCGGTTGAGGCGGATGAGCTCGTCGCCCTCGCGCTCGCTCATGACCGCAATGGCAAAACCCGCGTGCACCAGCACCCGGTCGCCGACCTTCGCGTCGGGAAGCAGCGTCAGCTCGGCGCGGCGCGATACGCCGTCGTAATCCACCACGGCCTCACCGTTCTCAATCCGCCGAACAATCCCCGGCGTCGCCAGACACATGCCGCTCGTCTCCTTCCAGAAGGGCCGCCGCCACCGCCGCCTGCCCATAGCAGATGCCGCCGTCGTTGGCGGGCACGCGTTCGTTGGCGCAGACCTGTCGGCCCGCCGCCGCAAGCCCGTCTATCATATGGCCGAGCAGCCAAGCGTTTTGGAACACGCCGCCGGACAGCGCCACGGGAACGTCCGGGTAGCGCTTGACGGTTTGCAGCGCCAGCCGTACCAGCGCCCGATGGAACCGCGCGCTGATCGCCCCCGCGCTTTCGCCGGCCAGCCGATCCCGCACGGCGGCGCGCAGCACCGCGCGCCAGTCCCATTCTACCATTTTTGATGAGGCAATATCAATGGTAAATGTATATGCGCCGACGGCGTCCTCGTCCAAGCGCTGCTCCAGCGAGGCCGCCGCCTGCCCCTCGTACCGCGCGTGCGTCTCCAGCCCGGCAACCGCCGCCACCGCGTCAAACAGCCGCCCCATGCTGGACGCTTGCGGCGAGAGCGACGGGCGAGCCGCAATCTCCCGAACCATCGCAAGATCGGGCATGTCGGCAAACAGCCGCGCGGCGGTCTCCGCGTCGCAGGCCTCGGTCACGGCCGCCAGAGCCACGCGCCACGGCTCGCGCACCGCGGCCTCGCCGCCGGGCAAAACCAGCGGACGAAGCCGACCGACGCGCTCGCTTTGCGCAATCCCTCCCAGCAGCAGCTCGCCGCCCCAAATCGTGCCGTCGTCGCCGTAGCCCGTGCCGTCCCAAATGAAGCCCAGCGCGGCGGGCAGGCGATGCTCGGCCAGCACGGAGGCAAAATGCGCGCGGTGATGCTGCACCGCAACGCGCCGCGCCTGCGGAAAGCGTTCCGCGAGCTCATCCGCCAAGCGGGTGGAGGCATAGTCCGGGTGCATATCGCAGGCGATTGCCTGCGGATGTCCGTCAAACAGGCTCAGGTATTCCTCCATCTCGTTCCGCGCGAAGTCGAGGGTCTCCGCGTTATCCAAATCGCCGATGTGGCCGCTCAGGTACGCTCGGCCCTCCTTGGTAAGGCAGAACGTATTCTTCTGCTGCGCGCCGAGGGCCAGCGTCTGCGCGTCGCCGGGCAGCGGGATCGGTTCGGGCGCATAGCCGCGCGCTCGGCGGATGGGCCGCACCGCGCCGCCCGCAAGCTGGCAGACGGAATCGTCCATGCGGCGCAGGATGGGGCGGTCATGCGTGAGCACCGCGTCGCACAGCGCTGCGACGCGCGCCGCGTCCTCCGCGCGGAAGGGCATGGGCGCGTCGCTCACATTGGCGCTGGTGAGCACCAGCGGCGGCGAGCCCTGCATCAGCAGCAGATGGAGCGGCGTGTAGGGCAGCATCAGCCCAAGGTGGCGCTGACCCGGCGCGACGCTGGGTGCAAGGGAATCGCCCGGCCTGCGGCGAAGAAGCATGATCGGCTTGCGCGGCGAGAGCAGCGCGGCGCGCTCCCGCTCGTCAAGCCGGCACAGCGTCTCCGCGGCCGCGATATCGGCAACCATCACGGCCAGCGGCTTGGCATAGCGGCGCTTGCGCTCGCGCAGGCGAGCCACGGCGGCTTCGTTGGTCGCGTCGCAGGCTAGGTGATAGCCGCCCAGCCCGCGCACCCCCACCAGCTTGCCCGCGCGGATGGCCTCGGCGAAGCGCGCGAGCGGATCGCCCTCCAGCGCCCGACCGTTCTCCAGCCACGTCAAGCGCGGGCCGCAGGCGGCGCAGGCGTTCGGCTGGGCGTGGAAGCGTCGGTTGGCGGGATCGGCGTACTCGGCGGCGCAGCGGTCGCACATCGTAAACGCGTCCATGCTTGTGTTGGCGCGGTCGTAGGGCACGCGGCGCACAATGGTAAAGCGCGGCCCGCAAGCCGTGCAATTGAGGAACGGATAGCGGTAGCGTCGGTCGGACGGATCGAGCAGCTCGCGCGCGCACTCGTCGCAGACGCCCAAATCGGGAGAGATCGCGGCCTGCGGCGCGCCCGCGCAGGACGAAAGGATGGCAAAGCCGCGCTCGCCCCGCGGCGGCTCCTCGGCCGTATCCAGCGAGAAGATCACGCTGCCGGGCGGCGCGGCATGCAATATGCGCTCGCGGAGCCGCCGACAGTCGGCCGCCTCACCCTCGCAGACAGCGCGCACGCCGTAGGCGGTGTTCGCCACAGAGCCGCTCAGGCCCAGCGCGTTCGCCTCTCGCAGCACAAAGGGGCGAAAGCCCACCCCCTGCACAATGCCGCGCACCTCCATCGTCCATCTGGTTCTCATGCTTGCTCTCCTCGCTCGGCTCGAAGCTCCAGCTCCTTGACAAACAGCTCCTCGCCCTGCTCCAGCCGGAAGGCATAGCTGCCGCAGGCCGGGCACGCGCACGGAAAGCCCTCGGCGCGGTAGGCCTCGCCGCAGTCCTGACAGCGGGCAACCGCCCGCTGCGTCTGCACGCGAAGCTCGGCCCGCTCCAAAAGCGTGCCCTGCTTGAGTATATCAAACGCGCTGGCCAGCATGCCCGGCAGCACGCCGGACAGCTCCCCAACGATCACGGTTACGCTTGTCACCACGCCCCGCTGCCCCGCCGCCGCATCGGAGGCGACGTCCAGCAGCCGGGCAGCCAGAGAAGCCTCGTGCATAGCGCCCTCCTTCGCCCCAAGCAAGCCTTTGGCTCGTTTGGAGGCGCGCTCAGTATACGCTTGACGCGAAAGGCTGTCAAACAGGCGGGGAATTTCTACTTATATAATGCCTTAATCCCGACGAAAAAGATCGCGGGTGTAAACCTTGTCCTCCACGTCGGACAAAACGGCGCTGTCAAAGCGATTGGCGACAATCACATCGGACACGCGCTTAAACTCGTCCAAATCGCGGATGACGCGGCTGCCGAAAAACTGCTCCTCCCGAAGCGCAGGTTCGTACACCACAACCTCCACGCCCTTGCCCTTGATGCGCTTCATCACGCCCTGTATCGAGGATTGGCGGAAGTTGTCGCTGTCGCTCTTCATGGTCAGGCGGTAAACGCCGACGACGCGCGGCTTTCGGGCGAGAATCCGCTCCGCGATAAAATCCTTGCGGGTGCGGTTGGCGTCCACGATCGCGCCGATGATGTTGTTGGGCACGTTGTCGTAATTTGCGAGCAGCTGCTTGGTATCCTTGGGCAGGCAATATCCGCCGTAGCCGAAGGAGGGATTGTTGTAATGCGTGCCGATGCGCGGGTCCAAGCACACGCCGTCGATGATGGCCTTGGTGTCGAGATTGCGCACCTCGGCGTAGGTATCCAGCTCGTTAAAGTAGGACACGCGCAGCGCCAGATAGGTGTTGGCAAAGAGCTTGACGGCCTCGGCCTCGGTGGTGTGCATGATGAGCTTGGCAATGCCCTGCTTGAGCGCGCCCTCTTGCAGCAGGTCCGCAAAGGCCTCGGCGGCCTGACGCATATCGGGCTGCTCCGGCGCGCCGACGATGATGCGGCTTGGGTACAGGCAATCGTACAGCGCGCGGCCCTCGCGCAGGAACTCCGGGCTGAAAAGGATGCGATTATATTGGTAGCGTTTTTGCAGCGACTCGGTATAGCCGACGGGCACGGTGGACTTGACAATCAACGTAGCGCCTCGGTTGACAGCCAGCACCTGCTCTACGACGGCCTCCACCGAGGAAGTATCGAAATAATTCTTTACCGGGTTGTAATTGGTGGGCGTGGAGATGACGACCCACTCCGCGTCCCGGTAGGCGGAGGCTCCATCCGTTGTGGCGGTTAGGTTTAGCGGTTTTTCGGAAAGGTACTCCTGTATCTCCTTGTCCGCGATGGGGCTTTTTTTCGCGTTGATGCTGGCAACCTTGTCCGGCAGGATGTCCACGGCGGTGACTTGGTTGTGCTGGGCCAGCAGCACGGCGTTGGCCAGCCCCACGTACCCTGTGCCCGCGACGGCAATGCGTACAAACGGCTTTTGCATGGCTTCCTCCTCTGTCCGCAATACAGCTACTGGCCGTGCGGCCCTGCCGCGGACGATCTGTTTGTATATTCAGCGGCGCAGCTTGGGTTTCCTGCCAGTTTCGTAAGGTTGAACGCTCACCCTTTGGATTATATACAGTTTGTGGGTGTTTCCTCATGTTTTCGTGTTTCGGTCTAGTTTTTGTTATGCCATATTAGCTTACACGTTTTCGGAGCGAAACATTTCGTCTGTCGAATACCGTCCCCAGTTATCACTTTTGAACAAGAAACCTCACAAAAATTATGAAAAGTATTGACATCGTATCCGGGGCGGGTTATAATTCTGTAAACGATTAAGTAAGAGTGCGAGTGCGGCAGGAGAGGTGCGTGATGGTAACCATTCGGAAAATCGCCGACTACTGCGGCGTTTCCACCGCCACGGTGAGCAAGGCCCTCAACCACGTAAACGATATCGGCGAGGGCACCGCAAAACGCATTCGCAAGGCCGCCAGCGAGCTTGGGTACATGCCCAACGCCGCCGCCCGTTCCCTCAAGACCCGGCACACCCACAACATGGGCGTTGTGACCGCCTTGCAGGACGGAAGAGGCCACACTCACAACTTTGTCGCAAGGATCCTCAGCGTGATACAGGTTGCCGCCGAGGAAGGCGGATACGACGTGACGCTGGTTAGCTCCCGCATCAACGGCATGGCGGACAGTTACCTAGACCATTGCAGGTACCGCAACATCGACGGCGTGGCCATCCTTTGCGCGGACTATGTGTCCCTGCCGGTGATCGAGCTGGTGCAGAGCGATATCCCCTGCGTGTGCGTGGACTGCCTTGGAACCGAGCGCAGCGAGGTGCTGACCGACAACGAGCAGGCCATGCAGCAGATCGTGGACTACGCAACCGAGATGGGCCACCGTCGCATCGCCTTTGTCCACGGAGAAGGAACCTCCTACGTCACACGGGTACGGGTCGCCAGCTTCCGCAAGGCCTGTGCCGCCAAGGGGCTGGACGTGCCGGAAAGCTACGTGCAATCCGCCGTCTACAACGACTTTGAGACCGCCCGTCACGCGACCCGCCGTCTGCTGGCGCTGCCGAACCCCCCCACCTGCATTCTCTACCCGGACGACTTTGCCGCCATCGGCGGTCTGGATGAGATCGAAGCCCACGGCCTGCGGGTGCCCGAGGACATCAGCGCGGTCGGCTTTGACGGCTCCGTATTCGCGGACACGATGCGCCCCCGCTTGACCACTTTCTTTCAGGACGCGGACATGATTGCCAGAGAGAGCGTCCGCCTGCTGCGGGAGGCCATCGAAACGCCCAAGACCTACGTGCCCAAGCAGCTCCTTTTGCCCGGCAGGCTGCTGACAGGCGGTACGGTAGGCCGCATTGACCCTGAGTTTATGGCCGTGACAGGCCATAACAAAATAAAACTGGAGGGATAGGATCATGAAAACTCGGAAAATCCTTGCTCTCGTGCTCGCGCTGACGATGGTTATGACCGTCGCCGTGGCCGCTAGCGCCGAGACCGTTACGGAGCTTCCCCGTAACGAGACCCTGTATTTCGCCGGCCAGCAGTGGGGTTCCATCAATGGATACAACGTGCTGTCTGACGATATGAACAACGCTATGGCTCTGGCCGCTAGCGCCGGCGGCTCCCGTGTTGTGATGTTCGAGACGTTGTATATGTACAACATGCTCGACGGCAGCATGACCCCGTTGCTCGCCGATGGCGACTACGTGTGGAATGATGCGCAGACCGAAATGACCATTAAGATCAACCAGGCTGCGAAGTGGAGCGATGGCACCCCCGTGACCGCGAACGACGTGCAGGCCACTTGGGAAGCCAACGTTGCCGTGACCAACGCCAACGCGACCGGTTTCTCTCCCTACATTGAGAGCGTCACCGCGGTTGACGATTACACCGTTCTCATCAAGGCCAAGCTGAACGACGCTGGCCAGCCCACCAACCCCCTGCAGGTCGTCTGCTTCATCGAGCAGACCTACATCGCGCAGAAGGCTTGGATTGAGACCGTTTTCGCCCGCAACAACAACGACCCCGCCGCCATCAAGGCTGACAAGGGCGAGGATGTTGTGTATTCCGGCCCCTACGGCCCCAACTTCGCCAATGACCAGATCGTTACCTTCGTGCGCAACGACGCGTACTGGGGCCAGGATGCTTCCATGTGGGGCAAGCTGCCTGTTCCGAAGTACATCGCTCACACCATCTACGCTGATAACGCCGCTGGCCAGGTGGCTTTCGCCGCCGGCGAAGTAGACGTTTGCCAGCAGTTCATCTCCAACATCAACCTGCTGTGGGAAGACGAAGGCCTGCCCATCTCCACCTATCTGGACGAAGCTCCTTGGGGCATCTGCGTCAACATGCCGACCGCTTGGTTCAACACCGCTGTGAACGGCCTTGACAACCCCATCATCCGCAAGGCTATCGCTATGGCTGTTGACTACGACGCGATCAACACCAACGCCATGACCGGTCAGAGCCCGACCTTCACCGCTGTGCCGCGTTCCTGCATGAACCCGACCGCTGGTGAGCAGGCCACCTTTGATCACGAAGCCGTGAAGGACCTCCAGTGGGCCGGCAACGACATCGAAGGCGCCAAGGCCATGCTGGACGAAGCCGGCATCGTTGATACCAATGGCGACGGCAACCGCGAATACAACGGCGAAGAGCTGAAGTACAACTGCGTTGCTCCCAATGGCTGGACCGACTGGCAGGCCGCTATGGAAATCGTAGCCGCCGCTGGTAAGGAAATCGGCATTGAGATCACCACCGAGTTCCCCGAATGGTCCGTTGCGCAGACGGTTATCACCGCCGCGAACCAGACCGATTACGACATCTTCATGATGTGGACCGATTCCGCCACCCCCGCCCAGCCCTGGGGCCGCATGA
>CAYOYK010000006.1:0-75408 GCA_964408185.1 uncultured Oscillospiraceae bacterium | reverse complement strand
CTCTCCCGACCAATTCCTCGCTGACTTTTTCACTGATCATTGACACCCGAACAGTACTTAGGCTGTATTTTGTCAAATTGGCGCTTGACAAGCCGCCCGCCCGTGACTATAATGCATCCATAACCGTTGAGGTGGAAGTAACGCCGCAAGCGCACTGCCAGAGAGCCGGGGGTAGCTGGAAACCCGGCCGGAGAGCGGAGCGGCAAATGGGCCACCGAGGGCGTGCCGAAAAACGACCGTCGCACCGCGACCCGCCGTCCAGTATCGCACGACGAAGCGCCATCGTTACAGGGCGGCGAATGTGTCGGCATTCGGCAGAGTGGGCAAAGCGATTTGCCAATCAAGGTGGTACCGCAGGTGCATACAAGCGCATCTGTCCTTGCAAAAAGGATGGGTGCGCTTTTTCGTATCTCTCTCTCAATCGGGCTACCGACGAGCCCCCGCAGGCCATATTGGCCGGAAAGGCAGGTTTCCCATGAAAAAGCTCATCGCGTTGGTTCTCTCGCTCGTACTCGTCGCCTCCCTCGCCTCCTGCGCGCTGGCGGAGGGCGCGGACGTCATCAACGTTGGCATCATCCAAATGGCGGATAACGGCGCCTTCACCGACATGCGCGAGGGCTTTATCGCCCGCATGCGCGAGCTAGGCTATGGCGAAGCGCAAATGCAATTCCATTACCAAAACGCTCAGGGCGATATGAGCAATCTTGCCGCCATCTGCCAAGACATGATCGACGACGGCATGGATTTTGTGGTCACCATCGCTACGCCGCCTACGCAGGCCTTCCTGAACATGGACAGCGGCATTCCGCAGTTTTTCATCTCGGTCAGCAACCCCATCGCGGCGGGCGTCATCACCGATATGGCGCACCCCGATAAAAACTGCACCGGCACCAGCAATTTCATCCCCGTGAGCGAGATGTTCAAGCTGGCCGATCTCCTCACGCCCGGCTGCCAGACCTACGGCCTGATCTACTGCGCAAGCGAGGTCAACTCCGTGTCCACCATCAATCAGGCCAAGGCGTACATGGACGAGAACGGCCTCAAATACGTGGAGGCGGTCGTGACCAACTCCGGCGAGGTGGCGCAGGCGACCGCGTCGCTGATGGGCCGCGTGGACGCGATCTTCTGCCCCAACGACAGCGTGGTGCAGACCGCCATGCCCGTGCTCATTGAGCTTGCCACCGACGAGGGCGTGCCCGTGTACGGCTCCTCCGCCGTCATGGTGCAAAGCGGCGCGCTGGCCACCGTATCCATTGATGATACGCAGATCGGCGCAATGACGGCCGATATGTGCGACCAATACCTCAAGGGCACGCCCGTTGCGGATATCCCCGCCGTGGTGGTGGATACCTTTACCACGGTGCTGAACACGACCACGGCTGCCACGCTGGGCCTGACCATCCCGGACGAGTTGCTGGCGCAGGCCGTCACAATCGAGTAACGGAGGAATCCCCATGCTGATGCTTTCCCTCCAGCAAGGCTTTCTGTACGGATTGCTGGCGCTGGGCGTATACCTGAGCTTCCGTATTCTGGATATCCCCGACCTGACCACCGAGGGCAGCTTTACGCTCGGTTTGGCGATCTCCGCGCTGATCGCGCTGCCGGGGCCGCTAAACGGTCAGCCCGTGCTGGCCCTGCCCGTCGCCTTTGCGGCGGGTATGGCCGCCGGGGCGGTCACGGCGCTGCTGCAAACCAAGGTGGGCGTGCCGCCGATACTGGCCGGCATCATCACCATGAGCGGGCTGTACACCGTCAACCTGATCGTGATGCAAAGCGCGCCCAACGTGAGCATCACGCAGACCATCTATCGCTCGATGTACAAGGCGGTGCCGGTGCTCAGCAAGGACGCGAGCAAGCTGATCCTCTCGGCGGCGCTGTGCCTGCTGGCGCTGGGGCTGCTGATCTTATTCTTCAAGTCGCATCTGGGGCTGTGTATCCGGGCCACGGGCGACAACCCGGCTATGGTGCGCTCCTCCTCCATCAACGTGGACCGCATGAAGCTGCTGGGCCTGATGCTCAGCAACGGCTGCGTGGCGCTGTGCGGGGCCGCCGTGGGCCAATATCAGGGCTTTGCCGATATATCCGGCGGCGTGGGCATGGTGGTGGTCGGGCTGGCCTCGGTGATCATCGGCGAGACGATCCTTGGCAAGCGCGGCGTCACCGTGGGGCTGTGCTCGGCCATACTGGGCTCCATCGTCTATCGGCTGATCTTGCAGCTTGCCCTGAGCACAGACCTGTTCCCCGCGTACTACCTCAAGCTGGTCTCTGCCTGCATCGTGGCGCTGGCGCTGTCCATCCCCACGCTGCGCAAGGCGCTGCGCGGACTGCGGCGGAAGCGGGAGGCAAAAAATGCTGACGCTTGAAAACGTATCCAAGACATTTCTGCCCGGCACGGTCAACGAGCGCGCCGCGCTGCGCGACGTGAGCCTCCATATGGAGGCGGGCGAGTTTGCGACCGTCATCGGCTCCAACGGCGCGGGCAAAAGCACGCTGTTCGCCGCCATCAGCGGCACGTTTCTGCCGGACGCGGGCCGCGTGCTGCTGGACGGCAGCGAGATTACCTTCCAGCCGGAGCACAAGCGCGCGCGCGATATCGGCGTGCTGTTCCAAGACCCCGCCAAGGGCACCGCGCCCAACCTGACCATCGAGGAAAACCTCTCGCTGGCCTACGGGCACAGCAAGCGCGGCGGTCTTTCCCCCGCCGTGAGCAAGCGCGACCGCGCAATGTTCCGCGAGCGTCTGCGCGCCTTTGGCATGGGGCTGGAGGATCGCATGCAGACCAAGGTGGGCACGCTGAGCGGCGGGCAGCGGCAGGCCATGACGCTGCTGATGGCGACCATCGGCAAGCCCAAGCTGCTCCTGCTGGACGAGCACACCGCCGCCCTCGATCCCGCAACGGCCGAGAAGGTGCTGCAGATCACGCTGGACGTGGTGCGCGAGCAAAGCCTGACCACGCTGATGATTACGCACAACATGCGCTCCGCGCTGGCGCTGGGCAGCCGCACGCTGATGATGGACGAGGGCCGCATTCTGCTGGACGTGCAGGGCGAGGAACGCGCCCAGATGACCGTGGACGACCTGCTGGCGCTCTATCACCTGAAGCGCGGCGAAAATCTGGCCAACGACCGCATGCTGATGTCGTAAGCTAGAATGCTCTCGCGCGGCAAAAAGCGCGTGTTGCGGCTGTCGCCGCCTCCCGTGAGGCGCGGCGCGCGGTCCGGCAGCCCACAGGGCAACGCAAAGCAACGCTTGGCTTGTCACAACCGCGCGAGAGGGCTTGGCGAGCCGCGTTCCCCAAAGGAATACCTCCTTCAGCAGCCCGCGCGCCCATGGTGGCGATGCGAAGCAACACTCGCTTTTCATCGGCGGACAGGCAGCGGGTGAATAGCGCAAGCGTCGCAAAACGGACGCAGCCACCTTTGACACACTAAGCGCCGTCCGGCCGGACGGCGCTTTTGTTCTGCCCGGAAAAAACAACCCATTTTAAGCGATAAATCCCCTTTGCAAACGCAGGCGTCTATGCTATAATAGCGCTGTAATTTGTACGTACAAATCGACCCGTCATCAAGTCGGAGGAGGAAGGAACCGCCATGTCAGACCCGCAAACCCTGCTGCAAAAGGCCGCGCTGGGCATCGAGCTTGGCTCCACGCGCATCAAGGCCGTGCTTGTAGACGAGCAGAGCCGCCCCATCGCGTCCGGCAGCCACACTTGGGAGAATCACTTGGAAAACGGCGTGTGGACGTACAGCCTGGATGAGGTGTGGAGCGGCTTGCAAGCCTGCTACCGCGATTTGAACGAGGATGTAAATCGTCGCTTTGGCACGCAGCTAACCCGCGTGGCCGCCATCGGCGTGAGCGCCATGATGCACGGCTACCTTGCCTTTGATAAAAACAACGCCCTGCTCGTCCCGTTTCGCACTTGGCGCAACACCATGACCGACGAGGCCGCCCGCGCGCTGAGCGAGGCCTTTCGGTTCAACGTGCCCCAGCGGTGGAGCGTCGCGCATGTGTATCAGGCGCTGCTGAACCGCGAGGAGCACGTAGGACGGATCTCCTTTTTGACCACGCTGGCCGGGTATGTGCACTGGCAGCTCACGGGCAAAAAAGTGCTGGGCGTTGGCGACGCGTCGGGCATGTTCCCCATTGACAGCGCGTCGGGCGGGTACGACGCGGCCATGCTGCGCTCGTTTGACAAGCTGACGGACGGCTGCGGCTGGAGGCTGGCCGATCTGCTGCCTGCGCCGCTGAGCGCGGGCGCGGAGGCCGGCCTGCTGACCGCCGAGGGCGCCAAGCGGCTCGACCCCAGCGGCAGGCTGCAAGCGGGCATTCCTCTCTGCCCGCCGGAGGGCGACGCGGGCACGGGCATGACCGCCACCAACAGCGTGGCCGAGCGCACGGGCAACATATCGGCAGGCACGTCCATCTTCGCCATGGTCGTGCTGGAAAAGCCCATGCGGAGCTACTACCCCGAAATTGACATGGTCACAACGCCAACGGGCAAGCCCGTCGCCATGGTGCATTGCAACAACTGCTCGTCCGATCTCAACGCGTGGGTAAGCCTGTTTGGCGAGTTTTCCGCGCTGACCGGCAACCCGCTTGAGCCGGACGCGCTCTATGGCACGCTGTACCGCAAGGCGCTTGAGGGCGACGCGGACTGTGGCGGGCTGTTGGCCTACAACTACTATTCCGGCGAGCCCATCACGGGCTTGGAGGCCGGGCGGCCGCTGCTGATGCGCCTTCCGGACGCAAAGCTGACGCTTGCCAACCTGATGCGCACGCACCTGTACGCCTCGCTGGCAACGCTCGCGCTGGGCATGGACATCCTGCGGCAGGAGCGCGTGAGCATCGAGCGCGTTTTCGGGCACGGCGGGCTGTTCAAAACGCCGGGCGTGGGCCAGCAGCTCTTGGCCGACGCGATCCACAGCCCCGTCAGCGTGATGGAAACAGCGGGCGAGGGCGGCGCGTGGGGCATGGCGCTGCTGGCGCAGTACCGCGCGGCACAATCCGGCGAGCCGCTGGAGACCTATCTGGAGAAGCACGTGTTTGCAGGGCAGTCCGGCGTGACGCTCGCGCCGCAGGCGGACGGCGAGCAGGGCTTCGCGGCCTATCTGGATCGCTTCCGCGAGGGCCTGCCCATCGAGAAGGCCGCCGTGGCCAGCCTGCGCGGCGGCAGCTGAGCAATCAGCCATCTTTCCTAAAAAAAGCAAGCACAGCGGCGCACCCGACCAAGCGCAACGCAGCGGTGAGCCGCCCACCCTCTTGTATATAGAAAGGACGCACCCCTTATGAAGCTCAAGCAGTACGATTTCTGGTTCCTCTGCGGCACGCAGGCCCTCTATGGCGACGATTGCATCCGTCAGGAGGAGGAGCATTGCCGCGTCATGACCGACGCGCTCAATCAGGACGACGCGATCGTCGGCAACATCGTGTTCAAGGGCGCGATGCTGGACAGCGAGTCCATTACCAAGGTCATTCTGGAGGCCAACGCGGACGAGCGCTGCGCCGGAATCATCGCGTGGATGCACACCTTCTCCCCCAGCAAGATGTGGATCAGCGGCCTGAGCCGCCTGCAAAAACCCTACCTGCACTGGAACACCCAGTTCAGCCGGGACATCCCGTGGAACGGCATCGACATGGACTACATGAACCTCAACCAGTCCGCTCACGGCGACCGCGAGCATGGCTTCATTTGCGCGCGGCTGCGACTGCCGCGCAAAGTCATCGCCGGGCATTGGGAGGACGCGGGTATTCGCGGCCGCATCGGGCACTGGATGCGCAGCGCCATCGGCGTGACCGAAAGCCGTCGGCTCAAGATCTGCCGCATCGGCGACAATATGCGCGAGGTCGCCGTGACCGAGGGCGACAAGGTGGAGGCCGAGCGCAAGCTGGGCTGGAGCGTGAATACATGGGGCGTGGGCGATGTGATCGCCCGCGTGAACGCCGTGACCGAGGCGCAGATCGACGCCAAAATGGCCGAATACGCCGAGAAGTACGACCTGCGCACCGATCACCTCGCGTCCGTTCGCTACCAAGCCAAAATGGAGGTTGCCATCGAGGGCATGCTGGCCGAGGGCGGCTTTGGCGGCTTTACGGATACGTTCCAGGATTTGCAGCAGCTCAAGCAGCTCCCCGGCTTGGCGACGCAGAACCTGATGGCGAAGGGCTACGGCTTCGGCGGCGAGGGCGATTGGAAGGTGGCCGCCATGGATCGCGTCATGAAGCTGATGGCGCGCGGCCTGCCCGGCGGCACGGCCTTTATGGAGGACTACTCTTATCATATGGATCCCGCCAACGAGGGCATTCTGGGCGCGCACATGCTGGAGGTTGACCCGGATATTGCCGCCGACCGGCCTTGGATCGAGGTGCATCCGCTGGGCATTGGCGACCGCGAGGACCCCGCGCGGCTGTGCTTCAACACCGGCAACGGCCCTGCGATCATGGTGACGCTGATTGACATGGGCGACCGCTTCCGCATGATCGTAAACGATGTGGAGGCCTGCACGCCCTTTGCGGATATGCCCAACCTGCCCGTTGCGCGCGTGATGTGGAAGCCCCTGCCCTGCCTGAGCACCGCCGCCGAGGCGTGGATTCTGGCCGGCGGCGCGCATCACACGGTGTTCAGCTATCAGCTGGACGCGGAGCATATGCGGGACTTCTGCGAGTGCCTTGGCATCGAGTACATCCACATCGGCAAGGATACCACCATCGAGGCGCTGCAAAAGGAACTGCTTTGGAACGACCTCGTTTGGAAGCTCAAGTAGGAGGCGCGTATGCTGCAATCTCTCAAGCAGGAAGTCTTTGAGCAGAACCTGCTGCTCGTCAAAAGCGGACTGGTGGTGCTCACTTGGGGCAACGTGAGCGGCATCGACCGCAAGGAGGGGCTGTTCGTCATCAAGCCCTCCGGCGTGCCCTATGAACGCCTGACCGTAGACGATATGGTCGTGATGGATTTGGACGGCAAGCAGGTGGAGGGAAAGCTGCACCCCTCCACCGATACGCCCACGCACGCGGAGCTATACCGCCGTTTTGGCAACATCGGCGGGGTTGTGCACACGCATTCCCGCTGGGCGACCGTGTGGGCGCAGGCGGGCCGGGCGATTCCCGCCTACGGCACAACGCACGCGGATACATTCCACGGCCCGGTGCCCATCACGCGCGATTTGACCCCCGACGAGGTCGATACGGCCTATGAGCTGGAAACAGGCCGCGTGATCGCCGCGCTGTTTGAAGCCAACGGCATCGACCCGACGCACACGCCCGCCGTGCTGGCGCGCTCCCACGGGCCCTTTGCGTGGGGCAAAAGCGCGGCCGACGCGGTGCAGCACGCCATCGCGCTGGAGGAGATCGCCATGATGGCATGGCACACCGAGGCCCTCCCGCAGGCGCAGTCCCGCCCTGAGCTGCCGGACTATATTGCGGAGAAGCACTTTCTGCGCAAGCACGGCCCTAACGCCTACTACGGGCAAAAGTAAGTATTCATGAGTACCCGTCCCTCCCACCCAAGCAACGGGGCCGATCATCATCGGCCCCGTTGTGATCGCTGCCCTCCCGGAAAAGAAACACTTTGACAGCCCTGTCAAATGTGCTATACTGTGTACAAAGACGCGCGTTACAAGCTATTGGTGACTGCTACGCGCATTATCCTACCCAACAGGAGGGAATCGTATGAAGCATTGGTTCCGTACCGCCTTTTGCATGGTCTTGGCGTTGGCCGTCGCGCTGCCCCTGTGCGCGTCGGCAGAGTCGATGTCCAGCAGCGACGAGGCGTTGCAGCAGGTATACCAGATCATCGCGGAGCGCTATCCTGCCGACTGTACCCCTTTTTCGATCGGTGAACGCGTATCAGTGCCCGGCATCATTGATTTTTCCGTGAACAGCGTCAACTATTACGCCGAGGACGACGGCACGATGCGGGTCGCGGTCGATTTGTCCGTCGCCGCCAACAAAGCGTTCGCGGACGGCATCAGCCTGACCGACTACGATTTCATCCTCTTGGAGGACCCGGACGGCTCCGCGCCCGTCTATCATCTGCCGTCCGTCATCTACGGCGTGATCGGCAAGCATGTGCAGCCCTTCGCGTGGCCGATCTACGTCTACCCTGACGAGCCGATCAACCTGCTCGTTACCTATGTTGTGCCTGTCGGCGCCATCAGCCTCAAGCTGATTGAGACCAACATCATGGACTATGGCGAGGGCCTCGGTATGGAGACGCAAGGCTCGCTGCACGTGCTGTCCCTCGATCGCCACCCCGCGGATTTCAACTTCCACAACGACTCGTCCGCGACCGTGACCGGGATCTATGTGATCCCCTCCGACGGCGAGGGCTGGGGCGACAATATCCTTGCGCAATATGCCGATCCCAAGCTGGACGCGGGCAAATGGATGTCCATCAGCTTTTTGGGCGGCCCCTACGCCTCCTCCGCGGCTGAAATGTGGGATATGAAGGTGGAGCTGAGCGACGGCAATACCGTGTTCTTTACAAGCATCCCTCTGACCACGCTGATTGAGCTGAGCATGGTGGATGGCGTCGCGGAGGGCAAGTTTACGCTGAGCTATTGATTCCGTTTGCCCCGCCGATAAATCCGCTCAAATGCTTGACAAACCCCGCTTGACGTGCTATCCTGCTTCGGTAAGCCGCTCAAGCGGGGTTTAAGCGTGCCTTCGGGCGCCGCCTCACGCTTGGCGAGTATCAACAGGAGGTGCTTAGCCATGTATGCCGTAATCGTATCGGGTGGCAAGCAGTATCGCGTAACCAAGGGCGACGTGATCTACGTGGAAAAACTGGACCAAGAACCTGAATCGACCGTTAGCTTCGACGTGTTGATGGTGGGCGACGACGAGAGCATCAAGGTGGGTTCTCCGCTGGTGGACGGCGCGAAGGTAGAGGGCAAGGTCATCGCGCAGACCAAGGGCGAGAAGATCCTCATCTACAAGTACAAGAGCAAGAAGAACTATCACCGCAAGGCTGGTCACCGTCAGCCCTACACCAAGGTGGAAATCACCGCGATCGGCTGATGACCCGCGTTTCAGCAATCTACGCAGGCGGTCGAGCGGTCGGGCTCACGGTGGACGGGCATGCGGGTTACGCCCAAAGCGGCAGGGACATCGTATGCGCCGCCGTTAGCTGCCTCGCCACCACCTGTGTCAACGCGCTGGAAGCCGTGGCCGGCGTTCCGCCCCTCGTGCAAATGAACGAGAACGACGGAAGGATGGACATTCGGCTCCCCGACGCGCTTACGCCCCAAGCCGCGCACGACGCGGACATCATCCTGCGCACAGCCGTGCAGGGATACCGCGATTTGGCGCAGGCATACCCCAAACAAGTAATGCTATTCGATGGAGGGATATAACCATGTTGAAGCTCAATTTGCAGTTCTTCGCTCACAAAAAGGGAATGGGCTCCACCCGTAACGGGCGCGACAGCGAAAGCAAGCGCCTTGGACCCAAGCGCGCGGACGGTCAGTTTTCTCTGGCTGGCAACATTCTGGTGCGGCAGCGCGGCACGGCGATCCATCCGGGTCTGAACGTCGGCATCGGCAAGGATGACACTCTGTTCGCCAAGGTGGACGGCGTTGTGCGCTTCGAGCGCAAGGGCCGCGATAAAAAGCAGGTCAGCGTCTATCCCACGGAGAACGTGGCTGCGCAGTAACCCGCAGTTCCTCTAAAACGCAAGGCATGGCTTTGCGTTTTTTTGTTGCTCTCGCAAGTAAATTTCAAGCGCGGCGGTTGCTTTTCCGCCTGAAATCGGCTATGATAGAAATGCGGATTCTATCCGCCGCACTTTTACAAAGAAGGTGATTTGATGAGCAACTATGTGCTAAGCTGCTGTTCTACCGCCGATCTGTCCAAGGAGCATTTTGCCGAACGGGATATCCGCTACATTTGCTTCCACTACTACCTAAACGGCAAGCAGTACGCGGACGATCTGGGCCAAAGCATGTCCTTCCCCGATTTCTATCAGGCCATGGCGGACGGTGGGGACACCACCACCTCGCAGGTCAACTCCGATGAGTTTGAAGCCCATTTCAAGACCTTTTTGGACGCCGGGCTGGATGTGCTTCACGTCTGTCTGTCCTCCGGCATTTCCGGCGTGATCAACTCCGCCAACATCGCCAAGGAAAACCTGATGTCCAAGTACCCGGATCGCAAAATCTACATTGTGGATTCTCTCGGCGCGTCCTCCGGCTACGGCCTGCTGATGGACCATTTGGCCGATCTGCGCGACGGCGGCATGGGAATTGACGAGCTGAAGGACTGGGCGGAGGCAAATCGGCTGGATCTGCACCACTGGTTCTTCTCCACCGATCTGGATTTTTACATTAAGGGCGGCCGTATTTCCAAGACTGCCGGCATGTTTGGCAAGCTGCTTGGCATCTGCCCGCTGCTGAACATGGACAATCTGGGACGATTGATCCCCCGCATGAAGGTGCGGACCAAGAAAAAGGTCATCCGCGAGATCGTTGCCCGCATGGAGGAAAACGCGGTCGGCGGCGCGGACTACAACGGCAAATGCTACATTTCGCACTCCAACTGCTTGGAGGACGCGCAGACGGTGGCGAGCATGGTTGAGGAGGCTTTCCCCCACCTAGATGGCAAGGTGCTCATCAACTATGTTGGCACGACCATCGGCAGCCACACCGGGCCGGGTACGGTCGCCCTGTTCTTCTGGGGCGGTCGGCGCACGGAATAGCAACAGACGTAAATACTTCGCCCCTCCAAGCCATGGCTCGGAGGGGCGTCCGTTTGCCTGTCTGTTCAGCCAAGCAGGCTGCCCGCCAAGGCGCGCGCCTGCTCCTGCGCGGCGGAGAGTATCGCGTCCGCGTCGTTGCCGTCGATATCCAAGCCCTCGGCGCGTATCGCATCCAGCCGAGGGATGCCCAGCATGGCCAGCACCGCGCGCAGGTATTCCGTACCGCAGTCGTTCGCGCCGATTGCTCCGCCCGCCGTGGTCAGGTAGAGGGCGCGCGGCGCGCGGCACAGGCCCAGCAGCGCGCCGTCCTCGCGGTAGCGAAAGGTGATCCCGCGCACGCACACGTGCTCAATATACGTTTTGAGCGCGGCGGGAAACGACAAATCCCAGTATGGCGCGCCAATCAGTACAAGTTCCGCCTCGGCCAGCTCCCGCGCAAGGCGGAAGCGCGGCGCGGCCCAAGCCTGCGCCTCAATATCACGCTCGCGGGCCGCCACGTCGTCAGCTGTGTAGGGCGCAAGGCGCAGCGCGGCCAGATCGACCGTTTGGGGCTGCACGCCATACTTGGCCGCCTCCTGCCAGAACGCCTCGCAGAGGCGCAGCGTGCGGGACGGCCTCCCGCGCAGACACGCGTTGATAAACAAAGCCTTCATGACTTGCCGTCCTTTCAGGTGGACGCGCCGTTCAGCAGACCGTCCACCACGCGGATCGCCTGCGAAAGGCGCTCGGTGTAGTTGCCTGTGACAATGCAGATCTTTTCGCCAAAGCCATAGGCGCGGTACATATCCAGCAGACGCTTGCTGAGCATCATGCGGCGCTCCTGATCGCCGTTCAGACGCATGCCGTCGTCCACCCACTTTACATCCGGCTGGAGGTACAGCAGCACATCGTAGCGCGCGTGATCGATGTACGCCTCCACCAGCTTGTTGCGCCGGCCCATGTACAGCTCGCAAAAATAATCGGTATAGGTCGCGTCGGTATCAAAAAAGCAGACCTTGTTGGCGTTGCGCAGCGCGTGATAATCCTGCTCGTACTGCAGGTGCGCGATGCGGCCAAAATCGGTATCCGTATACACAGTCTCGTCGTTGCCCAAATAATCGCGGGCGTAATAGCGGCCGACCTCCTCGGACCAAGAGGTGTTGTAGAGCTTGGCGAGGCACTTGGTCAGCGTGGTCTTGCCGCAGCTTTCGGTTCCGGCGATCAGCACCTTTTTGGCAAAGAACGGGCGGGCCGAGCCAAGGATGTACTGCCAGTTGCCCAGAATATCCCGCCGGATGTCCGTGGCGGAAATCGGGTAGCGGGTGCGGCTGGGGTCAAACAGCTCGACGCGGGACTCCGGGAAGTACTGCGCGAGGGTACCGCGGTACTCGTTATCGCCCACAAAAAACGCGTCGATCTTCTCCCCCACCACGTCCCGCATGCGTTGGCTCCATGCCACCCAGCCGTTGGGATACTCCGGGATGTCCGTCTCGTCCAGCACACGCACGACAATGTGCTCCATGTCCTGCACCTGCTGGGATATCCACTGCTTGCGGAGCTGGTAGGTGATGGTCGGCAGCCCGGCCTCGCGGCAGATGGCCTCGGTTTGCGTCGCGTTGTCGGAGATGACCACCACGAGCTTCTCACACTGCGTGGAGGCCTCAATGATCTGGTACAGGTGGCCTCTGTGCGGCGGGCAGAAGCGCCCGAAGTATACGCCCAGCTTATACATGCCGTTCCCTCCTGTTTATGCGGACTGCTTGGGATGCTTGCGGCGATGGCGGCGCACGCTCTGCCGGACGATCAGCGCAACCAGCAGCAGCAGGACGATCACAATCGCCAGCATAATCCACGCGGTTTTGCTGGGATTGCGGAAGAAGGTTGCAATGTCCGCGTCCGTGCGCACCATGTAGCCGGCCTCCTCGCCGTACTTGGCGGGCACCTCCGGCACGCCGTCCGCGTTGGCGGGGAAGCTGCTCACATAGCTGTACAGCGCATACCACTCCTTGAGCTCGCGCGTCTCCCCGCTCGGCGTCCGGTAGGTGATGATGCGCTCCTTCAGCTTCTCGTCAGTATCCAGCGGCTCGCCCGCCTCGTTGAGGAGCCGCAGGTTGAGCAGCCCGTAGGTGCTGGAGGAGATCAGTCCGAGGGACTGGGCGCTCGTCCATGAAAAGGCGATCTTGTACAGCTTGTCGTCATTGCGCTCCACAGGCTCGTACTCGCCCGTCGCGGGGTTGAGAACCTCGACCTTGTATACATGATTCAGAATCGGGCGCTGCGGACTGTACGTGTACCGCATGCCGCTTAGGAGAATCTGCGCGCTGTCCATCAGGCTGCCCACGGAGATGCTGGTCTCGCACACGTCGTACAGCTCGCTGCCCGTCAGGCAGGCCGTCACGATGGGCGCGCCCGCGGAGCCATCCAGCGGCGAAATGCCGTAGCTGAGCACGTTGTACACGTCCATCAGCGTCATATCGCCCTTGTACAGGCCCGCGCGCACCGTCCCGGTGGGCACCCCGGCGATCCACACATCATCGTAGCCCAGTTTATGCAGCGTGTCCAGATATGAGTCGGCCATCAGCGCGCCAAAGCTGTAATTATCGCAGCGCGCAAACAGCTCCGTATCGGAAAAATCATACGGAGAGGTCGCCACCACCGCGTCAAGGGGCAGATCGACGCCATATCGCGCCATGTAGCCGGCCTCGATCTCGCGTGTGTAGGGCGCGATGAGCGCGGCCGTGGCCTCGTCCTCCGCCACGTCGTCGGACAATGGGATGAGCTCGTGCGCGGCAAGCGTCCATTGGCCGTCCACGCGCTTCATTTGCAGGGAACCCAAGTAATTGAGCGCCGTGCCCGCGCAAACGATCACCGTGCCGTTCTCCACGATAGGCTCCCGGAGCGCCGTGTGCATGTGGCCGGAGACGATCACATCGATGCCGTCCACGGCCTTGGCGATATCCGCGTCCTCGGTGAAGGAGCCGTCCGGCATGATCCCGCAGTGGGACAGCAGAACGACCATATCCACGCGCTCCGTTTCGCGCAGGTACCGCACGCAGGCCTTGGCGGTCGCCACCTGATCGGCAAAGGCGTACGGCTCGGACGGCGTATACTTTACGGCCTGCTTCCCGATCAGCGAAAATAGCCCGACGCGCAGGCCGCCGCGCTCCACGACCGCATAGTTGAGCACGCCCGCGTCCGCCATGGGATTGGTGGCGTTGTCAACGGCCGCGCTCTCGCCGGAGGATGCGACCAAATTGGAGCAGAGGATCGCCGCGCGGCCGCCCTGCGCGTGGTAGCGATCCAGCTCCTTGCGCAGGCCGTCCACGGTCAGCTCAAAATCATGGTTGCCCAGCGCGACCGCGTCGTAGCCCAGCCGATCCATCAGGCACAGCTCCAGCGCGTCGCTTTCGCAATAATCCTGATACAGCGTGCCCATGGTAAAATCACCGCTGTCCACCAGCAGCGTGGAGCCCTCGGCATAGCGGGCGCGCACGGCGGTGGCCAGCCTCGCAAAGCCGCCCAGCCGCTGGCCCTGCCCGTCAATCTCCGCCTGATGGGCAACCAAGTTGGAATGGATATCGGATGTAAAAAGGAAGGTCAGCTCGTCCTCCTGCGCACGCGCGGCAGGCGCCGTCGCTAGCAGCAGCAGCGCCGCCAGCACAAAAGATAAAAGGCGTCTCATTGTATCACCTGTTTTCCGAGCCCCGTCACGCGGGGATCTAGCAGGAACAGTATACCGCAGAACGGTGCGAATCACAACCTTAATGTTCCTCTCATTGGCAACGCGCATCATTTGTGGTATGCTGATAGGGCACGGAAGGAAGGGTTTTGCATGAGACGCTGGATACGCTGGCTCGCGGCGGGGCTTTGCTTGGCCGGATTTGTGTGCGTCGCGCTGACGCTGGACAGCTGGCAGCCGCTGGATACCTCCATCCAGCAGGCGCTGGTCGCCGCCCGTTCGCCCGTGGCAACCGGGCTTTGCACGGCGCTGTCCGCGCTGGCAAGCACGGTCTGCTTGGCCGTGCTGAGCGTGGCGCTGGTCATTTTTCTGCGCAAAAAGGCATACTGCATTCCGATGCTTGGCAATTTGATCATCGCCACGGTGGGCAATCTGGCGCTCAAGGCGCTTTTTCAGCGCGAGCGCCCGCTGGCCGCGCTGCGCTTGGCGGCCGATACGGGGTACAGCTTCCCCAGCGGTCACGCCATGGCGGCTACGGCGTTTTACGGCTTTTTGATCTTCCTGTGCTGGCAGGCGCCGCTGAGCAAGCGCACGCGCCGCCTCCTCACAGCGGGACTGTCCGCCCTGATCGCGCTCATCTGCTTGAGCAGGCTGTACCTCGGCATGCACTACTTCAGCGACGTGCTGGGCGGCTGCCTGATCACCTGCGCGTACCTGATCGTCTATTGCGCCCTGACGCGGCAGTATATCCGTCAGGGCGACGGCCTCTACCTGCGGGAGCAGCCGGAGGCCAAGCACGGCGGCCTGCTGGCGAGCTTCCGTCACGCGGCGGACGGGCTGGCCGAGGGGCTGCGCACCGAACGCAACCTCATCATCCACTTTACGGTGATGACGCTTGTGATCCTGTTTGGACTGATGCTCGGCCTGAGCGCCGGCGAGTGGATCGCGTGCGTGATCCTGTTCGGGCTGGTGATCGGCGCGGAGCTCATCAATACCGCCATCGAGACGACGGTGGACATCTGCATGCCGCACGAGGATCCCCGCGCCAAGCTGGCCAAGGATACCGCCGCGGGCGCGGTGCTGGCCTGCGCCCTCGCGGCCGCCGCCGCCGGGCTGATCATCTTTGGGCCCAAGGTTTGGGCGCTGCTGCAAGCCGCGCTGTAATTCCGACCGATACGGAGGCACGCATGGATACGCCCTATTGCATTATGATCGTGGAGGACGACCCGGTGATCGCCGAGCAAATGAAAAAGCGCTTCTGCGCATGGGGCTTTGACGCCTTTTGCCAGACGGATTTTGCGCGCGTGCTGGAGACGTTTGAGGAGCGCAAGCCGCATTTGGTGCTTCTGGATATCAACCTGCCCTATTACAACGGCTATTACTGGTGCGAGAAGCTTCGGGCCGTATCCCAAACGCCGATCCTGTTCGTATCCTCGCGGGAGGGCAACGCGGACATGGTAATGGGCATGTCGCTTGGCGGGGACGATTACATCACCAAGCCGTTTGATATGGACGTGCTGTGCAGCAAGGTGCAGGCCATGCTTCGCCGCTGCTACCGTTACACCGGGCCGCAGAGCGCCCTGTTCTACCGCGGCGCGCTCGTGCAGCCGGAGGAGGCCCGCGTCACGCTGAACAGCCAGACCGCCCAGCTCACCACCAACGAGCAGCGCATTTTCTCCATGCTGCTCCAGCACAAGGGCGCGGTAGTCAGCCGCGAGATGCTCATGCTCAAGCTCTGGGACACCGATACCTTTGTGGACGATAATACCCTCACCGTCAACGTGACGCGCCTGCGCAAAAAGCTGGAGGGCATCGGGCTGACGGACTGCGTGCTGACCCGCAAGGGCGAGGGCTACCTGCTGGAGGCCGACGCATGAAAAACTGGCTCCGCGCGGCCGGGCACGCGCTCTGGCGCTTGGCGCCCGCGTTTGCCTGCCTGCTGATCTACGCGCTGCTGTTTCTCCTGTACGGGCTGCCGCGCGAGCCGTATGAATACGGCCTTTTGCTGTGCGCCGTCCTGCTGCTGGTGTGGTGGGGCGTTTCCACCGTGCTGATGGCCACGCGCACCAATGCCGTGGATCATGTGACCGAAACCGTGCCGGACGCGCCGCTGCCCCTGCCGAGGACCATCGGCCCGTGCGAGGCGGCATATCAGCGGCTTTACGCGGCCCAATGCGGCGCGTACGAGGCGCGCGCCGGGCAAACCCGCAGGCGCGATCAGGAGCGGGACGATTACTACTCCATGTGGGTCCATCAAATCAAAACGCCGATTTCCGCCCTGCGCCTTCTTTTGGGCGAGGAGGCGGACAGCCGCGCCGCCGCTATGGGGCGCGAGCTTGGGCAGATAGAGCGCTATGCCGAGCTTGCGCTGGCTTATCAGCGCATGGAGAGCTTCCATGAGGACTTAGCCTTCGAGCGCTGCTCGCTGAAGGCCATCGCGCAGACCGCCATCAAAAAGCTGGCCCCGCAGATGATCTACAAGCGCCTGACCGTCGCGCTGGAGATCGGCGACGAGCAGGTGCTCACGGACGAAAAATGGCTCCTGCTGGTGCTGGAGCAAATCCTCTCCAACGCGGTCAAGTACACGCAGGTCGGCGGCGTGACCCTGCGTATGGAGAACGGCGATACGCTCACCCTCACGGACACAGGCATCGGCATCCAGCCGGAGGACGTGCCCCGCGTGTTTGAGCGCGGCTTTACCGGGCGCAACGGCCGGGAGTATCAAAAGAGCACGGGCATCGGGCTCTACCTGTGCAAGCTGGTTTGCGACCGGCTGCACATCAAGCTGAGCATCACAAGCCAGCCTGAGCAGGGAACCTCCGTCACGCTGGCGTTCCCCCGCGAGGACTGGGAGGAGCTGTGCTAGTCTTTCAAATCCGTCACATAGACGGCGTGAATTGTCACCCGCCGAAATGGCGGCGGGGCGCGCCGCGTGGTATGCTCTCCCTGAAATACAGATCAAGGAGGTCATTCCATGTCCATGCTGACAGTTGACCATGTGCAAAAAATCTACGCGACCCGTCTTGGCGCTCACAAAACGCAGGCGCTGAGCGATGTTTCCTTTACGGTGGAGGAGGGCGAGTTTGTCGCCATCATGGGCGAGAGCGGATCGGGCAAGACCACGCTGCTCAACATTCTTGCCACGCTGGACCGCCCCACGGCGGGCGAGGTGACGCTGAAGGGCCGCGCGCTCTCCACCCTGAAGGACAAGGAGATGAGCGCCTACCGCCGCGAGCACCTTGGCTTTGTGTTCCAAGACTTCAATCTGCTGGATACGTTCACCCTCAAGGACAACATTCTCTTTCCGCTTGTGCTCAGCGAAACCTCCATCGCCGAGATGGAGGCGCGGCTGGCCCCGCTTGCCAAGCTGCTGGGCATTGAGGTCATCCTGACCAAGTTCCCCTACGAGGTTTCCGGCGGGCAAAAGCAGCGTGCCGCCGTGGCGCGCGCGTTGATCACACAGCCGGAGCTGGTGCTGGCCGACGAGCCGACCGGCGCGCTGGACAGCAAGGCCAGCAAGAGCCTGCTCCGCCTCTTCAAAACCGTCAACGAGCAGGGCCAGACCCTGCTGATGGTTACGCACAGCGCTCAGGCCGCCAGCTATGCGGGCCGCGTGCTCTTTATCAAGGACGGCGTGGTGTTCCACCAGCTTTATCGCGGCGAAAGCGACCGCGAGGGCTTCTATCAAAAGATCGTCACCTCCCTGTCCGCCCTGAACGACGGAGGCGAGCAGGCATGAAGATCAAGCTGTACTGGAAGCTCGCGCTCGGCAACATCTGGCGCAACCGCAGGCTGTATTTGCCGTTTCTGCTGGGCTGCACGATCTCGGTCTTTTGCCTGTACACGTTCTGCATGATGTCCTTCAACCCCGGCATCTCCAAAATGCGCGGCGGCGAAAGCCTTGCGCTTGTGCTGGGGCTTGGCATCTTTGTGATGGTTCTGTTCACGTTCTTCTTTATGCTGTACGCCAACAGCTTTCTTTTTAAGCGCCGCATGAAGGAGCTGGGCCTGTACAGCGTGCTGGGGCTGGATAAGCGCCATGTCGCACGCATGCTGCTGGTGGAGAGCCTTGTATCCGCCGCGGTATGCTTGGCCGTCGGGCTTTCGATGGGGATGCTGCTGGGCAAGCTGATGTTCCTGTTTGTCGAGCGGCTGGTTGGCACGCCCGTGCCGCTGACCTCCGGCGTAAGCGTTCCGGCGCTGATTGTATGCGCGGTGTTCTTTGCGCTGTCGTTCCTGCTGCTGCTGCTGCGCAACGTGCTGTACATGCGCCTTGCGTGCCCCGCCACGCTGCTGATGGGCTCGCAGCGCGGGGAGCGGGAGCCCAAGAGCCATTGGGTCCTTGCGATCCTCGGCCTGATTTGCATGGTGAGCGGCTACGTAATGGCCGGCTCGGTCAAGGACCCGCTGATGGCGATCGTCGCGTTCTTCTTTGCGGTGATGCTGGTCATCTTGGGCACCTACGCGCTGTTCATCGCCGGGAGCATCGTCATCCTCAAATCGCTGAAAAAGGTCAAGCGCATCTACTACAAGCGCAAAAACTTTGTCACCCTGAGCGGCATGCTCTACCGCATGAAGCAGCACGCCGCCGGACTGGCGACCGTGTGCATCCTATCCACGATGGTCATTATCACGCTGGGCACCACCACCGCGCTCTATACCGGCCAGAAGGACGTCCTCAAGCGCGAGTTCCCCTATCAGGTTCACATGAGCGTTGTGGACGAAGGCGGCAGCGCCTACGACACGGCGGATGCTATCCGCGCGCAGGCGCTGGCCGATCACCCGGAGGTCGCCGTCGCGGAGGAAATCACCGCCGATATCTACTTTGGCAACGCGTTTTATCAGAACGATACGTTCAGCAGGATGAGCGAGGCGCAGCGGGACATGGTGTCCGACTTCACCGCCTTTGCCGAGCTGACCCTTATGGATCAGCAGCAGTATGAGCGGATCACGGGCGAGCAGCTTGCGCTGGGCGACGGCGAGCTTGCCGTGTTCAGCCTGATAAGCAGCCGCACGGTTCCGGCCACATACGAGATCGGCGGCCGTTCCTATACCGTAAAGACGGAGCTGAACACATTTCTGCGTCAGGAGCAGGTGGGCGCGTCCATTTATGCGGAGTACGCGTTCATACTGCCCGACGCGGCCGCTGCCGCGCAAATGTACGCCGATCTGGGCGGCCCCGGCTCCACGATGCAGCAGCGGCGCATGATCCAGTGGGATCTGTCCGGCGACGCGGACGCGTGCCGCGCGTACAGCGACGAGCTGCAAACGCTCAGCTTCCAGAGCAGCGTCGCCTTCAACTACCAGAGCGTGTACATTCTCCAAGGCAACTGGAACGCCCTGAGCGGCGGCTTCCTGTTCCTTGGGCTGTTTATCGGGCTGATGTTCCTGATGGCGACTGTGCTGATTATCTACTTTAAGCAGGTCAGCGAGGGATACAGCGACCACGACCAGTTTATCATTATGCAGAAGGTCGGCATGGACAAGGATCAGGTGAAAAGCACCGTCAACCGCCAGATTCTCTCCGTGTTCCTGCTGCCGCTGCTGGTGGCGGGCGTGCATACCATTGGCGCGTCCAACATGATGCGGCAGCTTCTGGCCATCTTTGGGCTGGGCAACACGCGGCTTATCAACCTGAGCATACTGCTCACCGGGTTGCTGTTCGCGCTGGTGTACATGGTCGTTTACCTGCTTACCAGCCGTACCTACTACAAGCTGGTGGAATGGGAAAAGTAAGCACCGGCAAGGACCGGAGCAAGCGTTCACGGCAAAGCGGGCCGGCACGACTGTGTGCCGACCCGCTTTGTATAGGTCGTCAAAAAGCGGCTGCGCCGCTTTTTTTGAGGTTTGCTCTTTTCGCCTGCAACCTGCTCGGTCGGCGAGGGCCTCCCTCACAGAACGCGGCCGATGAAAAGCGTTGGGAAGCGTTCCTTCGCAACGCCGCCGCCTTGGACGGACAGGTCGCCCAAGGCGGAATCCATTTGGGGAGCGCGGCTCCCCCAACCCCTCGCGGAGCGACGGGCAGAGCAAAGCGGCTGCTTCGTTTGCTTACCCCAGCACAGGCCGCAGCGTCATTGCCAGCGCAAAGCGCTCGCCGTCCAGCCGATATTCGGGCAGCAGCGCCGGGCCGCAGCTATTGGAGCCGACGCCCGCCATGGCCGCGTCCAAGCAGAGCACGGACTCGCCGCAGGGCTCCAGCTCAAACTGGTGCGCCTTGCCTGCCAGCTCCTCCTGCGTGTAGGGCGAGAGGCTGAACGAAAGGCTGCCCTCCGGCAAGGCGCACAGCCCGCTTCTGCCGTCCGTGACCGTCACATAGTCGCAGCCGCAATGGCTGCCGTTCTCCTGCGGGCGCAGGTAGGGCTCGTGGTCCTGCTGGGCGGTGGTGATAAATTTGCCGCGGAGCGACGCGCGGCGCTTATCCGCATAGCTCTCCTGCGGGCCGAAGCCAAAGTACTCGGCCCTGTTCATGGCGCGCGGCAGGAACAGGCGCAAGCCAAACCGCGGCAGCGGGGGCATGCAGGCGGTCTTTTCGCCGTCCAGACGGATGGTGATCTCCCCGCTTGACGCAACCGTGTAGCGCGCGTCAATGCGCATCGCGGGCTGACGATAGACCGCCGCCAGCGTAACGCGGCAGCTAAGCTCAACGCTGCCGTCGCTCAGTACCCGCGCGGCCGCGTCCTGCGCGCGGGCGCGCAGGCGGTCATATCCGGCCGCCTCCCATTGCAGGCGCACGTTGCGGTCGTTGTCCGTGGGCGCGCGGTAAAGGTTGTACTGCATGGGCTTGGCCAGCAGCGAGCGTTCCCCCGCCGTCAGGCTGCTGAACGCGCCCGCCTGCTTATCAAACACATAGCGGAAGCCCTCTCCGCTGACAATGATCTGGTTTTCGCTCTCCTCCGCGCGCACGCGGCCCTCCGGCAGCGCAGGCAGCATCGGGCGCACCCGCGCGTCGCGCAGCGTAAGCTGGTCGAACCCCGCGATATGTCCGGCGGACAGCACGGGGGTCTCCCGCCTGCGCGCGTATTGCAGCGTCAGCAGGCAGCAGCCCGCTTGCTCGGCCCGGACGGGCACATCCAGCTCGACCGCGCCGTGCGGCGGCAGCCGGAACGCGGGCAGAACGCCCTCCTCCACGCGCTCGCCGTCCCGCTCCAAGCGGTAGCGCACCTCGTAGAGCTCGCCCGCGTCGGCAAAATCCAAATGACTGGTCAGGCGGACGCGGCACGGCGACGCGGCCAGCAGCTCCGCGCGGATGGGCCGCTGGACATTTTTGTACTCCAGGAGTCCGGTGTGCGGCGTGCGGTCGGGATACACCAGCCCATCCATGCAAAAGTTCCCGTCGTGCGGGTACTCGCCAAAGTCCCCGCCGTAGAAGTACTTGCGGCGGCCCGTCGCCGTCATGCCCATGTACACGGCATGATCGCAGAATTCCCACACAAAGCCGCCGCAGAGCCTTGGCTCGCTGTCGATGAGCCGCTGATAATCCTCGATATCGCCGGGGCCGTTGCCCATGGCGTGTACGTACTCGCACAGCACGAAAGGCCGCTGGGACGCGTCGCTTTTCAGGAGGCGCCTCAGCTCGTCCAGCGAGGGATACATCCGGCTGTGGACGTCGCTCAGCGTCTCGGCCGCGCCGCCTGCGTCCTGCTCGAACGACTCTCCCTCGTAGTGCAGCAGGCGGGACGGATCGTACGCCTTCACCCACTCGCCCGCGCGGCGGAAGTTCTCGCCCCAGCCGGACTCGTTGCCCAGCGACCACATCAGCACGCATGCGCAGTTTTGATCCCTTATTACGTTTCGCTGCACACGGTCAAGGATGGCCGCGGCAAACATCGGCTCGTTTGCGATGAGGCGCATTTTTTCATGGTAAGGCGTGCCGGACGGCTCGTACAGCTCCGTCACGCCGTGGCTCTCCACGTCGCTCTCCGCGATGACGTAAAAGCCAAGCTCCGCGCAGAGCTGCGGGAAAACCGGCGCGTTGGGATAATGGCTGGTACGGATGGCGTTGATGTTGTGCTGCTTCATAACAATCAAGTCCCGCAGCATCTGCTCGCGGCTGACGGCATAGCCCGTTACCGGGTCGCTGTCGTGACGATTTACGCCGCGCAGGGTGACCGCTTGGCCATTGACCAGCAGCACGCCGTTTTCCGTGCGGACTTGGCACAGGCCGACCCGCTGCGGGATGCACTCGTTCTCGGTTTGCAGCAGCAGCGTGTACAGGTTCGGCTGCTCCGCGTTCCAAAGCGCGGGATGATCGACGGCGAATGTGAGCGTCTCGCCCTCGGCGCAGGCGACCGCCAGCGTCTCGCCGCCGGGAGCGATCAGCGTGCCCCGCGTCTCGATCGGCCCGCCGGCAAAGGAGAGATCGACCCTGATCGTCGCGCGGGAAAAATCATCGGCCAAGTCCGTGTGCACAAAATAATCGCGGATGTGGCGCGCCGGGCGTATCAGCAGCGTGACGGGGCGAAATATGCCCGACATGCGCAGCTTGTCCTGATCCTCCAAGTAGGTGCCGACGCAGTACTTCAGCACCAGCACGGTAATATCGTTTTCACCGTCGCACACCGCGTCGGTCACGTCAAACTCGCTGGGGCTGTGCGATACCTGACTGAAGCCGATTTCCCTGCCGTTCACGTTAAGGAAAAAGCAGCTGTCCACGCCCTCAAAATACAGGGTATACCGCTCGTCTGGGTTCCTGTGCAGCGAAAAGCGGCGATGATATACCCCGCAAGGGTTGTCGGTGGGCACATAGGGCGGATCGTAAGGGATGGGATAGCGCACATTGGTGTACTGATGCCTGTCCACGCCCTGATTTTGCCATACGGACGGCACGGGAATGCTGCGGGAGAAGGCGATGGCTCCGGGCAGGTCGCAGTACCGATCATAATACGCAAAGTCCCATTCTCCGCAAAGCGAAAGCGCGCGGGCGCTCTCCCCCATACCGCGCGCCTGCTCGGCCGACGGATAAGGCAAATAAAAGCAGCGGTTCGCTTCCGTTCCCACATGGAGTCTTGTAACGTCCTCATAGACTGGCAGCATATTGCATCCTCTTTCTTGCCGATTGACAGATTGTTTATTGTCATAATACAAATGCATTAAAATTTTGTCAAGATGCGATAAAAACGTGTTCCGAAAGTAGACAAAAAGTAGCAAAGCTGATATACTAAATTGGACGAAACGAAGCGAGGTGCTCTATGGCCGCTCCAAAACGAGAAAACATCCGTCAGCGTATTCTTGAGGTCACGATGCGTCTTTTGGAACATAACTTCTACGAGGGGATCTCTCTTTCCCAAACGCTGCGGAGGCGGGAATTTCCAAGGGCACGCTGTATTATCATTTCAAAAGCCGGAGCGATCTGCTGCTGGCTTTAACGGAGTACTACCTGCAACAGCAAAGCAAGGAGCTGGTCCTTTGGGACGAGGACCCAAAGGAAGATACCTCTCTGCGCGGGCTCGTGAATTATCTTGTGCGCGCGGATGTGCGCAAGGCCTCCATGCGTATGCAAATGTACGCCGAGGCGACGCACGGCAACTCGGCCATCCGCAAGCGCCTGTGCGAGTTTTACACCTCCTTCCACGCGCTGGTCGCGCAAAAGCTGTCCGATCGCGTAACGGGAATCTCCGCCGATTATCTCGCATGGCTTGTGCTGCTTTCCGCCGACGGGATCTATTTGCAGAATTCCATCGGCAACCCTTCCATCATTCTGGAATCGTATCTTGATTCCACCGCGGACATGCTGCAATCGTTCGCCAAAAAATAGGCTTGTCAAAAGCCCAAGCAGAGGAGCAGTCGGCCTATCGCATCAAGAAAAGTGGCGTTGCCACTTTTTTAAGTTCCGCGCTTTTTGTTAAATTTATGAATTTCCTTTTACAGTATCCGCATTCGCATAAGAATATGATATACTGGCAACTGCACCAACGATAAAGGAGTGTCCATATGACATATCCAATGCAGTTCATCTATGCGGGCCATGCCTTCAGCACACGGGAGCGCTTTGTCCCCGCCCCGCTTTTCCGCCGTCGTTTTCATGCCGATTGCGGCGAGAGGGCCCGCCTTGTTATCACCGGGCTGGGCTTTTACGCGCTGTTCCTCAACGGCGAGGAGCTGACCAAGGGCCCGCTCGCCCCCTACATCAGCGCGCCGACGGAGCTTGTGTATTATGACGAGTATGACCTGTCGCCCCATCTGCGGGATGGCGACAACGTGCTCTGCGTCCTGTTGGGCAACGGCTTCCAGAACGATTTTGCCGGCTATGTTTGGGATTTTGACCTTGCGGTGTGGCGCGGCACGCCGCGTTTGGCTCTCACGCTGACGCTGGGCGAGGGCGACGGCGCGACGGTTCTTGCTAGCGACGATTCCTTCCAAGTGGCGCAGTCCCCCATTTTGATGGACGCGACGCGCTATGGCGAGCACTACGACGCGCGCCGGGAGCGCCCGGAGCTGTTTGATCCCTCCGCTCCGTGTGACGATCTGCCCCGCGCCCAGCTTTGCGATGCGCCCACGGGCGAAAAGCGCCTGTGCGACTGCGAGCCCATTGTCATCGAGCGAGAGATCGCGCCAGTTTCCGTCACCCATACGGACGAGGGCGAGCTGTACGACTTTGGCGAGAACAACGCCGGGCTGTGCCGCCTTTCTATCGACGGAACAGCCGGGCAGACGCTTGAGCTCTATTTTGGCGAGCACCGCGTAGGCGATCGTTTGGATATGACCAACATCAAGTTTGAGGACCGCTACGGCCCGGACGATCTGGTGCAGAAGGATGTATACATCTGCAAGGACGGGCCGCAGACGCATGTGCCGCGCTTCACGTACCACGGCTTCCGCTACGCGCTGGTCAAGGGCCTCCGCCCAGACCAAGCCATGCCCGCCCTGCTCACCTACTTGGTGATGCACTCCGGCGTGGCGACGCGCGGCGAGCTGCGCACGTCCGACCCCATCGTCAACGCCATTCAGGCGATGACCTGCCGCGCGACGCTGAGCAACCTGACCTACTTTCCCACGGACTGCCCCCACCGCGAAAAGAACGGCTGGACGGGCGACGCGGCGCTCTCCTGCGAGCAGATGCTGCTCAATTTCGGCGCGGAGCGCACCTATGCCGAGTGGCTGCGCAACATTCGCAAGGCGCAGGCCGAAGATGGCATGCTGCCCGGCATCGTCCCAACGGGCGGCTGGGGGTTCGATTGGGGCAACGGCCCGGCTTGGGACGCCGTGATCGTACTCCTGCCCTACTATCTTTATCGCTACACCGGCAATCGGCAGGTCGTTGCCGATAACGCCCCCGCCATTTGGCGCTACCTGCGCTACATGTACACCCGGCGCGACGGGCAGGGGCTGTTCGCGTTTGGGCTGTGCGACTGGGTGTCCATCAACCGCCCGCCGGATGACAGCAAGTGTCCGCTGGTGGTGACGGATACGCTCATCTGTATGGATATGGCCCGCAAGGCTGCGGAGCTGTTTGATCTGCTGGGCATGGCGCTGGAGCGCGACTATGCGCAAAGCATGGCCGATGAGATCCGCCGCGCCGCGCGGGAGCGCCTGATCGACGCGGACACGCTGACCGCGCTGGGTTCCTGCCAAACCGCGCAGGCCATGGCGCTCTACCACGGCCTGTTCACCGCGCAGGAGGAGCCCGCCGCCTACGCGCGCCTGCTGGAGTTCATCCATGAGCAGAACGACCACATGGACATCGGCTTTTTGGGCATGCGCGTGATCTTCGATCTGCTGTTTGCGCACGGCGACGGCGAGTTGGCCTTCCGAATGATCGCCCGGCCCGATTTCCCAAGCTACGGCGCATGGGCCGCGCGCGGCGCGACCACCCTGCGCGAGATCTTCCACGCGGACGAAAGCGGGAAGGTGGGCAGCCTCAACCATCATTGCTGGGGCGACGTGAGCCGCTGCTTTTACGAAAACCTGCTGGGCCTGCGCGTCAACCCGCGCCTGACCACCCCGGACGAGATCGACCTCAGGCCCTTCTTCCCGGCCACCATGCAAAGCGCCGAGGGCTACCACATGCTGCCCGCCGGACGGGTAGCGCTCAAATGGCGCAGGCAGGGCGACGAGGTGCTGTACACCGTCGCGCTGCCCGGCCGGGTAAGCGCAACGCTGTATGCGCCCGCCGGCTACGCGTTTGCGGACTGCAGGGAAGCCAGCCGACCCGCTTGCAGCACGGAGTACCGCTTTGTGCGCCGCTAGGCGAACGGCGCGGATGAATCCGCCGCGCCCATCCTGACAATCCGCCCGCGGCAAGCGCCGGGCAGGAGGTTCTATGAGCCAGCTCAAATTCCTCTGGCGCAACATGGACAAGCGCTACCACAAATGGCACGTATGGGCGCTGGTCATCAGCGCGGTAACCTCGGTCATGCTGCTCATCAACCCCGCGCTGACCGCGCGGCTGGTGGACGATGTGATTGTGGCCCAAAACCCCGATCCGTTGATTCCCATTCTGCTTTGGATGCTGGGCTTCAAGATTCTGCGCGAGGGAAGCCGCTACCTGATGGTGGTGCTTGTGGAAACCAGCTCTCAGGACGTCATGTACAACCTGCGGCGCGGGCTGTTTGGCAAGCTGCAATACCAGGACATGCGTTTTTTTGATCGCAACCGCACCGGAGACCTGATGACGCGCCTCTCCGCCGATTTGGATTGGTGCCGTCACTTTTTAAGCTACATCGACTACGTATCCGTGGATTGCGTAGTGATGTTCCTTTCGACCACGATCTACCTGTTTTTTGTCAACTGGAAGCTGACGCTGATGCTGGTGCTGGTTACGCCGCTGCTGATGCTCATTACCAAGGTGTACTCCTCCAAGGTGCGGCCGCTGTTTATCGACATGCGAGACAAGCTGTCCAACATGAACACCGCCGCGCAGGAGAACATCGCGGGCAACCGCGTGGTCAAGGCCTTCGCGCGCGAGGACTACGAGAAAAAGAGCTTTGGCGAAAAGAACGGCGCGTTCCGGAAAGCCCATCTTGATATCAACAAGATGTGGCTGTCCTTCTACCCCCTGATCGAGGTGCTGGCCAACGCAATGACGCTGATTACGGTCTTTGTGGGCGGCTTCTTTATCATTCAGGGCGAGCTGACGCCGGGCGAGCTGACCATCTTTACCAGCCTGAGCTGGGCGCTGAGCAACCCCATGCGCAGCCTTGGCAACCTGCTCAACGATTACCAGCGCTTCAGCGCCTCGTGCGATAAGGTAATGGAAATCTACTACGCCCAGCCGAGCATTGTGGACGCGGACGACGCCGTGGAGCACGGGCGCATGCGCGGGGAGATTGAGTTCCGCAACGTGAGCTTTCAGCTGGACAAGCACAAAATATTGCAGGATGTGAGCTTCCGTGTGGAGGCCGGCCAAACGCTGGCGATCATGGGCCCGACAGGCTCCGGCAAGACCACGCTGATCAACCTGCTGGCCCGGTTTTATGACGCGAACAGCGGCGAGGTGCTGGTGGACGGCTGCAACGTGCGGCGCTGGCGGGTGCAGCAGCTTCGCGGCGGAATCGGCACCGCGACGCAGGACGTGTTTTTGTTCTCGGACACCGTGGACGGCAACATCGCGTTCGGCAACCCGTCGCTCACCGAGGACGAGATGAAGGATTTTGCCGTTCGCGCCGACGCGGACGAGTTTGTGCGCCGCCTGAGCGAGGGATACGATACCATCATCGGCGAGCGCGGCGTGGGCCTGAGCGGCGGGCAGCGGCAGCGTATCGCGCTGGCGCGGGCCATGGCCGTAAAGCCCTCCATCCTTGTGATGGACGATACGACCTCCGCCGTGGACATGGAAACCGAGCAGTACATCCAGCAGCAGCTCCGCGAGCTGCCCTTCGCCTGCACCAAGGTCATCATTGCGCAGCGCATCTCCTCCGTAAAGGACGCGGATCTGATCCTCGTGGTCAAGGATGGGCGTATCGCCGAGCGCGGCACGCATAAGGAGCTGCTGGCTCAGCGCGGCTACTACTACGAGACCTACGCGCTGCAAAACGACCTGCCGATCGAAACGGAGGTGGCTGGCTGATGGCACGCAACAAGTTTGACGTGGACGAGCGGCTGGAAACGCCGTTTAACCTCAAGCACCTAAAGCGAGCGGGCAAGTACATCGGCAAGCACCGCAAAAAGATGATCCTCGCGCTGCTGCTGAGCGCGGCAGCCAGCGTAAGCTCGCTGTTCATCCCAAAAATCACGCAATGGGTGCTGGACGACGCCGTGCCCAACAAAAACGTGGCCCTGCTGTGGCAAATGGGGCTGATCTTCGTGGGCGTCATTCTCATCAGCATCGTGTTCACCACCATTCGCAGCCGCATTATGGCCAACGTGAGCCAAGACATTATCTACGATATCCGTACCGATTTGTTTGCGCACCTGCAGCGCCTGCCGTTCAGCTATTACGACAGCCGTCCGGCCGGAAAGATCCTCGTGCGCGTCATCAACTATGTCAACTCCGTCTCCGATATCCTCAGCAACGGGATCATCAACAGCCTGCTGGAGATCATGAATATCATTTTTATCATGGTGTTTATGTTCTCCACCAACGCGCTGCTGGCGGGCATCATCGTGGCCGGGCTGCCGGTCTTTACAGTGGTGATCTTCCTCCTCAAGCCCAAGCAGCGCAAGGCTTGGCGCGAGCAGAGCAACAAAAGCTCCAACTTTAACGCCTATCTGGCCGAGTCCATCGACGGCGTGCGCGTATCCCAGCTTTTTGCGCGGCAGGAGGAGAACAAGTCCATCATGGACAAGCTGGCGACCGCCTGCCGAACGGTGTGGATGAAGGCCATCTACATCAGCAACACGGTATGGCTGAGCAGCGAGATCATCACCCAGATCGTGTTCTCGTTTATGTATACGGCGGGCGTGTACTGGATGAGCGGCGCGATGGTCAGCTTTGGCGTGATCCTCGCCATGGGGCAGTATGTATCGCGGTTCTGGCAGCCCATCACAAACCTTGCCAACATCTACAATTCCTTTGTGAACAACTTGGCGTACTTGGAGCGTATTTTTGAAACGATGGACGAGCCTGTTGTGGTGGACGACAAGCCGGACGCGGTTGTGCTGCCGGAGATCGACGGGCAGGTGGATTTTCGCAACGTGACATTCGCCTATGACGAGGGCGTGAACGTGCTTGAGCACATCGACCTGCATGTGGACGCCGGGCAGAGCGTCGCGCTGGTCGGGCCGACCGGAGCGGGCAAAAGCACCGTTGTCAACCTGCTGTGCCGCTTCTACAACATCAACGAGGGCTCCATTTCGCTGCGCGGGCAGGACGATCGGCAAGAGTACGACGTGAGCGGCGTAACGCTGCACAGCCTGCGCACGCAGCTCGGTATCATGCTTCAGGACAGCTTTATCTTCAGCGGAACCATCCTGGATAACATCCGCTACGGCCGTCTGGACGCGACCGACGCCGATATCCGCGCCGCCGCAAAGGCCGTGCGCGCGGACGACTTTATCCGCGAGATGTCGCAGGGCTACCGAACCACCGTCAACGAGCGCGGCAGCGGCCTGTCCCAAGGCCAGAAGCAGCTGATCGCCTTTGCCCGCACGCTGCTGAGCGACCCGAAAATCCTTATTCTGGACGAGGCGACCTCCTCCATCGATACCAAAACGGAGCGGCTGCTGCAAGAGGGCATTCAGGCGCTGCTCAAGGGCCGCACGTCGTTTATCATCGCGCACAGGCTGAGCACCATCAAGAACTGCGACAAAATCCTCTATATCGGCAACAAGGGGATACAGGAGAGCGGCAGCCATGACGAGCTGATGGCGAAGAAGGGCTTGTACTACAAGCTGTACACCACGCAGGCCCGCGAGCAGGGCGTGGAGCTGCCGTGAGGCGCCTGCCCACGGACGAGATTCTCGTCCGGCCGCTGTCCGTGGCGGAGCTGCCGCTGCTGCTGGCGCTGTTCCCATACGACGACCCGCAGCAGGCCATTGCAGGGTATGCGCGGGAGCTCGAAAGCCGCGAGAGCGATGTGTTCGGTCTGTTTGCAGGCAGCGCGCTGTTGGGCGAGCTGCACGCGCGTTATGCCGATACCGACCCGCTTGTTGCGATAACGGGCAAGCGCGCGTACCTGTTTGCCTATCGCGTCCGCAAGGAGCGGCAAGGTTGCGGGCTTGGACAGCGTCTCTTGCAGGATACGCTGGACGCGCTTGGTGCGAGAGGGTACACGGAGTTTACCATCGGCGTGGAGGACGGCAACGCGCCGGCAAAGCACATTTACGCGCAATATGGCTTCGATCGGGTGATCGCGCGCAAAAGCGAGCGCTATCATGATGTGAGTTATGAATATGACCTGCTGCTGAAAGCATAACGCAAAGGAGCCCCCGCAAGGGAGGCTCCTTTGTTTATTCGTCAATCGCCTGTCTGCCCCGGTTACAGCGCCTTGAGCAGCTCGTCCATCGCCGCGGCAATGGACGGCAGCTCCTTGGAGATGGTGCATACGTGCGGCACGTCATGAAGCCAGAGCTTTTGCTTGACCTCGGAGTTGACGCCCTCCAGAATGCAGTCCGCGCTGCCCGCCCAGATGGTCTCATCATCGGCGGATTGCACGGACAGCACCGGGCAATGCACCGCAAACAGGTTCTGCCGCGCCAGATGGATGAGCTTGTTCAAATCAGCCGCCTTGCGGGTGGGAAAGCCGCTGTATCCATAATCGTACGCCACATCCAGCGACCTGTGATGCTCGGTGGTGTTCATCCACGCAATGCGCGGGTACACGCGGCCCAGAACGTTTGCAAGGCCCATCAGCTTATTTTGTACCGCCATCGGCGCGGAGATGGTTACGCACGCATCCACCTGCATCTGCTCGGCGACAATCAGCGACAGCACGCCGCCCATTGACAGGCCGCACACCGCAAGCCGATCCGTCCGGGCCTTCATGTCCACGACCGCCTCCTTGACGGCCTGCAGCCATTGCTCCCAGCCCGTTTTGGCCATGTCGTCCTCCGTGGTGGCGTGGCCGGGCAGGTTGATGCCCTTGACCGTGTAGCCCAAGCCGTTGAGCGCGTCGCCAAGCGGGCGCATGTGCGATACGCAGCCGGTAAAGCCATGCACCAGCAAAACACCCGTGGGGCCGCCCTCCAAATCAAACGGCTTGCAGCAGGGATGATCGAAAAGCGATGCGTCATAAGGATTCATTGGGTTCCCTCCTTCGTATTCAAGGGATTGTATGCGCAGGCGGCGCGCTTTACGCGCGTTCCAGCTTTTCGATGCTTTCCATGTCGCCCAGCACCAGCAATGTATCCCCGGCGCTGAACGCGGTGTCCGCCGACGGCGACATCATAAACTGTCCGTCGCGGCGGAGCCCAAGGATGCTCAGCCCGTATTTGCGACGCACGTTGACGTCGGCAATGGTGCGATCGGCCCACTTTTCGGGCAGTGTGACCTCCACAAGCTGGTGCGCGTCGCTAAGCTCCATCATATCCAGCACATTGGGCGTCAGCAAGGATTTGGCCAGCCGCACGCCCATTTCGCGCTCCGGAAAGACCACGCGGTCCGCGCCTACCTTCCGCAGCACCTTGCCGTGCAGCTCCTCCGTCGCCTTGGCGATCAGGCGCGGAATCCCCAGTTCCTTAAGCAGTACGCAGATCAAAATGGAGTCTTGGATGTTCTGCCCGATCGACACGATGGCCGTATCGAAGTTGCGCACGCCGATGCCCGCCAGCGCGGCCTCGTCGGTCGCGTCCATCTGCATGGCCTGCGTCACAAACGGTGCGACGTCGTTGACGAGCTCCTCATCCTTATCAACGGCCAGCACCTCGTGCCCCATCTGGCACAGCGCCGCGGCGAGGCTGGAGCCAAAGCGGCCCAAGCCTACGACCAAGAATTGCTTGCTTTTCCCTTTCATAGCAGTGCTCCCCTATCCGATCATTATTTTTTCTTCGGGATACCGAACATGGTTGGCGGAGTCGTCCCCCTCCCGCGCGGCCAATGCGTAGGCCAGCGTCAGCGGCCCCACGCGGCCCAAGAACATCATGGGAAGCAGCACGATACGGCTTGCGGCCGAAAGGTTCGGCGTTCCCGCGCTGGAGAGGCCAACCGTCGCAAAGGCGGATACCGTCTCGTATATCAGGTCGATCAGCGGGATGCCGCTGTCGCGCTCCAGCACCGCCAGCAGCACGCCGCCCAGCAGCACCGCGACAGCTCCAATGGACGCGATGACCAGCGCGCGCCGGATGGTGCCGATGTCGAGCCGCTTGCCAAACACGTTGACCTCCCGCCTGCCGTGGATGGAGCTGATGACCACCAGCGCCAGCGTGGCAAGGGTGGTGGTCTTTACGCCGCCGCTTGTGGAGGCGGGCGATCCGCCGACAAACATATACAACAGGCCCAGCAGCTTGCTGCTATCCCGCAGGTTTGCCTGATCGAAGCTGGCAAACCCGGCCGTGCGCAGCGTGACGGATTGAAAAAGCGCGTTGAGCAGCTTGTCCCCGTTGTTCAGGTCGCCGCCGGCAAGCGTGGCGGGATTGTCCCACTCCAGCAGCGCGATCAGCGCCGTGCCGCTGACCAGCAGTATCGCGCTGGTCACCAGCACCAGCTTGGTGTGCAGCGAAAGCCTCGTTCGCGCGCGGCTGAAGTGCAGGCATTCCGTAATGACCGAGAAGCCCAGCCCGCCCAGCACGATCAGCGCCGTCAACGTGAGCAGCACAAGCGGGTCGCGCTGAAAGCCCGCGAGGCTCTGAAAGTCGCCAAACAAGTCAAATCCCGCGTTGCAGAACGCGCTGACGGAGTGAAACAGGCTGTACAGGATCCCCTTGCCCACGCCATACATGGGAATAAAACGAATGCCCAAAATACACGCGCCCAGCAGCTCGATCACCAGCGCCAGCCCGAAGAACCAAATCGACAGCCTGACCAGCCCGGACAGGCTTGTCGCATTCATGGATTCGCGGATGAGCACGCGGTTGCGCAGCGAGATCCGCCGCCCCAGCGCGACCATAATCAGCGTGGCAAACACCATAAAGCCCAACCCGCCGATTTGGATGAGCGCGATAATGACCACCTTGCCAAACACGGAAAACACCGTGCCCGTATCCAAGACCGCCAGCCCGGTAACGCAAACGGCGGACGTGGCGGTAAACAGCGCGTTGAGTACGCCCGCCGAGCGGCGCTCCACCGTCGCCACGGGAAGCGAAAGCAGCGCCGTGCCCAGCAGAATCATCGCCAAAAAGCCAAGCGCCATCACCCGTTCCGGGCGAATCATGCGGCTCATGAGCGGCTGCTTGCCGGTTAGCGCGTTCTTGCGCAAGGACGTCCCCTCCCGATTGTAAAAAATATGATGACCCTGTTTCCTGCCTGCCAAGCGGCCTAAAGCTCTTTTTCGATGATATCGGCAATGCGTTCGCTGGCGAGGCCGTCGCCATACGGGTTGTTGGCGCGCTCCATGCGGTGGTACTCGTCCGGGTCGGTCAGCAGCTCATGGATGGAATCGTAAAGCGGCTTCTCCTCGGTGCCGACCAGCAGCAGCGTTCCGGCCGCCACGCCCTCCGGGCGCTCGGTGGTATCCCGCATAACCAGCACGGGCTTGCCCAGCGAGGGCGCCTCCTCCTGAATGCCGCCGCTGTCTGTCAAAATCAAATAGCTGCGGGCCATGAGGTTGTGGAAGTCCAGCACGTCCAGCGGCTCAATCATATGGATGCGGTCGCTGCCGTCAAAGTGCCTATGCGCGGTCTCACGCACGGCGGGGTTCATGTGCATGGGATAGACCAGCTTCACGTCCGGAAAGTCATCCACAATGCGACGGATGGCCGAGAACATGCTTTCCAGCGGTTCGCCGAGGTTCTCGCGGCGGTGCGCCGTCATCATGATGAGGCGGCTGCCCTTGGCCCACTCGATTTCGGGATGAACATAATCGGCCTGCACGGTGTTTTTGAGCGCGTCGATGACCGTATTGCCCGTAACAAAAATGCGGCTTTCCGGCTTGCCCTCGCGCAGGAGGTTTTGGCGGCTGGTATCCGTGGGCGCAAAGTAAAAGCGTGCGATCAGATCGACCGCCTGACGGTTGAACTCCTCCGGGAAGGGGGAATCCATGTCATAGGTGCGCAGGCCCGCCTCCACATGGCCTACGGGGATGTGCATGTAAAAGCACGCCAGCGATGTGACGAAGGCCGTGGAGGTATCGCCGTGTACCAGCACCAAATCGGGCTTTTCCTCTTGGAGCACGCCTTGCAGCTTTTTGAGCACCTTGATGGTCACGTCAAACAGCGTTTGATTGGCCTGCATGATGCGCAGGTCGTAGTCCGGCTCCACGTGAAAGCAGGCCATGATCTGATCCAGCATTTGCCGATGCTGCCCTGACACGCAGACCACGGTTTGAAACTCGTCCCGCTTTTCCAGCGCGTGTACCAGCGGACACATTTTAATGGCTTCTGGCCGGGTGCCAAATACCAGCATGACCTTTTTCATCGCAGTCGTACCTCTTCCGTTTGTCTAATGGGTTCCCTTACGCCTGTCACGAGCCTTCGCCCGCAAGGCGCAGCATGCGGCGCAGGTTCTCCTCGCCGCCCGGCTTGGACGAGAGGAATTGTACCTGTCCCCTATGCGCGGGTTCGAAACGAAGCAAGCCCTCCTCGGCCAAGCGGCGCTTGAGCTGCCGCACCGTGCCCGCGTTGCCGTCCACCAGTTCAACGTCCGGGCCAACCAGCCGGCGCAGCGTCGGCCTCAAAAACACGTAATGCGTGCAGCCCAGCACAATGGCCTTCACGCGCTGATCCTTGTACGGGGCCAAATATCCCTCCAGAAGCGCGCGCGTCTCGGCGGTGTCCAGCGCGCCCGCTTCCACCCGCTCCATCAGCCCCGCGCAGGGCACGGGGCGGGCATGCTCGCCATAGAGCGCCATCAGCCGCATAAATTTATCCTGCGAGAGCGTGACAGCCGTCGCCATAACCAGCACGAGGCCGTCTCCCGGCAGCGAGGCGGCAGGCTTGAGCGCGGGCTCCATGCCAATGACCGGGAGCGTAAGCTCCTGCCGCAGCGCGGCCGCCGCAACGCTGGTCGCCGTGTTGCACGCAATCAGCACTGCCTTACAGCGCCTATCCAACAGCTCCTTGACCACCGCGCGCACATGCCCCAGCACAGCCTCGGCGGTCTGATCTCCGTAAGGGGCGTTTTTTTCGTCCCCGTAATACACAAAATCCTCGCTGGGGAGCAGCCGCATGGCCTCCGCCAGCACGCTCACGCCGCCCACGCCGCTATCCAGCATCCCAATGGGCCGCTCGTCCTCCGCCAATCTGATCCCTCCCCGAATGGGTACATTATAAACCAACCCCGTGCCTTTGGCAAGGCGAAAGGCGGTTTGGAGCCTCCTTTAGTCCATTTTGCACCAGCCGAGCAACTTTGCCATGGTGACAGGGAGCTATGTTTGCACATACAAAAGCCCCTGAAACCGCTGTTTCAAGGGCTGAGCAATGGCGAGGTCCTATCGGCCCGGCTGGAATTCAAGCGACGAACCCACGCTGCCGTGGTCACGGCTTCGTGGGCCCTGTCACGGCGCGGGTTTGGCTGCGGCACGATCAGGCAAGCACCGAAGGATTACGGTCCTCCGGGCAAGCGGATCGCAGGGGAATATGCAGCCGAATGCCGCGCCCGCTTGTTTACCGCTTCGAGGCAGAGGCCGCCCGAATCAGCGCGAGACCTCCTATCGCGGACAGAAGCAGCAGGACCGTCCACGCGAGCAACGGCGTTGAGTCTCCCGTCTTCGGCGGCTTCGGCGCAGCATCGCGGTTGTTGTAAAAATCGGCGGTTACCGTCGTATCCTTGACAATCGTTCCCGTATCGCCTGTGTAGGTCGTCGTGTAATAAATGGACGCGTAGCTTTGCTCGGTAAAGGAATACCTCGTGCCGACGGGCAGGCCGGTGATCGTGATGCTCTCCCCGTGCTTCAGCGAGACCGTGTCGCCGTCGCCTATGGTTCCGCCTCCATAGGGGAACTTTCCGCTCAGCGCTTTGCCTGCGGCTGTGGAGAGGTGCAGCGTAAACACAAAGCTCCTTGTCGTTTCGCCAGCCGCGCCGGTCACGGTCTTATTCAGCTTCAGGCTGCCCGTATCGGCAATCAGTACGGGCGTATTCCAGACAAAAGCCTTTGCGCTAAAGTAGGTCCACAGGTCGAGCAACGCAAGGTTGCCAAAGCCGCTATTTGCGGATCCTGTAAACGCCGAAGCCGGGCTGGTCATGGACGGCACGCCATCCAAGCGGGTCAGCGAGCCGGTAAAGAACGGGCTGGTATTGTCGGTTTCGGGCGTGAAGGGGATCGACTCCCCGCCGCTGGTGAAATTGGAATGGTCATAGTATAGCAGATCCGGCTTAAAGTCCGCGTCGGCAAACGCAGGAACGTTGCAAAGTTGCACAATAAAACCATTTTTGTTTTGCTCCACATCCGCGATGGGAAAGTGATATTCGCCGCCGACCGTTTTGATGGAAGCGGTGTACTCGCCCGCGTTCACCACGTTTCCCTTGGCGTCCTTGCCGTCCCAATGGACGGTGTTGGCCCCGCTCGACGTGACGCCGGAGAGCGTAACCGTTCGGGTGTCGTCGCTTCCAAACGTGACCGTGATGGTATAGGAGCACATACGGGCACATTCGAACGTGAAGTCGCCTCCCGCGCCGATCGCCGCGTACTTGCCGGCATTGAAGGAAAAGTACTTGATTTCAGCGGGCGGCAGGGCGGTATCCGTTCCAAAATACTTCAGCGCGTCATCGTCGGGCAGATTGAAGAAAATGCGGTAGTTTTGGTTCTTGCCGGTAGGATCCGTTTCGGTTGGCAAAAAGAAGGAGATATCGCCCCTCAGCTGCGTCATATAGTTATCGGTGTACATTGTGGAATGGTTCATGCGCAGGCCGGTTGTTTTATCCAGCAGACCTGTATTGTTGGCAAAAAACAGGAAGCCGTCCGGATCCATGCCGTTGAAATCAGTCATGTATATGTAACCGTCGGCCGTCACAACATATACGACGCCCTTCACCACTTCGCGGTCGCCACGGTTGCCTCCTACCCACATGGTCAGATAGTCGGCGAAGAGGCGGCCGTTGATTGCCTTCATTTTGTTGCTGTCGCTTGGGTCGGGCGCGGCCACAGTTACATCCCATGCCGCTACGGCAGATTTTTCATCGTTTATGTTGTTGCTGGGCGCGTTATTGTAATGCACCCATCCGCCGACAGTGCGCATATTGGGTTTTGTATCGCCCTTCTCGCTTGGATAAAACCGAATCTCATAAACGCCCTCTACCGTAACAGGATACTCGTACGACAGATATCCGCTGCTGTTGCCCAGCTGCTGCGGTCCTGCCAACTCTTTGCTTCGATTTTCGATAAAGCCGCGATCGCTGTCGCTTCCCTTTTTAACGTCATAATAGTGAATCGTGCCGTCCGGCTCGGTCAGTTGAATATCCTTTTCTCCCGTGTTATCAATAAAAGCGGAATCATATACGCTCGACGCCAAATAAATCGTTTCGCCCGGTTTGGCATAGACCTTCAATATCTGCTGGCGTTTCAGATTTGTGACGCCGTTTTGCCACGCGAGCGTATCCGTGTATTCCAAAAAGGGACGGTAATGCGTATAAGTTTGGCCCGGATCACCCGGCGACATTTGTCGGCTCCCCTCCGCGACGGCACCGCCCAGACATGATACAAGCAGCAAAACAACCGTTAGCCATAGCGCTGATCGTTTCACACCGTTTCAGTCCCTTCGAGCCAAATTTGGAGGACGCAACAATACTCATTTTCATTATAGCACGTATGTAACACTTTGTAAAGAGCCCAATTTCTCCCAGAGAAGCTGTGCGATTGGCAAAAAAAGGGGGCGAGCGCCTCACTCTTTTGCAGACAATGTGCGCCTGAAGCGGGGAATAATGAGAATACATGGCATTCGCCCACAAAAAAACCACCTGAAACAGTTGTTTCAAGCGGTTTATGTGGTCTGGGTGAGAAGATTTGAACTTCCGGCCTCCTGAACCCCATTCAGGCACGCTACCAAGCTGCGCTACACCCAGACGCGCTCCAAGGCACGTGTATGATTATACCCATCGTCCGGCCGATTGTCAACTACAAATTTGCCTTTCGGGCGATATTTTCCGCTATTCTGTCAACGCGAGCAGCCAATCGTCCAGCTTGCCCCACGGCTTCGCGCCGGAGCCGCTGATGTGCGCGCCGACCGTGACCACAGTATCCGGCGTGACCGGGATGCCCTCGATGATCGGGTGCTGCCACTCGCGCCACTTGGTCACGCCCGTGGGCAGCGAGGCAAAGGGCTCGCCGTCCAGCAGCACATAGATCGTCATGTCGCTTTGGCTCACGTCGCCGCCATGAATCCACAGGCCGAACGCGTAGGTTCCCGCAGGAAGGTCGGTGACGGTCTGCTCGATGGAAAAATCAAACGCCTCGGCGTCAAAAAAGTGGAACAAGCCCTCGCCTGTTTTCGTATCGTTCTGGCTTGTGGCGCGGTAGGCCTCGTCCGTGCCGTTGTTGCGGACGACGTACATGCTCATGTCCTCGTCCTCAAAGCCGGGGTTGAGCAGGGCGTTGTGCGCCGTGATCGTCAGCGCGCAGCGAACCGCCGCGCCATCCGCCGCGACGCCGGCCACATCATACTCGCCCAGCGCAAGCGGGAGGCTGTCGGTATCCCATGTAACGGCGATTGGCTCGCTTGTGCCGTCCGTATAGAGGGCGTCCACGGTATCGGGCAGGGCGATTCCCTCGGTGACGTAGCAGGTGACCTGCGGCGTGGAATAGCCGTCGATGGCGCGCTCGCCCGTCGCGCCGCTGCGCGCATAAAGCGGGAACCTGAGGTTGGGGGCCGCCGTTCCATCCGCATTCAGCAGAGCCTGATTATCCCACGCGCTGCCGCCATACCACACGCCCGCGTCATCCGGGTCGTACGAGGCGGCATAGCTGGACGCCCAGCCGGAGCCGTTCGCCTCCCAAAGCGCCGAGCGCTGCTCAAGGGTATCGCCCGGCACAGGCAGCCACGCCGGCTCCCAGTAGAACAGGCCGATGCACCCCGCGTCCGAGGCGGCCTGCGTGACCGCGCGGAGCGCGTTGGCCTGTCCCTGCGGGGTGACGGCGTAAGCCATATCACAGTTGCTGTCCGGCACGGAATTGCCGTGCTGGTCACCATCCTCCAACGTATAGGGGTAAGAGGTCTCGGCGATCAGCGTCTGCACGCCGTACTTCTCCGCGACAAGCCGAAGCTGGGCCGTCATATTGTCCAAGCTGCCGTGCCAATAGGGGTAATAGCTGGCCGCGAACACATCGTACTCAACGTCGCACGCGTCCATGATCTGCGCAAAGCTGGCCTTGGGCTGGCTGAAATGCAGCGCGACCTTCGCATCGGGCGCGGCCTCGCGGACGGCGCGGATTCCCGCCTTCATCAGCTTGGTAATGGCCGTCCAGCTCGTCTCGCCCGCCAGCGCGTTATCCGTCTCGTTGCCCACCTGCACCAGCGCGATGTCCGCCCCGGTGTCCGCAAGCTGCGCAAGCGCGTCCAGCGTGTAGGCGTAAAGCGCGTCGGCTTTTTCATCGGCGGTCATGCCGACCCATGCCTTGGGGCATTGCTGCTTGTTGGGGTCGGCCCAGAAGTCGCTGTAATGAAAGTCCGCCATCACGCAAAGGCCGACCGCGGAGGCGCGCCGGGCGATTGCGCAGGCGTTGGCAAGGCTTCCGCCCCCGCCGCCGTAGCTGTGCCCCTCCGCGTCGAAGGGATCGACCCAAATGCGCAAGCGCACGGCATTCCAGCCCGCGTCGGCCAGCAGGGCAAACAGGTCGGCCTCCGCGCCGCTTTCCTCCCGAAAGACAACGCCGCTGGCCTCCAGCGAAAGCACGCTGGAGATATCCGCTCCAAAGAGAAACTCCTCCGAGAGGCCCTTCACCGGGGTCACAAACACGCCCTCCTCGGCACAGGCCGTGGCCACGCCAAGCAGCAGGCACAGCAGGACGCAAAGCAGCTTTTTCATGCGGTTTCTTCCTTTCCCTGCGCGCGCAGCTCGCCCCACGCGGGCAGCGCGTTCCCATCGTAATCAAAGAGGGTCTGGTTGGCCCACTCGCTGCCCAAGGGGGTATCCTCCGGCAGCCCCAAGTAGGACAGCGCGGGCTTGGCCGCCCAGCCGCAGCCGGGCAGCGGTAGCCACGCAGGCTCCCACCAGAAGAACCCGCGCGCCGAGGGCGCGGCGTGCAGCGTTTGCAGCAGCGCGCGCAGATAATCAGCCTGCCCCGACGGCGTAAAGGGATACGACACGGCGCGGTCCATCGTCATGCCCAGCGGAAGGCGCTCGCGGCCATTGGAGGGCAGGCCCTCGCGCGCGGCGTAATCCTCGGACGAATGCGCGTAGGCCGTCTCCACCACCAGCACCGGCAGCGAAAAGCGCTCGCCCAGCGCGTGCAGCGTATCGCTCAGCGCGTTCAGGTCGCCGTGCCAGTAGGGGTAATAGCTCAGGCCGATCGCATCGATGCTTCGCGCGCCCCTCGCGGCCAAAAAGTACCGCTCCAGCCAGCTTACACAGCCCTCGCGGTCGCCGCCCCGATCCAAATGCAGGAGCACCGGCAGGTCAAACTGCTTTACGGCGCGGGCTCCCGCCTGCGTAAGCCGCGCGATGGCCGCGAAGTCGGGCGCTTTGCCCAGCGGCCAGAGCAGCCCCGCGGTGATCTCGTTGCCAACCTGCACCATGTCCGGCAGCACGCCCGCCGTCTGCATCAGGCGCAGAACGCTGGCCGTGTATGCCTCCACCGTGGCCGACAGGCTGCCGATGTTCAGGCCGCGCCACGCCTTGGGCGTATGCTGCTTGCCGGGATCGGCCCAGAAATCGCTGTAATGCAGGCAGAGCAGTGTTTTCATCCCGGCGGCCCGCGCGCGCTTGGAAAGCGCGACGGCGCAAGCGATATCGCATCCGCCCGCGCCGTAGGAACGGTTCTCCACGTCGTAGGGACTCACCCACAGGCGCAGGCGGACCCAGTTGACGCCGTTCTCCGACATCAGGGCAAACAGCTCGCGCGGACGTCCCTGTTCATCGCGGTACACCGCGCCCGCGCGCTCAAGCATGAGCAGCGTGGACACGTCCATGCCGTTGATCCATTCCATATGCAGCCCTCAATCCAGCTCGCCGTCGGCAAAGCGGTGCAGCAGCGCGCCGTAGCGCACGCGCACCAGCTCGTTCTTGGCCAGCACGTCCTCCTCGCCGCCATGGTACTGACAGCGCAGGCAGTAGTATTCGTCCTTGTCCTGATCGTAGAACATATCGATATCGATATCCCGCATAAAGCAGATCGGGCAGCGGTAGTTCAGTTTTCCCTTTCGAGCTTGAGCCATGTGCGCGCCTCCTCCCCCGCTTGCAGCGGAATCTCGTACCCCAGCGTATACATGGGCGAGAACGCGTAGCCCTCGCGCGCCGTGCCGACGGCTCCGGGCCGGGCGCTCATGCTCACGCGCGTATGGATGGCCGGAATAGCCGCCCACACGCGTTCCGCGTCGGGCAGCGTCAGCTCCCGGCAGCGATAGTCGTACGATAGCGTCTCGCTGATCTCGTCGCGCGTCACGCCCAGCGTAATGCCCGTCATATCCTCCGGGTACTCGGTGGTGCCGTAGCAGGCCGTCATATACTCCTTGAGGGAGATCCGCGCGGCCGCGTCGCTGACCTCTACCAGCCTGCGAGCCGTCTCCACGCAGGCGCTGCCCCTGCGGAAGGTGTGCACGGTCTGCACCTTGGCCGTGCAGTCCGCAAACTCGATCTCCACGGGGTCTAGCACCAGCCGGACAGCCTCGTCGTCGCGCTCGACGCGCGCGTGCGTGCGGCAGAGGCAGAGGTCGATCTCCTCGCCGCCATGGCAGAGCTTTGCGCTGCGCACGGTGCCCTCGCCCACGTAATGGGTGAAGTACCCGGAGCGGTACTTTTCCTGAATCAAAAAGGGGAAGGATGCGTCCTGCACGTGCTTGGTGCCAATCCCGACGGGCCATTCCAGCCCGGCCGCGTACGGGCGCAGATCGACCAGCGCGCCGCCCTCATCCATGTTGATGCAGGCGCGCATATCGGGATCGTAGTACCAAAAGAGCTGCTTATCACTGCCGTAAAGAATATCGCGCCACAGGGCGACCTCCGGCTGACCGTAGGCATGGCGGCGGCGGTACTCGGCGGCAAACTCGGCCATGCCCATATCCTGCAAAAGGCCGTCTCGCTTCAGCTGGCCGTAATAGGCCATGCCGTCCTCATAGCTCTTTTTCAGCAGCTCGAAGGGGGCCTCCCAGCGGCCCATGGCGTTCAGCCAGCCAGGGCCGACGAACATCATGTTATAGCTAAAGCCGTTATTGTACTTAGCCTGATGCCGATACAGGTCGATCAGGTTGTACAGATAGGGGTACCGCACATCCTCCACGCGGTCGGCGGTTTGGTAGCACATGCCGCGCAGCACGTTCTGCGGGTGCGTGCCAAAGTTGCTGCCGTTGCCGTCATAGCAGGCCAGCAAATCGCGCGACAGATGCGGAATGGCCACAATGCCGCTGTCGTCCGCCTCGTCGCGGGCGGGCGCGTGGCTGTTGATCTTGCTTGGAATCCACGGGGCCCACGGGCCGCCGTCCATCCACGTATACCAGCTGTTGTTGCAGGTGTGGAAGGCCTTGGGGCCCTCCTCCCAGCAGGTGGCCACCGCGCATTGCACGGACGGGTATTTGCGCTTGATGTAGGCGATGGTCTCCGCGTCCAGAAAGTAGCTGCCGGTGGACTCCGGCCAGAAGCCGAAGGCCTCGCGGAACAGGCCGAATACATCGTCGATGATCGCCACGCGCTGCTCCCATGGGAACATCCAGATGCAGAAATCGCGCGTGTGATACTTTTGGCGGAATTGCTCGCAGGGCAGGCCCAGCAGCGTGAGGCTGATCTCGTCGCCAAACTCGCTGTGATACCGCTTTGCCAGCTCCACAGCCTCTGGGTTGAACAGGCTGGAGTAGGTCATTTGGATGGTGGTTCGCAAGCCGTTGCGGTGCGCGATGTCCTGCTGGAGCCGAAAGATAGACAAGCTCTCGCTGAGCAGCTCTTTGCGCCCGATATCCTCCGACTTGCCCTGCCCGGTCACCTTCTCGGCGTACTCCGGGGCCATTTCAGGCCGGTGGACGATGTTGAGTATGAGCTTTTCCATGAGGTTATCCTTTCACAGAGCCGCCTGTCACGCCGGCGACATAGCACTTTTGCATGATGATGGACAATATGGATATGGGGATGGATACCAGCACGCCGCCCGCGCAGAACAGCGAGAAATACGTGCCGAGGTTGGTCTTATCCACCATGGCATACATGCCGATGGCGACGGTCTTTTGCGTGGAGATCTTGGAGGGCAGCATAATGTCCGCAAAGATAAAGTCCATCCACGGGGCGAGGAACGCGCCGATGACCGTGTACACGATGATGGGCTTGGACAGCGGCACCACGATCTTGCGGAAGATGGTCATCTCGGACGCGCCCTCCAGTGTGGCGGCCTCATGCAGCGAGCGCGGGATCGTATCGAAGAAGCCCTTGGCAACCAAATAGCCCAAGCCGCTGCTGGCGGAGTACACGATGATCAGCCCAATGCGGCTGTTGGTCAGCCCGACGGACTTCATAACAAAGTAGACCGCGATCATCGACAGGAAGCCGGGGAAAAGGTTGAGGATGATGGCAATGTTCATCATCGGCTTGCGCGCGCGGAAGCGCATGCAGCTCATGGCGTAGGCGACCATCAGCACAAAGCAGCTTGAGATCGCGCAGGTAAAAATGGCGATGATGAGCGTGTTCTTGAACCAATCCGGAAAGGCGGCCACGTTATCGGAGCCTGAAATCAGCTTGACATAATTGTTCAGCGTGTATCCTTCCGGGAAGAAAGAGCGGATGTTGGGGCCGGGGCTTACGTTCAGCGAGCACAGGATCAGCCAAAAGATGGGGATCAGCCAAAAGATGGCCAGCAGCGTGAGCACCGTGTGGCGGCCCAGATCGCGGAGGAACCACTTTTTGGAATGCCCGGTTTTGCTATAATTCATCATTGGAAGGTCTCCTCCTTATCGCCCTTGGTCATGCTACGGAAGGCCAGCAACGTAAAGAACGCGCTGATGAGGAAGATCATTATGCCGATGGTGGACGCCATTTTGTAGTTGTACTTCTCCTGCGTAAGGCGGTAGAGCCACGTTACCAGCAAGTCCACCTCGCGCGCGTTGGCGTTGGCCATAATCTGGTCGCTGTTGGTGTAGATGTCGTTGGTGAGCAGATAGATGATATTGAAGTTGTTGATATTGCCCACGACCGAGGAGATCAGGTACGGGCCGGTGACAAACCGAATGTACGGCATGATGATCTTGCGGAAGCGCTGGAAGGCGTTTGCGCCGTCGATCTGCGCGCTTTCCAGCAGATCGGTGGGAATGTTCATCAGGATGCCGGTGCACATGAGCATCAGGTACGGCACGCCGACCCACATGTTGATGAGAATAATCATCACCTTGGCCCACGATGGGTCGGTCAGGAAAGGAATGTACGAGTAGGACGGCGCGAGAATACCGATATCCTTAAGGGCCTGCGTAACGCCCCACTGGGTGCAGAGCGTGTTGACGATGCCCGTATTGGCAAAGAAGTTGCGGATCAGCAGCAGCGATACGAACTGCGGCACCGCCATGGTGACAATAAAGCAGGTGCGCCACATTTTTTTGAGGCGCGTGCGCTTGTTGTTGATGAACATGGCCAGCAGAATTCCGGCATAATAGTTGGTAAACGTGGCGAGGAACGCCCAAATCAACGTCCACGCCGTGATGCGGGTAAAGGAGTACCCAAACGCATAGGACGTGCTGTTTTCCGCCGTGGAGAACAGCGACTTGAAGTTGTCAAAGCCGACCCATGTAAACAGGTTCTTGGGCACGACATGCTTGAGGTCGTAGTTGGTAAACGCGGTAAGGACCATCACGATCAAGGGGATAATGGTGAACACGATCACGCCCAGCACGGGCAGCGACAGCAGCGTGACATGGAACCGCCGGTCTGACAGGTCGCGCAGATCGTCGCGGAAGGTCGCGACATGCTTGCCCTCCTCCGCGATGGCTTGGAGCGCGCGCACCTTGCGGATGTTGCGAAAGTACAGGTAAACCGCCGTGCAGATGAGCAGAATGCCAATGACGCTGTACAGCAGGATTTTGAAGGAATGGTCGTAGTTGTTGGTTTCAGGGAGGCCGGTATCAAGGTTGAAGGTGGATACGTACGCCACCGTGCCCAGCGTGCCAAACTTGCACAGGTACGGCCAGAAGAACACGGGAATGACATACATCACCGCCGCTTGCAGCAGCGTTACCAGAATGCCCTTGACAATTTGCTTGCGGCCAAAATAACCCGCGCCGCAGACGAGCAAAGAGGCGCGCACCCAGCCATCGCCGGTGGCAATATCTTGGCCCAGTTGGCGGAAGCCGTGCCCAACCGCGCGGAAAGCGTTTGCCACCCCGCGACCGATTTTGCCGGGCAGCGCCGCAATTCCCTTGCCCAGCCGATGAAGCCAGTTGATGAATCTTTCTCCGCGCGTTTGCATGCAGGGACGCCTCCTCTTTTTGTGATACTGCCCGCGCGCCTTACGGCGCGCGGGCAGCGGAAGGATGACGGTTGGTTATTGCGGCAGCGCGGTGATGCCGATGGTCATGTTGTCAACCAGCGTTTGCAGATCCGTGCCGTCGGCGTTGCCGCCCACGATGATGGTGCCAAACGCCTCGGTGGGAGCCCAGTAGTTATCGCCCACGTTCTGAGCGGTCGCATAGGGGCTCTGCGCAGCCAGCGCGGCGATAGCGGGAGCGGCCTGAACAGCCTCGGACGCGGCGGCCTGCACATTGGAGGGGCCCTGACCGCGGAGGTTGAAGCGGCTGACCTGGCTGTCGTAATTGGTCATAAATTCCGCAAACATCATGGCATGCTTCATTTTGTCGCCACAGAAGGCGTTTACGCCAACCATCTTGTAGCCGGCCATGGAGCTCATTTGCACCTGCTGCCCCGCGACGGTGTAGGTGGGCAGCTTGCAGGCGGCGTAGTTCTCGCCCCACGCTTCCTGAGCGACGGTGGCGTTCCACACGCCGTTGATGCCCGCGATGACGGTGCCGTCTTTGAATCCGGTCTGGAGCTCGCCGTCATTCTGGTTGATGAAGCCGGGGTTGGCAGCGATGTCCAGCATAGCCTGCGCAACCTGCGCGCCGGTGATGGGCGTATCGGTGGCATTCCAGTTGCAGGTGTTGGAGCCGTCGTCATTGCGCACGCAGGTAAGGCCCGCGCCGGCAAAGAAGGAGAAGTTGTACCAGCCGCTGGTGAACTGCATGGACACGTACTTGCCGTTATCGGCGGCGATCTTGAGCATCGTGTCGAAGCTCTTCACGTCATCCTCGGTGAAGTACTGCTTGTTGTAGAACATGAAGTAGCCGTTATCAGCCGTGGCGGGATAGGCATACAGGGTGCCGTCCACGCTGGCGGCCAGCACGGAGCCGCTCTCGGCTCCGCCGTTGGCTTCGATAACCGCGTCGGTATCCAGAACGACCGGCTGGAGCACGCCCGCATCCACCAGCACGTTGATCTGGTCATGCGCGAAGGTGAACACATCCGCAGCGGCCTCAGGGTCGGCGAGGATGGTATCCTTGCAGGTGGACTCGGACTCGATGCCCACAGTGATATTGTACTCGGTGTCGGGATAGGCGGCCTTAAAACTTTCGATGACGCCGTCGATCCACTCCTGATCCATGTCATCGCCGACCCAGACCAACAGGTCCACAGTCTCGGCGGACGCGAAGGACATGAGGCCCAGCATCATAGCCAGCGCCAGCAACAGAGCTACCAGTTTCTTCATGGGGGTTCCTCCTTTTTGTTATCAGCGCAGCACTTTGCGCCTGCGTTGTGAATGTAACCCGTTACATTCGCTGTTGATATCATAGCGCAATCGTGTGCGCTTGTCAACACTTTTTTGTCACTTATGGCAAAATTTTTTCCTGTAAGCCTTTGCATTAACGTTAAACCCTTTGCATTCTATCATTGTTCGTGATATGATAATCGGGCTTGGCTCGCCCAAGCCGCTTGGAGGAGGTTTACCATGTCGCCCAACGTGACCATGCAGGATATCGCGGTGGAGGCGGGCGTTTCCATCGCCACCGTGTCGAGGGTGCTCGCGGGCAAAACCAACGTTCGCCCGGAGACCGCGGAGCGCATCCGCTCCGTGGTGGAGAAGCACCATTTTCGGCCCAACGGAATGGCCCGCAGCCTGTACCATCGGCGCAGCAACACGCTGGCCATGGTGCTGCCCGATCTCATCAACCCCTACTACGGCCGTCTGTTTACCACCGCCGAGAACTACGCGCATCAGCTTGGCTACTCGCTGGAGCTGTCGCATCACCCGTATGGCAAATCCATCGGCCGTCACATGACGGAGCGCATGATCGAACGCAGGCTGGACGGAGTCATCCTGAGCTGCGAGTACATCGACGCCCGGCCCGACTCCGAGGAGATGAAGCTCCTTGCCGATGTGCAGGCGTACATGCCTGTGGCGCTTATCGGCAACATGCGCCCCGTGGAAGGGATGCGCAATTTGGTAATCGATCTGGCGGGCTGCATGCGACAGGCCGTTGAATATTTGTATGCCATCGGGCACCGAAAAATCGCGCTGCTGGGCGGGCGCAACGATATGGACAACCCGTACAGCCGCATTGCCGGCTTTTGCACGGCAATGCAGGCCCGCGGCCTGTCCTGTGAAAACCGGATCTTCACCGGAGGGGACTCCCCGGAGGACGGCATGCGCGCGCTCTACTCCGCGCTGGATTGCGGCGATCCGCCCACGGCCCTTTGCTGCGTCAACGATCTGGCGGCCATCGGCGCGGTGCATGCCGCGCTGACGCGGGGGCTGCGCGTGCCCGACGATCTGTCCGTGCTGGGCTGCGACAATTCCTTCCTTTGCGCGTATCAGCCCGTGCCGCTGACGTCCATCGACATTCATGTGGACGAGATGGCGCGCGGATCCGTCGCCCTGCTGATGGGCGACGGCGAGCCGGAGACCCGCGTGATGACCGGCGAGCTGGTCGCAAGGGAATCGTGCAAGCCGCTGGCGTGAGCGGTTCATAAAAGCAGCGGAGGCAAAAACGCCTTCGCCGCTTTTGTTTTCTCTGCTATTCGGCCGGCCCGAAGGCGTCCGCGTAAACGGTATCCGGCTGGGGCGTAACGCCGTGCAGGTACATCAGCTCATCCACGGTGGCAAACATGTACCCCTGATCGGTCAGCTCCTGCAGGAACAGCGCGGTGCCCTCCGCCGTTTTGGCATAAATATCGTGCATCAGAACGATTCGGCCGTTCTGCGCGTTGGCGACGACATGCGCGGCCAGCGCCTTGACCTTGTTGTTGCCGGTATCGCCCGCCGAGGAGCCCCATTGGATGAGCGGCCAGCCGATCTGGTGGTTGATGTATTTTTCATAGCCGCCGCCGGGCGCGCGGAACAGCCAAGGCTCCTTGCCCAGCAGCTCGCCGAAGATCGTAAGGCAGTCGACCCGATCCTGCCGCATGTATTTGCTGTCCACCTTCCACGCGTAGCGGTGCTCCATGGTGTGGCTGCCGACCGTATGCCCGTAGTCCAGCTCCCGCCGCACAATGTCGGGCCACATCTGCACCGACTCGCCGATGCAAAAGAACGTGGCGCTCGCGCCGTATCGCGCGAGATTGCGCAGCACAAGCTGCGTATACTTGTGCATCGGCCCGTCGTCATACGTAATGGCGATGATCGGGCGGGCGCTGTTGTCGGTTTGCGCGGCGGCGGCCTCGGTCATCTGCGCGCAGAAGTCCGGGTAGGGCAGCGAGGCCTGCACGAGCTGCCGATGCTCCGGCAGCGTGCTCTCCAAAGGCAGCGTCAGCATCAGGCGACCGGCGCAGGGCAAAAACGGCATCGCGCGCAGCGCGGTCTCCCCGCATAGGGCGGCTACCGCCTGCTCGTCGCGGGCCTGATCGGGATAATACCCGCGCAGCGCCTCCTCGGCCAGCTTGCATACGGACTGCCACGCCGGGCTGTCCTGCGGGAACACATCCGCCAGCGTCAGCGCCGCGCCGGTGGCCATATCGTAGCTTTGCACGTCATAGCCCAAATAGACGGTATCCTGCGTAACATACGAGCGGTTATCGCTCTCTCCCAAGCGAATGACTCGGCCCATGAGCAGAAACCCCGCCCAGCTTGTGCCGGACACGCGATAGGTCGCCGTCATCTCCACGACGTCGCCGGCCTGCGCGTGCGCGAGAGCCTCCTGCCAGAGCGCCTCGACCGACGCGTCCAAGCGCCGATTGACCTCATCGTTGCAGGTGACGGGAAAGTCCACCTCCGTATCGGCGCCGTCGGCGGTTTGCCGCGTCTCGGTACGGATGCTGATCCGCAGCTCCTCAGGGTACGGCGGCGCCGTCGCCTCCTCGGCGCGGGCAAAGCAGGGCGCGCAGAGCGTCCAGCACAGCGCGGCCGCGCAGCACCGAACCAAGCGGGCTTTCCAAGGGTGTCTCATAGAGCAGACGCATCCTCTCGTGTGCCGATTGAATTTGTTTATTATACCATATTCTTGCTCCCGTCTCAACCGCAAAGGCGGCTGCGGCGCTCGGACGCGTCGCCGCCCCCCAACAAGTACAGCGGAAATACAAGGCACAAACGGCCTGTTTCCTGCATTCTGTGCGTATCGGGCAAAACTGTGCGCGCGCCCTCTTGCAATCCGGGCAGGTTTTGGGTATGATAGTCGCAGCGGACGGATTAAGGCCCATAGGGCGAAAACCGTCCCGCGTATCGTACAGGAATCATTGGCTGAACCATCAGCCCACTTGTAAGGAGGAAACCCTATGGAACGCGTATTCAACTTCTCCGCCGGCCCCGCGATGATCGCCCAGAGCGTGCTGGAAAAAGCCCAGTCCGAGCTCGTCTGCTACCAGGACAAGGGCATGAGCGTCATGGAGATGAGCCACCGCAGCGGCATGTACTTGGACATCTACAACGAGGCCATCGCCGTGTTCCGGCAGGTCATGGGCGTGCCTGAGGGCTACGACGTGCTGATGCTCCAAGGCGGCGCGACCCAGCAGTTCAGCGGCGTTCCCCTCAACCTGCTCACCGGCAGCAAAAAGGCCGATTACATCGATTCCGGCAACTTTGCCCATCTGGCCGCCGAGGAAGCCAAAAAGTACGGCGAGGTCCGCATCGCTGCCTCCTCCCGCGACGACGCGTATACCTTCGTGCCGGACGTGGACGCGATCTCCTTCGACCCGGAGGCCGACTACGCTTACATTACCACCAACAACACCATCTACGGCACCCGCTATGTCAAGCTCCCGGATACCGGCAGCGTTCCGCTGGTTGCCGACGCGAGCAGCAACATCCTCAGCGAGCCGATGGACGTGAGCAAGTTTGGCGTGATCTACGCGGGCGCGCAAAAGAACATCGGCCCGGCCGGGCTGTGCATACTGGTCGTGCGTCACGACCTGCTGGGCAGGGCCAATCCCCTCTGCCCCAAGATCATGAACTGGGAGCTCATGCAAAAGAACGACAGCATGCTCAACACGCCCAACACCTACGGCATTTACATGGCGAAGCTGGGCTTTGAGTGGCTGCGCGATTTGGGCGGCGTGGACGCAATTTACCAGCAGAACGTCTACAAGGCCGGACTGCTGTACGATTGTTTGGACGGCAGCAAGCTGTTCAAGAGCACGGTCGATCCCAAGTACCGCTCGCTGATGAACGTCACCTTCGTGACCGGCAACCCCGATTTGGACGCCAAGTTTGTCAAGGAGGCCGCCAAGGCCGGGTTGGTCAACATCAAGGGCCACCGCAACGTGGGCGGCATGCGCGCGAGCATCTACAACGCGATGCCCGTTGCGGGCGTGCAGGCGCTGGTTGCGTTTATGCGCCGGTTTGAAGCGGAGAACGCCTAAGCCACGGCGGATATCTACAAGCGCTGCCCCGTTTTTGAGCGCGGAGACGTCCGCCTGCGCCTCCTGCGCATGGAGGACGCGCCCGCGCTGCTCCGCTGCTACGGCGATCAGGCTGCCGTGCCGTTTTTCAACGCCGACAACTGCAACGGCGCGACATTCTACTGCGCCACGGAGGCGGACGTCGCGGAGGCCGTGCACATCTGGCTGTTATGCTATGCCCGGCGGGAGTTCGTCCGCTTTGCCATTGAGGACGGCGGCCATGTGGTCGGCACGGCGGAGATGTTCCATTGCGACGCTGACGATCGGCCGCAGCCCTACGGCGTGCTGCGCGTGGACGTGGCCTCCCCGCACGAGCGGGCGGACTTTTTGACCGATGTGTTCGCGCTGTGCGAAAGCGAGCTCTTTGCCGCGTTCGACGTGCGCGAGATGGTCACAAAGGCCGTGCCCGCCGCCGCGGAACGCCGCAAAGCCCTTGCCTCGCTGGGCTGCGAAGCAACCTGCTTTCGCACCTATCCGGACTATTTTTCACTAAAACCGAAAGGATGAGCCGCATGTATAAAATCCAAACGCTGAACGCCATTTCCGATATCATCCACGAGAACCTGAGCGCCGAGAACTACATGATCGCCAAGGAGGAGCCCGCGCCGGACGGTATTTTGGTGCGCTCCGCCGATATGCACAGCGCCCCCCTGCCGGACAGCCTGCTGGCCATCGCGCGCGCGGGCGCGGGCACCAACAATATCCCCATCGACCTGTGCAACCAAAAGGGCGTGGCCGTTTTCAACACGCCCGGCGCAAACGCCAACGCCGTGGCCGAGCTGGTTGTTTGCGGCCTGATGCTGGGCAGCCGCAACGTGGCGGGCGGCATCGACTGGGCGCGCACACTGCAGGGCAAGGGCGACGAGGTGCCCAAGCTGGTGGAAAAAGGCAAGGCGCAGTTTTCCGGCCCGGAGGTGCGCGGCAAGACGCTGGGCGTCATCGGGTTGGGGGCCATTGGCGCGATCGTCGCCAACACGGCCGCGCAGGGTCTGGGCATGCAGGTGGTCGGGTACGATCCGTTTATCAGCGTGGACAACGCGTGGGCGCTGAGCCGCGCCATCAAAAAGAGCACCGCCATGGACGAGGTATTCGCCGTCGCGGACTACATTACCATTCACGTGCCGTTTAACGATAAGACCGGCGGCATGATCGACAGGAACGCCATCGCCAAGATGAAGGACGGCGTGCATATCCTCAATTTTGCCCGTGCCGAGCTGGTGAACGCCGCCGATATGAAGGCCGCGCTGGAAAGCGGCAAGGTGGCCAGCTACGTGACGGACTTCCCCACCGAGGTGGCGCTGGGCATGAAGAACGCCGTGGTCATCCCTCATCTGGGCGCGAGCACGCCGGAGAGCGAGGAGAACTGCGCCTACATGGCAAGCGAAGAGCTGCGCAACTATCTGGAAAAGGGCCAGATCCGCAATTCCGTCAACCTGCCGGAGATCCTTTTGGGCGATGTGGACGGCGCGCGCATGCTGGTGCTCCACGAAAACGTGCCCAGCATGGTCGGCGCGATATCCGCCGCGTTTGGCGAGTGCGGCCTGAACATCGACAACATGCTCAACAAGAGCCGCAAGAACATGGCCGTCACGGTGCTGGAGCCGGAGGGCGTGATCACCGACGCGCTTGTGGCAAAGATTTGCGCCATTCCGGGGGTCATCCGCGTGCGGACGTTCGCGTAGGCGCAAGCCCGCGAAGGCCCGCAGGCGCGGGGGATGCCGTCTCCTGCCGGACGCAGGGCGGCGCACCGCAAAGGTTGGTCAACACACAAAGCCCGCGCCTAGGAAAAGGCGCGGGCTTTTGCGTGCAAAAAGTCTCAGGACGAGGCGCTCTCGTAGCGCTTCAAGCCCTTGTGCCACAGGCCGACCGACAGCGCAAGGAACACGGCGGTCACCGCCATAGCGTACAGCCAGAAGGCCCAGCCCGCCTGCCCGGCCAGCACCAGCGCCGGGAAATTGGCGCACAGCCCGTAGGGCAAAGCCAGCAGCAGCACGTACCGATACGCGCCGGTAATGGCGGGCATGGGCAGCCGCATGGCCGCGTCCACCATCACCTCCTCCACCTGCGCGCCCGCGTAGGCCGAGGTCGTCCAAAACGCCGACTCGTACATCAGCAGCGACAGGGCGTACATCAGCGCGTACATCAGCAGGACGGACAGCAGCCAAAGCAGCGCGTTTACTGCCGTCAGCGCGCCCAGCGAGGCCGCGCCGGAGAGCGTGATCACAACGCCCAGCAGGAGCACGGGCACGCTGCCCAGATCCGTCTTGCGAAAGCTCACGTACAGCAGCGCGTTGACAGGCCGCGTGAGCACCAAATCAAGGTCGCCGGAGCGCACCAGATCGGGGATCTCAATCACGCCGAAAAACCACGTTGCCATGTAGAGGCCGTCGATGGTCATAAACGAGCCGACGAACAGCGCGTACATCGCCTGCGGCCACGGGCCGAGGGTATCGCGCGTGAGAAGCTGCATGAACACAAGCTGCACCAGAAACGTCGCGCTGTCCACAAAGAACGCGGTGAAGAACGACAGCCGATAGATGGTCGCGTTGGCCGCGCGGATGCGAAACAGCGCCCACAGGCTCTTGAGGGTATGCCTCATGCGCCCACCCCCTCAAAGGAACGGCGGCTGCCGCGCGCCACGGTGAGACAGAGCGTCAGGAGCAATAGCGTGTAGCCGCCCAGCACCGCCGTCGCAAATCCGGGCGATACGGTCGCCCTCCCCATCATCAGCAGCGAGGGATACCCCACCAAGTAGTAGAACGGCGACCAGACGGGCGCGCCGCCAAAGAGCACCTCCAGCGGGGCCAGCGAGCCCGCAAACAGCTTGAGCAGCACCTCGTACACGAACGTCGGGCCAAGGATATCCGTAAACCGAAACGACAGGCAGCTTATCAAATAGTTGAGCAGAATAACGAAAATCACCATCATCAGCAGCACGGGCAGCGCTTGCAGCACGGCCAGCGGGTAGATGGGCGCCATGACGCCGCGGAGGATCAGGCTCCAAAGCACGCAGCAGAGCGCCGTAAACAGGCTGCGCGGCAGCGCCTTGGCCAGCGACGAGCAGACAAACACGCCAAACGCGCTGATGGGCGTATACAGGTACTTGGCAAACTTGCCCGTGCGCACCTCGCCCGCAAACTCGAACATCGCCTCATTGCTCATGGCAAACGGCGTAATGGCTGCGCTGCACATGGTGTACGCGACCATCTCCGGCAGGGTAAAGCCGTTCAGCGTGCCGCCGTCGGGAATCAGCATGCTCCACAGCAGGTAATAGACCAGCACGCTGAAGAACGAGAGCGCCGCGCTGACGATCGCGTCCGTGCGGTAGGCCATGGCCTGCTTGAGGTACGAGGAAAACAGCGTCGTGTACTTTTTCATTGCGCCGCCTCCTCGTAAATGCGCTCGACAAGCTCGGTCACGTCCTCGTCCTCGACGGTCAGGTCGCCCACAACGCCCTGCGCAAACAGCGCGGCCAGCACGTCCTTCACCCGCGGCGCGGGCAGCTTGAGCGACAGCTTATCCTCTGTTTGCGAGAGAACATACTCGCCGGGCAGCGTCAGCTCCGGCTTCCCGGCCAGCTCCACATGCACAAGGCGGTTGAGGCTGCGGGCGTGCAGCAGCGCCGTCAGGTCGCCATCGTAGAGCTTTTCGCCGTCGCGAATGACCATTGCGCGCGGGGTAAGCTCCATCAAGTCCTGCGTGTAGTGGCTGGTGAGCAGCAGCGATATGCCGCGCTCCTGCCCGGCTTGCTTGAGCAGGCGGCGGATTTGCAGCTGTGCCGACGCGTCCAGCCCGATGGTCGGCTCGTCCAAAAAGAGCAGCTCCGGGTCGTGCAGCAGCGCGCAGATAAGCTCGAACTTCATCCGCTCACCCAAGGAGAGATTGCGCACGGGCACGTTCAGCAGCTCCCGCACGCCGAATTGCTCGGTCAGGCTGTTCAGATTATCGCGGTATCGCCTGTCGTCCAGCTCGTAGACGGCCTTTTGCAGCAGGAGGGTATCGGCGGCGGGCAAATCCCACCACAGCTGGCTTTTTTGCCCCATCACCACGGCAATGCGGCGCTTGAAGTCGTTCCGCGCGCGGAAGGGTTCCGCGCCCAGCACGCTCAGCGTGCCGCCCGTTGGGCACACAATGCCCGTAAGCACCTTGATGAGCGTGGATTTGCCCGCGCCGTTGGGGCCCATCAGGCCGACAAACTCGCCCTTGCGCATGCTGAAGGTGAACGGCTTGAGCGCCTCGCGGACGACGCGCTTGCGGACGAACAGGGCCTTTAGCGAGGCGCGAAAGCCCTCGCCCTTTTCAAAGGTACGGTATGTTTTGGATACCTGCGAGCAGGTAATCATCATGGCGGTTCTCTCCATTCTTTTGTCGATGATTACGCAAAAGCAAAAGCGTTATGAGCCACGTCACAACGCCTTCCATTCCCGTTCCGGGCGTATGGAAGCGGTTCCCGTGCCAACAGCCTTCGCCCTTGCATCCGTACAGGAAACAAGGCCTCAGAAATATCTGGGGCAAAGGCGAGGCGATTTCTCAATCGCCGCCGTTAGCGGGTCGCCGACATCCACACACCTCCAAAAGCTGATGAGCTAAGTATAAGGCCGCTTTGCGGCGCTGTCAAGCAAAAACCTGCGGCAGCTCCACCCGGCGCTCGTTGACGAACATCGGCGCGAGGCGCATGACCCCGAAGCGCCGGACAAAGAATTCGCACTTGCAAAGCAGCAGATAGTACAGGTTGAGGCCGCTGCCGTGCAGCGTCTCAAAGTTGGCCTGCCCCTTGGCGATCAGCACATCCGCGCCCGTCAGCAGCGCCTCCGCCTCCGGCGAAAGCTCGCCGCGCACGGTGCCGGGGTAGCGCGTGCCGTTGCCCACCACAGGCGCGAGCCGATCCAGCCCGACAAACGCCGCGTCGTCCACGGTAGCGTCGTTGATGGCGGGCGTGCCGCGCACCAGCGCCGTCCAGCGGACGGCCGGGAATTCCGCTTGCAGGCGTTCCAGCAGCAGCTTATCCGCCACGATCTCGCCGCAGTTGTCCGTGATATACAAGCCCGTGCGCGCGCGGGCCAAATCGGCGCGGAGGCTTGCCAGCTCGTCCGCGTCCAGCGCGTCGTGCTTCGCCTCGCGCAAAAGCTCCAGCAGCTTGTCGCGGCTGACGGACTGGCCCGTGCCGTAATCGATGTAATTGCTTGCGCGCGCCAGCCGCAGGGCGCAGGCCAGCGGGTCCTCCGCCGCAAGGATGTCCGCACGCAGGGCCTCCTCCAGCGAGAGCATCAGCGCGTTGTCCGCGTGCTTGACGGCGGCGTAGTCCCGCCGCATCGCCGCGCCGTACCAGCGCTCATGCAGCGCGTCCACCGCGTCGCACACCTGCGGGGTCGACATGCCGGGCGCAAGCTCCGCCACCAGCCGAAACAGCTCGCGGACATAATCCGTTTTCCGCGCCAAATCGCGCTCCTGCTGTAAAGTATCCAGCTCGCGCGTCACCACGCAAAGCATACAGTCCGCGGGCATTTGCATGCCGATCCTCCCCCTTCGCCGCCCCATTATAGCATAAAAGCAGGAAAAGCGCGCGTCGGCCCCGTATTGTATCACTGGAACAGTAAAGGAGGCGCGTGGCATGACGGTACGCGAACGGCTGGAACGGGAGGAACGCGAGCGGCTATCCCCATACGCAAAATGCAGCGCCGATACCGCCGGACGCGCTCTCCCCCTGAATCAGGACGACCTGCGCACGGATTTTCAGCGCGACCGCGACCGCATCATCCATTGCAAGAGCTTCCGGCGGCTCAAGTTCAAGACGCAGGTTTTCCTCAGCCCGCTGGGCGACCACTATCGCACGCGCCTGACGCACACGCTGGAGGTCGCGCAGGTGGCCCGCACCCTCGCGCGCTCTCTGCGCCTGAACGAGGATTTGACCGAGGCTGTCGCGCTGGGGCACGATTTGGGGCACACGCCCTTCGGGCACATCGGCGAGCGCACGCTGGACAGGCTGACGCCCGGCGGCTTTCAGCACAACCAGCAGAGCCTGCGCATGGTCGAGCGTCTGGAGCGCGACGGCGCGGGCCTCAACCTTACGCAGGAGGTGCGCGACGGCATCCTCACCCACAGCGGCGCGCAGGAGCCTGCCACGCTGGAGGGCTGGTGCGTGCGCCGGGCCGACCGCATCGCCTACATCAACCATGACATCGACGACGCGATTCGCGGCGGCATCCTCCAGCCGTTTGAGCTGCCCCGCGCCTGTCTGGCCGTGCTGGGGCAGACGCACGGCGAGCGGATCGACACCATGATTACCGACATTGTGCGCGCCAGCGCCGACCAGCCCTTCGTGCGCATGAGCCCGGAGGTGGACGCCGCCACCGAGGAGCTGAGAGCCTTTTTGTTCGCGCGCGTCTATCACGACGCTTGGCGCGCCAAGGAGGAGGAGCGCTGCGACTTTGTGCTGGCGCAGCTTTTTGATTACTACATGCGCAACCCCTCCGAGATGCCCGCCGAATATCTGGAGATCGCCTACCGGGAGTCCCACGAGCGCGCGGTGTGCGATTACTTGGCCTGCATGACCGATCGGTACGCGACCGACCAGTTTACGGCGCTTTTTGTCCCGAACGATTTCCCCAAGCGATAAGGCTCGCGCGAAGCCTGTCGAAAAATGTTCGCCTTCTTGGCAGGAATGAATACAGCAGCGGCGAATGATTAGTGTGTGGTGAAGCAAATGGCCGGTAGTTACCCTTCCGCATGGTTGGACGAGCTTCGCGCAAGGGCGGACATCGTAAAGATCGTATCGTCCTACGTACCGCTGAAGAAGAACGGGCATAGATATACAGGTCTGTGCCCGTTTCACAACGAAAAGACCCCTTCTTTTTCAGTGGACGAGCAAAAGCAGCTCTATTACTGCTTCGGCTGCAAGGCCGGAGGCAGCGTGATCCAGTTTGTTATGGAGATCGAGCGCCTCAGCTTTCAGGAGGCCGTGGCGTTCCTCGCCGACCAGCTTCACATGCCCCTTCCGGAGATGCGGCACGACCCCGGCTACGAGCAGCGACGCACGCTCAAGGAGCGCATCCATCTGGCCAATCAGGCCGCCGCGCGATTGTATCATCAGCAGCTATGGACGGAGGGCGGACAGCCCATCCTCGCTTACCTGCAGCAGCGCGGACTCAGCGATGCGGTGATTCGCCGCTTTGGCATCGGCGCGGCCTCCGGCGGGCTGAACGTCGGCAAGGAGCTGCAAGCCCAAGGCTTTACGCAGGAGGAGCTCATCGCCGCAGGGCTTGTGCTCAACCGCAGCGGCCGCGTGTTTGATATGTTCCGCGACCGGGCCATGTTTCCCATCATCGACGCATACGGTCAGGTGCTCGGCTTCGGCGGTCGCGCCATGGGCCAGCAAATGCCCAAGTACCTCAACACGTCCGATACCCCGGCCTTCAACAAGCGGTACAACGTGTACGCGGCCAACCTGCTGCGCAAGGCCAAAAACCTCAAGCGCGTGCTGCTGGTGGAGGGCTACATGGATGTGGTGGCTCTGAGCCAGTTTGGCGTTACAGGCATGGCCGCCACGCTGGGCACCGCGCTCACCCCGGAGCAGGCGCGGCTGCTCCATCGCTACGCCCCGGAGGTTCACGTCTGCTATGACGGCGATAGCGCCGGACAGCACGCCATTCTTCGTGCGCTGGACATCTTGGAGGCTGAAAGCATCCCCGCGCAGGTTCTCGATCTGCCCGGTGGGCAAGACCCGGACGAGTACGTCCGCGAGCACGGCGTAGAGGCCTTCGAGGCCCTTGAGCCCATGGCGGGCACGGCCTATCGCATGCTTCGCCAAAAGGACGGCTGCGATATGTCCACCGAGGACGGGCGCATCAGCTATGCCAAGGCCTGCGCCGGAATCCTCAAGGCCATCCGCGAGCCGGTGGAGCTGGACCGCTACGTCAAGCGGCTGGCGCTGGAAACCGGCATTTCCGCCGACGTGCTGCAAGAGCAAATCGGTGTGACGCCTGCCAAACAGCATACGATCGCCGAAAAGCGGGAAGGATTTAGGCAAACTGCCCGCGAGGCGTCGGCGCTGGATATGGACGCCTGCACCCTGCTGGCGGTGTTGGCCACCGGGCGGCTCCCGGAGGGGACGGTCAAGCCGGAAGCCTTCGCCGATCCGGCCCTGCGCGCGCTGTGCGAGCGGATGCTGGCAGGGGAAAGCCCGGCGGCGATCCTCGAAGCGGAAACAGAGCCGCAAAGCCGCGCGACGCTCAGCAAGATCCTCGCCATCAACACGGACGAGGAGGACACGGTGCTCATGGCCATGGCGGAGCAAAGCCTCCTGCGCACGCGCCAATCCCGGCTGGAGGCCGAACTGGACGCCCTGCAAAAAAGTCTCCCCCATTTACCCCCGGAGGAGCAGACGATCGCTAACCAACGCGCTTACGCGCTGACCAAGCAGCTGATGGAATTGCACTGAACTGCCTTTTTCCCCCCAACGACCAAAGGAGTGATCCAAGTTGAGCAGCAATACGCCCGAGGCGGTCAAACTGAAACTCAACGAGCTATACGAGGACGCCAAAACCAAGGGCACCATCACCAAGGACGAGGTCGCCAATCAGGTGATGGAAATGGAAATCGACGCCGACCAGATGGGCAAGATCTTTGAAACGCTGGAGAGCATGGGCGTCGATGTGGTCAACGAGCTTGACCCCACGCCGCCTGAGGAGCTCATCGAGCCGGAAAAGATCGACCTGAGCGTGCCGGACGGAATCTCCGTGGACGACCCTGTGCGGATGTACCTAAAGGAGATCGGCAAGGTGCCGCTGCTTTCCGCCGAGGAAGAGGTGGATATCGCCAAGCGCATGGAGCAGGGCGACGAGGAAGCCAAGCAGAAGCTCACCGAGGCCAATCTGCGGCTGGTCGTCTCCATCGCCAAGCGTTATGTGGGCCGCGGCATGCTGTTCCTCGATCTGATTCAGGAGGGGAACCTTGGCCTCATCAAGGCCGTGGATAAGTTTGATTACCGCAAGGGCTACAAGTTCTCCACCTATGCCACTTGGTGGATCCGGCAGGCCATCACCCGCGCCATTGCGGACCAAGCCCGCACCATTCGCATTCCCGTGCACATGGTGGAGACCATCAACAAGCTCATCCGCGTCTCCCGCCAGCTTTTGCAGGAGTACGGCCGCGAGCCCACCCCCGACGAGATTGCCAAGGTGATGAACATCAGCGAGAACAAGGTGCGCGAGATCATCAAGATCGCGCAGGAGCCCGTCTCGCTGGAGACCCCCATCGGCGAGGAGGAGGACAGCCATCTGGGCGACTTTATCCCCGATGACGACGCGCCCGCTCCCGCCGAGGCTGCCAGCTTCACCCTGATGAAGGAGCAGCTGCTCGACGTGCTGGATACCCTCACCCCCCGCGAGGAAAAGGTGCTCCGCCTGCGCTTTGGGCTGGATGACGGCCATCAGCGCACGCTGGAGGAGGTCGGCCGCGTGTTCAAGGTGACGCGCGAGCGCATCCGGCAAATCGAGGCCAAGGCGCTGCGCAAGCTGCGCCACCCCAGCCGCAGCAAGAAGCTGCGCGACTACCTCGATTGAGCCCTCGCCTGCCGCAGCCGGACGCCCGATTGCAAGCGGCGCTGGCGCTGACGCCCCCGTGTAAGCTGGCGGCGGATATCGGGGCGGATCATGGGCGGCTGAGCGCGCTGCTGCTGGGCCGGAACCGCTGCGAGCGCATGCTGGTAAGCGACGTGAGCGCCCTCGCGCTGGATAAGGCCAAGCGTCGCCTGCATTCCCTTGGGCTGGATGACCGCTGCACATTTGCCGTAGCGGACGGGCTGGACGCGCTGGATCAACTGGACTCCCCCGCCGTACAGGCGTTTTGCATCCTCGGCATGGGCGGCGATACCATCGCGGGCATTCTGGCCCGCGGGCTGGCCCGGCTGGAGGGTGCAACGCTTGTGTTGGGCCCTCACACGGAGGTTCCTATGGTGCGTGCGCAGGCGGCCGCCATCGGCTACCGCATTACAGACGAAGCCATAGCGCAGGAGGGCCGCTACCTGTACGTGCTCCTGCGCGCGGAGCCATCGCCGGAGCCTGTGCGCTACACCGAGGAGGAGCTGCTGCTCGGCCCGTGCCTCCTCACCTCTCCCCCGCCGCTCGCGCGCGCGTGGGCCGCACGTCTGGAGGGAAACCTGCAAGCGTACTTTGAAGGGGTTTGCCGGAGCGCCGAGGCGCAAGGCTCCGACCTGTACCGCCGCAATAAGCGGCAGCTCGCTTATGTGAGCGAGTATTTGGCTCGTCTGCCCTAGCGGCCGAGAAAGGGAGGAATCGATTTGACCGTACAAGCCGTGCTGGATTGGCTGGATTCCTTTGCACCCTTTGAGACCGCCATCGGCTTTGACAACGTGGGGCTGCTGGTGGGCGACGCCTCCGCGCAGGTGAGCGGCGCGCTGTTCTGCTTGGATGCGACTGCCGAGGCGGCGCAAGCCGCCGCGCGGAACGGCTGCAACCTGATTGTCAGCCACCACCCGGTTCTTTTTCACGGCGTCAAGCGCATAGACTATTCCAGCCCCGAAGGGCGCTTGCTCTGCGAGCTGGCCCGCCAAAACATGCACCTGATCGCGGCGCACACCAACATGGATCAGGCACCCGGCGGCATGGCCGAGAGCCTCGCGCGGGCGATCGGCCTGAGCGATCTCGTGCCCAATTTCGACCGCTACGCGCGCGTCGGCCTGCTGGACAAGCCTCTGTCCCTGCAGGCGCTTGCCGACCGGGTGGAGCAGGCGCTGCATATCGCGCCGCGCGTTTATGGCCGCACAGACGAGCCCATCCGCCGCGTAGGGGTAGGCCCCGGCGCTTTTGGCGAGGGCTACGAGTCGGTGATCCCGCTTGGCGCGCAGGCCTACCTGACCGGCGAGATCCACCACCATCAGGCGCTCGACGCAATCCAGCGCGGACTGGTGGTGCTTGAGGCGGGGCATTATCACACCGAGCAGCCCGGCGTGCGGGCGCTCTATCGGCGCTTTCAGGCAGAGCTGGCGCAAAGCGACGGAATCCGCGCCATCCTGCATGACATATCGCCCGATTCGGGCATGACGACAGCCTGACAGCAGGCGTTTCCCCATCAACCAAAGGAGGTGCCCCATGGAACAAATCGAAATGCTTTGGCAGTACCAGCAGGCCGACATGGAAGCCGACGCGCTGGAGAATGACATGAAGCGTTCCCCCACCCGTCTGACGCTGGTGAAGAACCGCGACTTTCTGGTGGAGCAGCAAAACGCCATGAAGCGGATGGAAGAAGAAGTGAGCGAGATGCTCGACCGCGTGGATGTGATTAAGGACGCGATTTTAATGCAGGAGGAGCAGCTGAAGGCCCTGCAGACCCGTCTGGCCGATCATGCGCCCACCGACTTGGATACCGCCCGCGAGCTCAGCCAGAACGCGCAAAAGCTGCTGGGCACCATCACCAGCTACGAGCAGGAGATGCGCCGAATTCAAAAGGACGCGGCCGACCGCGAGCGGCAGGAGAAGGAAACCCGCGTGAAGTGCGCCAAGGTGAAGGCCGAGTACGATAAGCTCAAGGTCACCTACGACGCGGAGAAAAAGGATCAGATGAAGCTGCTGGACGAAAAGCGTCAGGCGGCGCAGGAGAAGGCGGCGGGCATCGATCAGGCCCTGATGGAAAAATACAACGCCATCAAGCTGCACATCATGCCGCCCATGGCCAAGCTGGTTAACGATCAGTGCGGCGGCTGCAACATGAGCCTGCCCTCGGTGGTGCTGCGCAACATCAAGTCCGGCAGCAAGATCATCGAGTGCGAGACATGCGGACGAATGATCGTGCAACTGTAACAGGCCGTCTCCTTTGGGCGCCGCTGCGGCGGCGCTCTTACACATTTTTGCGGGGGATACGTTATGAACATTGTTGAGATTATCGAGAAGAAAAAGTTCGGCAAAAGGCTTACCCAAGCGGAGATCCACTTTTTTGTGACCGGCGCGGCCAAGGGCTCCATCCCCGATTATCAGCTGACCGCGCTGCTCATGGCCATTCGCCTCAACGGGATGGATCGGGACGAGACGTCCCAGCTCACGCTGGCAATGGCGCATTCCGGCGATATGGTGGATTTGTCCATGCTGCACGGCGTGCCCACCGATAAGCACTCCACCGGCGGCGTCGGCGATACCACAACGCTGGTGCTGGCCCCGCTGGTGGCCGCCTGCGGCGTGCCCGTCGCCAAAATGAGCGGGCGCGGCCTCGGCCACACCGGCGGCACGCTGGACAAGCTGGAGAGCATTCCCGGCATGACCGTCGATTTGACGATCGATCGGTTTATTGATCAGGTGCAGCGCATTGGCTGCGCCGTCATCGGGCAGACCGCCGATTTGGCCCCCGCCGACAAAGTTTTTTACGCGCTGCGAGACGTGACCTCCACCGTGGACAGCCTGCCGCTGATCGCCAGCAGCATCATGAGCAAAAAGCTGGCCAGCGGCGCGCAGGCCATCGTGCTGGATGTGAAAACCGGTTCGGGCGCCATCATGCACACGCTGGACGCGTCCATCGAGCTGGCGCAGGCGATGGTGCGGATCGGCACCGACGCGGGCCGTCAGGTCATCGCGCTGGTGACCGACATGGCCGAGCCCCTCGGCAGCCACGTGGGCAACGCGCTTGAGGTCAAGGAGGCCATCGACGTGCTCTCCGGGCGCGTGCAGGGGCCGCTGAAGGAGGTCAGCCTGACGCTGGGCAGCTATATGCTGATGCTCGCGGGCCGCACGCAGACCCCGCAGGGCGGGCGCACGCTGCTGGAGACCGCGCTGAACGCCGGCATGGGGCTTGACACGCTGCGCGAGATGATCATCGCGCAGGGCGGCGATCCCTCCGTTTGCGACGATGTGACCAAGCTGCCGCAGGCCCCGTATACCTGCCCGGTACCCGCCGCGCGCTCCGGCTACCTGACGAGCATGGATACCACGCGTCTGGGCAACGCGGCCCAGAACTTGGGCGCAGGCCGCAAGCAGAAAACGGATACCATCGATCCGAGCGTCGGCTTTATTTTGCACAAGCGCATCGGCGACCCGGTGAAGCAGGGCGAGGCGCTTGCGACCGTGTATGCGCGCGGCGCGGCCAGCGGCAACGTGGCGGCCGCGGACATCGGCGACATCCTGCAAATCGGCGACCAGCCCGTGCCGCCAAGCACGCTGATCCACGCCATCGTCACAGACGAGACCGTGACGCGGCTGTAACGCGCGACGCGCCGTATCGACATTCTCACAGCAAAGGAGAAGCTCATGCCCGAATCGAACGACTTCCTTGCGCAGGCGCGGCGCTATCAGCCCTGCAACGAGCAGGAGGCGGCGGACCAGCGGCTGATCCTGCGCTGCCTGTCGGCCGAGCCGGACGTGTGGACTCGGCGCAACGCGCTGGTTCACATGACCGCCTCCGCTTGGGTGGTCAACGCCGACCGCAGCCGCGTGCTGATGGCGTACCACAGGATCTACGATTCATGGTCGTGGCTGGGCGGACACGCGGACGGCGACAGCGACCTGCTGCGCGTCGCCATCCGCGAGGCGCGGGAGGAAAGCGGCCTGACCCGCGTGCGCGCCCTGTGGGAGGAAATCTTCTCGCTCGAATCGCTCACCGTGGACGGGCACATCAAGCGCGGAGAGTATGTGTCCTCGCACATCCACCTGAACGCGACCTATCTGCTGGAGGCCGACGAATCCGAGCCGCTTGCCGTAAAGGCGGATGAGAACAGCGCCGTGGCTTGGTTCGCGCTGGACGAGGCCGTGCGCGCCTCCACGGAGCCTTGGTTTCGCGAGCATGTGTACGCGAAGCTCAACCGCAAGCTGCGGGCGTTCGGCTCGTGAACGCGGGCGCGTATTCGGCGGGCGCATTTCCGGCAGGCGTGTATCCGGCAGGCGTGTATCCGGCAGACGCGCGCGGCCGCCACGCTGCCAAGCAGATGCGCACGAAAGGAAAGCAGGATGGCTGACATCACATTGGACGTGCGAGAGCTGGACGGGTTCCCGCTTGCGAAGCTGCCGCTTTTGCTAACCAAGGATACGACGCTCCCGCGGTTTTTCGCCCTGATCCCCTGCCGGGAGGCGCTTGTGAGAGCGCTGCTCGCGGCTGGTCTTACGGACAAGTATCAAGCCTTGTCGCTGGACGACGCCACGCTGTCGGCCAAAGCGGGACTGTCGATGGAGCAGGCTGCCCTACTGCGCGCGCTGTTGCATCTGCACGATTTCAGGAACCGCATGCTTGCCGAGCTGGACAGCGTAAGCCCGTCCCTGCGCGGCGCGTTGGCTGCGGACGGCGTCACATCCTCGCGGGATTTGCTTGCCCTCGCGCGAGCATCGGGTACGGCGGCGATTGCGCGGCGTTACTGCGTCCCGACGGAGGAAAGCGCTCGGCTGCTTGGGCTGTGCGACCTGATGCGGCTGCCGGGGGTACGGTGCCTGCGCGCCAGCCTGTATTACGATTGCGGCCTCTCCCGCATGCAAAGCTTTATCGGACAGGACGCAGACGATCTGCGGCAGCATATCGGCCGGACGATCCAAGATCGCCGTCTGGCATGCGCTACGCCGCTGCGCAAGGAGCTTGCAACCCAAATTGCCGTGGCGACGCTTCTGCCCAAGCTGTAAGCCTCGCCGCTCCTTCCCTCCCATGCTACAAAAGGCAAGCCCGGCACGGATTGACTCCGTGCCGGGCTTGCTTTTGCCGCGCGAGGGTTGAATCAGCCCTTTACCGCGCCGGCCATCACACCGCTGACAATGTATTTTTGGCAGCTGAGGTAGAACACCACGATGGGAACGATGCTGACCATGATGAGCGCCATTACCGCGCCCAGATCCACATGGCCGTAGCTGCCCTGCAAATACTGAATGTGAATGGGGATGGTCATGTACTTGGTGCGATCCAGCACGTAGTACGGCAGCAGGTAGTCGTTCCACACCCACATCAGCTCCAGCACGCCCACGGAGATGACGATGGGCTTGAGCATGGGCATCACTACGCCAAAGAACGTGCGCACCGGGCCGCAGCCGTCGATGGCGGCCGCCTCCTCGATTTCCAGCGGCATGCCCTTCACAAAGCCGGAGAACATAAACACCGCCAGACCCGCGCCAAAGCCCAAATAGATCACCGGGATGGTGAACGGCGTATCCAAGCTCAGGATACGGGCCGTATTGGACAGCGTGAGCATCACCATCTGAAAGGGGACGACCATGGAGAACACGCACAGGTAGTACACGATCTTGGAGAAGGTGTCGTTCACGCGGGAGATGTACCACGCGGCCATGGACGTACACACCAGAATCAGCACCACGGACAGGATGGTGATGGTGAAGCTGTACAGAACCGACATGTAAAACGGATAGTTGCCGCTGACCATGCCGGTCACGTAGTTCTGCACGCCCATAAATGTCTCCGCCGTAGGCAGCGCAAACGGCGAGGTGTTGATGGAGGTGTTGGCCTTGAGGGAGTTCATAAACACCAAGACAATGGGCATCAGGTATGCAATGCTGATGAAGCCGAACAAAACGCTGAGGACGATTTTGCCCGGCGAATTCTTCTTGTTCATTGCTGCATCTCCTTGCTGCGCGTCGCATAGAGCTGGATCAGCGCGATGGCGGCCACCAGCACAAAGAACACGACCGCCTTGGCTTGGCCCATGCCGCGGGAGGTTCCGCGCGAGAAGTCGTTGACGATGTTGAGCGCGAGCATCTCGGTGGTGTGGATTTGCGCGCCGTTCGCAAAGATATAAGGCTGACCGCCCGTAAGCACCATGTTCTGATCGAACAGCTTGAAGGAGTTGGTCAGCGTAAGGAAGGTACAGATGGTGATGGAGGGCATCACCGTGGGGATTGTGATGTTCCACAGCACGTGCCAGCCGTTCGCGCCGTCGATGCGCGCCGCCTCGATCATATCCTCGGAGACGGATTGCAGACCGGCGATGTAGATAATCATCATATAGCCGACCTGCTGCCAGCACATCACGATAATCAGGCTCCAAAAGCCGTAGCTGGTATCCAGCATCAGCCGCGCGCCGAAGATCATCGACCAGATATAGCCCAGCACAATGCCGCCAATGAGGTTGGGCATAAAGAACACGCCGCGGTAGAGGTTGGCGCCCTTAATGCCGCGCGTCAGCACATAGGCGACGGTAAACGCCAGCAGATTGATGGCCACCAGGGCGACCACCGCGACCAGCGCCGTATAGCCAAAGGAATACAAAAACCCGGAGTTGGGGTTGGTAAACGCCTTAACGTAGTTTGCAAGCCCATTCCATTTTGCCATACTGATGGTGTTAAAATCAGCAAAGGAGAGCATAAAGCCCTGCACAAAGGGCCACAGGAAGCCTATGCAAAATGCGATAAAAGTGGGCAGAATAAACAGCCAGCACCAATGCTGTATGGGGCGGCGTATCAAACGGGAGTTCACAGCCGCCGCACTGCTTTGTTGGGATGCTTTCATAGCCGCTCCTCCAAAAGAGAAAATGAGAGGAGGGAGCGGGGCTACCCCCGCTCCCCCCGGAAGATGATGCGACCTATGGGTTACTGGTTGTTATACTCAACCGCCCAGCCGTCCACGAACGCGGAGACGACATCGTCCCAAGCGCCGGTGCCGGCGGAATACTGGGTCATGGCAGCCACGACGCCAGCGCGCCAGTTGTCAACATTGGGGGTGTAGTTGAAAGCCCAGCTCACCACGTAGTTGCCATTGGCAATGTACGCGTTGGCATCGTTGAAGAATACATTCGCGGAGGCCTTGGCGGACTTGAAGGGAATGGGGCCAAACTGCTCGGCCATCATGGCGGTGCCTTCCTCGGAGGTCACGACCCAAGTCATGAAGTCCAAGGTGGCCTTCTGGTTGGCCTCGGAGGCCTGGCTGTTGACTGCCCAGCAATTCTCGGTGCCGCAGCACAGACCGGCCTTGTCTTCGCCCTCAACGCCGCAGTAGATCGGGATCATGGCCAGATCGTCAGCGCTCATGGCAAACTTGTCGGCAGCGGTCAGGTTGGAGAACTCCCAAGTGCCGTTCTGATAGAACACGGCCTTGCTCTGGCCAAACTCAGCCTCGGCCTGGTCGCCGGTAGCGGTAGCCAGATCGGCGGGAGCGGTGGCGGAGTTGTTGATGTACAGATCCCAGATGTTCTTAAAGGCGTCCAGATACGTGCCCTTGATGGTAGCGGGCTGCTCGGTCCAAGCATCGTCGCGGCCTTCATAGTACAGGGGCATATTGGCCAGATGGCCGGAGAAACGCCAAGAGGAGGAGCCGTCCAAGCCGGCGGAGGTGAAGGCGTCAAAGCCCAGCTCGGCAGCGCGGGCGTGGATGTCTTCGGCGATGGTCTTCAGGGACGCAAAGTCCTTGATGTCGGCAATGTCATAGCCGGCGGTCTTAAGGAGCGCCTTGTTGACAATGATGCCAAACGCTTCGTAGCAGTAGCCAATGCAATAGGCTTCGCCGTTCTCGCCAAAGATGTTGAATTCTTCGGTGGTCAGCTCTTTGTAGAAATCAGTATCCTTCAGGTCGAGGCAGTAGGGGCCCCAAGTCTTCAGGCCGGCCTGGTTGCCGCACTGGAACAGAGTGGGGGCGGCGTCGCCCTTGTCCATCTCGGCGGTCAGGGTTTCCTGATAGGTGCCGGAGGCCGCGGTCACAACGGTGACGGGCACGCCGGTCTGCTCGGTGTAGGTCTTGGCAAGAGCCTGCCAAGCCTCGTCGGCTTCTGGCTTGAAGTTGAGATAGTACACGGAGCCAGTGCTCTCAGCAGTGGCGCAGGATACCATCGTCAGCGCGAGGGCCAGAACGGTGATCAGCGCAAACAGTTTCTTCATGGTGATTCCTCCTAACCAATTTATGTGGAAGCGGCAAGCCGCTTGGCACCAACCTTTGTGCAGGGAGCGGGCGTAGGGTGCCCTGCGAACGGGCGACTTATCCGAGCGGAGTGTGGCAATCGTTTGCACAGGATGGCAACAGATAAGAACCCCCTTGTTCCCCCCATCTCCTTGTCTGCGTGGATTATAGCACAGCGTCGGTTCCCTTGTCAAGACATGTCGCACAAATTCCACACGCTCTTTTTTGGCACATTGTCAAATCTGTGCAAACGCTTGTCCTGTCACGGTTTGATGCGCATGGCGCGTCAAGCCGTTGCCACCGTTGGCCCGCACAAAAATGCGATCGTTTGCGCAAATGTTCGTGTTTTTTGCGGGAAACATCGGATGCGTCTCTCCGATTCGCGTCGGCTGCCGTCTTAGTGCGGGCTACCTTGGCGTAGGCTGCCTTGGCGCAGGATGCTTTGTCGGCGGCTGTCTTGGCGCAAGCCGTCTTGTCAGCGGCTGCCTTGGCTCAAGCTGCCTTGGCGTAAGCGCGGGGACATCGGACGAGCCAATTTTATTTGGGCGCGCAGGCGGGACGTTCGGTAAGGCAATCTGCCTGTTTCTTCCGACTGCATCATTCCTTCGCAGATCGGATAAATAATATTCACGCCGTGTTCACGATGTGGTCAAATCTGGGTGTTAGGATGGCATCGTAAAGGAGGGGTTCCAATGAACACCAACAAGAAAGGTTTCCTAAAATATATCGCAGTCGCGCTGGCTCTTGCCCTGATGGTCGGCTGCACCGTGTCCCTGATCCAAATGAACGCCAACGCCACGGCTGAGGATGCGCAGACCGCCGCGACCACCGCGCCCTCTACGACGCTGACCAGCCCCTTCACCGACGCGGTCGCGGCCGTGCGGGACAGCGTGGTCGGCGTTGATAACTATGGCAAGTCCAGCAACAGCGGCTACTACTTTGGCTATGGGTACGGCTACGGCAACGGCGGCAGCGACGAGGAGGTCTTGCGCGGCAGCGGCAGCGGCGTGGTGATCGCCACCGGCTATGTGCTGACCAACTACCACGTCGTGGAGGACGCGACGAGCCTCAAGGTGACCGCCTCGGACGACAGCGACCCGCTGGACGCGACGCTGGTCGGCTACGACAGCGACCTTGATATTGCCATCCTCAAGGTGGACGGCCTCACGCTCCCCGCCGTCACGCTGGGCGACAGCGACACTCTGCGCGTGGGCGACTGGGCCATTTGCATCGGCAACCCGCTCAGCTTCACGGGCACGACCACCGTGGGCGTCATCTCCGCGCTGGGCCGTGAGATTTCCGATTACAGCTACGACCGCTACGGCCGCCGCACCGAGATCACCAACGATATGATCCAGACCGACGCGGCCATCAACAGCGGCAACTCCGGCGGCGGCTTGTTCAGCGTCGCGGGCGAGCTGATGGGGATTCCCAGCATGAAGTTTACCAGCTCCGGCTACTCCGGCACGAGCGTTGAGGGCATCGGCATGGCCGTGCCGATCAACTCCGCCAAGCCCCTTATCGAGCAGGTGCTGAGCGGTAAAACGGTCTCCGCTACCGCCACGGACAGCGCGAACAGCCAGTCCTCCGGCAGCGCCTCCATCGCCGCGGACAACAGGCCCCGCATCGGCGTGACCGTGCGCAACATGAACACCGCCAATCCCGCGGTATCCAGCGGCATCCTGCCCACCGGCGCGTATGTGGACAAGGTGGAGTCCGGCTCCCCCGCCGAGGCCGCAGGGATTCAAGCCGGCGATATCATCGTGGAGATCGACGGCACGGTCATCACAGGCTCCACACAAATGGTCAGCCTGCTGCAAGCCAAGAACGCCGGCGACACCGTGCAGGTCAAGGTGTACCGCGTGGAAGGCGGCCTTGCCAACGTGAAGGATTACAACAGCATCCCGGACGGCGAATACATCGACCTGACGGTTTCGCTGGCAATGCTGGATAACGTACAGCAGTAAGCAACCGCAGCGCGGGAGCCGATTGGCTCCCGCGCTTTTGCTTGCGCCCAAAAGCCGGAGGCGCGCGCCTCCGGCTTTGCTTTGCTATTCTATTGAAATTAAATTTCCATGATGATGGGCAGCACCATCGGGTTGCGCTTGATTTTTTCAAAGATGTAGCGGTGCAGCTCATCCTTGATGCGGTTCTTCATGTTCTGCCACTCGCTGCCGTCGATGCGGCCATAGCTGGCGATGATGGAGCGGGCCAGCTCGCGGCTGGACTCGATGATGTCCTCGTTCTCGCGCACGTACACAAAACCGCGGCTGATGATATCCGGGCCGGAGACCATCTGGCCGTTGTCGCGGTCGATCGCCATGACCACGATAATCAGGCCGTCCTCGCTCAAATGCTTGCGGTCGCGCAGCACCACGTTGCCCACATCGCCCACGCCGAGGCCGTCCACCAGCACGCCGCCGGTGGGCACATTGCCCGCAATGGCAAGGCTGTTTTGGCTCATTTCAATCACCTGCCCGATTTCCGGGATGATGATGTTCTCGCTGGGCGTGCCGAGGGCCTCGGCCAGCTCGGCGTGCTGCCAAAGGTTGGCGTACTCGCCGTGGATAGGCAGGAAGTACTTGGGGTTGACCAGCACGTGCAGGAGCTTGATCTCCTCCTGACAGGCGTGGCCGGACACATGCACCTCGCCAAGCTGGCCGTATATCACGTTTGCGCCGCAGCGATAGAGCTGGTTGATCACGCGCGCGACAGGCTTTTCGTTGCCGGGGATGGGCGACGCAGAGATAATCACCATGTCGCTGGGCCGGATTTGCAGCTTGCGGTGCTCGCAGTACGCCATGCGGGTCAAGCCCGCCATGGCCTCGCCCTGACTGCCGGTGGTAACCACCAAGATCTCGTTGTCAGGGTAGTTGTCGATATCGTCCACGTCGATGATGTTCTCCTCCGGGATATTCATCGCGCCGATGGACATGGCGACGCGGCTCACGTTGACCATGCTGCGCCCCACAAAGCAGACCTTGCGGCCGAACATCGCGGCGGAATCCACCACCATCTGCACGCGGTGGACGTTGCTGGCGAACATGGCCACGATCACGCGGCCCTTGGCCTGCTGGAACATATCAATAAAGGTTTGGCCGATCTTGGTCTCGCTCATGGTGTTGCCCTTGCGCGCGATGTTGGTGCTCTCGCACAGGAAGGCCAGCACGCCCTCCTTGCCGATCGTGGCAAAGGTAGCGAGGTCGGTCACCGGGCCGTCGATGGGGGTGTAGTCCACCTTAAAGTCGCCGCTGAACACCACCGTGCCCGCCGCGCAGGTGATAGCGATCGCCACCGCGCCCGCAATGGAGTGGTTGACGTGGATAAACCGCACGCGGAAGCCGCCCAGCTTGATATCATCCCCCGGCTCAACGACATTGAGCGGGATGCCGTTTACGCGGTGCTCCTTGAGCTTGAGGTCAACCAGCGCCAGCGTGAGCTTGGTGCCGTACAGCGGCATGGGCACCTGACGCAGCACGTAGGGCGTCGCGCCGATGTGATCCTCATGGCCGTGCGTAAGCAGCAGACCGCGGATGCGATCCTTATTTTTGATAAGGTACGTCACATCCGGGATCACCAGATCGACGCCCAGCATATCCTCCTTGGGGAAAATAGAGCCGCAGTCCACGACCAGTATGTCGTTGCCGTACTCGACCACGGTGATGTTTTTGCCAAATTCGTCCAAGCCGCCCAAAGGGATAATGCGCAGCTTCTGTTCCTCCTGCATGGGAACACTCCTTCCATAGATAGGTGATTGATGCGGACATATCCGCAAATAAATACAGCAATAGCTCAGCCATCGCGGTACCGCGGCTAGGTATCCTCAATCCGCGCCAGATATTTGGGAAATACAGCAATCGTCGCAGCTTACCACAAAACGGGCTGCGCCTTTATATGACAAATCCATTCCCTTACGGGAGTTTTACCATATTCACAGCATACGTTCCCCTGTATCTGGCTTATTATAGCACAGAATCTTTTGTTTGAACAGTATCCCGACAATCTTTTTTCGATTATTCGGCGTGTTCGGGCTGACAGCCGATGGTCGCCTCGGTGGGCTGCTCGTCGTAGACCTCGCTGATGACGGGGCGCCACCGCGCGTCGCCGCGCAGCCTGCGGTCCAGCAGCGCCAGCCCCGCCAGCGGCAGCGCCAGCCCGATTGCGCCGCCAAGCAGCGTTGCGCCGTCCGCGCCGCCGCCCAGCCAATAGCCAAGCCCCAGCCCCGCCATCAGGCCGACCAGCGGACAGACATAGGCCAGAAGGGTGGCCTGCAAAAAGCGACCTTCGGGCAGCTCCACGCGCACCCACTGGCCCTCGCGGCAGTCCGCCTGCACGCGCAGCTCGCCCTGATGCTTGCGCCCGGAGCAGGCCCCGCATTTTTCACAGGCTTCGGGGCGCGTAAATGTGATGGTCGCCATGCGGGTATCGGGCTCGTAGGCCGTTACACGGCCAAATTGCGTCATACGGATAATCTCCTTTTCCCGTTTGGCACGGCGCGTCGCCGCCCGCGGAGCCAAATGAGCATAACACCTTCGGCACGTTTGCGCAAGGTCGCTCTGTTATCAAAAAGAAGTTTCTGAAACCGATGACGTTTTCATTGACAGCGCATAGAAAAGGTGCTATCATATAAAATTGCATCAGTATCGATACTGAGAGCGACTTTGCCACCCTATGGACAGTATTGTACATGGGTTCCGGCAAAAATGCAACAGGCAATCTTTGCTTGCGGCAGAAGGCTCGCTCCCGGCGCGCTGCTGTGCGACAACATAAGGGGTGATGGCATTTATGGTGCACGAGGTTCAAATGGGGAAGCCGAGAAAACGCATGAGCTTCTCGCGCATCGACGAGGTTCTGGACATGCCCGACCTCATCGAGGTGCAAAAGAACTCCTATCGGCGTTTTCTGGAAGAAGACCTGCGCGAAGTGCTCGCCGACGTTTCTCCGATTACCGACTACACGGATAATCTGGTGCTCGAATTCGTCGACTATTCCTTGGACGAAAAAGCCAAGAACACGGTGGAGCGCTGCAAGGAACGCGATATGACCTATGCCGCGCCCTTGAAGGTCTTTGTGCGGCTGAAGAACCGTGAAACCGGCGAGATCAAGGAATCCGACGTTTTTATGGGCGACTTCCCCCTGATGACCGAGCATGGTACCTTTATCATCAACGGCGCGGAGCGCGTCATCGTAAGCCAGCTTGTACGCTCGCCCGGCGTGTACTTCGGCGACCAGATCGATAAGGCCGGCAAGCACCTGTACTCCTCCACCATCATCCCCAACCGCGGCGCGTGGCTGGAATACGAGACCGACAGCAACGACGTGCTGTGGGTGCGTATTGACCGTGCGCGCAAGCTGCCCATCACGGTGATTCTGCGCGCCTTCGGCTATGGCACCGACGCGGAGATCATCGACCTGCTGGGCGAGGATGAGCGCCTGATGGCCACCATCCAGCGCGGCGATAACGCCAAAAGCCAAGAGGATGGCCTCATTGAGATCTACAAGCGGCAGAAGCCGGGCGAGCCGCCCTCCAAGGAGAGCGCGCAGAGCCTGCTGAACAGCCTGTTCTTCGATCCCAAGCGCTACGACCTGATGCGCGTGGGCCGCTACAAGTTTAACAAGAAGCTCAGCTTGGCGACCCGCATTCAGGATCAGGTTGCCGCCGAGGATATTATCGACCCGCAAAGCGGCGAGGTCTTTGTGAAAAAGGGCGACGCCATCGAGCGCGACGTCGCCAAAAAGATCCAGAATTCCGGCCTCAACGCCGTGTGCATCCAACTGGAGGGCCACGTCCACAAGGTCGTGGGCAACCACTTTGTGGACGCCAAGCAGTACCTCCCCTTCGACCCGAAGGAATGCGGCATTCTGGAGATGGTTCACTACCCCACTCTCAAGGCCATTCTGGACGCCTGCGAGAACGACGAGCAGCTGAAGCAGGCCGTCAAGGATAACGCCCACAGCCTTGTGCCCAAGCACATCCTCACCGACGACGTGGTCGCCAGCATCAGCTATCTGCTGGGCCTGCCCTACGGCATCGGCTTTACCGATGATATCGACCATCTGGGCAACCGCCGCCTGCGCAGCGTTGGCGAGCTGCTGCAAAACCAGATTCGCATCGGCATGAGCCGCTTGGAGCGCGTGGTGCGCGAGCGCATGGCTATTCAGGACGCAAACGAGGTTCGCCCCGGCGAGCTGATTAACATTCGTCCCGTCAGCGCCGCCATCAAGGAGTTCTTCGGCTCCTCGCAGCTGAGCCAGTTTATGGATCAGCCTAACCCGTTGGCCGAGCTGACCCACAAGCGCCGTCTGAGCGCCCTCGGCCCCGGCGGCCTCAACCGC